>NZ_PDWV01000040.1 GCF_010093385.1 Pseudoxanthomonas mexicana
CATGCCGCCGCCGGCGACGACGACCGCGAGCTGGCCGTGCAACCGCTGCGCGACCCGCAGGTGGAGGATCTGCGCGAGCGGGCGCAGCAGGCGCGCGTCGCCGGCGATGCCGCGGCCGCCGGGGACGCGCTGAACCAGGCGCTGCTGCTGGTGCCCGAGGATCCCGCCGTGCTGCAGGAGCGTGCCGAAGTGGCCATCCTGCAGGGCGACTACGCACGCGCGGATACGCTGGCCCAGCGTGCGTTCCAGCTGGGCTCGCAGGTGGGCCCGCTGTGCAGGATGCACTGGGAGACCGTGCGCCAGGTGCGCCAGCACGCGCTCGCCGTGCAGGCGCCGCTGCCCGCGCGCCACACGCCGGAGGACGCCGCCCAGCACGCCGCACGCGCGGCCACGATGCAGGCCGCCATCGCCGACGCGGAAAGCCGCCGCGACGCGTGCACCGTGCCGGTCATCGAGCGCATGTGAACCGCATGCCGCCCGCAGGGCGACGCGGTACCCTTGTCGCTGCACGCCGCCTTACGTTTCCCCGATGTCTCAGCTAGCCCAGGCCAGCCGCGATGCCCTCAGCGAGGGCGGTGCGCTGGCGGAACGACTCGACGCTTTCGCGCCCCGCGACGCCCAGCAGCGCCTGACGGCGGCGATCGCCGATGCGTTTGACGCGCGCGAGGTGCTGCTGGCCGAGGCCGGCACCGGCACCGGCAAGACGTTCGCCTACCTCGTGCCGGCGCTGCTGTCGGGCCTGAAGACCATCATCTCCACCGGCACGCGCGCGCTGCAGGACCAGCTGTACCACCGCGACCTGCCGCGCGTGCGCGACGCGCTGGGCGTGGCCGGGTTGAAATCCGCGCTGCTGAAGGGGCGCAGCAACTACCTGTGCCGCTACCGCGTGAACCAGGCCAAGGGCGATCCGCAGGCCCTGCGCACCACCTTCACCAGCCGCGAGCAGGTGGACCAGTTCCAACGGATCGTCGCATGGGGGGGGCGCACCCAGTTCGGCGACATGGCCGAACTGGCATCGCTGCCGGACGACTCGCCGCTGCTGCCGCTGGTCACGTCCACCATCGACAACTGCCTGGGCAGCGAATGCCCGTTCTGGGACGACTGCTTCGTGGTGCAGGCGCGCCAGCGCGCGCAGACGGCCGACATCGTGGTGGTGAATCATCATCTGCTGCTGGCCGACCTGGCGCTGAAGCAGGAGGGCTTCGGCGAGATCCTGCCGGGCGCGCAGGCCTTCGTGATCGACGAGGCCCACCAGTTACCCGAACTGGCGGCGAACTTCTTCGGCGAAGGCTTCGGCATGCGGCCGCTGCAGGAACTGGCGCGCGACTGCCTGGCCGAATGCAAGGACGTCGCCGGCGCGCTGTCGGCGCTGCAGCCGCCGGTGCGCGCGCTGGAGCAGGCGCTGCGCGAGGCCCGCGCGGCGATGGAAGGCCTGCCCGCGCGGGGTACCCGCGAACGCCTGCTGGCCCGGCCGGAGGTGGCGGCCGGGTTCGACGCCCTCGATCAGGCGCTGGCCGAGCTGTCCGCCGCGCTGGCGCCGCTGGCGCAGGCGTCACTGGGCCTGGAAGCCTGCGCTGCGCGCGCCACCGAGTTCGCCAAGCGGCTGGCGCGCTGGCATGCCTCATCGTCCGGTGCGGGCGCCTTCGACGAAGACGAGGCACCGCAAACCGACGTCGGCGACGTGCTCTGGTACGAACTCACGCCACGCGCGTTCCGCTGCCAGCGCACGCCATTGGACGTGTCCGGTCCACTGCGCCAGCACCGCGAGCAGTCGCGTGCGGCATGGGTGTTCACGTCGGCCACGCTCGCCGTCGGTGGCCGCTTCGACCACTTCGCCACCCGCCTGGGCCTGGACGACCCACCGACGCTGCTCCAGCCCAGTCCCTTCGACTGGCCGCATCAGGCGTTGTGCTACCTGCCTGCCGGCCTGCCGGATCCCAACGCGCCCAGCTTCGGCCAGGCGCTGATCGCGACCGTGCGCCCGGTGCTGGAGGCGTCGCAGGGCAGGGCGTTCCTGCTGTTCGCTTCGCACCGTGCGCTGCGCGAGGCCGCCGAGGCGCTGCGCGGCGGGCCCTGGCCGCTGTTTGTCCAGGGCGAGGCGCCGCGCGGCACCCTGCTGCAGCGCTTCCGCGAATCGGGCAACGGCGTCCTGCTGGGCGCGGCGAGTTTCCGCGAGGGCGTGGACGTGGTCGGCGATGCGCTGAGCGTGGTGGTGGTGGACAAGCTGCCCTTCGCCGCGCCGGACGATCCGGTGTTCGAGGCGCGCCTGGAGGCGGTGCGTCGCGCCGGCGGCAATCCGTTCCGTGACGAACAGCTGCCGCAGGCGGTGATCGCGCTGAAGCAGGCGGTGGGCCGGCTGATCCGCAGCGAGACCGACCGCGGCGTGCTGGTGCTGTGTGATCCGCGCCTGACCGGCAAGCCCTATGGGCGCATCTTCCTGGATTCGCTGCCGCCGTTCGCGCGTACGCAGCGCGTGCAGGACGTGCAGGGATTCTTCGGCGCGGCGATCAGCGACGACCAGGCCGTCGCGCCACGGCCACCCGGCGACGACTGGTTCGCCGATGCCCGCTTCTGACCCGCACGGGTATCCTTGTCCGATGACTGCCTGCCGACCCGCATGAAGCTGCTCGCCTTCGAAACCGCCACCGAAGCCTGTTCCGTCGCCGTCTACGTCGATGGCGAGGTGCGCGAGCGCTTCGAGATCGCGCCGCGCCGCCATGCCGAGCTGGCGTTGCCGTGGGCCGGGCAGCTGCTGGCCGAGGCCGGCATCGCCCGTTCCCAGCTCGACGCGGTGGCGCTCAGCCGCGGTCCGGGCGCCTTCACCGGGGTCCGCCTGGCCATCGCGCTTGCGCAGGGCATCGCCCTGGCGCTGGACCGGCCGCTGTTGCCGGTATCGACGCTGGCGGTGCTGGCCGCGCAGGTGCCGCCGCCGGCTGCGCTGGCCGGCGAGGGCGGCTGCGATATCGGCGCGCCCCACGCCATCCTTGCCGCGATCGATGCGCGGATGGGCGAGATCTATACCGGCACGTTCGTGCGCCAGGGCGACGGCCTGCAGGCCACGACCGACGAAAGCGTCGTCGCGCCGGCCGACTATCGGCTGCCCGGCGATGCCAGCGGCTGGATCGGCATGGGCACGGGATTCGCTGCGGTCGAGGGGGCGTTGGCGACCGCGCTGCACGCGCGCTTCGCCCGCATCGACCCGCAGGCGCTGCCGCACGCCGCCGATCTGGCGCGACTGGCGGTGGAGGCCTGGCAGCGTGGCGAGGCCATCGCGCCCGAGCGCGTGGAGCCGGCCTAACTGCGCAACAACGTCGCCCTGACCCTGGAAGAACAGAAGGCCCTGCGCGCCTCGCGCTGAATCGGTCCTCTACTCGTCGCGCACTGCGCCACCCGCCAGGAAGCGACAGGTGCGGGTGACGTGCAGGATGTCCACGTTCTCGGCGGTCTCGGGCAGGGGCGGGAACGGCGAGGCCAACTGCACGATGCGCAGTGCGGTGGAATCCAGCAGCGGGATGCCGCTGGACTGGATGATGCGGGTCTGCTCGACGCTGCCGTCGCGACGCACCGCCACGCTGATCACCAGCGTGCCGGCCAGGCGCTTGCGGCGCGCCTCGTCGGGATAGTTGAGATTGCCGACGCGCTCGGCGCGGTCGACCCACGCCCGCAGGTAGTTGGCGTAGACGTATTCCTTGGTGCTGGCCGAGACGAACTTGCGCTTCGGACGCTTGGCGTACAGCTCCGAACGCAGGTGGTATTCGGCGGCCAGTCGCGCCATCTCCGCATCGCGCTGCACCTTCTGCTCGCCCTGCGGCAGCTCGGGCTGATCCGGTTGCGGACGGGCCTCTGCCACCGGAGCGCGCGTATCGCTCTCGCGTGTGGTGACCACCCGGCTTTCCGGCGGCGGCGCCGGGGCCGTCGTCTGCGCGCGCAGGGGTTGCGGGGCCAATCCGGTATCGGGCTGGGGAATCCAGCCGGCCTGGCTGTCGCGCGGACGCTTGGCCTGGTCGCTTTCACCGCCGCCTTCCTGGTTGGCGGCGGCCAGGAAGTCGGCTTCCTTCGGCGTCAGCGGCGTGCTGGTCTGGCTGAGGATCACGTCCAGCGTGGGCATCACCGGCGCGGCATCGTCCAGGGCGAAGCCCACGCCCAGCACCAGCAGGCCGTGCACGATCAGCGACAGCGCCAGGGTGGCGCCGAGGCGTTCGTTCGCACCGATCTTCGGTGGGGTGACGGGGACCGCCGACATCTCAGGCGAGCTTCTTCTCGATCGCGTCGAACAGCAGGGCGGCGATGTTCAGCCCGAACTGCGCATCGAGTTCGCGCACGCAGGTGGGGCTGGTGACGTTGACCTCGGTCAGGTAGTCGCCGATCACATCCAGGCCGACGAACAGCATGCCGCGCCGCTTCATTTCCGGGCCGACCTGGGTGGCGATCCAGCGGTCGCGCTCGCTCAGCGGCCGGCCTTCGCCGCGGCCACCGGCGGCCAGGTTGCCGCGGAACTCGTCCCCTTGGGGGATCCGCGCCAGCGCGTAGTCCACCGGTTCGCCGTCCACCAGCAGCACCCGCTTGTCGCCGTCCTTGATGCCGGGAATGAACCGCTGGGCCAGGGTCAGGCGGCCGTCGCCGACCAGGGTTTCCAGGATGACGTTGGTATTGGGGTCGCCGGCCTTCACCCGGAAGATCGAGCGCCCACCCATGCCATCCAGCGGCTTCAGCACCGCCTCGCCGTGCTCGGCGACGAAGGCCTTCAGCGCGGCGGGATCACGGCTGACCAGGGTCGGCGGGCAGCACTGCGGGAACAGCAGCGCCGCCAGCTTCTCGTTGTAGTCGCGCAGGCCCTGCGGGTCGTTGACGATCAGCGCGCCGGCCTGCTGGGCGATGCCCAGCACATGGGTGTCGTACAGGTACTGATCGTCGACCGGCGGGTCCTTGCGCATCAGCACCACCTGGCCGGGGCCGAAGGTCAGCGTGCGCGTGTCCCCGAGAGTGAACCAGCCTGCCTTGTCGTCCTTCACGGTCAGTGCCGCCACCTGGGCCTGGGCCACGCCGTCGCGCAGCGACAGCCGCCCGGGGATCACGTACTGCAGGCGGTGGCCGCGCCGCTGCGCTTCCAGCAGCATGGCGAACGTGGTGTCCTTGACGATCTTGATGGACCCGATGGGGTCCATGACGACGACGACATCCAATGGCATGGGGGCGGTTCTGCGGGAGACGGCGCGATGGTATCAGGGCATGCCGTCCGCCCGGGTCGGCGCGCATGGAACACCCCGTTCGCGATGTCGCCGCAAACTGAGACGCAGTTCGCACCACGCCGTTCAGTGACCCCGTCCGCCCGGGTGCGGCTTGACAGTGCGCGGCGGGATAGGGGATATAAGCAGCAACGCAGCGGGGCCGGTTCGTCTATGAAGCCACGCGCGCACGGGGAAATCAGGTAATGACGCAGAACGAAGGCCAGGCCGGTGGATTCCACGGCCTACGGGTCATGGTGATCGATGACTCGAAAACCATCCGCCGCACCGCGGAGACCCTGCTCAAGCGGGAGGGTTGCGAAGTGGTGACCGCGACGGACGGGTTCGAGGCCCTGGCCAAGATCGCGGACCAGCAGCCGCAGATCATCTTCGTGGACATCATGATGCCGCGCCTGGATGGCTACCAGACCTGTGCGCTGATCAAGAACAACCAGGTGTTCAAGTCCACGCCGGTCATCATGCTGTCGTCCAAGGACAGCCTGTTCGACAAGGCGCGCGGGCGCATCGTCGGCTCGGAGCAGTACCTGACCAAGCCGTTCACGCGCGAGGAACTCCTCGACGCCATCCGCGCCCACGTCAGCACCTGAGGGGCTGGCGGCATGGCGACCATTCGCACTGAGTGCACAGGGGGCGGGCCATGATCCGCACACCGTTCGATACGCTGGCCGAATACGAGCGCCGCAGCCTGGCGCACGCCGTCGCCCAGCCCGCCCGCGAGATCGCGCAGGACCAGTACCGCGGCGTGGGTTACCGCGTGGGCAAGCGCCGGCTGATCTCCAACTTCGGGGAAGTGGTGGAAATCGTGCCGATGCCGCCTGTCACGCCGGTGCCCGGCGCGCAGCCGTGGCTGCTGGGGATCGGCAACCTGCGCGGCAACCTGTTCCCGGTGGTGGACCTGAAGCAGTTCCTCGAGGGCGAGCGCACCGTGCTGCACGAGGGGCAGCGCGTGCTGGTGATGCGTCAGGCCGGCGGCGACGTAGCGCTGACCATCGACGAACTGTATGGCCAGCGCAGCTTCCACGAATCGCAGCAGGTCGAGCCGGGCGATCTGGCGGACGGCCGCTACGGGCATTTCATCGATCGCGCTTTCGCCAGCGACGATCAGCGGTGGGGGGTGTTCGCGCTGGGCCTGCTGGCGCGCACGCCGGAATTCCGCCAGACCGCGCTCTGAGCGCGAACGACAAGCACTATCCAGGGGTTGAACGATGAGCACTGCGACGGATTCTCCTAGCGCCAGCAAGATCGGCAGTTTCGGCAACAGCTTCTGGCTGGCGCTGCTGGCGATCTCGGTGATCGTCTTCGGTGCCAACACCGGCGTGGCCACCTACCAGGGCAGCCGCCTGTCCGGTGCCAGCACCGGCGCATCGGACATGCGCGTGCTGTCGCAGCAGCTGGCCAACCAGGGCCGCGAGGCCGTGGCCGGCAACGCCGAGGCATTCAAGGCGTTCAAGGAAACCAAGCAGTCGGTCGAATCGACCGTCGCCGACCTGCAGAGCCGTTTCGGCAATGAAGGCGCCATCGCCGGTCCGCTGGCCAAGCTGAGCGCCACCTGGGCGCCGCTGGGCAAGAGCGCCGACCAGATCGTCGCCTCCGAGGCCGCGGTGCTGGCACTGGCGGGCAACGCCGACCGCTTCGCCACCCAGGTGCCCAACCTGCAGGCGCAGCTCAACGAAGTGGTGCGCGCCATGTCGGCCGGCGGCGCGCCGTCCTCGCAGATCTACAGCGCGCTGCAGCAGGTCGTGCTGGCCGGCACGATGGCCCGCCGGGTGACGGAAATCCGCGCCGGTGGCGCCGGTGCCGCCACCGCCGGCGACGCGCTGGGTCGCGACGCGGTGCTGTTCGGCCAGGTGCTGGCCGGCCTGCGCGACGGCAACCCCGACCTGGGCATCGCGGCGGTCCGCAACGGTGCGGCGCTCGCAGCGCTGCAGAACTCGCAGACCCTGTGGACGGCGATGAAGAAGGACCTGGACGCGATCCTGGCCAGCTCGCGCAACCTGTTCGCCGCGCAGTCCGCGGCCGCCGCGCTGACCAACGGCTCCGGCCAGATGCTCCAGGACAGCACCAACCTGTTCCAGGCGTTCTCGGCGTTCGGCTCGGTGCGCGACACGCGCCTGTTCCCCAATTTCTGGCTGGGCATCGCATCCGGTATCGCGGCGCTGGTCTCCATCATCGGCCTGCTGTACTCGTTGTACCGCACCCGCCAGCGCGAGCAGGAAGTGCGCTACCAGACCCAGGTGGAATACAACAGCCGCAACCAGCAGGCGATCATGCGGCTGCTGGACGAAATCAGCTCGCTGGGTGAAGGCGACCTGACGGTGAAGGCCTCGGTGACCGAGGACATGACCGGCGCCATCGCGGACGCCATCAACTACGCCGTGGACGAACTGCGCAACCTGGTGACGACGATCAACGACACCTCGGTGCAGGTGGCCGCGTCGACCCAGGAAACGCAGGCCACTGCGCTGCAACTGGCCGAGGCTGCCGGCCACCAGGCCGACCAGATCACCACCGCCTCCGACCGCATCAGCGAGATCGCCACCAGCATCGACCAGGTGTCGAAGAACTCCACCGAATCCGCCGAAGTGGCGCAGCGCTCGGTGCAGATCGCCACCGAGGGCGCGGGCGTGGTGCGCGAGACCATCCGCGGCATGGACAGATCCGCGACCAGATCCAGGAGACCTCCAAGCGCATCAAGCGCCTGGGCGAGTCCTCGCAGGAAATCGGTTCGGTGGTGGAACTGATCAACGACATTTCCGAGCAGACCAACATCCTGGCGCTCAACGCGGCCGTGCAGGCCGCCTCGGCCGGTGAGGCGGGCCGCGGTTTCGCGGTCGTGGCCGACGAAGTGCAGCGCCTCGCCGAGCGCACGTCGCTGGCGACCCGCCGCATCGAATCGCTGGTGCAGACCATCCAGGCCGACCCCAACGAGGCCGTCAGCTCGATGGAGCAGACCCCCGCCGAAGTGGTGTCCGGCGCCCGCCTGGCCGAGGACGCGGGTACCGCGCTGGGCGAGATCGAACGCGTGTCGAACGATCTCAACAACCTCATCAAGAACATCTCCTCCGCCGCCCAGCAGCAGTCCACCGCGGCGTTGGACATCACCCAGACCATGGGCGTGATCCGGCAGATCACCTCGCAGACCTCGCTGGGCGCGGGCCAGACCGCCGAATCGATCGGCCATCTGGCGCAGCTGGCGTCGGACCTGCGCCGTTCGGTCGCCGACTTCAAGCTGCCGGGCTGAGGACGGGACGTACCGCATGAATTTCCTACGCCATCCCGCCCGCCAGCAGCGCGAGGCTGACGGTTCCGCCGTCGCCGCGGGAGCCCGCCGATGAGTGCGCTGCGCGAAGCCATGAGCCACGCCGTGCTCGGCTGGGTGAAGCCCGAACTGGACGAGACCCTGCGCCTGGTGCGGCAGGAGATCGAGGCCTTCGTCGAGACGCCCGCGGATACCAGCCGCATGCGTTTCTGCGCCGGTTACCTGCACCAGGTGCAGGGCACGCTGCGCATGGTGGAGCTGTATGCCCCGGCGATGGTGGCCGAGGAGCTGGAGCTGCTGGCCAAGGCGTTGCAGGAAGGCGCCGCAGGGGATCGCGACGAGGCCTGCGCCACGCTGATGCGCGGCGCGGTGCTGCTGCCGGATTACCTGGAACGCCTGCAGGAAGGCCATCGCGACATCCCGATCGTGCTGCTGCCGCTGCTCAACGAGATCCGCGCCGCGCGCGGCGCCTCCGGGCTCAACGAAAGCATGCTGTTCCCACCGGGCACGGGGGAGGTCGTCGCGCCCAGCGAGGCCGAGATCGACCACGCGCGCAGTAGCCTGAGCGGGCGCAACCGCGAACTGCTCGACACGGTCGGCAATGCGGTGAAGGAAGAACTGCTGCGGGTGAAGGATGCGCTGGACCTGCACCTGCGCACCGGCAGCGACGCCCACGACCTCGAGCCGCAGGTCGCCGAGCTGGGCAACGTGGCCGACACGCTGGGCATGATGGGCCTGGGCGTGGCGCGCGACGTGGTGATGCAGCAGCGCGACACGCTGCGCGACGTCGTCGCCGGCAGCCGGCCTGCGGACGAAGGCACGCTGCTCGATGTGGCCGGCGCGCTGCTGTACGTGGACGCGTCGCTGGACGACCAAGTCGCCCGGCTGGGCAGCGCCGGCGATGCCGCGCCCGACCCGAGCACCGCCGAATCCCAGCGCACCGTCGAGGTGCTGGCGCAGGAAGCGATCATCAATTTCGCCGGCGCGCGCGAGCGCTTCGTGGCGTTCATCGAGACCAACTGGGACCACGGCGAACTGGCCGAGGTGCCGCGCCTGCTGGACGAAGTGGCCGGCGCGCTGCGCATGCTCGAACTGGGCCAGGCGGGCGACTACGTGACCGGCGTGCGCCGCTATGTCGGCAGCGAGCTGATCGGCAAGAAGCGCGTGCCTGGCGGACAGCAGCTGGACACCCTGGCCGACGCGATGGCCAGCCTGGAGTACTACCTGGAAGCGCTGCGCGAGCGGCGTCCCAATCGCGAGGACATCCTCGAGATCACCCGCGGCAGCCTGGAGGCGCTGCGCTACTGGCCGCTGCCGCCCGAGGCGCCGGCCGAGCACGAAGCGGCTGTCATCACCGCACCGGCGGTGGCCGCGACCGAACCGCCTGCGGCACCCGAGATCGAGGCACCGACCGCGCAGCCCGCAGAGGACACCGCGCCCGCACCGTCCTTCGGCGCGCTGAGCCTGGAGCCGCTCGATACGGCGCCCGTACTGGGCGACGCGAATCCCTTCGATCCGGTCGGTTTCGAAGAGGCCGCTGCGGACGTCGAAGCCACGACGTTCGTGGTCGAGCTCGAAGAACAGGCGACTGCGTCGGCGCCGGACGACGCGCCGGTCGAACCCGAGGCGCCTGCGGCGCAGGAAGAGGCCGTTGCGTTCGCTCCGGCCACACCGGTCGAGGCGGAAGAAGACGCGCTGCCGGATCTGCGCCACGAGATCGCGGCCGCGGCCGCCGCGTTGCCGGCGGCGACCGTGGTGGGCGGCTTCGATGGCGACGCCACCGACATCGACGACGAGATCCGCGAGGTCTTCCTGGAGGAGTTCGACGAGGAGATCGTCAACCTCCGCCAGCTGCTGCCGGTATGGCGCAGCAATCCTGAAGATCTGGAGCGGCTGCGGCCGATCCGTCGCGTGTTCCACACGCTGAAGGGCAGCGGGCGCCTGGTCGGCGCCAAGACGCTCGGCGAGTTCAGCTGGAAGGTGGAGAACATGCTCAACCGCGTGCTGGACCGCACGCGCGAGCCCAGCCACGCCGTCGAAGCGCTGCTGGAACAGGCCTGCGATGCGCTGCCGCAGCTCAACGCCGCACTGCGCGGCCAAGGCAGCGTGACCGCAGACCTGGCCGGCCTGCAGGACGTGGCCGATCGTCTTGCCGCCGGCGAAGACGCCTACTACAGCGCCGAAGCCCCGGTGCGGGCGGAGGACGAGGAGTTCGTCGAGCCCGCCTACGTCGCTCCGATTGCAGAGGACGTGCCGGCCGTGTTCGAGCCGGAAACCGAAGGTACGCCGGCGTCGGTGGACGCGGTACTGCGCGAGATCCTGGAAACCGAAGTCGACAACCACCTGGACACCGTCGACACCTGGCTGCAGAAGGCGCAGGTGGAGGCCACGCCGGTCAGCGAAGAACTGCTGCGCGCCATCCACACGATGAACGGCGCCCTGGCCATGGCCGACGTGCCCGAGATCACCCACGTCACCGCGCCGGCGGAACAGTACGTCAAGCGGCTGCTGGCCGCGGGCGAAACGCCCACGCCGGAAGGCGTGGCCGCGTTGGCCGATACCGCGCAGGCGATCCGCCGCAGCGTGGCGGCCCTGCAGGCGCCGTCGCCGCGGATTCCCGTATTCGCCGCGCTGTCCGCACAACTGGTGGCGCTGGGCGACAGCCTGCCTGACCTGCGCGCAGGCGCGCAGATCGTCGATGACGCCCGCCAGGGCACCTACGTGGGCCAGACGCCCATCGCCGCGCCGGTCGGGCCGTCCGACGTGGAACTGCTGGCGATGGACCTGTCGGTTTCCCTCGATACCGAGCCGGCCGAGGTGGCGGGTGGATTCGCCATCGCCGATACCGTCGATGGCGAAGGCGCCGCAGAACTCCCGACGGACGCGGGCACCGCGCTTCCGGCCGATGCGGAGGAGACCGTGTCGCGGGAGGACATCCCCGCCGACCTGCCCCAGGTCCCGGCACCCACCGACCAGAGCGTCACTTTCTACGACATCGACTACCGCATCCTGCCGCGCACGCAGGTGCCGGACGCCGAGGCGGCGGTGCCATCGAGCGAAGAGGCACAGCAGGACGAAGTGCCACCCATGGTCGACGACATTGCCGTCGACGGGGCCGATGCCGGGCCGCATGACGTGGAAGAGACCGTTTCGACTGACGCGCCCGCCCTGCAGGCGGCGGATGAAGCAGCGCGCGCGTCGGACCAGACCGCCGTCGTGGACGACGAAGTCCTGGTGGTCGATGGCGATATGCCCGCCTTCCTGAGCGAGATGGATGCCGCACCGGCGACCGGGACGGACGGGGGCGAGCAGGCGGCCGATGACGCCACGGCGCACGACGAGACTGGTGCCGTCGTGTCCGATGAGCAGATCGAAGCCGGCGCGGCCGAGCCCGCCCCGGAGCCGGAGATCGCCGAGGCCGTCGAGACGATCGAGGCCATCGAAGAAACCTCCGTCGAGGACGATGCCGTCGAGGCCATCGAAGAGGCCCCCGTCGAAGACGATGCCGTGGAAGCCATCGACACGCCTTCGTCGACGGTGGAAGACATGGCCGATGCCGATGTCGACGCATCGCCGACCGCCGACAGCCCCGCCGTGGAAGACGCTTCGTCGGAACCGGTCGAGGTCGACGAGATCGTCGAGGCCGTGGAAGTCGTCGAAGTGGTGGACGCATCCGAAGCGGAAGCTCCCGCATCGCAGGACGTCGAACCCGTTGCCTCCGTCGAAGCCGAGGAGTCTGCCGTGACCAGTGCGCCCGCCGACATGCCGGAGCCGGAGGAGGCCCTCGACCTGACCGGGCTGGACCTGGACCTGGTCGAGATCTTCATCGAGGAAGGCAACGACCTGCTCGACCACTCCGACGACCTGCTGGCCAAGCTGCGCGAGACGCCGGAAGACCGCGCGCTGGTGATCAGCCTGCAGCGCGACCTGCACACCCTGAAGGGCGGTGCGCGCATGGCCGGCATCCATGCCGTCGGCGATCTGGGCCATGCGATCGAGTCGATGCTGGAATCGATCGCCGGCCAGCGCACGGAGCTGGACCGCCGGGCGATCCAGCTGCTCGAGCGTGGCTTCGACACCCTGCATGCGCAGCTGGCGCGCGTGACTGCGCGTCGCGCCGTGACCATTCCGGACGGCATGATCGCCGAGTTCAATGCGCGCGCGCGCGGCATCGAACTGCCCGCGGCGCCGGAAGTCGCCGCGGCGGCTCCCGTGTCGATCGAGCTGGCGCCGTTGTCGGCCCCGATCGAGACCGACCTGGCCGCGCCCGTGGAGGAGGAGTTCTTCCCGATGGGCCAGCAGGAGCAGGTGCGCGTGCGCGCCGACCTGCTGGACCGGCTGGTGAACCACGCCGGCGAGGTCGCCATCTACCGCGCGCGCCTGGAGCAGCAGATGGGTGCGTTCCGCGGCGCGATGGCCGAACTGGACCGCACCAACATCCGCCTGCACGACCAGCTGCGCCGCCTGGACCTGGAAACGGAAGCGCAGATCGTGGCGCGTTACCAGCGCGAGCACGACAAGCAGGACCCGACGTTCGATCCGCTGGAACTGGACCGCTTCTCCACGCTGCAGCAGCTCAGTCGTGCGCTGGCCGAATCGGCCGCCGACATCAGCGGCCTGCAAGGCGTGCTGGACGATCTGTCGCGCCAGTACGACAGCCTGCTGCAGCAGCAGTCGCGTGTCAGCTCGGAACTGCAGGACGGCCTGATGCGCGCGCGCATGGTGCCGTTCGAAGGCATCGTGCCGCGCCTGCGCCGCGTGCTGCGCCAGGCGGCCAGCGACACGCAGAAGCAGGTGAACCTGCAGCTGTCCGGTACCCACGGCGAAATGGACCGCAACGTGCTGGAGCGCATGACCGCGCCGCTGGAGCACCTGCTGCGCAATTCGGTCGCGCATGGCCTGGAATCGCCGGAGGCGCGCCGCAAGGCGGGCAAGCCGGAGGAGGGCACCGTGCAGGTCGCGCTGCGCCGCGAAGGGTCGGAAATGGTGCTGGTCGTCTCCGACGACGGTGCCGGCCTGGACCGCGAGGCGATCCGCCGTCGCGCCGAGCAGCGCGGGCTGATCCAGCCCGGCGCCACGCTGGCCGACGCCGATCTGGACCGCCTCATCCTGGAGTCCGGCTTCAGCACCTACGACCAGGTCAGCCAGCTGGCCGGCCGTGGCGTGGGCATGGACGTGGTGTACAACGAAGTGCGCCAGCTGGGCGGCTCGCTGGACATCAGCTCCACGCCGGGCCAGGGCGCCACCTTCACCCTGCGCCTGCCGCAGACGCTGGCGGTCACCCAGGCGGTGTTCGTGCAGATCGGCGAAACCCAGTTCGCCGTGCCGGTGGCGGCGGTCAGCGGCATCGGCCGCATCAGCCACGCGCGTTTCAATGCGGGTACCGGCGCCTATCACTACGGTGGCGAGGACTATCCGCTGTACAACCTCGGCCATCTGGTGGGTCACGGCCCGGCCAAGGCCGAGGGCCAGGCCCAGGTGCCGCTGCTGCTGGTGCGCGCCGGCGACCTGCGTGCGGCCGTCGCCGTGGACCAGGTGCTGGGCAACCGCGAGATCGTGGTCAAGCCGGTCGGCCCGCAGATCGCCTCCATTCCGGGCATCTACGGTGCCACCATCACCGGCGATGGCAGCGTGGTGGTGATCCTGGACGCCGCACCGCTGGTGCGCCGCCACCTGGCGCAGCCGGCACAGCCGGCGCAGCCCACGGCGGCCGTCGAGCAGCGCCGCGTGCCGCTGGTGATGGTGGTGGACGACTCGCTGACCATGCGCAAGGTGACCAGCCGCGTGCTGGAACGCCACAACTTCGAGGTCTCGGCTGCGCGCGACGGCGTGGAAGCGCTGGAGAAGCTGGAGGAGCGCGTGCCCGACCTGATGCTGCTGGACATCGAGATGCCGCGCATGGACGGTTACGAGCTGGCCACCACGATGAAGGCCGATCCGCGCTTCAAGGACGTGCCCATCGTGATGATCACCTCGCGTACCGGCGACAAGCACCGCCAGCGCGCCTTCGACATCGGCGTGCAGCGTTACCTGGGCAAGCCGTACCAGGAGCTGGACCTGATGCGCAACGTGTACGACCTGCTGGGAATCGCCCGTGTCCGTGAGTGAAGCCAAACGCGTGGCCCTGCTGGCGCGCCCGGGCGAGGCGCGCGAGCGCCTGCGCGTGGCGCTGCACGAAGCGGGTGCCGACATCGTGCTGGAAGACGACCCCAACACCCTGGATGCGGAGGCCCTGGGCAGCAGTGCGCCCCAGGTGGTGCTGGTGGCGCTGGAGCCGGCCATCGAGGACAGCCTGGAGCGCTTCGACTGCGTCCTGCACGATCCTGCCGTCGCGGTCATCTTCGACGAGGCCGATCTGGCCGCGCGTCGACAGGGCTGGGATGCGCAGCGATGGGCGCGCCACCTGGCCGCCAAGCTGCACGGCCACCGCGATGTCCTGCCTCCCGGTCGTGAAGAGGACGTGGTCCTGCAGTTGGAACCCGGCCTGCCGGTGACGCCCGCGCAGCTGCACGAAGGCGACGGCATCGCACGGCATCTGGAGGAGGCGGCCGACCGGGCGCTGGACCTGCCGAGCGACGATTTCGCCTATACCGGCGGCCTGCAGGCGCGCCCGTCCGGCGATCAGGTCGTGGATGCCGACGACTGGCTACGCACCGCCGGCCTGGAAACGGCCCCGGCATCGTCTCCGGCCGTGCCTCCGCCGCTGCCCGAGGTGCCGTCGGTCCCGCCGCCGGTGCCGACGCCCACGTTCGACCTGTCCAGTCTGGAACTGGAACCGCTGGATGCCGGCAGTACGTCGGCGGCTGCCCGCGTGCAGGGCGCCGTGCTGGTCTTCGCCGGCATCGGCGGCCCCGATGCGGTACGCAAGCTGCTCGCCGAGCTGCCGGAGGGATTCCCCAAGCCGCTGCTGGTGCACCTGCGCCTGGATGGTGGCCGCTACGACAACCTGGTCCGGCAGATGGAGCGCGTGGCGCACATGCCGGTGGTGCTGGCCGAGGCCGGTACGCCTGCCGAAGCGGGACATATCTATGTGTTGCCCGGCGACGTCGTGCCGTTTGTGGATGCCGGCCAGGTGGCGTTCCGCCCGGGCGCGGTGATCCACACGATGATCCCGCAGCTGCCGCCCGCCGACAGTGCGGTGCTGCTGCTCAGCGGCAGCGACAGCGCGCTGGTCGATCCGGCCGCGACGCTGGGCACGCAGGGCGCGCTGGTGCTCGGCCAGTCGCAGGAAGGCTGCTACGACCCGGCCGCGCCGCGTGCGCTGGCCGCCCGTGGTGCCGACCTGGGCACCCCCGTGCAGCTGGCGCAACGCCTGACCGACCGCTGGTTCTGAGGAACACACAATGGCCCATTCCAACGACGAGATCCGCGGCGTCCTGATCCAGGCGGGCGAGCATCGCCTGCTGCTGCCCAACGCCACCGTCGCCGAGGTGCTGACCCGTGCGCCGGTCGAGCCGATCGCCGACATGCCCGACTGGCTGCCGGGCCGGATCGACTGGCACGGCTGGCCCGTGCCGCTGGTGGCGTTCGGCCGCCTGAGCGGCAATGCAAACGAGCCGGTCGCGCTGAACAGCAAGATCGTGGTGCTCAAGGCGTTGAGCGGCGACAAGGATCGCCCGTATTTCGCGCTGCTCACGCCCTCGTTCCCGCGCCTGGTGTCGGTGCCGCGCGATGGCCTGCTGGCCGACGCGACCGAGGAAGAGCTCCCGGTTGGCGTGAAGGTCCGCGTGCTGCTCGGCGACGAAGCCGCCGTGCTGCCGGACCTGGAAGTCGTCGAAACGATGATCGGCGAAGCGCTGGCCAACGCGGCCTGACGCGGTCTGCGTAGGGCGGGCTTCAGCCCGCCATCGCGGATCCTCTAGGTGAAGCGGCTTTCCACGAGATGTGCTGGCGGGCCTGGGCCCGCCCTACAGGTCGCCGAATCTCGACTGCAGCGCGGCGATGGCGGCCAGACCGGCGGTTTCCGTGCGCAGGATGCGCGGGCCAAGCCTCAGCCCGGTGAAGCCGGCCGCCGACAGGGTGTCGCGATCGCGCGGCGACCAGCCCCCTTCCGGGCCGATCGCGACCACCACCGCGCCCGTCGTGACCTGCACGGTCGCCAGTGACACGTCGCCCGTGGGGTCGAGCATCAGGCGCAGCGCATCGCTGGCGATGCCGCGCGCGGCGTCGTTGAGCGCGGTCGGTGCCGACAACCCTGGCAACCGTGCACGGCCGCTCTGTTCGCAGGCAGAGGCGATGACGCTGCGCCAATGCGCCATGCGTTTCTCGGTGCGCTCGGCGTCCAGCTTCACTTCGGTGCGCTCGGCCATGACGGGGACGATCGCAGCGACCCCCAGTTCGGTCGCCTTCTGCAGGATCAGGTCCATCTTCTCGCCACGCGCGATGCCCTGCAGCAGGGTCACATGCAGCGGGGATTCGTTGTCAACCGCCCGCGATGCCTGCAGTTCGACCACCACCTCGCGCTTGCCGATGGACGCGATGCGGCCGTCATGATCCTGGCCATCGCCGTTGAACAACACGCAGGCGTCGCCCTCGCGCAGCCGCAGCCCGCGGGCCGGGTGGTTGGCCAGGAGTTCGGGCAGGACGACGCGTGCGCCCGCCTGCAGCGGCAGCGCCACGTAACAGCGGGTCAGTCGCATGACGTGGCCTCGTCGATGGCGTGGCGGGTGACATCGGCGAGCAGCTGCAGTTGCTCCTCGTCCACGCAGTACGGGGGCATCCAATACAGCACGTCGCCCAGCGGGCGCAGCACCACGCCCCGTGCCAGCGCAGCGCGGTAGGCCTTCAGGCCCACGCGTGCGGTGGGGGGGAAGGGCGTGGCCTTGTCGCCGTCCCGGGTCAGTTCGAACGCCAGTACCATGCCGGCCTGGCGCACGTCGGCGACATGGCGGTGCGCGGCCAGCGGTTCGGCCAGCGGGGCCATTCCGCGCGCGGTAATACGGTTGCGCGCCAGGATGTCGTCGTCGCCGAAGACAGCCAGCGACGCCAGCGCGGCGGCGCAGGCCAGCGGATTGCCGGTGTAGCTGTGCGAATGCAGGAAGGCGCGTTCGCGCGAATCGTCCAGGAAGCCGTCGTAGATCGCCTGCGTGGCCAGCACCGCCGCCAACGGCATGAAACCACCGGTCAGGCCCTTCGACAGGCACAGCAGATCGGGCATCACGCCGCTTTGCTCGCTGGCGAACAGCGTGCCGGTACGGCCGAAACCCACCGCGATCTCGTCGGCGATCAGGAACGCGCCACTGGTGTCGCAGAGCTCGCGCACGCGGGTCAGGTAGTCCGGATGATGCATGCGCATGCCACCGGCGCACTGCACGCGCGGCTCGACGATCACCGCGCAGACCTCGCCGGCGTGACGGTCGAGCAATGCGGCCAGCGCATCGGCGGCGCGCGCGGCGCATTCGGCCGGCGATTCGCCCGGCTGCGCCAGGTAAGCGTCGGGCGAAGGCGCGAACAGCGCTTCGGCCAGCAGCGGCGCATACACGCGCCGGTACAGCGGGATGTCGCCCACGGCGAGCGCCCCGAGCGTTTCGCCGTGGTAGCCGTTCTCCAGCGCGATGAACTTCGTCCGACGGTGCTCGCCGCGGTTGTGGAACCAGTGGAAGGCCATCTTCAGCGCCACTTCCACACCCGCCGAGCCGTTGTCGGCGTAGAACACCTTGGACAGCGGCGCGCGACCGGGCTGCCGCGGCGCGACCGCCAGCAGGCGCTCGGCCAGTTCGACCGCGGGCGCGTGGGTGAAGCCGGCCAGCATCACCTGTTCCAGTGCCCCGGCCGGCGCGGCGATGGCGGCGCCGATGCGTGGCTCGGCATGGCCGAACAGGTTGGTCCACCAACTGCTGACCGCGTCCAGGTAACGCGTGCCGTCATGGCCGATCAGCCAGGCGCCTTCGCCGCGGGCGATCGGCACCAGCGGCAAGGTGTGCGGGTGCTCACGCATCTGGGTGCAGGGATGCCACAGCACCGACAGGTCGCGGCTACGCCAGTCGTCCGCCTCTGCTAGCATTCCCGCTTGATGATCCTGTTGTCGCATCCCCACATGATATCGGGCTCCGCCCCCTGCCGTCGTCGTGCCTCGCGCGCCGGGCGTGGATGTCGCGCCGCCCGATGAGCCGCCTTCCGATCATCCATGGCATCACCCAGCGCACCGACGGGCCGGACCGGCATGTCGAAGAGCTGGACCTGGAATTCAGCAACGGCGAGCGCCGCCGCTACCACCGGCTGCGCTCGCAGGGCCATGGCGCGGTGGTCGTGGTGCCGATGCAGGACGACGACACGGTGCTGCTGGTGCGCGAGTACGCCGCCGGCATGCACCGCTACGAACTGGGCCTGGTGAAGGGCCGCATCGATGCGGGCGAGACGCCGGAGCAGGCGGCCGACCGCGAACTGAAGGAAGAAGCCGGCTTCGGCGCGCGCCGCATCGACGTGCTGCGTGCCCTGACCCTGGCGCCCACCTACATGAGCCACCAGTCCTGGCTGGTGGTGGCAAGAGACCTGTACCCCGAGCGCCTGCCGGGGGACGAACCCGAGGAGTTGGAAGTAGTGCCCTGGAAGTTGCAAGACCTCGATCGGCTGATGCTGCGCGAGGATTTTTCGGAAGGCCGTTCGCTGGCGGCGCTGTTCATCGCCCGCGAATGGTTGAAAGAGCGGACATGAGCCGCATGACCACCGACCTGCACGAAGCCGTCATCGTCATCGCCCGCGAAGCGGGCCAGGCCATCATGGCCGTGTACGAAGGCACCTTCGACGTACAGCAGAAGACCGACGACAGCCCGCTGACCGCCGCCGACATGGCCGCCCACCAAGTGATCACCGATGGCCTGCGCCGGCTCACGCCGCAATGGCCGGTGCTGTCGGAAGAAGCCGCCGACATCCCCTGGAGCGAACGCAGCCAATGGCCGACCTACTGGCTGGTGGATCCGCTGGACGGCACCCGCGAGTTCATCAAGCGCAATGGCGAGTTCACCGTCAACATCGCGCTGATCGAGCAGAACGAACCCATCTTCGGGGTGGTGCACGCGCCGGTGACCGGCGAGACCTGGCCCGCCCGCCAGGGCCGCAATGCCTACCGCCGCGTGGGCCAGGTGGATACGCAGATCCGCACGCGCTCGCCCGCGACCGGCGCGCTGAAGGTCGCCGCCAGCCGTTCGCATCGCGATGCGCGCACCCAGGCCTTCCTGGATGCGATGGGCGGCATCGAGGAGATGTCGCTGGGATCGTCGCTGAAGTTCTGCCGCATCGCCGAGGGCGCGCTGGACGTCTACCCGCGTTTCGGCCCGACCAGCGAATGGGATACCGCCGCAGCGCAGTGCGTACTGGAAGCGGCGGGCGGCGCACTGCTGGCGCCGGATGGCCGCGCGTCCCGCTACAACCGCCGCGAGACGCTGCTCAACGGCGACTTCGTCGCGCTGGGCGACATGACGCTGCCGTGGCGGACGTGGCTGGCGCAGGCGCTGGGGGATGAACATGGACATGCCCGCATCGCCTGACGGCGGTATCGCGCGCCTTCAGGCCATCATGGCGCGCCTGCGCGATCCCGACGGGGGTTGTCCGTGGGACTTGGAGCAGGATTTCTCGACCATTGCGCCCTACACGGTCGAGGAGGCGTACGAAGTCGCCGACGCGATCGACCGCGGCGACCTGCCCGCACTGAAGGACGAACTGGGCGACCTGCTGCTGCAGGTCGTTTTCCATGCGCAGATGGCGCAGGAGAAGGGCGCTTTCGTGTTCGACGATGTCGTCACCGCCATCTGCGACAAGATGGTCCGCCGGCATCCGCACGTGTTCGGTGATGCCTCCTTTGCCGATGCCGAAGCGCAGACCGTCAACTGGGAAGCGATCAAGGCCGCCGAGCGCAAGGCCGCCGGCGAGGAGGACACCTCGGCGCTGGCAGGCGTCTCCCGGGGGCTTCCCGAATGGCAGCGCGCAGTGAAGCTGCAGTCGCGCGCGGCGCGCGTGGGTTTCGACTGGCCGGGCACCGCGCCGGTGATCGACAAGCTGCACGAGGAGATCGACGAAGTCCGCGTCGAACTCGCCGCGGCGCCGTCGCCCGAACGCGACGCACGGCTGGAGGACGAGATCGGCGACCTCCTCTTTGTGGCCGCCAACCTCGCGCGTCATGCGAAGGTAGACGTGGGCGGCGCGCTGCGCCGGGCCAACCTGAAGTTCGAGCGCCGCTTCCGCGCGATGGAGGCGCTGGCTGCCGCCGAAGGCACCACGATGGCGGCGCTGTCGCTGGAGCAGCAGGAAGCGCTGTGGGCGAGGGTGAAGCGAGAGGAGCGCGGCGGGGCGTAAGGACGCTGCCTCAACCCCGCTCCGGATCGTCATTCCCGCGACGGCGGGAACCCGTCGCACTTCCGCGCATCGCTTGTGGCCCGCCCGGGATGCCGTCATGGCCGATGGGCTGGCGGCGGGCCGGGGCCCGCCCTACGCTGTCCCCATGAAGACCCTGCTGCTGTTCCTGGTCACCGCACTGGCCGAGATCGTCGGCTGCTATCTGCCCTATCTGTGGTTGCGCAAGGGCGGCAGCGCCTGGCTGCTGGTGCCGGCCGCGGCCAGCCTGGCGCTGTTCGCCTGGCTGCTGACGCTGCACCCCACGGCTTCGGGTCGGGTCTATGCGGCCTATGGCGGTGTCTACATCACCATGGCGATCTTCTGGCTGTGGGCCGTGGACGCGGTGAAACCCACGCGCTGGGACCTGCTGGGCGCCGGCTTGTGCCTGGCCGGCATGGCGGTGATCATGTTCTCGCCACGCGCCGCCTGACCCTGTGGGAGGGGACATGAGCCGCTTCGCCAGCTTCCGCGAGTTCTATCCGTTCTATCTGGCCGAGCACAGCAACCGCACCTCGCGCAGGCTGCATTTCATCGGCAGCTGCGGCGTGCTGGCCCTGGTGGCGCTGGCCGTTGTCGAACGCAATGCCTGGTGGCTGCTCGCCGCGCTGTTCTGCGGCTATGGTTTCGCGTGGGTCGGCCACTTCTTCTTCGAAAAGAACCGCCCCGCGACCTTCAAGCACCCGTTCTATTCCTTTGCCGGCGACTGGGTGATGTTCAAGGACATCCTGACAGGGAAGATCCGGTTCTGATGGAGGATCGTCGGTATCGTCTGGGTCACCGTCAGGGGGACCGCTGGGTGGCCTATCGCCATGCCGCAACGTTCGAGGCTGGCGACAGAGTGATCGCAGGCATACCGTCAAGCGATCCAGGCGTTCTCCAGTCGTTGGTGAGCTTGCTGCGGGGGCCTTTGCGCCTGCTTTACGTGCTACACACCCCGCGCGGCGAGGCGGCAGCTGGTCGCTATGAAAGTCCTGAAATCTCCGTGGAGCAGACCAGCCTCTTCATCCGGCGGTTCTCGGACTTTCTGGCAGCCGATGGACGCTTCGATCTCTGGGTCCATTCGGCAACGGATCACGCCACCCTCGTTTGGGACCGGCACGATCAACTGTTCGGTTACGGCCCTGTCGACCTGTTCGTGTCCAGATTCCGCGAGATGGGGTTTGTCGCCGGACGTGTCGAAGTTCCGGGGCAACACGAGCACCATTACCGTGCGGAGATGGATGTGCACGCTGCCGATCTCCTGGCAGCGTTCGACTGGCGTCACAGCCCGCTGCGGCCGGAAGACGAGCAGTAGCCGTCGTTGGAGGGGCGCGTGCCCGTCCTATTCGTAGAACATCAGGAACGCCGCGCCCACGATCAGGGCGAACGCCGCGTAGTGGTTCCACTTCAGCGGCTGGCCCAGGTACCACGTGCTGAAGCCGGCGAAGACCAGCAGGGTCAGGATCTCCTGGATCGTCTTCAGCTGGACCACCGAATAGACCGCGCTGCCGATCCGGTTGGCGGGCACCATCAGCGAGTACTCGAAGAAGGCGATGCCCCAACTGGCGAGGATCGCCACCACCAGGGGCGCGGACTTGTATTTCAGGTGCCCGTACCAGGCGAAGGTCATGAAGACGTTGGAGGCCAGCAGCAGGCACAGGGGCAGGACGCGTTCGAGCATGGGGGGTCATTCGAAAAAGGGATGGCAGAGCGTAATCCCAACTGCCGGCTGAATGGAGCCTGCGTCTTCACACGGTGTCTACCGGCAGACAGGTAGTTTCACAAACCTGAAGCCTTTCAAGGAGCTGTCATGCGACACAGTCAGGAAACCGCAGGTCTGGTGCTGGTGGTGGAAGACAACCGCAACATTTCCGAGATGATCGGGGAATACCTGGAAGGACGCGGATTCGAGGTCGACTACGCCACCGACGGCCTGGACGGCTACCGCCTGGCCGTGGAGAACAGCTACGACGTGCTGGTGCTGGACCTGATGCTGCCGCGCCTGGACGGCATGGAAGTCTGCAAGCGGCTGCGCAACGAGGCGCGCAAGTCCACGCCGGTGCTGATGCTGACCGCACGCGACACCCTGGACGACAAGCTGACCGGGCTGAGTTCCGGTGCCGACGATTACCTGACCAAGCCCTTCGCGATCCAGGAACTGGAAGCCCGCCTGCGGGCGCTGATCCGCCGCGAGCGCCGCCAGGTGGGTGCCGAAGTGCTGAAGGTCGCCGATCTGGTGCTGGACCCGGTCAGCATGCGGGCCACCCGCGGCGGCACCGAGCTGATGCTGTCGCCCATAGGCCTGCGCCTGCTGACCATCCTGATGCGCGAATCGCCGCGCGTGGTGACCCGCCAGGAGATCGAACGCGAGATCTGGGGCAACGGCCTGCCGGACTCGGACACCCTGCGCAGCCACCTGTACAACCTGCGCAAGGTGATCGACAAGCCGTTCGACAAGCCGTTGCTGCACACCGTGCAGAGCGCGGGCTACCGCATCGCCGACATCGGCTGACCCGGCCGTCCGCGCGCGGCATACTCCGGCTTTCGCCCGACGGATCCCCATGCGCCACGGCCTGCCACGCAAGCTCAGGATCGCCTTCATCCTGCAGGCCGTCATGGTCAGCCTGGCCATCGTGCTGGGCGTGTACCTGATCTCCGCGGTCATCAAGCACAGCCTGATGAACACCGCGCTGCAGGAAGAAGCCGCGCACTTCTGGGAGCTGTACAGCGCCAGCACCGCACAACCCCCGCCGAACACGCACAACCTGCGCGGCTACCTGGTGGTGAAGGGTCATTCCAACCTGGTGCTGCCCGAGAACCTGCGCGACCTCCGGCCCGGCTTCCACGAACTCAAGGACGACGACCTGCTGGTGCTGGTGGACGAACAGCCCGCCGGGCGCCTGTACCTGGTGTTCCTGCGCTCGCAGGCCGAGCGGCTGGCGTTCTACTTCGGTACCGTGCCGATCATCATGACGCTGGTGGCGATCTACCTGGTGTCCTGGCTGACCTACCGCGCGTCCAAGCGGCTGGTCTCGCCGGTCAGCTGGCTGGCACGGCAGGTGGCCGAGTGGGACCCGCGTCGTCCCGACGTCAGCACCCTGGCCGCCGACCGCCTGCCCAACGACGTGCAGGGCGAGGCGCGCCAGCTGGCCGCCGCCCTGCCCGGGCTGGCGCAGCGCGTGACCGCGCATGTGGCGCGCGAGCGCGACTTCCCCCGCGACGCCAGCCACGAACTGCGCACGCCGCTGACGGTGATCCGCGTGGCCAGCGACATGGCGATGGCCGAGGATTCGCCGCCGCGGGTGGCGCGCGCCCTGCAGCGCATCCAGCGGGCGGGCCGCGACATGGAAGCGGGGATCGACGCCTTCCTCATCCTGGCCCGCGAGGCCGAGGGCGAGCCGCAGAGCGAGGATTTCGACGTGGCCGACATCGTCATGGACGAGGCCGAGAATGCGCGCGCGCTGCTGCTCAACAAGCCGGTGGACCTGGAAGTCACCCTGCATGCGCGCCCGCGGCTGCATGCGCCACCGAGGGTGTTCCAGGTGGTGGTGAGCAACCTGCTGCGCAACGCCTGTTCCTACACGGACCGTGGACGGATCGACGTGATCCTGGAGCCGGACCGGGTGATCGTGCGCGATACGGGCATCGGCATGTCGGCCGAATCGATGGTGCGGGTCTTCGAGCCCTTCTACCGTGCCGACCCCAGCCGGCCGCAGGGCAGCGGACTGGGCCTGTCCATCGTCAGCCGTCTGTGCGACCGGTTCGGCTGGAAGATCGAGCTGGACAGCGAGCTGGGACGCGGCACCACCGCGACGATCCGCTTCGTTCCGTAATCTATAGGGGAACCGACCGGCGCGCGGGGCTGTCAACGCCGCGGCCCCTGGTGCGTTACCGTCCCCCGACTCCCCACCTTCCGAGCCGACTCACTGCATGAGCCAGCCTGCCCGTTCCGCCCCGCGCAAGAAGTCCATCGTTCCGTCCCTCCTGCTCGGCATCGCCGTGGTGGCCATCCTCGGTGGAGGCGCCTGGTGGTGGACTGCCCGCAAGGGGGAAGCGGCGGACAGTGCCTACCGCACCGCCACCATCGAACGCGGCGACATCCGCGTGGCGATCTCGGCCACCGGCACGCTGAGCGCCATCTCCACGGTGACCGTCGGCAGTCAGATCTCCGGCCAGGTCACCGACGTGCTGGTCGACTACAACAGCGAGGTCAAGAAGGGTGAGGTGCTGGCCCGCATCGATCCGAGTACGTACGAGGCGCAGATCGAACAGGGCAATGCGCAGATCGCCAATGCGCAGGCCAGCCTGAAACAGGCGCAGGCCACGCTGGCGAACGCCGAACTCGATTACACGCGCAAGGCCGACCTGGGCCGGCAGAAGCTGGTCGCGCAGAGCGACGTGGACCTGGCCCGCGCCGCCCGCGACCAAGCGCGCGCGCAGGTCAACGCGGCGCAGGCATCGATCCGCCAGCAGACCGCGTCCACGCAGACCACCCGCGTCAACCTGGACCGCACGGTGATCCGTTCGCCGGTGGATGGCGTGGTGCTGACCCGCACCATCGAGCCGGGACAGACCGTGGCGGCCAGCCTGCAGGCCCCGGAGCTGTTCACCATCGCCGAGGATCTGTCGAAGATGAAGATCGAGCTGGCCGTCGACGAGGCCGACATCGGCCAGGTCAAGGTCGGACAAGCGGTGTCGTTCACCGGCGATGCGTTCGCCGACCGCCAGTTCCGCGGGCAGGTGCAGCAGGTGCGCCTGTCGGCCACCACCACCAGCAACGTGGTGACGTACCCGGTGGTGGTCAGCGTGGACAACAGCGACGGCACCCTGCTGCCGGGCCTGACCGTCAACGCCGAGATCGAGGTCAGCAAGCGCGACGACATCCTCAAGGTCTCCAACGCCGCGCTGCGCTACAAGCCGACCGGTGAGACCGCCACTGCCACCGCGGCCGCGCAGGCGCCGCAGGGCGGTCAGAACCGCGGCGGTGGCATCGGTGACGACCTGGCGCGCGTGGCCGGCAGCCTGCAGCTCAAGCCCGACCAGCAGGCCGCGTTCGATGCCGCGCTCACGGCATTGCGGGAACGTCAGGCCGCCCGGATGGCGCAGGCGCAGCAGCGTGGCGCCAGCATGTTCGGCGGCGCTCCCCGGCCGGGTGGCAATGCCAGTGGCGGCAGTGGCGCGATGCAGGCGCAGATGCGCCAGCGCATGGCCGAACGCATGCAGCAGGACTTCGCACCGTTCCGCGCCACGCTGGACGATACGCAGAAGCAGCGCTGGGATGCCGAACTGCGCGCCCTGCTGGGCGCCAAGCGCGCGCCGATCTACACCTTGGTCAACGGCAAGCCGGAAATGGTGCAGGTCCGCATCGGCGCCAGCGACGGCACCAGCACCGAGGTGTCCGGCGCGGTGAAGGAAGGCGACGTGGTGGTCGTGGGCGAGCGCGCGAAGGAATGAACATGCCGTCAGCGAATGCGGGCGACCGCGTGCCGGTCATCCAGACGCACGCGCTGGGCAAGGTCTATTCCGCGGGCACCGAGGCGGAAGTCGTCGCGCTGAAAGGCGTCGACATGCGGGTGGATCGCGGTGACTTCGTCGCCATCATGGGGCCGTCCGGCTCGGGCAAGTCCACGCTGATGAACCTGATCGGCTGCCTGGACACGCCCACCGACGGCCGCTACCTGTGCGACGGCATCGACGTGGCCACGCTGGACGCCGAACAGTTGGCGATCCTGCGCCGCGAGAAGATCGGCTTCGGGTTCCAGGGCTTCCACTTGCTGCCGCGCATGACCGCGCTGGAGAACGTGGCCATGCCGCTGGGTTATGCGCAGGTGCCGCCCGCACAGCGCACCGAACGCGCGCGCCAGGCGCTGGCCGCGGTCGGCCTGGCCGAACGCGCAGGCCACCGCCCGAACGAACTGTCCGGCGGCCAGCAACAGCGCGTGGCCATCGCACGAGCGCTGATCAACCAGCCGCCGATCCTGTTGGCCGACGAACCCACCGGTGCGCTGGACAGCAAGACGGGCGAGGAGATCCTGGCCCTGTTCAAGCGCCTGCGCGACGACGGCCACACCGTCATCCTGATCACCCACGATCCCGAAGTCGCCGCGCACGCCGACCGCATCCTGGTGATGCGCGACGGCGAACTGCATGAGGAGCCGGGATTCGGGAATCGGGAATCGGGAGTTGGAGGCGCACACCCGTGATCCGTCCGCTTTCCCTGCCGGCCTTGTTCCCGCTCATGCGACGCGGCTTTGCGTCTGCGAATCCCGATTCCCAATTCCCCACTCCCGGCCTTCTGCCATGAACTTCTCCGACATCCTGCGCACCGCGCTGCACGCGCTGCGCGGCAACTGGATGCGCAGCGCACTGACCTCGCTGGGCGTGATCATAGGCATCGCTGCCGTCATCGTCATGGTGTCGGTGGGGCAGGGCACGCAGGCCGAAATCGACAAGCTGGTCTCCGGCCTGGGCTCGCAGCGGCTGGACATCAGCCCCGGGGCGGGCCGCGGCCCGGGTGGCGGTGGCGTGCGCATGAGTTCCAGCAGCTTCTACACCCTCAAGGAGGGGGACGTGGAGGCGATCCGCAACGAGATCCCGGAAGTGCAGTACGTGGCGGGCGCACTGCGCGGCAATACCCAGATCGTGTTCGCCGAGAACAATGCATCCACCAGCTGGCAGGGCGTGCAGGCCGGTTTCTTCGACATCAACAGCTGGGTCATCGCCAACGGCGAGGGTTTCGACGCGCAGGACTACTCCAGCGCGGCCAAGGTCGTAATCCTCGGCGAGACGGTGCGGCGCACGCTGTTCGGCGAGGACAGCGGCATCGGCCAGACCGTGCGCCTGGGGCGGGTGCCGTTCACCGTGGTGGGTACGCTGGCGCCGAAGGGGCAGGGCGGCTTCGGCCAGGATCAGGACGACGTGATGATGGTGCCGCTGGAAACCGCACGTCGCCGGCTGATGGGCTCGATGGGTCTGCCGCCGGGCGCGGTGATGCAGGTGGCGCTGACCGTGGCCGACGCCAAGGACCTGAGCTACGTGCAGGGCGAAGTGGAAGCCCTGCTGCGCCAGCGGCACAAGATCAATCCGGGCGAGGAAGACGACTTCAACGTCCGCAACATTTCCGAGATCGTCGCCACCCGCACGGCCACCACCAAGCTGATGTCGTTGCTGCTGGGCGCGGTGGCCACCATCTCGCTGATCGTGGGCGGCATCGGCATCATGAACATCATGCTGGTGTCGGTGACCGAGCGCATCCGCGAGATCGGCCTGCGCATGGCGGTGGGCGCGGGGCCGGGCGACGTGCGCCGGCAGTTCCTCGCCGAAGCCATGCTGCTGTCACTGGGTGGCGGCGTGCTGGGCATCGTGATCGGCGTGGTCGGTGCGCTGCTGGTCGGGCAGTTCAGCGAACTGCCGGTGGTGTTGAACGGGCAGGTGATCGGCCTGGCGGCCGGTTTCTCCATCGCGACCGGGCTGTTCTTCGGCTACTACCCCGCGCGCAAGGCCTCGCAGCTGGATCCGATCGAGGCGCTCCGCTCGCAGTAGCGCGGAGTATGCTGGCGCCATCGGGTCCGCAGACCGGAGGGTGCCATGAGCATGCAGTCCCCGCGCCGCCCGCTCGCGCTGGTCATCCATGGCGGCGCGGGCGTGATCGACATGGCGACGCTGGGCGAAACGGCCGCGCAGCGCATCCACGCCGACCTTGGCCATGCGCTGGACGCCGGTTACGCCGTACTCGCCGCAGGGGGCGGTGCGCTGGATGCGGTGGAGGCCGCCGTGGGCGTGCTGGAGGACGCCCCCGGCTTCAATGCGGGACGCGGCGCCGGGTCCACCGCCGATGGCCGGCACGAACTCGACGCCTCGATCATGGACGGACAGCACCGGCGTGCCGGCGCGGTCGCGGGCGTCTCCAGCGTGCGCAACCCGGTGAGGCTTGCGCGGCGGGTGCTGGAAGACTCCCCGCATGTCTTCCTGATCGGGGCCGGCGCGGAGCAGTTCGCCGACCTGCACGCCGACATCGAGCGGGTGCCCAACGAATGGTTCTCCACCGAGGCGCGGCGCCAGCAGCTGATGGAGGCCCAGCGGGAGGAGCAGCAGGCCTGGCAACCCAGCCAGGATCTGCGCGGGCGCTACTTCGGCACGGTGGGCGCGGTCGCACTGGACAGCCGTGGCCACCTGGCCGCCGCCACGTCGACCGGCGGCATGACCAACAAGCGCTGGGGGCGGGTGGGCGATTCGCCGCTGATCGGCGCGGGAACCTGGGCCGATGCGCGCTGTGCCGTGTCCTGCTCGGGTTGGGGCGAGTACTACATCCGCAATGCGGTCGCGCACGACATCGCGTGCCGGGTCGCCTATCGCGGCGACCGTCTGCGCCACGCCGCCGAGGACGTGGTGCTGGGCGAGGTGCCTGCGCATGGCGGCGACGGTGGCGTGATCGCGCTGGACCGCGACGGCAATGTGGTGGTCGCGTTCAGTACGCGCGGCATGTACCGGGGCTGGATCCGGCCCGACGGCAGTCGCGGTACGGCCATCCAGCGAGACGATTGAGTGACCGACTCCGGCGGGCGTGACGGGGACCATGCGCTATCGCTGGCGACGTATCGCCGGTTGCGCGCACAGGCACTGCGCCTGTGCCGTCGCGTCGAGGATGCAGAGGATCTGGTCCAGGACACGCTGCTGGCCGCGTGCCTTGCCGGCCGGCACGATCTTCCCTGGTTGGCGGGCGTCCTCAAGCGCCAGGCCGCGCTGGCGGCGCGCAGCGGCGTGCGTCGTCGTCGTCGCGAAGCCGTGACCGCTTGGCAGGCGGGCGATGCGGAGGAAGTCGTGCCGCTACGCCCGCGTCACGACGCATCGCCCACCTGGCTGACGACGTTGCCGCCCTCGGCGCGCCGGCTGGCGGTGCTGGCGTTGCACGGCCTGTCGGCGGACGAGATCCGCTGGATCCTGCGCATCGAACCGACCGCCTTCCGCCAGCGCCTCACCCGCATCCGACGCGCGCTGGCCACGCAGTCCCCGCAGCTGCGCGCCGAGAGTCTGGCGCTGGCCTACGTGCGCGATCCGGCGCGCTCCGCCGATCTGCCGTTCGGCCTGGTCCGCCGCGCCCTCAAGGCCGCCATGCGCGTCGGCGATGGCCTGGGCACGCACGATCCGGACGGGCACCTGGTCCTGATCGACGCGGGCGCTCACACATCGCGCCTTCGCGGCAACGTAAGGACGGGAATCACACAGGAGGACATCCCATGATCAGCAACTGCAAGGTAGGCGCCATCGTGTTCTTCGTTTCCGATCTGGCCCGCTCGGTCGCGTTCTACCGCGACACGCTGGGGTTGCCGGTGGAAGCGCTGGAGGGACATGACGGACCGTGGGCGATGGGCGAAGTGGAAGGCCTGACGCTGGTGTTCATTCCACGGCCCGCACGTCCGGGCGAATCCCCGGTGGTGGTCTTCAGCCTCGACGGCGGCATCGACGATCACGCAGAAGCCCTGGCGGCCAAAGGCGTCGAAATCGTGGTGCCGGTGAGCGAATCGCCGGATGGCGGACTGTCGCTGGATTTCCTCGATCCGGACGGCAATGTGCTCAGCCTGCACCAACCGGAGGGGGCGCCACGCAGGCGCTGAATCAGGTAACGGTGCATCGCATCGCAGCGACTTCCACCGCTGCGATGCGAATCACTCTCATGGCTACCGGTGACATCGCGGATGCGTGCGTGAAGCACTGCTAATGTGAGCCATATTCGATATCTAGAACCGTTATTACAAGCTAGATTCGCTCCACTGCGCCGCTCGGCGCGGCAACCACAACACGCGGAGTCGAATCGGTCTATGAAGAAGAATCGCATGGCGGTATGGGTGGGTCTGACGCTGGTGGCCATGGGGGCGGCGCAGGCGGCCAGCGCGGGCGGCAGGCCCGACCTGGTGATCAAGGGCCTGAAGGAAGGCAAGCCCCACGCCAGCGGCGAGTTGCTGGTGAAGTACCGCGATGGCGCCGCAGCCGCCGACCGCCAGGCCGTGGTGCATGGCCTGGGTGCGCAGAAGCTGGATACCGTGCGCCGCGGCAACGGCCGCACCGGCGAGATCGCGCTGCTCAAGCTGCCCGGCAACATGGACCTGTCCGCCGCCGTGCAGGCGCTCAGCGCCGATCCGGCCGTGGAATACGCCGAGCCGAACTGGACCTATCAGCACCACGCGGTTTCCAACGACACCTATTCCACCGACGGCTCGCTGTGGGGCATGTACGGCGATGCGGGCACGCCCGCCAACGCCTATGGTTCGCAGGCGTCCGAGGCATGGGCCGCCGGGCACACCAGCTGCGGCAACGTCGTGATCGGCGTGATCGACGAAGGCATCTACTTCAACCATGAAGACCTGGCCGCCAACATCTGGACCAACCCGTACGATCCGGTCGACGGCGTGGACAACGACGGCAACGGCTACGTCGACGACGTGCGCGGTTGGGACTTCGACGGCAACAGCAACAACATCAACTCCGGCGGTGCCAACGACGACCACGGCACGCACGTGGCCGGCACCATCGCCGGCGTGGGCGGCAACGGCAAGGGCGTGGCCGGTGTGTGCTGGAGCGGCGTGAAGCTGATCAGCGGCAAGTTCCTCGGCCGCCGCGGCGGCAGCACCGCCAACGCGATCAAGGCGATCGACTACTTCACCGACCTGAAGACCCGCCATGGGCTGAACATCGTGGCGACCAACAATTCGTGGGGCGGTGGTGGTTTCTCGCAGGCGCTGCAGGACGCGATCACGCGCGCCGGAAATGCGGAGATCCTCTTCATCGCGGCCGCGGGCAATGACGCCTACGACAACGACGCGACGGCCAGCTACCCGTCCAATTACCCGAACGCGAACGTCATCGCGGTCGCGTCCACCACCAGCACCGGCGGGCTGTCCAGCTTCTCGCAATGGGGCCGGACCACGGTGGATCTGGGTGCGCCGGGTTCGGGCATCTGGTCGACGGTGCCCAAGTCGTCGAAGGGCGCGCTGGTGTCGGGATATGCCAGTTACAACGGCACGTCCATGGCCACCCCGCACGTGACCGGCGCGGCGGCACTGTACGCGTCCACCCGGCCGGGATCGACGGCGGCGCAGATCAAGGCGGCGATCCTGGATGCCACCGTGCCGACCCCGTCGCTGCAGAACAAGACGGTCACCGGTGGTCGCCTCAACGTCAGCGGCTTCTGACGCAAGGCCTCCGCGGAACGAAGAAGCCCGGCATCGCCGGGCTTCTTTTTTTCCTGCGGTCGGACGCGGCTACTGAAGATAGGGTGCGATGGCGCGCTGCCAGATGACATAGCCGGCGCGGTTCATGTGCAGGCGATCCTCGATGAACAAGGATTCGTCCGGCTGGCCGCTGGCGTCGAGCATGGGCGTGAAGATGTCGATGTAGTCCACGCCCAGGCGTTTGGCTTCCGCGGCGATCAACGTGTTCGCCACGCGCTGTACGGGCAGCAGTTGCGCGCGCGAAGGGCTGGGCTTGTTGCTGATGTACGCGATCTTCGCCTTGGGCAGATCGCGGCGCACGCGTTCGACGAAGGCGACGAAGTCGGCGCGCAGCTGCTGCGGTGTACGGCCCGCGTTGAGGTCGTTGTCGCCGGCATAGATCAGGATCTGGCGCGGTGCGTACGGCACGATGATGCGGTCCGCATACCACGTGCTGTCCCGCAGTTCCGAACCACCGAAGCCGCGGTTGATCACCGGCACGCCCGGAAAGTCCTGCGCCAGCGTGTCCCAGAAGCGGATCGACGAGCTGCCGATGAACAGCACGCCGCCGCGTGGCGGGGGTGACTGCGCATCGGCGGCCTCGAAGCGCTGCATGTCGGCTTCCCAGGCCGGGCTGGACACCTGCTCCGGGATACGTGGCGCGACGCCTGCCGTCGATGGAGACGGTGCTTCCGGCGTTGCGGGCGGCCCGCCGACGCAGGCGGCCAGCAGGGCCACCAGCGCAGTGGCGAACAGGGACGGGCGAAGGGTGTTCAGGAATGGCACGGGATAAGGCTCCTCTGGCGCGGGCGGGCCCTAGTGGAGCAGCCCGTTCCCGGGGATGCAAACCCCGCCGGCGCGGCCGGGGATCGCCTTGTGGCAAAATTGCCCCCTTGGCGCGGTGACTGTGCCAGCTTCGCCCGACACATCCTTGCGCGGGATCCGGCTTCGACCGGCCGGCAGGGCCGATGCGGGACCACTTCCGCCTTTACCCGCCCTATGGCAGACGAAACCGGACATTTCCCCCGCGGCCCGGGCCGCATCCTGAAAGCCACCGTCTGGTCCCTGCAGGGATTGCGGGCGGCCTGGATGCACGAATCCTCCTTCCGCCTGGAGGTCTACCTGCTGGTGGTCATGGCCCCGCTGGCGCTGTGGCTGGGGCAGAGCGGCCTGGAACGCGCGCTGATGATCGGTAGCTGCCTGCTGGTGCTGGCGGCCGAACTGCTGAATTCCGCCATCGAAGCGGTGATCGAGCGCTACGGCCCGGAACACCACGAACTGGCCGGCCGCGCCAAGGACATGGGCTCGGCGGCGGTGTTCGTGTTGATGATGAACGTGCTGATGTGCTGGGCGCTGATTCTCGCGCCGCGCTATCTGTGAACTCCTGATCTGAACCAAGGTACTCCCCGATGATGGAATTGCTTACCGATCCGCAGGTGTGGATCACGCTGGTCACGCTGAGTGCGATCGAGATCGTGCTGGGCATCGACAACCTGGTCTTCATCTCCATCGCGGTCAGCAAGCTGCCGCCGCACCAGCGCGAAGTCGCGCGCAAGTTCGGCATCGCCGTGGCGTGCATCACCCGCATCATGCTGCTGCTGACGCTGGCCTGGCTGGCGGGTCTGACGTCGGATCTGTTCACGCTGTTCGGCCAGGGCATTTCGGTGCGCGATCTGGTGCTGATCCTGGGCGGCGTGTTCCTGTTGGTGAAAGGCACCAAGGAGATCCTGGAGCTGGTGAAGGGCGAACCCGATTCGGAAGACGTGCACACCCGCCCTGCGGCGTCGTTCGCCGGCGTGATCGCGCAGATCGCCGTGATCGACATCGTGTTCTCGCTGGACTCGGTGATCGCGGCGGTCGGCATGGCCAATCACACGCCGGTGATGGTGGCGGCCATCCTGCTGGCCGTGGCGGTGATGCTGCTGGCGGCGCGCCCGCTGGGCCAGTTCATCGACAACAATCCCACCATCAAGATGCTGGCGCTGGCCTTCATTGTCGCGGTGGGCGCGTACCTGCTGCTGGATGGCTTCGAACTGCACATCCCGAAGGGCTACCTGTACGGTGCGATGGGCTTCTCGGCGGTGGTCGAGTGCCTGAACCTGTGGGCCAAGAAGCGCGCCAGCCTGCGCATGCTGCGCGAATAGCATCGCGTTTCCCTCCTGGTGTCGCGAAGGGCTCCCTCGGGAGCCCTTCCTTTTTCACGAAGGCCTAACGAGGCGTTTCCCGCAGCGCGTGCGAGCAGCTTGCGCCTTCATGGGCAAGGTGCTGGAATCGGCACGTCCGCCCAAGGGAGTGCCGTGCCATGCGTCAGGTGTCGCGTCTGTGGTTGCTCGTCGTGCTGGTCGCGCTGCTGTCGGGCTGCGGCTACAACGCCATCCAGCAGAAGGACGAAGCGGTGAAGGCCGGCTGGTCGGAAGTTCTGAACCAGTACAAGCGCCGTGCGGACCTGATCCCCAATCTGGTGAAGACCGTGCAGGGCTACGCCCAGCAGGAACGCCAGGTGCTGACCGACGTCACCAATGCGCGCGCGCGGGTGGGCCAGATCCAGGTGAACGCCGACGACGCCGCTTCGCTGGCGCAGTTCCAGCAGGCGCAGGGCGAATTGTCCAGTGCATTGAATCGGCTGCTGGTCGTCACCGAGAACTATCCGAACCTGAAGTCCGACCAGTCCTTCCGCGATCTGCAGGCACAGCTGGAAGGCACCGAGAACCGCATCACCGTCGCTCGCGGCCGCTACATCCAGACGGTGCAGGACTACAACACCTACATCCGCCAGTTCCCGCAGGTGATCACCGCCAAGCTCACCGGCGCCAAGGAGAAGCCGAACTTCACCGTCGAGAACGAAGCGGCGATTTCCGAGGCTCCCGCCGTCGACTTCGGCACGCCGCCGCCGGCCGCACCGCAGGCGCCCACGCCGCCGCCCGCTTCGTCCCCGGACAACTGAGCTACGGCCATCGCCGCCATGCTGCGCGCGCTGGCGTTGTGCCTGCTGCTGGTCGCTGCGCCGGCCTGGGCACAGTCGCTGGTGGCCATTCCGGCGCTGGATTCGCCGGTGGTCGATACCACCGGCACGCTGGACGCCACACAGAAGCAGCAGCTGGAGCAGCAGGCGCTGGCGCTGCAACAGCGCAAGGGCAGCCAGCTGCAGGTGCTGATCGTGCCCAGCACGCAGCCCGAGGACATCTTCGACTACACCCAGCGCGTGTTCGACCAGTGGAAGCTGGGGCGCCAGGGCGTGGACGACGCGGTGATCCTGGTGGTGGCGAAGGACGACCGGCGGGGGCGCATCCATACCGGGTACGGACTGGAAGGCGCGATTCCCGACGCCGTGGCCAACCGTGTCATCCAGGAGTACCTGGTGCCGAAGTTCCGTGCCGGCGACTATGCGGGTGGCGTCACCGACGCCACGGCCGTGCTGGTGAAGCTGATCGATGGCGAGTCGCTGCCGGCGCCCGTCAGCACGCACCGCTCGACGACAGGCGACGGTTCCGGGAGCGACTGGCTCTTCGCGCTGTTCGCCGCGTTCGTGGTGGCGACCCTGGTACGGGGCATGTTCGGCCGCGCGCCGGCCGGGCTTCGCGGCCTGCTCACCGGTGGCGCCGCGGCGGGCGTGGCGCTGCTGCTGTCGTCGCTGATTCCGGCCGGCATCGCCGGCGGTCTCGGTCCGCTGTATGGCAGGTCTTTATAAACCTCTGTCGGCGCCGACGGGCCTGCCCGTGTATACGTAGTGGTGGGT
>NZ_PDWV01000041.1 GCF_010093385.1 Pseudoxanthomonas mexicana
GCTCGACCGCGCGGGCTCAAACGGGCATGTTTATGCAGGTTCATCCGGGGCTCCTGGGGGCTGGGTTGGCTTCGCAACCCCCATCTTCCAGAGATGCCCCGGATGAACAACCTACCGAGAGATCACACCTAGGCCTCCCTTTCTTCTGCCACGCTGTGCACCATCAACCCAGGCGCAAGCCGCTGTCCGGATCGAAGCCGTGCAGCACCGCGTTCTCGATCGTGACGCGCAGGCCTTGCCCCGGCTCCGGCAACACCTGCGGCGGCATGCGCGCCACCAGCGACTGGCCGACGAAACGCAGATTGACGAAGACCTCGTTGCCGACCGGCTCGATCAGGTCGACATGCGCCTCGAACGCGGTCTTGCCGATCCCCGCAGGCTGCAGGTGTTCCGGACGGATGCCCAGCGCGATGCGTCGTCCCACCCACGTTTCGGCGACGGCGGCGGTGCCGAGCGGTATCTGACCGCCGCCGTCCAGCGCGAAGTGCAGGCCGTCGTCCTGCGTCAACGTGCCATGCAGCACATTCATGGCAGGACTGCCCAGGAACCCGGCGACGAACAGGTTGGCCGGCTTCTCGTACAACGCCATCGGCGTGTCGATCTGCTGGATCTCGCCGTCCTTCAGCACCACGATCCGCTGGCCCAGCGTCATCGCTTCGACCTGATCGTGCGTCACGTAGATCATCGTCGCGCCGAGCTGTCGATGCAGGCGGCCGATCTCGGTGCGCACGGAATGGCGCAGTTTCGCATCCAGGTTCGACAGCGGCTCGTCGAGCAGGAACACCGACGGCTCGCGCACCAGCGCGCGCCCCAGCGCGACGCGCTGGCGCTGTCCACCGGACATCTCGCGCGGCAGCTTGCCCAGCATGTGGGTCATGCCGAGCGTGTCGGCTGCGGCGTTGACCCGCCGGTCGATCTCAGCGCGCGCCACGCCACGCAGCTTCAGGCCGAAGGCGAGATTCTCGGCCACGGTCATGTGCGGGTACAGCGCATAGCTCTGGAACACCATCGCGATGTCGCGGTCCTTCGGCTGCACGTCGTTGACGCGGCGCCCGCCGATCAGCAGGTTGCCATCGGTGATGTCCTCCAGCCCGGCGATCATCCGCAACAGCGTCGACTTGCCGCAGCCGGACGGTCCCACCAGCACCATGAGTTCGCCGTCGGCGATCTCGAAGCTGGCCCCGTGCACGGCCACCTGGCCGTTGTCGTACACCTTGCGCACGCGGTCGAGCTGGACACTGGCCATCATTGCTCCGGTCGGGCGGTGCCCGTGGTTGTTCGCAGCGGTCGGCGTCCCGTTCCGCGGCCGGGGAAGTTGCGCTATTCTGCCATGTAACCGTTTTCACAAGGCAAGCGGCCGCGCGCCGACACCCGCACGTCCACCTTATCGTCTAGGCCGCCCATGTCCCGTCCGCCGCGCCGCACGCCCGCCGCCCCGACTTCCCTCTGCGCTGTCGTGCATACGTATACGCACGCCGCATCCGCGCGGACACCTGCCTGGCGCCGGCATGGGTGCGCGCTATCATGCGCGGCCCACGCAACGTGGCTCTACCCCCGCACAACAGGATCGACCAGGCGAATGCAGCGGACCCCTTTTGGAAGCCTTCCCGCACCGCACAGGATGTTGGCCGCATGAGCAACGCCGATCGGGTCCTCCTCGCCGACATCGGTGGTACCAACGCGCGCTTCGCGCTGGCCGATCCCGCGTCCGCCGTGCCGCTGCTCGACGACAGCGTGCGCGAATTCGTGGTGGCCGATTTCCCGTCGCTCGCCGACGCCGCGCAGCACTACCTGGATGAAACCGGCGCCACCGCCCAGAACGGGGTGTTCGCCGTCGCCGGCCGCGTGGATGGCGATGAGGCCCGCATCACCAACCATCCGTGGGTCATCTCGGTGAACCGCACGCGGCAGGCACTGGGCTTCCAGGGTCTGAAGCTGGTCAACGATTTCGCCGCGCAGGCGATGGCCGTATCGCTGCTGACGCCGCGCGATGTGGTCGCCATCGGCGGCGCGCACTGGATGCCGTCGCCGTTGTCCGTACCTCGCACCTATGCCGTCATCGGCCCCGGCACGGGCCTGGGCGTGGCGGCCCTGGTGATCCGCGACGGACGCGCCTATCCGCTGGAAACCGAAGGCGGCCATGTCAGTTTCCCGCCGGGCACCCCGGAAGAGATCCGCATCCTGGAAATCCTGTCGGCGCAGTTCGGCCGGGTGTCGAACGAGCGCCTGATCTGCGGTCCAGGCCTGGTCAACCTGTATCGCGCGCTCAGCGAGATCGCAGGTGAGGATCCGGGCGGCCCGCTGGAGCCGAAAGACGTCACCGCACGCGCCGCCGCCGGCGATCCGCGCTGCGTGCGCACGCTGGACGTGTTCTGCGCCGTGTTCGGCGCCATCGCGGGCGATCTGGTGCTGACCACCGGTGCGTGGGACGGGGTATTCCTGACCGGTGGCCTGGTGCCCCGCCTGCTGTCGTCGCTGCAGCACTCCGGCTTCCGCCAGCGCTTCGAACACAAGGGCCGCTTCTCGCCCGCGATGGCGCGCGTGCCGACCCTGGCGAACATGCACCCACGTCCCGGCCTGCTCGGCGCGGCGGCCTACGCGGTCGAACTGTTCGGACCGAAGACACCCCCGCACGCCTGAGGTTTTGCGCAGATGCGCGCTGCAACGCAACACATGCAGCGCTCCCACGCGCGGACTGGTCTGCCTTTGGTCGCTTTCGCGCCTGCGCCAAAGGCGGTAGAAAGCATCATGCCGTCGCCGTCGTCACCCGCCCTTCCCCTCCACGCACTGGAGATGCCGGAAGGCCGCGCCTCACGGCCTCATTTCGCCACGCCATGCAGAATGTCCGCGTCTGCAGCCTAGCCCTACGCCCATGAGCCTGCACCCCCGCATCCAGGAAGTCACCGAACGCATCCGCCAGCGCAGCGCACTGCTGCGCCGCACCTACCTCGACGGCATCGATGCCGCCCATCGCGAAGGTCCGCAGCGCGCGCGCCTGAGCTGCGGCAACCTGGCGCATGCCTTCGCCGCCTGCGGCCCGACCGACAAGGGTCGGCTGCGCGCCGACGTCACGCCCAACCTCGGCATCATCAACGCGTACAACGACATGCTCTCGGCGCACCAGCCGTTCGAGCACTACCCCGAGATCATCCGCACGCTCGCCCGCGAGATGGGCGCCACCGCGCAGGTCGCCGGCGGCGTGCCGGCGATGTGCGACGGCGTCACCCAGGGACGTCCGGGCATGGAGCTGTCGCTGTTCTCGCGCGACGTGATCGCGCAGGCCACCGCGATCTCGCTGAGCCACGACATGTTCGACGCCGCGCTGTACCTGGGCGTGTGCGACAAGATCGTCCCCGGCCTGCTGATCGGCGCGCTGGCCTTCGGCCACCTGCCGGCGGTGTTCGTGCCGGCCGGCCCGATGACGCCGGGCATCCCCAACAAGGAAAAGGCCGCGGTGCGCGAGCGCTACGCCGCCGGCGAAGCCACGCGCGAAGAGCTGCTGGAGGCCGAAGCCGCGAGCTACCACGCTGCCGGCACCTGCACGTTCTATGGCACCGCCAATTCCAACCAGGTGCTGCTGGAAGCGATGGGCCTGCAGTTGCCTGGCACGTCCTTCGTCAACCCCGCCCAGCCCCTGCGCGACGTGCTGACCCGCGCCGCGGCCGAACGCGCCCTGCGCATCACCGCACTGGGCGACGACTACCGGCCGATCGGCCGCCTGATCGACGAGCGGGCCATCGTCAACGCGATGGTGGCCCTGATGGCGACGGGCGGTTCCACCAACCACACCATCCACTGGATCGCGGTCGCGCGTTCGGCAGGCGTGATCCTGACCTGGGACGACATGGACCTGATCGCACAGACCGTGCCGCTGCTGGCGCGTGTCTATCCGAACGGCGAAGCCGACGTGAACCGGTTCGCCGCGGCCGGCGGTACGCAGCTCGTCTTCCGCGAACTGCTCGACGCCGGCCTGATGCACGACCTGCCCACCATCGTGCCCGGCGGCATGCGCGCGTTCTGCGACGAGCCGCGCCTGCAGGATGGCAAGCTGGCCTACGCGCCAGGCGTCGCGCAGAGCGCCGACGAGGACGTGGTGCGGCCGGTGTCGCGTGCGTTCGAAGCCCAGGGCGGCCTGCGCCTGCTGCGCGGCAACCTGGGCCGCTCCCTGATCAAGACCTCGGCCGTGAAGCCGGAGTACCGCTACATCGAGGCGCCCGCCGTGGTCGTCGACGATCCGCGCGCACTCAACAAACTGCATGCCGCCGGCGCGCTGCCGCAGGATTTCGTCGCCGTCGTCCGCTATCAGGGCCCGCGTGCGAACGGCATGCCCGAACTGCATTCGCTGGCCCCGCTGCTCGGCCTGCTGCAGAACCAGGGTCGCCGCGTGGCGCTGGTGACCGATGGCCGCCTGTCCGGCGCATCGGGCAAGATTCCCGCCGCCATCCACCTGACCCCGGAAGCGGCTCGCGGTGGCCCGCTGGCCAGGCTGCGCGAAGGCGACATCATCCGCCTGGACGCAGAAGCAGGCACGCTGGAAGCCCTGGTCGATGCCGCGGAATGGGCCTCGCGGGACATCGCGCCCAACACGTCGCCGGCCGCGCTGGACCTGGGTCGCAACCTGTTCGCGGTGAGTCGCGACGTGGTGACCCCCGCCGACCGCGGCGCGATGTCGATCTCCTGTGGCCTGCCGCACCACGATGGCACCTGGGAATACGATGCCGAGTACGAACTGGGCGATGCCGCGCATGCTGCCGAGGCACCCCAGGAAGCCAAGGATGCGTAGCATCCTGTTATCTCTGTAGGAGCGCCCTCGGGCGCGATGCTTTTCGGGAATGGCGAGAAGAAGAGCATCGCGCCCGAGGGCGCTCCTACAGTCCTCCTCCCAGCCGAACATTCGACCATGACCATCGAAGCCCGCCAGCAGAAAGCCGAATCCCTCCTCCGCGCCGCCGGCATCCTGCCGGTCGTCACCGTCCATGCGCTGGATGAAGCGCGCAAGGTGTCCGAAGCGCTGCTGAAAGGCGGCCTGCCGGCGATCGAGCTGACGCTGCGCACGCCGGTGGCGATGGACGCGCTGGCGATGCTGAAGAAGGAACTTCCGGATATCGTGATCGGCGCCGGCACGGTGTTGACCCAGGACCAGATCACGCAGTCCATCGATGCGGGCGCCGATTTCCTGGTGACACCCGGCACGCCGCCGGCGATGGCCGAAGCGCTGGCCGCTGCCGACATCCCGGTGGTACCCGGTGCCGCCACGCCGACCGAACTGCTGTCGCTGATGGCGCGTGGCTTCCGCGTCTGCAAGCTGTTCCCCGCCACCGCCGTCGGCGGGCTGGCGATGCTGAAGGGCCTGGCCGGTCCACTGTCGGACCTGAAGATCTGCCCCACCGGCGGCATCACCGAGGACACCGCGGCCGATTATCTGTCGCAGCCGAACGTCGTCTGTATCGGCGGTTCGTGGATGGTGCCCAAGGGTTGGCTGGACAACGGCGAGTGGGACAAGGTCACCGCCAGTTCCGCCAAGGCCGCCGCCATCGTCAAGGGTGTGCGCGGCTGAGGTTCTCTCTGTAGGAGCGACGTAAGTCGCGACCGCAGAAGTGAAGTGTCGTGATGCGTGTGCGCAGTCACGCCGTCACTGCCGGAAACATGGCGCTCGCCCTCATGCTGCGACATGCGATGCCGTGCGGTCGCGACTCACGTCGCTCCTACAGTGGGTCATGACGCTTGAGTTCCATTGCCAGCCCCTGTCGCCGCCACCCCAACGCCAGCACGGCATACCAGCCGACCATCAGCAGGCCGAGCCACCATTCGAAGACGTTCTCCCAATGGTCTTTCGCAAGGGGATCCGCGACGGCGAGCCCCGCCACGACATTGGCGACGCCCAGCGCCAGCATCGCCATCGCGATCCACGACATCCACGCGATGACGCTCGCTGGCAGTGCCTGCATGCGCGACGCGCGACGCATCAGCGCCAGCTGCGCGAGATAGCCGAAGCCGAAGTATACGACCACGCCGTATCGGCGAAGGAAACGATAGGCCTCGCCTTCGGTACCGAGAAATGTGGCGTAGACCGCCAGCGCCATGGCCGACATCGCGCCCAAGGCGAGCATCAACCGGCCTCCGCGCAGCCAATGCCGGGCCAGCCACCACACCAGCGCATGCAGCACCGCACACGGGATCACCAGCATCCGGAAGAGATGGTTTCCCAGCCCGTGGCGGGCCGCGCGACTGATCGAGACGCAGCCCTCCACGTACGGCATGCAGGCCGGCACGTGGCCTGCCTGGATCGACAGCAGGTAGGCCGCATGCGCCGCGACCAGGAACAGCGCCGCGATCAGCAGCGGCAGCGGCCAAAGGGGTAAGCGGGCGTCATCGGCGTTCATGGCAGCAGGCGCGGACAGGAGCCGCGCCTACTCTATCCCCGTTCGGCTTCGCTCACGGCATACGGATGCTGACCTTCGCCGGCAGCGTGGTGATGCGCAGCTCGCCGTCCTTCCACTGCGCGGATTTACCGTTGATGCGCGTCTCGCCACGCGCGGCTTCGTAAGGCCATGGCAGTACCAGGCCGCCGGCCGGCAGCTTCAGTCCGGCCTTCGCATCCAGGACAACCTCATCACCCTGCTTGCGCAGTGCGTAGCCGAGTACACCGTAGGGCGTGCGCAGGCCATCGATGGCGATGCCCTCCCCTTCCAGCCAGCCCGTGGGAACGCCCGCCGCCAGCACCAGGCTGTCGTCCGCTTCGCGGGTGTAGGCGAACATGTCCAGCGCCGAGCGCACGAAATCCGACGCGACCCAGGCGTGCGGCAGGTCGCCGACGAAGAACGGCTTGCGCGGCGTGCGCGACACCACTTCCGCCCACTGGTTCCACGCCTGCGGTGCGCGATCCTTGAAGAAGAAGTCCAGCACCTCCCAGGCGCGTTCGCGCCAGCCCAGGCGCACGAACGCGGCGACATTGCGCCATTCATAGGGCGTGTAATCCTTCCACTCGCGCTGGCCGTCGCGGCGTTGCACGAATTCGGTCCAGTAGCGTTCGAACGTCCCGTGCAACAGGTCGACCGGCAGCTGGCCCTGCTCACCGCCGGGCGCCAGCGCGATGGTCGTCGAGGTCGGATCGAAGTCGCCGATCTCCGCCGCGCCTGGCAGGTAGTGGATGCCATGCAACTGCGTTGCCGCGCGCAGCGAGGCGTACAGATCTTCGCGGAACTGGTCGCGCGAGGTCGCCATGCGCTTCGCTTCGGCCGCCTCGCCGAGCGCTTCCGCCACCTCGACGGCGTCCTTGTACCCGCGCAGCGCCCAGAAATTGTCCCAGTACGAATGCATCGGCTTGGCCGAGTAGCCTTCGTGGCTGATCGAAGCCGGCATCATGCCGTAGAACGCGGCGTTGACGGCGCGGTTGGCCTCGGTGCGCTCGCTCAGGCGCAGCGCTTCCATGTAGGCGAACGCCCCCTGCACGTGCGGCCACATCTTCTTCAGGAACGCCTTGTCGCCGGTATAGCGGTAGTACTCGGCGATGTTGAAGATCAGTTCGCCGTGGCTGTCGTTCTCGGGCACGGGATCGCTGCCGCGGTCGTCCACGCAGCACGGCACCTTGCCGTTCTCGAACTGGTAGGGCGCGTAGTATTCGACGTATTCCTTCACCACTTCCGGGCGGCCCAGGCGCAGCAGGCCCTCGGAGATCATCGCACCGTCGCGGATCCAGCTGCGCGAGTACGAGCGCGTGCCCGGCTGAAGGCGCGGCCCGATCCGCGAGATCAGCATGTGGGCCAGCGCGGTGCGCAGCGTATCGGCGACCGGCTGGCCCTCGGCCGGGACCTGCAGCTTCATTTCGTCGAGCTTCCTGCGCCAGACCTCCGCCATCGCCTCCTGGTCCCGCGCTGCATCGATGCGCGCCGGCAACGCACCTTCCAGCGGCGCGACCCAGTCGATCTCACGGCTCTCGCCCGGCGCCAGGGTGAAGCTGTAGAGCACGGCACCGGAGGCGAGGCCCGTCGCATCGCCGTCGACCGAGGCGGTCTTCGCGGTCGGTGCATCCATGGCCTCCATGCGCTCGCGCACCATGCCGGTGTCGAAACGTGACGCCACGACAGCATCCGGTGACGTGAAGCGCAGGCTGGCGCGTCCGTTCACGGTCGCCACGCCGTTACCCAGCGCGAGCGCGTTGATCGGACTGAAGCCACCGGTGGTGTTGAGGAACTGGCTGGGTGGATTGACCTGCCACGGCTGCACGGCCAGCGCGAGCGCGTACTCGCGCGATGCGGTGCCCGTGTTGGTCAGGCGATGCCGCGCGACGACGCGCGAATCGCCCGGCGTGCCCGCGGCGAAGGCCGTGGTGGCCAGCGAGAACTGCGGGTGCGTCCAGGCCACGGTGGGAATCGGCAGATAGCCGTCCTGCAGCGACTGCGTCGCCTGCACGTCCGCCCAGCCGATCCAGCGTCCATCCACCTGCACGAAGGGCTCCACGCTGACACCGCCCTTGGCGATCTCGATGGCCCCGTCTTCGCCGATCAGGCCCTGCTCGCGTCCGCCATCGAGGCCGACGATGGTCCAGTACGGCTGCTCGCCGCTGAAACCGCGCGGGAACCAGCCCTTCGGCGCATCGGCCGCCATCGCCTTGATCAGGTCGTTGGGATGCGCGGCGAACGACAGCGGCTTCACCTCCAGGCCGGCCAGGGCGAACGAGGCGCCCGGACCATCGCCCACCGTCAGGCGGATGTAACGCGCTTCGGATTCGGGCAATGCCAGGTAGTCACGTCCACCGTTGCCCTCCACCACCGTGCGCACGTCGCGCCAGCGCAGGCCGTCATCGGACAGCTGCACCAGATAGTCCGACGCGTGCTGGCCCGGCTTCCAGTCGAGCACCAGCCCGCCGAACTCGCGCAGCCTGCCCAGGTCCAGCGTCAGCTGCGGATCGGTGTCGCCGTGCAGGTCCGCGGACCACGCGGTATCGGACTTGCCGTCCACGGCCAGGCGTGGGGCACCGGCAGGGAAGGCAGCGTTCGCGCTGGCCTTGCCAGTCAGCGGCGCGCCGTCATCGACCGGTAACGGCTGGAACGTCAGCTGGTCGAAGCAGACCGAGCCCTTGCCGCCGGCGTTGTTGTAGACCGTGTACTCGAGCCTGACGCTCCTGCGCAGCACCCGGTCCGGATCCGGCCCCCAGGCCTTGTCGATGTGCCTCATCTTGTAGCGCACCGGCGTCCATGCGGTCGGGAAGTCGTACTTCGGCCGGTTGACCCACCACACGTTGTCGCCGCTGGCGTCGATGAGCTTGAACTGCAGGTCGTTGCGCGGCGAATCGCCGCGCAGCTGGAAGGCGAACTGATAGTTCTGCGGATATTCGAGCGCGAGGTCGCGCTGGATGCCGGCATGGCCCGACACGCCATTGAAGTCGTAGTCCAGGCACAGCCCCTTACCTTCGACGCCCGCGACCGACCGCAGCGCACCGCTGACCTGGTTGGAGGTCACCACCCGCCACGTGGAGGGATCATCGAACCCATCCAGCACGCGCGCCGGCTCCGCCGCCTGGGCAACGGCGCAGATCGCCGGCAGCAATACCAACCCGGCCGTCAGGCGGGCGAAAGTCGACACCATGTTGTCATCTCCGTCAGACACGGGCGGCATGCGCGGCGGGCTCAGCCCTTCACGCTGCCCAGCAGCAAGCCCTGGATGTAGTAGCGCTGCAGCACGAGGAACAGCAGCAGCACCGGCAGGATGGTGACCACCGAACCGGCCATCATCAGTTCGTAGTCCATCACGTGTTCGCGCGACAACGCCGCCAGCGCCACGGGAAGGGTCTGCAGCGCGTCGTCGCTCAGCACGATCAACGGCCACATAAAATCGTTCCAGGCACCGAGGAAGCTGAAGATCGCCAGCGTCACCAGGATCGGCTTCAGGCCCGGGAGCACGATCTGGAAGAAGATGCGCGCTTCGCTGGCGCCGTCGATGCGCGCGGCTTCCAGCAGTTCGTCCGGGATCGAGCGCGCGTACTGGCGTACCAGGAAGATGCCGAAGATCGCCGCCATGCCGGGCACGATGGCGCCGGCATACGTGTTCACCAGGCCCATCTGTTTGAGCAGCAGGAACAGCGGCATCATCGCCACCTGCGCGGGAATGACGAGCGCGGCCAGCAGCGCACGGAAGGTGCTGTCGCGGCCCTTGAAGCGCAGCTTGGCGAACGCATAGCCCGCCATCGTGTTGAACAGCAGCGACAGCAGCATCACGCTGGTCGAGACGATGAAGCTGTTGACCAGGTAGCGACCCATGCCAGCGCGCACGAACAGGTCGCGGTAGTTGTCCAGCGTGGGCGCGCCGGGCAGCAGCGGCGGTGGGAAGTGCCCCGCTTCGCCGGTCTGCATGAAGGACACCGACAGCATCCACAACAGCGGGCCGAGGCTGACGACGGCCAGCGCGACCAGCAGACCGTTGACGACGATGGCGGCGAGACGGTGGTTCATTCCACGCCCCGCCTGCGGGCGAACCACAGCAGGCCGCTGGTGACGGCCGTCATCAGGATGAAGAGCAGGAACGCCACCGCCGATGCGTTGCCCAGGTTCCACCACTTGAAGCCTTCATCGTACATCAGGTACAGCACGCTCTTGGTGCTCTCCAGCGGGCCGCCCTGGGTCATCACGTACGGCTCGGCGAACAACTGGAAGTAGCCGGCCATGGTCAGGATGCCGACCAGCAACAGCACCGGGCCGAGCTGCGGCAGGGTGACGTGGCGGAACTGCGCCCAGCGCGAGGCGCCATCGATGCGCGCGGCCTCGTAGAGATCCTCGGGAATGCTCTGCAGGCCCGCCAGGAAGATGATCATGTTGTAGCCGAAGTTCTTCCATACGGCGAACAGGATGATGGTCGGCATCGCCCAGGTCGGATCGCCCAGCCAGTCCACCGGATCGATATCCAACCACGACAGTCCCCAGTCCACCAGCCCGTCCCTGGTGTGGAAGAGGTAGCGCCAGACCACCGCCACCGCCACGACGGTGGTGACCACCGGCGCGAAGAACGCGGTGCGGAAGAAGCCCTTGAAGCGTCCCAGCCTGGAATGCAGCAGCAGCGCGGCACCCAGCGACACCGCGACCGACAGCGGAACGCCGACGACGACGAAGTAGACCGTATTGCCCAGCGATTTCCAGAACAACGGGTTCTGCAGCAGGCCGAGGTAGTTGTCCACACCGACGAAGCGCAGGTTGTGGATATCGGCCAGGGCATAGATGTCGAAGTCGGTCAGGCTCAGCACGAACGCCGCCAGCACCGGCAGGCCGAAGAACACCACGATGACCGTCAGCGCCGGCGCGGCGAACAACCAACCTGCGAGTGCATGGGTCGACCTCATGGCGCGGCCCCTGCCTTGTCGGCCTGGTCCAGCATCCAACGCCGCTTCTCCAGGATGCGGTCGGCGCGCCGGTCCAGTTCCTCGACCGCCTGGTCCACCGTCACGCGTCCGTTGGCGACCTGCTCGCCCACCAGCCGCATCTCCGTCGCGATGCGCTCCCACTCCGGCACCTTGGGCGTGGAGACGGCACGCTCCAGTTGCTCGCGGAACGCCTTCGCGTAGGGATCTTCCGCCAACGCCGGCGTCAGCCATGGCGAGCGGCGCGGCGGCAGATCGCCGGTCAGCGCATGGAACTCGGCCTGCACCTTCGGCGAAGACAGCCAGGCGATCAGCTTCCAGGCCGCTTCCTTGTTCGGCGAGTCCTTGAATACGACGAAACTGGTCCCGTTGGCGAGCGACGCGCCCGGGCCCGTCGGTCCCGGCAATGGCATCGTCATCCAGTCGTCCTGCTGCGCGGCTGGCAGCCGCTCCTTGAACTTGGTGATGTTCCAGGGTCCGGAGATGTAGAACGAGTAGAACCCCTTGCCGAACTCGTCCCACACGTTAGAGATCTGGTTGTTGGTCACCACCGGCGCCCAACCCTGGTCGAACATCTCCTTGTAGAACCCGAGCGACTGGCGGAACCCTTCGCTGCGGAAATTGCCGTAGCGGCCGCCATCGCGCAACAACGGCTCGGGCTGCTGGACGGCCAGGCTCAACAGCGGCTCGAATTCGTTGAGCGGCAGCAGGATGGAATAGTTGCCCTCTCCCGCCACCTGCTTGACCTTGCGCAGCGCCACGCGCCATTCGTCCCAGCGGGTGGGCAGCGTCTTCACGCCGGCCTTCGCGAGCATGTCACGGCGATAGAACGGCAGGCGCGTCTCGACATACCACGGCACCGCGTACGCGCGGCCGTCGATCACGCCGGTATCCCAGACACCCGGGAAGAAATCCGCCTGGTCGAAGCCGGGCGTCGCGGCGATCCGGTCATCCAGCGGATCCAGCGCGCCGAGCGCGGCGAACTCCGGAATCCAGGTGTTGCCGATGGGACTGACGTCGGGCAAAGACTCCCCGGCGAAGGCGGTCAGCAGCTTTTCGTGTGCGGACAGCCACGGCACGATCTGCAGGTCGACATGGATGTCGGGGTGCTGGCGTTCGAACTCGGGCAGCAGCTTCGCCACCACTTCGCCTTCGTAACCCATCACCCAGAAACGCACCGTGGTACGCGTGTCCTCGCTGCGCGCGCAACCCGCCAGCCCCACGACGAGGGCGGCGACCACCAGCAGGAAACAGCAGCGCACCAGGGCCGACCTTCGAAGAAAGGCCGCCCTGATGCGTGCTGGAGAGAACGACGCGGGCACGCGCTCGACCATGCGTGCAGCTTACTCCGGCTGCTGCGGGCGCGCCGCCTCGGGCTGCGCGGCCTGGTTGGCGCGCGACTCGGCCGTACCCAGTGCGCGCGCCGCCGCGGCGTCGAGATCTGCCGGTGCCGGAGGCGCTGCCGGCGCGGCCTGGGCCGCCTGCTCGGTCTTCGCATCCAGCCATCCGCCCTGGAATCCGGCCTTCTTCAACCCGTCGCGGATGTAGCGGTTCTTCTTCATCACGCTCCAGACGAAATCGTTGCGGTAGTTGGCGATCATCGCCAGGATCGGGCCCTGGTCGATGCCGATGTAGTCGCTGGCCACCCAGCCCTTGCCGGGCACGATGCGGCCGGTCTTCAACGGAATGTCGTAGTCGAAGCTGGGATTGAACGAATCCAGGAAGCCGTAGCTGGAATACAGGTAGTCGCCGTAACGGCGGTGCATTTCCTCCGTCGCGGGAATGACGATTTCCGGCGCGAACGGCAGCGACGCCACCGCCGCCGTCGGCGCGATGGTGCCGTCGTCGAAGTTCTCGCGGAAGCCGGCGCCACGCGCGGAGTAGTGGCGGAACGGGCGCTGCTCGCCGCGATACTCCTGCAGGGTCTGTTGCGGACCGTCCGACGCGGTGAGGCCCCAGACGTTCTCGCCGTAGTCCTTCCACTTCATCGGGTTCTCGATCGCATACGCCCGCTGGGCGTACGTGGCGCGGCGGCTGTTCTCGAAGTAGTCCATGCCGCGCTCGCGCATGTAGGCGTCCTGGATGCCGCGGAAATCGATCCAGACATGGCTGTACTGGTGGCCGAAGTGCGGGGCGAAGGTCAGGTACTCCTGCCCCTGGAACACGCCCCACAGCTCGCTGTAGCTGCGCGTCCACACCTCCCAGGCTTCCGGCCCCACCGGATGCGTCGGCGAGGCCATCGCCAGCACGTACACCATCATGGCCTCGTTGTAGCCCTTCCAGTCGTGGGGGATGACGCCGCTCTCGGGGAACCAGCCCATCGAGATCAGCGGCTTGTTGTTCTGCAGGAAGGTCCAGTCCACGCGCTTGTAGATCGTGTCGGCGATCCAGCGGATCTCCCGTTCGCGAGGGTCATCACGATCGTAATACGACTGCGCGAACAGCACGCCCATCAGCAGCAGCGAGGTATCCACGCTGGACAGTTCCACCCAGGTGTTGAAGCGGTGCCCGGTGTTCATGTCCAGGAAGTGGTAATAGAAGCCCTTGTGGCCGGCCTTGCCTTCCTTCTGCGGGCCCTGCGGCAGGTCGCGCAGGAACTTCAACGTGGTCAACGTGCGATCCACGGCCTGGGTACGGCTGACCCAGCCGTTCTCGATGCCGATCGGATACGCCGTCAGTGCGTATCCCACCGACGCGATGCTGGCGAACGGCCGCGACGGGTAGCGGTCCGGCGTCATCCCGTTCACTTCGTTGGTGGTGTCCCAGAAGAACTGGAACGTGCGGCGCTCGATGTCGCGGAACAACGGCGGCAGTTCGGGCTTCGCGGGCGGCTCGGGCTTGGCGGCGACGGCGGGTGCGGCGGGTTTGGCGTTCGGCTCGGGCGCAGGCTCCGGCTCCGGCGTTTTCTGGCAGGCGGCAATCGCGAGGATCAGAAGGAATGCCGTGAGACTGCGGGCCAATGGAAAGCGGGCTTCGTTCTTGGTCATCATGCTGGGCTGTAAACGTTTACATTCGAGGACGAAACCCTGCGCGCCAGATCGGCAACGGAATTCGCCGGCGATTCAAAAATTTCGGGGGATTCCGCTGCCGGAAAGACAGGAGACGGAGAAGGCACAAGCGTCCGTCGGCGGACGTATCGGTGAAGTGCGTTCCTGCGCCGTTTCATCGGCGGCAGACGCGTGTCGGATGAACCACTCGTGCGTCACTTCCGCCCTCCACGGATGACCGCTCACCATCGAAATGTAACCGTTTTCATTGTCCATGGCAAAAACGGCCAAATCCAATCCGCGCGGCTCGCAAATCATTGTTTCCTTTAGAAAAAAAAGAAGCTTCTATGCTGCAGTGCAGCGGCCACGCGTTCACTCGCATTCAGCCCACCGCGGGCGCCCGGCAATGGCGTTCTATGAAGGCCTGGTGCTTGGGCATGGCCTGCACGCAGCGGTCGATGGTCTGCCGCACGTTCGCCACGAATGCCCCAACTTCAGCCTCCGACAGACGATCCACCAAGGGTGAGTACGTTTTCGGCACGATGCGCTGGCCCAGCATCACCTGCACCCAACTCTGCAACGCAAAGAACTCCTCCCCGTCCCGATAGAAACGCGCGCTGTTGCGGAACAGATCGATGTTGGCCCGCAACGTGTCGGGGATCGTCATGTCCCGGCACTCGCGCCAGAACGGTTCATCGCGCTCAACCGCCTTGTAGTGCAGGATCAGGAAGTCCCGGATGTGGTCGTATTCGAAGTGCGTGCGCTCGTTGTAGCGCGCGACCAGGCCGGGATCGATGCCTTGTCGCGGAAACATGTCCAGCAAGCGGAGAATTGCGGTCTGGATCAGCAGCAGGCTGGTCGATTCCAGTGGCTCCATGAATCCACTGGCCAGTCCGACCGCCACCACGTTGCGGTTCCAGAACTGCTTGCGCTTGCCGGTGACGAAACGCAGCGGCCGGGGCTCTGCCTGTGCTTCGCCGTCGAGATTCGCGAGCAGCGTGCTTGTGGCTTCGTCGTCACTGAGAAAGCGACTGCAGTAGACCAGGCCGTTGCCGGTACGGTGCTGCAGCGGAATGCGCCATTGCCAGCCCGCCGTACGCGCTGTCGAGCGTGTGTAGGGCGTGGGGTCACCGACGCGCGCGCAGGGTACCGCCACCGCACGGTCGCATGGCAGCCAGTGACTCCAGTCTTCGTAGCCGGTCTTCAGCGCCTGCTCGATCAGCAGGCCACGGAAACCGGAGCAGTCGACGAAGAGATCGCCTTCGACTCGGCGACCATCGGCCATCACCACGGCTGAAACGAAACCATCCTCTGGACGCAGTTCGACATCCACCACCCTGCCTTCGATCCTTTCCACGCCCTGCCCTTCCGCGAAGCCGCGCAGATAGCGTGCGTAGAGCGTCGCGTCGAAGTGGTAGGCGTAGGCGACCGACGCGAGAGGCGACGTGGGTGGTACGTCCGTCGCGCCGGGAAGGAAGCGGTCCTGGCGCGAAGCCGCCGTCTGTAGTTGATATGAGCCGATGTCGCCGACATCCTTGCCCGCAAGAAGGAGGCGCAACCAGTAATGGTGGAACGCGGCCGGACCGGGATCGTGCCCGACCATGCCGAACCCGTGCATGTAACGGTCACCGATGCGCGCCCAGTCGCGGAACTCGATGCCGAGCTTGAAGGTGCCCTGCGTGGCGCGGACGAACTCGGCTTCGTCCAGTCCCAATGCCTGCGTATTGAACGTGCGGATGTGCGGCACCGTGGCTTCGCCGACACCGATGATGCCGATCTCGTCGGACTCCACCAGCCGCACTTTGCACGTCCGGTCCAGATGCCTGACCAGCGCCGATGCAGCCATCCAGCCGGCCGAGCCGCCGCCCACCACCACGACCTGACGGATCGAATTCCCATCCATCTCATTTCCCCGATATGACGGGACCCGCTTGCGCGGGTCCCGAACATTGCCGATGACGTCGCCTGTTACCAGGTCAGACGCGCGCTGACGAACAGCGTGCGCGGCGGCGTGTAGCTGGTGACGCCGTTGCCCCTTGTCACGAAGCTCGTCTGCGGGTCGTATACGCCGCCGCCGCCCCAGTCGGTGAAGTACGAACTGTAGTTCTCGGCGTTGGTGACGTTGATCATGTCCGCGCGCACTTCGAACGTCATGTCCTCGGCAATGTCGAAGCGCTTGGACAGCGACAGATCCAGTTGCTTGGTGCCCAGCGTGCCCGGCGCATCAGTGGAAACGATAAGCGGGTCATTCAGCTCGGTGCCGTACTCCCACCATCCCACGATCGAGTTGATCGGCGGCGGCGTAGCCAAGGTTACCTTTGCAGATGCAGTGAAGCCCCAAGGCAGATCGTAGATGCCCGTCATCACCAGGCGATGACGCGGCACGGCCCTCAAATCGATGAACGGATAGTCCTCGATCGTCGCTCCATCGAACGCATAGTGCTCATCACCACCGCGGTTGCCCTTGGCACGGGAGAGCGTATACGCCGCGGTGAATCCCCAACCCGACTCCTGCGTATAAGGCTTCTCGGCCGACAGCAGAAGCTGGGTCGTCTTGGTCTCCAGCCCATTGTTGCCGATGATCAGGTTACCGAAGCCAGGCGGCGCATGTTCCCACGGCTGTGCGATATCGTTGGCATTCCACGACGGCGCGTCGAAGAAATTGCCATTGGGATATCTATTGCCAAGCGTGAAGATGAAGCCTTCCTTACTGTGCACGTATGCCAAAGTCGCCGACGTGTTCCACTCGCCGATGGTGCCGCGAATACCCAGCGAATACTGGTCGGAGTACGGCGTGACCAAGTCGTTGTTCATCAGGTTGAGTTCGCCGTTGCGGCCGGCCACTTGGACTTCGTTCGCGAGTACGTCGATGCCATTGAGGAACGCCGGATTCCAATTGACGCAACTGCCGGGGGTCGGTGTGCAACCAGTGCTTTCGACGAAGTTGATCTCGTAAGTTGCCAGCGCCGCTTTGACCTGCTCCAGACCCATGTAGTCGTACAGGTTGCGGTCGTAGCTACGGCCCGCGCCACCAAACAACACCCAGCGCTCATCGCCACTCAGGTCGTAAGAGAAACCCAATCGCGGCGCCCAGTTGTTCTTGTCGGCTTTGCGATTGTTGCCGGTGCTGATGTAGTCCTCAATGTTTACGCCGCCAGCGCGCAGCTGAGCGTCATAGCTGGGAGCCTGGGGATAGGTGGCGCTTCCGCGAGGCGGCGTACCCGGCCCGTACAGTGCGTCCACGACTTCCTGAGGCGTCACGTAGTCGAGATAGGACGGGATCTCCTCGTAGTCCCACCGCAAGCCCAGGTTCAGCTGCAGACGTTCGGTGACATCCCAGTCATCCTGAATGTAGATGCCGAACTGCTTTGCCTTGGTGGTAACGATAGGCGAAGCGCCTTCAAACGGCAGATTGAAGTTCACCTGATAGGGAATGGTCGCGGTACCGACCGGCAGATACGGGCTGGGCTGCAGCGATCCATCGTTGACCGCATAACGGAAGGTCGGATTGATCGCCGAATTCTCGCTCTGGGTCAGCTCGACGGACTTGTACTTGAAACCCGTCTTGATGACATGGTCTCCCATCCACTCGAACGAGTTGAAGGTCAGATCGTTCTGGAAAGCCGGCCCCTTCTGGCCCTTGCGCTGAATCGAAAGGGCGCTGGTGGAATCAGCCGTGATGAGCACCTGGTTCTCGTCCAGACCGCGAGTGTAGATGGACTGATTGCCGATCGTGAATGCGGCCGGATTGAACAGCGCGTCCTCGTACGTGATGCGCGCTTCGTTGACGAACGTCTCACCGTAATGCATCCAGCGCAGGTCGTAACGCTTGTCGGTATTGAAGTTGACCTTCGCAGCGGTATCCGTTGTCGTGCCACCGTTCCCGCTGACACCCTCCTCATCGCGGTACTTGGCCGACAACTCCAACCGGTCGTTGTCGCCTATGTCCCAGCTGATCTTTCCGAAGTACAGATCCTCATTGAAAGGAGATGTCGTCGGCCCGAGCTGAGCGCGGATACGGTCCGGCAGGAAGGGTTCGAACGAGGACCAGTCACGGGGCGTAGCGACCGGATCCACATTCAACACGAAGTCCTTGGCTTCGTAGCTGAAGAAGAAATGCATCTTGTCTTGGATGATCGGGCCACCCAGGGCAAAGCCATACTCGTTCTGCTTGGTCTTGTCCTTCTCGGTACCGGCAGCCACCTCGCCCACGGTCCGCTGGCGCATCGAAGTGTTGGTATAGCGCGTGAACACCTCGCCTTTGAATTCATTCGTACCGGACTTCGTTTGCGCGATGATCGCCGCAGAACCCACCTGGTCGAACTCGGCCTTGTAGTTCGAGGTCACGACCTTGTATTCGCCGATCGCCAACTGGGGAAACGGATTGCCGGCACTCTGATCCTGGCCGGATACGCCACCAGTGAGTACGTAGTTCTTCTGTCCGACACCGTCGATGTAGACGTTGATGGCACTGGTTTGCTGTGCGCCGCCGCGCAGCTTGGACTGGCCGGTACGCGGATCGGTCTCGAACTGCATGCCCGGCACGGTGTCGGCGAACTCGAGGAAGTTGCGAGTCAGCTGGGGGATGGTGTTGATCTGCTTCAGCGAAACATTGGTGCCGACTTCCGAGGTCTTGACCTCCTGCAGCGGCGGCGCCGACACGCGCACGGTATCCAGCGTGGTCGCATCGCCCGCGGGGGCTGCCGGAGCGGCACCCGCGAGATCAAGACTGACCGAGGTCGCAACCTGCAGGGTCACCGTCCGCTCGGTGTCACCGGACGACACGGTATATGTACCGGGCGGAAGACCGACCAGTGCATAGCTGCCATCCGAACTCGCGGTCACCTGCCGCTTGCTGCCCGTGGCGGTGTTGACCGCGGGGACCTGCGCGCCGGCTTCAGCCTTGCCGCGCAACGTGGCATTCGAAGACTGTGCGATGGCGTGACCACTGGCGATGACCAGCACACTGGCCAGCGCACAGGTCAGCAGCTTGCGCTTGGGTTGGGTTGTGGAACGGTTGCGATGTTTCATTGGCTCTCTCCCTCCAAAAAGTCGTTTCATTGCGGGCCGGCTTGATGGCCGCCTGTAATCGGTTACAAGCCCGCCCAAAAAAAAGCGGGTGCCTCTTTCTCTTACTTCTTCGCCCGCGGCACCGCTCCGATGCTCGACTCCCGCACGATCAGTTCGGGAACCAGCATCGCCGACGGCGCCACGCGCTCGCCGTCGGAGTCGATCGTGTCCAACAGCCGGCTCATGGCCTGCCCGCCCAATTCCGCGATACTGACCCGCATCGTGGTCAAGGTCGGGGGAACGAAGCGCGCCAGCGGGATGTCGTCGAAGCCTGCTAGCGCGATGTCCTGCGGGACGCGCACACCGGCCTCGTTGAAGGCGTACAGGCAGCCCAGCGCCATCATGTCGTTGGCGGCGAACCCCGCCTGCGGCCGGTCCGCCGCCTGCGCGATGCGCTTCCCGGCCTCGTAGCCCGCCGTTTCGCTGAAGTCGCCCGCGAACTCCTGCGGCGGCGCCTCCGGCGCAAGGCGGGCGAGCGCATCGCGGTAGCCGCGCAGGCGCTCGCGCGCGTCGAAATTGCCTTCCGGCCCGCCGATGAAGGCGATGCGCCGGTGCCCGGCCTGCACCAGGTGCTCGACCATCGCCACGGCGGCGCTGTAGTTGTCGATGGTCAGCGCCGGATAGGCCGCTTCCTGCACATCGGTGTTGATCAGCACGACCGGCAGCGACGATGGCAGGTTGTCCACCAGGAAGCCGGGCTGGTCGGTGTATGGGGACAGCACCAGCAGACCGTCCACGCGGCCCCGCATGGCGCGCAGGGCTTCACCCTGCTCTTCCGGAAGGCCGTGATAACTCGACACGAGCAGGTGCTGGCGGCGCGCGCGGGCCACCTGGTCGATGCCGCGGATCAGTTCGGAGAAGAATTCGCCATACAGGTCGGGCAGGACTACGCCGATGGTCTGGGTGCGCCGGCTGCTCAGGCTGCGGGCGGCGGCGTGCGGCTGATAGCGCAGGCGGTCGGCCGTGGCCAGGACCTGCTGGCGCACGGACTCGGCCACGTTCTCGTGCCCGTTCAAGGCGCGCGACACGGTCGCCACGGAAACCCGTGCCTCACGTGCGACATCCTTGATGGTGACCGAGGTTCGCGCCATTCCCCGCCCCTCCGCGGTGATGACTGCTGCAAGTGGCGCGGACTGTAACCGTTTTCACGGAAACGTGTAAAGCCCGCGTTATTCAATGCCGAAAACTCTTTACGATCATGTACTTGCGGATAACCCAGGTATCCGCAAGTATTTTGCGCCGCAACATATTGACCCGTGCTGCAGCGCCCCGGATTCAGCGGTCTGCGACCTCGAATCCGACCTCGCGCGTGCGGTCGGAACTGCCACCGACAAACACAGTGAACGTACCCGGCTCGACCACGCGCTGCATGCGGTCATCGAGCATCGCCAGATCATCGAAGCCCAACGCGAAGGTGACGACCTTCGACTCGCCGGGCTGCAGTGCGACCCGCTGGAATCCGCGCAGCTGCTTCACCGGTCGCGTGACGCTGGCCACATCGTCGCGCACGTACAGCTGCACGACTTCCTCGCCGGCCAGCTTGCCGGTGTTGGTGACGCGCACGCTGACCTGCTGCTGCAACGCCGAGGGCACCAGCGTCTTCTTCGACACGACCGGCGCGTCGTAGCGGAACGTCGTGTAGCTCAGACCATGGCCGAAGGCGTACAGCGGCGTCCACGGCACGTCGAGATACTTGCTGGTGTACTTCTCCTGCTCGCTCGGCGGACGGCCGGTGTTCTTGTGCGCGTAATAGATCGGCACTTGGCCGACGTTGTGCGGAAAGGTCACCGGCAGCTTGGCCGACGGATTGACGTCGCCGAACAGCACGTCGGCGATCGCCGGCCCGCCTTCCACGCCGGGGAACCAGGCTTCGAGGATCGCCGGCACCTTGCCCTTCAGTCGGCCGATGGACAGCGGACGGCCGTTGAGCAACACCAGGGCGACCGGCTTGCCGGTCGCGGCCACGGCCAGCGCCAGTTGCTCCTGCACGCCGGGCAGGTCGAGCGAAGTGCGGTTGTTCGCCTCCGCGCTCATGTCCGGGTGTTCGCCGAGGAACATCACCACCGCGTCCGCCTGCTTCGCCGCGGCGACGGCATCGGCGAAACCTCTGGTGTCCTGACTGTCGATGTCGGCGCCCTTGGCCACGATCAGCCGTGTCTTGTCGCCGAGCGCGGCCTTCAGGCCTTCCAGCGGCGTGATCGCGTCCTCCTCGCGCCCCGCCACCGCCCAGTTGCCCAGCATCGCGCGACGGTGGTCGGCCAGCGGACCGATCACCGCCAGCGTGCGCACGGACTTGGACAACGGCAGCACGTCACCCTCGTTCTCCAGCAGCACCATCGACTTCTGCGCCATGCGGCGCGCAGCGGCGCGGTGCTCGGGCGTCAGCGTCAGCGCGCGCTCGCGTGCGCCATCCGGCGTGCAGGAGCGGTACGGGTCGTCGAACAGGCCCAGCCGGTACTTCGCATTGAGCACGCGGCGCACCGAGGCATCGACTTCCGCCATCGGCACGCGACCCGCCCTGACCGCGGCGGGCAGGTCCTTCACGTAGATCTGGCTGACCATGTCGACATCGACGCCGGCACGCAGGCCCAGCGCACCGGCCTGCTCGCGGTTCGCCGCCACGCCGTGCGGCATCAGTTCCATCACGCCGGTGTAGTCGCTGACAAGCAGGCCGTCCCAGCCCCACTCCTTGCGCAGCAGGTCTTGGATCAGCGGCCGGTGCGCATGCATCGGCACACCGGCGATCTCGTTGAACGAGGCCATGATCGACTGCGCACCGGCATCGATGGCGGCCTTGAACGGCGGCAGGTAGACCTCGTGCAGCGTGCGCTCGGAAATGTCGGCCACGTTGTAGTCGCGCCCCGCCTCGGCCGCGCCGTACGCCACGAAGTGCTTGGCCGTGGCCAGCACCGCATCCGGCTTGCGCAGGTCGTCGCCCTGGAAGCCGCGCACGCGCGCAGCGGCCAGGACGGAGCCCAGATAAGGATCCTCGCCTGCGCCTTCGACGATGCGGCCCCAGCGCGGATCGCGCGCGATGTCGACCATCGGCGCATAGGTCCAGTGGATGCCGTGCGCGGCGGCCTCGACCGCGGCGACGCGCGCGGCGTGCTGCACTTCCTCCGGATCGAAGCTGGACGATTCGGCCAGCGGCACCGGGAAGACCGTGCGGTGGCCATGGATCACGTCGTAACCGAACAGCAGCGGGATGCCCAGCCGGGATTCCTCCACCGCGATCTTCTGCAGGCGGCAGGTCAGCGCGGCGCCCTGGGTACCGAGGTAGGAACCGATCTCGCCCCGGCGGATCTGGTCCTCGTTGCCGGCCATCGCGGCCGGGCCGGTGTTGTTGCCCACGCCCGGCGGCTGGTTCAGCTGGCCGAGCTTTTCCTCCACCGTCATCTTCGCCATCAGCGCGTCGACGAAGGCCGTTTCGGCCGGGGTGGCGTAGACCGGCGGCTTGGCCGCGACGGGGGCCGCGAGCAGCGCGGCCAGCAGGCCGACCCGCAGGGGCGTGGGAGCAAGGGAGTGTTGGTAACGGGTCATGGCGCCCTCCCGGCGATGCGAAAGGGGGCGAATGTAAACGTTTTCATCCGCGCCTGCATGACGCAGTGCCGGAAACCGCGACGGGCGTCAGGCCGCCTCGCCCGGGGCCTTCGCCTCGATGGTCAGCGCATGGATGTCGGTCTGCATCATCTCGCCCAGGGCCGCGTAGATGGCGCGGTGGCGGGCCAGCGGCGCCTTGCCGGCAAACACCGGGCTGACGATCCGTACCGTGAAATGCCCCCGGCCGTCGCGCGCGCCCTCGTGGCCGGCGTGCTTGTGGCTGTCGTCGATCACGTCCAGGGTCACAGGCTGCAACGCAGCCAGGGCCTCGCGGATGCGCTCGATCCTGGTCATGGCAGCACCTTGCGGAACGGGCGCACGTCCACGCGCGCGTACACGCCCGCCGCGACATACGGATCAGCCTCGGCCCAGGCCCGCGCATCCTCCAGGGAATCGAACTCGGCAATCACGATGCTGCCGCTGAAGCCCGCCGGGCCCGGATCCTCGGCATCGATCGCAGGGCACGGTCCCGCCAGCAGCAGGCGCCCCTCGTCGCGCAGCGCGGTCAGCCGCGCCAGATGCGCCTGGCGGGCTTCCAGTCGCCTGGGCAGGGCGTCGGCCGCGTCGTGGCCTTCAATGGCATACCACATGATGTTTCACTCCGGGGGAGAAGCCTGAATTGTACGTGCGCACCGGTGGCCGGGTGCTGGACACGGTCCGGGCCAGGGCTTACCCTGTCGTTCATTGCACGGCCGGAAGCAGCGGCCCGTCCATGGGAAGACCCGGCAGCGCCGGCCTCCCTGCCCCGTCGAGGGACCACCGGGACGTTCGATTCGCTGCCCCCACCCGCCCGCGCCCGACGACCTCTCGCTGTCCGCCGCCGCCTTCCGCGGTGTGCTTTGCTGGTTGCTGTAAGGGAAGCGTTCGCCCTGCGACGCATGATGATGATGGTTGGTGCATTGCCGGTGCCGCGCCGTCCTGCCGTGCGCAGGCCCGCTTGGTGATCCGCACGATGGCTGTTTCTTGATGAGCCCAGAACTCGCGTCCGACGCGAACCCACAACACCCGCCCGCCCATCCGCAGCAGCAGGAAATGCCGCTGGCGGTGGTGCATGGCCAGCCGGTACTGCAGATCCCCCAGGACCTGTACATCCCGCCGGACGCGCTGGAAGTCATCCTGGATGCGTTCGAAGGCCCACTGGACCTGCTGCTGTACCTGATCCGCCGGCAGAACCTGGACATCCTGGACATCCCCGTCGCCGAGATCACCCGGCAGTACGTGGACTACATCAACGTGATGCAGGAGCTGCGGTTCGAACTGGCCGCCGAGTACCTGCTGATGGCGGCCATCCTGGCCGGGATCAAGTCGCGCATGCTGCTGCCCCGGCCGGTCACCGAGGAGGGCGAGGAAGGCGACCCGCGTGCCGAGCTGGTACGCCGGCTGCAGGAGTACGAGCGCTTCAAGCAGGCCGCCGAAGACCTGGATGCCCTGCCCCGCCAGGACCGCGACACCACGCCGGTGCACGCGGACGTCCCCGACCGGGCGGCCGTCAGGCTGCCGCCGCCGGTGGAACTGAAGGAAATGCTGCTGGCCCTGCACGACGTGCTCAAGCGCGCCGAGCTGTTCAGCGGCCACGCCATCAAGCGCGAGGCGCTCAGCGTGCGCCAGCGCATGGGCGACGTGCTGACGCGGCTGGAGGACGGCAAGTTCCACCGCTTCGAAAGCATGTTCACCCCCGAGGAAGGCAAGCTGGGCGTGCTGGTGACCTTCCTGGCCATGCTGGAACTGGCCAAGGAACAGCTGCTCGACATCGTGCAGGAAGCCCCGCTCGCCCCGATCTACATCAAGTCGCTGGCGCTGAACAACACCAACGAACCGCTGCAGTTCTCCAGCGAATTCGACGACAGCGACGCCGCCAACGACAGCCCGTGACCGCGGCCGGGCCATCGCCCGCCGCACTTCCGAACGACAGGACCGCATGGATCAATCGCTCATCAACCGCATCGTGGAGGCCGCCCTGCTGGCCGCCACCCAGCCGCTGACGCTGGCCCAGCTGCACGGCCTGTTCCCCGAGGACGAGCCCGCGCCGGAAGGCAGTGTCGAGCAGGCCCTGCAGCAGCTGACCGAAGCCTGCGCCGACCGTGGCGTCGAACTGGTCGAAGTCGCCTCCGGCTACCGCTACCAGGTCAAGGCCGACGTGCACGCCTGGGTGGCGCGCCTGTGGACCGAGCGCAAGACCAAGTACACCCGTGCCACCCTGGAAACGCTGGCCCTGATCGCCTATCGCCAGCCGATCACCCGCGGCGAGATCGAACAGGTCCGCGGCGTGGCAGTCAGCAGCAACATCATCCAGGCGCTGGAAGAGCGCGAATGGATCCGCGTGGTCGGCCATCGCGACGTGCCCGGCAAGCCTGCGCTGTTCGGCACCACCAAGGCCTTCCTGGACTATTTCGGCCTGAAGCGCCTGGACGAACTGCCGCCCCTGTCCGAACTCAAGGACATCGGCGAACTGGAACCGCAGCTTCCGCTGGATGGCGCCCCGCTGCCGGTCAGCATCGCCAGCGGCGATGCCGTCGACGGCGAACAGGAAGGAAGCACTACTGTCGCGGACGATGACGGCGATGCCCGTGCCGACACGGACGGCGACGGACACCACGACAGCGCGGCATCGGACGATGCCGGCGAAGACACCCCCTCAGATGACGCAGGCGACGACGCCGGCGACACCGACGAACCTCAACCCCAAGATGACGACGCCGCTGCTTCCGACCAGGAAGACCGGGCACCGTCGGAGCAGAAACAATGAGCAACACCCCCAAGAAGCCCTCGCTGGGCAAGCTGTCCCTGAAGCGCGAAAGCGCCCCGACCGAAGCCCCGCGCCTGGAAGAGCGCCTGCACAAGGTGCTGGCGCAGGCCGGCCTGGGCTCGCGCCGCGCGCTGGAGCAGCGCATCGCCGATGGCCTGGTCAAGGTCAATGGCGAAACCGCGCAGACCGGCATGTCGGTCAAGGCTGGCGACAAGATCGAGCTGGACGGCAAGACGTTCGTGGCCAGCGCACTGACCGAACCGGCGCGCGTGCTGATCTACAACAAGCCCGAAGGCGAAGTCACCACCCGCGAAGACCCCGAAGGCCGGCCGACGATCTTCGAAGCCTTACCCGCCCTCAAGGGTGCGCGCTGGATCGCGATCGGCCGCCTGGACATCAACACAACCGGCCTGCTGCTGCTGACCACCGACGGCGAACTCGCCAACGCGATGATGCATCCGTCGTACGAGGTCGAGCGCGAGTACGTGGTGCGCGTGCGCGCCCCGGAAGGCCAGGAAAGCGTGCCGGACAACGTCGTCGACCGCCTGCGCCGTGGCGTGGCGCTGGACGACGGCCCGGCGAAGTTCGACGAGATCGAACGCATCGGCGGCACCGACTCGCACGACTGGTTCCGCGTGGTGGTCAAGGAAGGCCGCAACCGCGAAGTGCGCCGGCTGTGGGAATCGCAGGGCTGCCAGGTCAGCCGACTGAAGCGCGTGCGCTACGGCAAGGTCAGCCTGCCGCAGCCGCTGCTGCGCGGCCAGTCGCAGGAACTGCCCGATGCGCAGGTCGAAGCGCTGCGCAAGGACCTGGGCCTGGAGGACGGCACGCCCGCCGCGCTGACGCTGCAACCGGTGATCGGCCAGCGCAAGGCCTCCAAGAGCACCGTGCACGTGGGTGGTGGCCGCAGCGGCAGCGCCTACGTCAACGGCCACAACAGCGCCGACGAAGGCCGCGAGCTGCGACGCTTCGACCATGTGCGCGAAGACCGCGGCCGCGGTGGTCGCGGCAAGAAGCCGTATGGCGGCCTGACCGTCAGCGGCGAACAGGCGGCGAAGCAGTCGCAGCGTCCGTTCAAGCAGCGCACGCCCAAGGGTCCAAAGCCGTTGCCCGAAGGCAATCCGGCGGCGTTCCGCAGCTGGTACGTGCCGGAGGGCGTGGACACCGGCCCCGCCGGCCATCGCAATGCCGGCCCCGGCGGCCCGAAGAAGCCCTACGGCGGCAAGCCGGGGGGCCGTCCGGGTGCCGGCGGCAAGCCCGGCGGCGGTGCAGGCAAGCGGGGTCCTGGCGGTGGACAGGGCGGCTTCGGCGGCGACCGCTTCGGCAGCGACCGCGCGGGCTTCGGCGCCGAACGTGGACCGCGGGGCGCGCAGGGCACCGCGGGCAAGCCGCAGCGCGCGGCGCGTCCTTATGGCCACCCTGCCAGCGCCCCCAGCTTCCCGTCCGATCACGCCAACCCCGGTTTCAATCCCTACGGCCAGCAGCCGCGCGGTCCCCGTCCGCAAGGCCGTCCGGGAGGCGGCGGCAATCGCCCGCAACATGCCGGCCCGCGACCGGGTGGGCGACCTGCCGGAGGACGCGGCCCCGGCGGCCGTCCTGGCGGCGGGGGGCAGCGTGGTCCCCGCAGCGGCGGACACGGCTGAGGCAACACGGAGAAGGCGCCCATCGGCGCCTTCTTCGTTTCCGCGGATCGGGCGCCGCGACTTCATGGCGACTTCATCGCCGCTCCCCGCATGGCCCGCACCCTGCATCGCCTTCCGCGATGGAGCCCGTGCCCGGACATGCAGGACAACAACTATGACGTGATAGTCGTGGGTGCAGGATTCGCCGGCCTGGCCTGCGCCCACCAACTGGCCCTGCACGGCCTGGCGGTATGCGTGATCGACCGCAAACAGGATCTGGGTGAACGCGTGCACACCACCGGCATCCTGGTGCAGGAGGCCTGCGATGCGCCCTTGCTGGCCGGCATGCCGCCAGCGCTGCTGCGTGCCGTGCCGCACGTTCGCCTGTACGCGCCGAACCTGCGCAGCGTGCGACTGGGTGCGGACGGATACCGCTTCCACACCACCGACACGCCGGCACTCATGCGCTGGCTCGGCGAACACGCCGAAACCTGCGGCGTCGAGCTGCGTCGGGGGGGCCCGTTCCGCAATGCCGTGCGCACGCCTACCGGATGGCAGGTCGAAGGCGTGGGTCGCGCACGCGTGCTGGTGGGCGCGGATGGCGCGCGGTCGCGGGTCGCCCAACGGCTTGGCCTGGGACGGGTGAAGCAGTTCCTCCACGGGGTGGAATACGAGTTCGATGGCGTGGCCCTGCGCGAACCGGACGCGCTGCACTGCTTCATCAGCAAGCGTTTTGCGCCGGGCTATCTTGGCTGGATGGCACAGACACCGACGGGCGTGCAGGCCGGCCTGGCGCGGCGGTATCGGCCAGGGAACACACAGGCACCGGACATGGCCGGCTTCCTGCGCCACGTCGCGCCGATGATGGGGCTGTCGGTCACGCGGTCACCGGACAGCATCCGCGCCGGCCTGATTCCCTGTGGTGGCGCGGTCGGCCCGATGCGAGGGGACGACGTGGTGCTGGTCGGCGATGCGGCCGGCATGGTGTCGCCGCTGACCGCTGGCGGCATCCATTCGGGCCTGCGCCACGGCGCGACCATCGGACGCATGCTGGCCGGCCGCCTGGCCGGCGAATCGTCATCGGGTACTCCCGTTGCACCGCCTGTCCCCGGCTTCGCGTTCAAGCGCCTGTTGCGATGGGCGTTCGATCACGGGCAGTTCGACGCCCCGATGGACCTGCTGCTGACCGCGCGTCCCCTGCGGCGTGCCGTCGAGCAGCTCTGCTTCCATCGACGCGGGAGCATGACGCCGGATCCGCAGGGCGCGGATTGAGTACGATCAAGGCCGCCCCGGACCGGTCGGCTACAATATCGCGTTGAACCGACAGCCCAGACTTCCCCCATGTCCTCTGCGTTCGGCACCGAGACGGTGCTCGACGTCCGTCACTGGACGGACGCCTACTTCAGCTTCACCACCACCCGCGACGACGGTTTCCGCTTCGAGAACGGCCAGTTCGTGATGATCGGCCTGGAGGTCGACGGCAAGCCGCTGATGCGCGCCTATTCGATCGCCAGCGCCAACTGGGAAGAACAACTCGAGTTCTTCAGCATCAAGGTGGCCCACGGCCCGCTGACCTCGCGCCTGCAGCACATCCAGCCCGGCGACACCCTGCTGATCGGGCGCAAGCCCACCGGCACGCTGTTGATCAGCGACCTGCACCCCGGCCGCAACCTGTACCTGCTGGGCACCGGCACCGGCCTGGCGCCGTGGTTGTCGGTGATCAAGGACCCGGAAACCTACGAACGTTTCGACAAGGTCATCCTGACCCATGGCGTGCGCCACGCCGAGGATCTGGCCTACCGCGACTATTTCGAGAAGGAACTGCCGCAGCACGAGTTCCTCGGCGAGACCATCCGCGAGAAGCTGCTGTACTACCCGGCGGTGAGCCGCGAGGCTTTTCCCAACCACGGTCGCCTAACGGATCTGATGGCCAGCGGCGCCATGACGCAGACGCTGGGCATCGAGCCGCTGGACGCCGAACGCGACCGGGCCATGATCTGCGGCAGCCCCCAGATGCTGGCCGACTTCCGCGCGCTGCTGGACAGCCGCGGGTTCAGCGCCGCGCCTCGGATCGGCACACCGGGCCAGTACGTGTTCGAACGCGCCTTCGTGGAGAAGTAGACCCCGCGATGCGCCGGCTGCGCGCACGGCCATCGAAACCCTGCGCACAGGTGCTACGCTCGCGGCTACGTCCTGGGGAGGATCCGCGCATGATGCGTTGCCTTTGGCTGGCGGCCCTGTTGGCCGCGAGTAGCTGTGTGCAGGCTGCCGAGCAGCCCGGAATCGGGGAGCTTCCGCCGACCATCGGCCTGAAGGACCGCGGGGGCAACGTCATCGACCTGGCGGCCCTGCAGGGCAAGGTGGTCGTGGTGACGTTCTGGGCGTCGTGGTGCGGCCCCTGCCGCCGCGAACTGCCCATGCTGGGCAAGGTCCAGGAGGTCGTGGGACGCGAGCATCTGGAAGTCATCGCGGTCAACTTCAAGGAACCTCGCCGGGACTTCAACGCCGTGATCCGCGCCAACAAAGATCTGGACCTGACCTACGTGCACGACGAGCGCGGCATCGTCAGCGACCGCTACGGCGTCACCGCGCTGCCCAACATGTTCATCATCGCCCAGGATGGCCTGATCGCGCAGACGCACCGCGGATACTCGGAAGACGTCCTGCAGTCCTTCATGCAGGAACTGCTGGAACTTCTGCCGGAAGAAGCGCTGCAGCGGCAGGTCGACGCCCCATGAGCATCGCGCGCAGGATCCTGCTGTCGCTGGTCCTGTTCGCCACGACGGCGCTGCTGGGCGCGTGCCTGCCAGGTGGGGGAAATGCGCGCGCGCCGATACCGCAAGCACTGATCCCGGCCGGTACGCCGGCCACCCGACTGGTCGTGGTGCTGCCCGGACGCGGCGACGACATCGCGGCCCTGCGCACCAGCGGCATCGTCCCGGCGGTGCAGTCCGCATGGCCGGACGCGGATGTGTTGCTGACAGGCTTGGGCTTTGCCTATTACATGGAAGGACGGGCCCCGCAACGCCTGCATGCGGAAGTGGTATCGCCTGCCCGCCAGCGCGGATATCGCGAAGTGTGGCTGCTGGGCGCGTCGATGGGCGGCATGGGCAGCCTGATGTACGACCGCGCCTACCCGGGCGAAGCCGATGGCCTGGTCCTGCTGGCGCCCTACCTGGGCAAACGCCCGCTCATCGACGAGATCCGACGCGACGGCCTGGGTGCATGGGAAGCGGGGCCCGTTCCTGCCGCTGTGGATGCAGGCAACTACCAGCGCGAACTCTGGCGCCATCTGCAGACCTGGCAGCGCGCCCCCGACCGCACCCGGACGGTATGGCTGGGCTATGGCGCCCAGGACCGCCTGGCCGGCGCCATGCCGCCGCTGGCCGGGTTGCTGCCGGCCGACCATGTGGCGGTGGTCGACGGCGGCCATGCGTGGAAGGTGTGGTCGCCGCTGACGCAGCGGCTGCTGACGGCAGCCGGCCCGGCGCGCCTGGAACCTCAGCGTTCCCCGTAGCGGAGCCACAGCGCCGCGGCCGTCTCATCGGCGAAGATGCGCGCTTCGAATCCATGCTCGTTGGCCAGCAACCCGGCGAACTCGACCTGCGGGATCTGCTCGGCATGCCGCTCCACGTACGCGATGCGCACCGCTTCCATGCCCTGCCCCTGCATGGCCTGCACGAATTCGAGCAGTTGATCCGGCGGCGGCGGTTCGCCTTCCATGTCGTCGACGACCAGCAGGCCACGCGGCGACTGGCGACGCACCTCTTCGGCGATCGTGCGCCAGCACGCCAGCGTGGTTTCCAGCGACCCGTTCACGCCGGTCGCCCACGCGCGCAGACCGTAGTCCGTGCCCGCGAACTCGATGTGGAACACCGGGCCGTCGGCCGCGCCGGCCATGTCGCTCACCCAAGCGCAGCGCGGATGTCGCCGGCGATGGATTCCGGCGTGTCGGTGGGGGCGGACCGTTTGATCACCTTGCCATCGCGCCCCACCAGGAACTTGCTGAAGTTCCATTTGATGGCGCTGATGCCGAGCAATCCGCTCTTCTCCTGTTTCAGCCATTTCCACAGCGGATGCGCCCCATCGCCGTTGACGTCGATCTTGGCGAACAGGGGAAAGGTCACGTCGTAGTTCAGCGAACAGAAATTGCGGATCTCCGCTTCGTCGCCCGGCTCCTGGTGGCCGAACTGGTCGCAGGGGAAACCCAGCACCACCAGACCCTGCGAACCGAATTCGCGCCACAACGCTTCCAGGCCGGTGTACTGGGGCGTGAAGCCGCACCTGGACGCCACATTGACGATCAGCAGCGCCTTGCCCTGGTATCCGAAAGCGACCGCTCGCGGCCGTCGATGTCCTGGGCGGAAAAGTCGTAGGCAGTGGTCATGCGCGCGCTCCTGGAAAGGCGCTATCAGACCCCCGCCGCGCGATGCGGGCAAGTGGCCGCACGCCCCGCAGGAGGCCCCTGGCCACCCGCGCAGGCATGCGGGGTCAGCGCGCCGGTTGCACCTTTACCGGCGCAGCGAAGGGCGCGATGCCCAGCGCCTCGTGGATCTCGGCCGGGTAGTACGCCTGCCCGCCCTTGATCACCAGGGCCAGCTTGCGCACGTCGGCGATGTCGACGGTGGGGTCGCCATCCACCAACACCAGGTCCGCGCGCTTGCCGGGGCTGATGGAACCGGCCTCGTCCAGCGTCCGGCTGTACTTGGCGCCGTTCCAGGTGGCCACCTGCAGCACCTGCGCCGGCGTCAGGCCGGCCTGCACGTACAGTTCCAGCTCCCGCTGCAAGGTGAAGCCCGGCAGTTCGTCGGTGCCGGCGACCAGCGGCACGCCGGCGCGGTACATGCGGCCGGTGAAGTCGACCAGCTTGTCGAAGCTGCGCTTGTAGCGTGCGCCGGTGGCATCGTCGGGGATATCCAGTTCGGCGGCGCGGCGGCTGCGCTGCACGTCCGGCGGGAGGTGGTCGGCCACGTCGGCGACGATCGGCGACAGCTGTCCTTCGCGCTGGTGCAGGAACTCGAACGTCGCCAGCGTGGGGTCGATGACGACCTGCTTCTTCGCCAGCTCGGCGATGAAGTCCTGCACCGGCTTGCTGTCGAAGTCCAGCCCGTCCGTCCTGTCGGCCACCAGGTAGAAGCGCGCCAACGTGCGCGTGTCGGTCTCCGGGGTGACGAAGAAGTTCAGCATCACCTGGTTGATGTGCTGGATTTCGTCGTAGCCCTGCTCCACCACGTCCCGCGCCCGCATGAAGGCGGGCACGTGACCGCTGACGCGGATGCCGCGCTGGTGGGCGTAGGCCGTCGTGTCGCGCAGGATCTCCTTCGGGAACGAATTGTAGATCTTGATCTGCGGGTACCCGTGATCGACATACCAGTCGATGGCCTGCTTCGCGCCGGCCAGGTCCTTCACCACGAAGCCACCCTGCGAGGAGTGCGGGCTCTGGCCCTCGATGTAGCCGGCCGGGATCACCCGCGGATGCATCAGCGTGCCCGCCTTCTCCTCGGCCATCAGCTGCTGCAGGGTGGCATTGTCGTTGCCCATGTCGCGGGCGCTGGTGACGCCGGCCGCCAAGTGCAGGCCGCCCTCCCAACTGCTTGCATGCACGTGCATGTCGTACAGGCCCGGCAGCAGCACGCGGTTGCCGGCGTCCACCACCTGTTGCGCGTCGACCTTCGCCTGTCCCGCGGGCGACACCGATACGATCCTGCCGTCGCGCACGACCACGTCGGAGGGCCCGCCAAGTACGGCCTTCTCACTGTCGAACACCCGCGCATTGCGGATCAGCGTGGTGCCGGCCAAGGGATGCGCCAGGCGCTGCTGCAGCGCCACCAGCGCCTCGCGCTCGGCGACCTTCTGGCGCGCTTCCAGGGTGTTGGCCGTGCCCTGCCAGCCGTCCTCGATCAGTTGCAGGAAGCCCGGATAGATGTACGCGAACATGCGTGGCTGCGCCTCGCGCGTCACCCACACGAACGATGGCGTGAAGCCGATGCCGGTCAGCGCCAGCAGGTCGACGGTGCGCGATTGCGAACCGCTGCTGATGTCCATCGATGCCAGCCTGCGCTGGGTCAGCGTGCCGCTCGGCACCAGCGGCAGCTTGCCATCGGGACGCCTGGCCAGGGCCGCCAGGGCCACGGACGTGGTCGCGGGCGTGCCACCCAGGGGCGTGTACAACGCGGTGTCCGTGAACGTGTGCGTACCCGCGTCCGATGTGCTCTTCCAGCGTCCCGTGTCGCCGTCGCGGGTGAAGGTCTCGTCCACCGGCGCGCCAAAGGTGGAAACCCCCTTCACCTGGTAGCGCTGGAAAGTCCCGTCCGCGGCCAGCTGGTACTCCTCCTTCAATTCCGGACCGCGTCCGTTGTCCTTGAAGATGAAGTCCACCCGGGTAACGCCGTCGTCCCCGGTGGTGACCGTCTGTTCGCCGGCCTTCTTGCCACCGTCCACCAGGGCCACGTACTTCAGGGTTTCGGCGGCCAACGCCGAGGGCACCAGCAACAACGCGCAGCACAGGGCAAGGACGGGCTTCACAGGATTCTCCGGAAGGGGCGCTCGGCGCATTCTGCCGCAGATTGAGGCCCTGCCCTCCC
>NZ_PDWV01000042.1 GCF_010093385.1 Pseudoxanthomonas mexicana
GCTCGATCACCTGCTTCACCGCTTCGGCCCGGAACTCATCTGTGTACTGCTTGCTGTTGCCCATAAACACCTCGGTCATTGCCATCAATTATGGCAACCGGATGTCTACGAAAGGCTGGCCGGTCCATGCGGAACTGCGACGGCGTTAGCAACTCCCCCACCCCGGTGGCTCGCTAGCATGGTGGCTCTCCGCCACCGCCGCGTCCGTCCCGTACAAGGAGTGTCCATGCCCCCCCATGCCGCCGCCGCCTTCGCCGGCACCTGGCACCTGCTCCCCGAACAATGCGACTACCAGCTGGGGCACCCGCCGCGCAGCGGGCACTACCGCCTCGCCTGCACGGAAGACGGCATGCTCTCGATCAGCTCGGAATGGTTCGGCAAGAACGGCAAGCGGCATCGCGCCGCGTTCGGCGGCCGCGCTGACGGGGCGCCCTATCCGTTCCACGACACGCCGCATGCCGACGCCCTGAGCTTCGAATCGGTCTCGCCCACGCTGCTGCACTCCACCACCTGGCACGATGGCCGCGAGGTGCAGTGGTCGGAACGCGAGCTGGTCGACGGGGATACGCTGGTGATCCGCATGCGCGGCCATCTGAGCGACGGCCGCAGCTACACCAATGTCGGGGTGTTCCGGCGCCAGGCGGACTGACCCGCAGCCTGTACGTCCCGCACTCCGCAACGGCGAAGGGCGCCCTTTCCGGGCGCCCTTCGCTTGTTCCACCCTCAGGCGCGGATACGGCTCAGCGGGTCTGCACGCAGTTCTGCAGCCACAGCACCCGCTTGAAGTCGTCGTAGCGCAGGAACTGCCCCTTGAACGTCACCTTGTCGCCCTTGCGGAAGGTCAGCACGTTGGCCAGCTGGTTGGGCTTGAACAGGCAGGCCACGCCCACGCGCGGCTCGTTGTCGCCCGGCACCTGCAGCAGCCCGGAACCCTGCTCGGGGATGTCGAAGGAAACGTTGTAGTCCTGGCCGTCTTCCTGCACGTAATCGACTCGACCGCGCAGGGCGTAGTGACGGCCCTTGTGGCGTGCCGTCACGGCCACCGCATTGCCCTTGGCCTCGCGCGCGATCTCGCGCGAGAACACGTAGACATCCTTCACCGTCACGTCGGCGTTGTTCTGCGTCTTCGCCCCCTGCGCGGCCGCCGCACGGCCTTCCTTGCCGCCCTTCACCTTGGCGAGCAGCTGACACATGTACGGACGAATCGCGTCCTGCTTGGCCATCTGGCCCTTTTCGGTCTTCACCGTCATCTGCACGGTGGCGGCACCGCCCTCGGCGCTGATGGCGATCAGCGTGGGGATGGCGCGCGTGGTGTTGGTGGAGCGCTGTTCGACCAGCATCGTGCCGGTCTCGGCATCCTCGGTGATCACGTCCATCTTCTCGGCGATCATGATGCCGCGCATCTGACCCATCGCGTCCTTGACCGACAGATCGGGCACGGTGACGCGGCTGGAGAAGTCGGTACCGGAGAATATGCTGCCGGACTTGCTGAAGTTGTCCTCGCATTCACCCGCGAAGGCGGCGGGCGCCACGGTCGTCAGAGCGAGCGCGATGGCGGCAAGTAGCTTGTAGGTCATGTGGTCCTCACAGAGTGGAAGTGTCGATCGATCCGGTACGACGGGCACCGCTTCCTGCCGGCGCCGGCGCCGGCTCCGGCGCCCCGGCATTCTTGCAAGGGGCGAGTGCCGCCACAAGCGCGTCGACCTACAATGCGGACTGCACCCACATCACACTTGGCGACCATGGCCTCTGCCCGACGCATCCCCCGCACGCTGGTCCGCCTCGCATTGCCGGTCCTGTCGTTGACGAGCGCTGCAGCGGGCGCGCAGGCCGATGCACCGCTCCGGACGCTCCCCGCCCAGGTGCAGGCCGACGTCGCCGCGATCGCGGAGCACCTGTCGAGCGTGCAGGAGGCGGCACCCGCGCTTGACTGCGACAAGGCCGTGGAGAACGCGCGCTGGGGCGTGGACACCATGCTGGAGGTGAGCGGGAAGAACCTGCGCAGCGGCTACCTGAGCCAGGCCGCCTACGACGCCGCCACGCCGGCGCTGGAGGCGCTGCTGGCCGTATTGACCGTGCAGGACTGCCAGGCCGCCACCGGCGCGCGCCGGGATTTCTACCAGTGCATGTCCAGCGCCTACAACCATGTCTATGCGTGCGGCAAGGCGCATCCCTTCGAACCTTGACCGTTCGCATGCGCGCGGCCACCCTTCCGGCATGAACATGCGCGTCGAGATCCTTTCCACAGCGGCTTCCTTCGAGGCCGGGCGATGAGCGGGCCCGAACTCACCGGCTGGGTACGCGAAGGCACCGAGGCGGCGATCCCGATCGCACAGGCGCTGGCCGTCCTGCTGGCCGCCTGGCTGCTGTTGCGCGTGCTCCGCCTCGTGGTGAAGCGCCTGTGCGCGCACTACCACCTGCCGGCGCAGGTGGCGGTCAGCGCGCGCCGGCTGTTGGGCGTCGTGGTCTACGTCTCGGCGTTCATGGTCGCGCTGGGGCGGCTGGGCGTGTCGGCCAGCGTGCTGTGGGCTGCCCTGACCGGCTTCACCGCGGTGGCCGCCGTCGCGTTCTTCGCCGCCTGGAGCGTGCTGTCCAACATCTTCTGCAGCGTGCTGATCCTGACCACGCGACCTTTCCGGGTGCACGACCACATCGAGGTGCTGGAGAGCGGCGACAAGCCCGGCCTGCGCGGCCGTGTCATCGACATCAACCTGCTCTATACGACCCTGCTGGAAGAAGACGCACTGCGCGGCGACACCGTGCTGCAGATTCCCAACAGCCAGTTCTTCCAGCGCACCACGCGGCGCTGGCGGTCGGGCCCACCGCCTGCGGCGTCGTCGCCGGCGTAGCGCGGGGATCAGGCCGCTACGGCCCACCGCCGCGGCGCGGCGCGCGCGTCCGTCCTGAACACGGCCACCGATTCCGACAATGCGTGGGCCTGTTCTTCCATCGAACGGGCCGCGGCCGAGGCCTCCTCCACGAGTGCCGCATTCTGCTGCGTCGCCTCATCCATCTGCATGATGGTCAGGTTGACCTGCTCGATGCCCGCCGACTGTTCCTGCGAAGCCGCCGATATCTCGGCCATGATGTCGGTCACGCGCTGGACGCTGGCGACGATGTCGCCCATCGTGGCGCCGGCCTGATTCACCAGCGCCGCGCCATCGGCGACCTTGTCCACGGACGTTTCGATCAGACCCTTGATCTCTTTCGCCGCGTCCGCCGAGCGTTGCGCCAGGGTACGGACTTCCGAAGCCACGACCGCGAAGCCGCGACCCTGCTCGCCGGCACGCGCAGCCTCCACCGCGGCGTTCAGCGCCAGGATGTTGGTCTGGAAGGCTATCCCGTCGATGACCGAGATGATCTCGGCGATCTTTCGGGATGACTGCTCGATCTGGGCCATGGTGTCCACGACACGCTCCACCGTAGCGCCGCCCTCCGACGCGACCGAGGCGGCGCTGATCGCCAGTTGATTGGCCTGGCGCGCGGAGTCCGCGTTGTGGCGCACAGTGGACGTCAACTCCTCCATGGACGCCGCCGTTTCTTCAAGATTCGCGGCCTGTTGTTCGGTACGGCGCGCCAGATCGCTGTTGCCCGCGGCGATCTCGCTTGCCGCGGTGTTGATCGCCATCGATGCCTGCTGGATGCCACCGACGATGTCGGTCAGCTGGGCCACGGTGGCGTTGGCGTCGTCGCGCATGGTGGCGAACACGCCATGGAAGTCGCCCTCCATGCGCGCGGTCAGGTCGCCACGCGCGATCGCACGCAGCAGCTTGGAGACGTCAGCAAGGTTGCCCTCGGTGGTTTCCATCAGACGGTTGAGTCCATCGACCATCGCCCGGAAGTCGTGTTCGTAGCGCGCCGCGTCGCCGCGCCGGCTGAAATCGCCGGCGGCGGCCGCCTGCGCCAGACCACGGATCTCGCCGTTGATCGCCGACAGGTTCGCCTTGGTGGTACGCATGGCCTCCGTGAGCGCCGCCTTCTCGCCCGGCAGCGGCTCCATGTCCATCGAAAGGTCGCCTATGGCATAGCGCTGCATGAGCTCGACGAGCCGCTGCATCACGTCCAAGTGGGAAGTCACCAGCGCGTTGGCGCCGCGCACCATGCGACCGTATTCGCCCGGGAAATGCGTATCGTCCATGCGATAGCTGATCCGTCCCTCGTCGTGCTGCTTCGCCATCTCGCCCTGCTCCGCGATGACGCCTTGCAGGGTGGAGGTCATGTTCATCATCGCCGTGCCGAGCTGGCCGATCTCGTCGCGACTGCGCACGTCCAGGCGCCGGTCGAGCCGGCCCTCGGCCACTGCGCGCGCGGCAGCCGCCGCATCGATGACCGGGCGGATCACCGAACGCCGCAGCCACCATGCCAATAGCAGCACCAGCACGACGGCGGCGGCGAGGGATAGCATGGCGCACCATACCAGCGTGCTTCGTGCGTCCTGCGAGCGCGCGACCACGGCCTCGTCCCCGATGCGTTTCGTCCGCGACACCAGCGCTTCAAGGGTCTCGCCCAGTTGGCGATCCATGCCCTTGACCAGCGCATCGCCGGCCTGAGTGTCGTAGCCGGCAGCGGCGAACTGTTCCAACGCGGCGCGATAGTTGCGCTCTAGTTCCGCATGCTGGGTTGCGAATGCAACGGCGAGATTGCGGGCGTGCGGATCCGCGAGTTCGCGCGACAAGCGCTCGGCCAGCAGGGCAACTTCCCGCCCTTTGGCATCGAACGCACCCACGTATTTGGTGCGTTGTGCTTCGTCATGCCCACGGATCAGGATGTTCTTCCACTCCTGCACCTGCACGCGGAATTCGCGACTCAGTCGCTCGCCGTCGGCCGACTGTGCGACCTGCACCGGCACCTCGGTGGACAAGCTGAACCAGGCCGAGCCCAGGCCGGCAAGCGCGCAGAGCAGAATGACGGCCAGGCCCAAGGCCAGGGCGCCCAGCAGCTTGGTCTGCAGGCCGAAGGAACGGGAAACAGGGGACGACGCCATGGGGGGTGCGATACGGGAAAGGAAGGCACTCCCTTAGCGGCACCGGACACCGGGAGTTGAATGATTACGCGCGCGGTGCTCCGTTTCGGGAACCGCCGCCTCAATATTTCATCCAGATGACAGTTTTATGCGCCGATCTCAGCGCGACGGTTCACACACGACGCCGTTCGCGGTCTCTCCCGCGCGCAGCGTCTGCCGCGCCCAGCCGTAGATCAGCAGGCCGGCGACCGCCATCGCCGCGCCGACGTAGCCCGTCGAGGTCCAGCCGAAACCAGCGGTGATCGCCATGCCGCCCAGCCACGGACCCAGCGCGTTGGCGGTGTTGAAGGCCGCGTGGTGCGACGCTGCCGCCAGCGTCTGTGCATCGCCGGCCACGTCCATCAGGTGCGACTGCAGGATCGGCCCCAGCGCGCCCATCAAACCGATGCCCACGGTGGCCAGCAGGATCGTCGGCAGCGTCTGCGCCATCAGCGGGAACAGCAACAGCATCGCCGTGGCCCAGACCAGGACGATCCATGCGCCGCGCAGCTGCATGCGGTCGAACAGCCAGCCGCCGACGAAGTTGCCGATCACCCCGCCCACGCCGAAACCGGCCAGGCCCAGCGGTATCCACGCCGGGGCCACCCGCGTCACCTGCAGCATCGTCGGCGCGAGATAGCTGAAGACCGCGAACATGCCGGCGAAGCCGATCGCGCCGATGCCCAGTGCCTGCCAGACCGGCAGGCGGTGGAAGGCGCGCAGTTCGTCCAGCGGATGCGCCTTGGCGCCCTCGATCCCCCTGGGCAACCAGATCGCCAGCAGCGTGGCGGTCGCCAGCGCGATCAGCGCGACGAAGGCGAACACCCAGCGCCAGTCGATCACCTGGCCCAGCCAGGTCGCCAGCGGATTGCCGATCAGGATGGCCAGGGTCAGCCCCAGCATCACCAGACTGATCGCGCGCCCACGCTTGTTCGGCGGGCTGATCGCCACCGCCGTCAGTGCGGCCACGCCGAAATACGCGCCGTGCGGCAGGCCGGCGATGAAGCGGAACACCAGCAGGCTTTCGTAGGTGGGGCCGAGCGCGCTGGCCAGGTTGCCGAGGGCGTAGAAGCCCATCAGCGCCAGCAGCAGGGTCTTGCGCTTCCAGCCCGCGCCCAGGATCGCCAGCAGCGGCGCACCGACGACGACGCCGAGCGCATAGGCGCTGATCAGGTGACCCACCTGCGGCTCGGTCACGCCCAACGAGGCCACCATGTTCGGCATCAGCCCCATGCTGGCGAACTCGCTGGTGCCGATGGCGAAACCGCCCAACGTCAGCGCGAACAGGATCAGGCCGATCTGGCGGGGCGTCAGCGCGTCGGCGACGGACGAAGAGGAAACGAGGGGCGGTGCGACATCCATCCCGCCATTATGCTGCAGCGCAACAGCAGGGGTCGACCCTGCGGATGGAACGCTGCGGCCTCAGCCGCCGCGGTACTCGGCCATCACCGCCTCGGCGTCGGGATTGGCGCGGGCGCGCTTGCGCACGAAGACGATCGGGATCGGCCCGTTCATCACCGACATCACCCGGTTCGCCTCGTCCTGCGACGACAGCGTGCTGAAGTTCGCGCTCTGCGACCGCGTGTACGGAATGCCGGCGTCGTCCAATCGTCGCGCCAGCGCCTCCGCCCGCTGCGCCGCGTCGGACGGGCAGTTGGCGGGCGCGAAGATCACCACGTGATGGCCGGACTGTCCGTCCGGCAGCGGGATGTCGACGAACCCGTGGCGGCTGGGCGCGCCGGATTCCGTCGCGGCCCCGCCGGTGACGCGCGCGGCCACCGCCTTCACCGCATCGCGCGGCAGGTATTCGCGCGCGGCCAGCACCGCCAGCGCCGCCACAGCGGCGAAGAAGCCCACCTTCAGCACGTTCATCGCCACTGCCCCGCGCGCGCGATCACTTCGCCACGAACTTCAGCGGCCCGGTGTACTGCGGCCACGCGATCGAGGCCGGGCCGCGCACGTTCAACGGCACCGGCGTCGTCGCGTCCGCATCGCCCACCACGCTGGCCAACAGCGTGGGGACGTAGAACGTGCTGCCGAAGATGGCGTCCTTGCCGATCACCGGATCGATCGAGAGCGTGGGGGTGCTGCCGGGTTCGATCCGGAACACTACCGCGTCCTCGTTGAAGAACGCGCCGCGCTCCAGCACCTTCTTGACGCTGAAACTGGTATGCATCTCCAGGCCGATGCCGGTCACCCGGTACTCGCCGGCGGGCAGCGACACGCTCTCCTGCTGGCCGTAGCGCGTCAGGTGGTTGATCGGGAAGTCGATGACCTGCTTGCCGACCATCGTGAACACGATCTTCCCGTCGCGCAGGCCCCACTCCAGCCCGCCGCTCTTGAGCTGCTCCACGGCCTTGGCCGGCAGTTCCCTGTCGCTGCGGAAGGGCTTGACCTCCACCACCAGCGTGCCCGTGGCCGGTTCCGCCGCGGGTACTGCCGCCTGTTCCTGCGCCGACGCAGACACGACCACACCTACCTGCAGCAGCAGGCCCGTTATCCAGTTCCGCATGTGTTCCCCTTGGAGACGCCCCCCGGCGCGCATGCCCTATTCCAGCGCACTCCGCCGGGTCGCGCAATCGGCGCCCCTGGCCGCACGCCCCGGCGCCTCGGGGCGCGGCGCTAGAATGCGCACATGAACACCATCCTGATCCCCGTCTCCATCGGCGAACTGGCCGACAAGCTGTCCATCCTGGAAATCAAGGCCGCGCGCATCGACGATGCCGGCAAGCGCGCGCATGTGCAGGTGGAACTGGAGGGTCTGCGCACGCTGTGGGACGCGCAGGTGGCGGCGCAGGCCGACCTGGCAGGAATGAAGGACCAGCTGCGCGCGATCAACGAGCGCATGTGGGACGTGCAGGACGCGCTGCGCGCGAAGGAAGCCGCGCAGGCGTTCGACGCGGACTTCGTCGAACTGGCGCGCTCGGTGGCGCGCCACAACGGCGAGCGCATCCAGGTGAAGAACGCCATCAACCGCCTGGCCGGTTCGCGCTTCATCGAAGAGAAGCAGTACCAGGCCTGAGGCCGCTCATGCGGCGCCGTGGCGCTGGCGGATCACCTCCAGCCGCTCGCGGTAGTACAGCGCGTCGGCGGCCACCTTGGGCGGATGTTCGGCAAGCCAGTCCAGGGCCTCGCGCAGGAGCGCCGCCTTGTCGGCCTCGGGCGCCTCCAGCGCGGTATCCACGCGGTCCAGTTGCAGGATGACGTCTTCGCGGGTGCTCGGGGGCATGGGGCACGTGTCCTTTCAGGGAGGGCCCCCACCGTAGCGGCGGGTCCGTATGCGTGGCGTCATCGCATGCCCGGCGGGCCGCCGCCTGCGGGCGGACCGCATTCCTGCGACGGAAGGCGCAGCCGCCGGGCCCGGCTTGGCGGTAGAGTCGCGGCATGAGTGTGCGCACGATCGTCGAGCATGGCTGCCCGCTGACGGTACAGACGCTGGAGCGCGTGGATGCGCTGGGCGCGACGTACTGGCAGGCGCGGGCGATGTTCCGCACCGCCTCGGGCCAGGCGCGCGTGGACGTGGTCACCCGTACCCGCCACGCCACGCGCGAGGCCGCCGAACGCGCAGCGCTGGCGCTGGCGCGCGACAATGGCTGGGGGCGCGCGTAAGTCGTCGCCGCGGCATGCGGCGGGGAGCGCTCCGGCAGCGCGCCATGCCACCTACAGGAATCCCATGATCGACCGCGACGCACTCCTTCGTGATGGCTATGTCCTGCTGCGCGGGGCCATTCCGTCCGACTGGCTGGACACGCTCCGCGCCACGTTCGACGACGGTGTCCTGCCCTCGCATGCCTGGCCGGTGCCGCGCGGGCCCGGGTGGCGGCATGCGCTGGTGGACCTGGACCCCACGATACAGGCGGTGTGCCGGCTGCCCGCGGTGCTGGCCGCGGCCGGTACGCTGATCGGCGAGCGCTTCTTCCTGGCGCAGGTGGAAGGCCGCGAGCCGCTGGAGGGCGCCGGCCACCAGGGCCTGCATCGCGACCTGTCGGCCGAGCGCTGCGGCGATACCGTCAATGCGCTGGCCTTCTTCGCCGACTACGGCCCGCACACCGGCGCCACCCGCCTGGTGCCGGGCAGCCACCGCCCCGCGACCCGCGACGCGGCGCTCGATCCGGCCGACGAAGCACGCGCGGTCCAGCTGTCCGGCCACGCCGGCGACATCCTGGTGTTCGACGCCGACCTGCTGCATGGCGCCAGCCTCAATCCCAGCGGCGCGCGCCGCCGCTCCATCCTGTTCGGCTTCTTCGCCGAGCCGCGCCATGCCGCCCCCCTCGCCACGGCGCACCTGCGCAACGTGCGCATGGCCACGGACGAACGCTTCGATCCGGCGCCGTGGCCACCGGTCGCACCGACCGCGTAGGCCCTCCTCGGCACGCGTGGCGCGGCCAGCGAAGTGGTAGCGTGGCCGTCCTGAGGCCACGGGCCGCCATCCAGGGGGATGCACCATGAGACCGTTGTTGCCGGGTTGGCCGACATGGGGGTTCTTCGTGCTGGCCGGACTGGCGCTGCTGCGCGCGGACACGCCGTCGACGCCGGTGCGCACGCACGTTGCTGCTGCGCCTGCCCACGCCCCGGCGTCCGTCATGGACCCATCGCGCCAGGGCGTGCGCACGGCGCGCGCGCCCGCCGGTGGCAGGCGCGGTCCGCCCACCACGACGGCCGCACCGGACGACCCGTTCGCGCCGGTGTACATCGTGACCTCCGACGCGACCTGGCAGGGCATCCGCGGCCTGGCCCGTGGTGTGGCCACGCCGCGCGACAGCACCGGCATGCCGCTGGTGATCGCCGAAACCCGGGCCGCTCGCCTGGGCGAGATCAGCCGCTACGTACACGAGAACGAGCGCCGCTGCGGCGGCTACTTCGCCTTCCCCGACCGCGCGCAGGCCGAGGCCTTCGTGCGTGGCGACCGGGCGAAGCTGGCCATGGCCAAATCGGCGCTCGCCCGCTACGCGCTGGACAACCAGACCACCGTCAGCCGCTGGCTGCCGCAGGTGCAGGAACAGCGCCTCTACGACACCATCAACCACCTCTCCAGCTACCGCAACCGCTACTACGCCAGCAGCCACGGCAGGACATCGGCCGAATGGATCCGCGACCACTGGCAGTCGCTGGCCGCCGGCCGCAGCGACGTCACCACCGAGCTGTTCACCGCCTGCAGCACCTGCAGCACGCAACCGTCGGTGATCCTCACCATCCGCGGCTGGGACCTGCCCGATGAGGTGGTGGTGCTGGGCGCGCACCTGGATTCGATCAACGGCAACACCCGCAACGACCCCAACCAGCTGGCACCGGGCGCCGACGACGACGCGTCCGGCATCGCCACGCTGACCGAGACGCTGCGCATCGCGCTGGCCGACGGCTGGCAGCCGCGGCGCACGGTGAAGTTCATGGGCTACGCGGCCGAGGAAGTCGGCCTGCGCGGGTCCAACGCCATCGCGCAGTCGTTCCGCGCCAGTGGCGTCAACGTGGTCAGCGTGCTGCAGGTGGACATGACCAACTACAAGTCCGGTGCGGTCACGGACATGAAGCTGATCAGCGATTACTCCAACACCGACCTGAAGAACTTCTTCGTCACCCTGTTCGACACCTACCTGGCGCCGATGGGACTGACGCGCAGCAACACCGCCTGCGGGTACGCCTGTTCCGACCATGCGTCGTGGACGAACGCCGGCTATCCGGCGGCGATGATGTTCGAGGCCGGCGATCCGGGCGGCAGCTTCCCCTACATCCACACGCCGTACGACACGCTGGCGACGATGGGCGAGTCGGCGCAGCACAGCGTCAAGTTCACGCAGTTCGCGCTGGCCTACCTGGGCGAAACCGCCAAGACGCGCGGCCGGGTGACGGGCGGTCCGGCGCAGGTGTTGCCGGCGCAGTGAGCCGGGGGCGCCCTGCCCGCCGTGCGGGATGACGCAGGGTGTGCGATGGCGGGCTTCAGCCCGCCCTACGTTCCGGAGACCGAGATGAGACACGCGTTCGCGAACATCGCCTTCACCCCTGCGGTCCGCGAGGTCCAGGCGCGCGACGGCAGCCGCGCGCAGTACGCACGCGCCTTCGAATCGGGGGACGAGGTCCGCAATGCGGAGCTCGGGCCGGACGAAGCGGCGTTCATCCATGCGCAGCGGAGTTTCTACATGGCCACCGTGTCGGAAACGGGCTGGCCGTATGTGCAGCACCGCGGCGGCGCGCCGGGTTTCCTGCGCGTGGTCGATGCGAAGACGCTGACGTTCGCCGACCTGCCCGGCAACCGGCAGTTCATCAGCGTGGGCAACGTGGCCCAGGACAATCGCGTGGCGTTGATCCTGATGGACTACACGCACCGGCGGCGGCTGAAGCTGCTGGGCCGGCTGAGCGTGGAGGAATCAGCGGGCGAAGCGCGGACCGAACGCACCATGACGATCCACGTGGAGGCCTTCGACTGGAACTGTCCGAAGTACATCCCCATGCGGTTCGAAGCCGACGATGTGCAGCGTGCGCTGGATGCGCGCGACCGGCGCATCGCGGAACTGGAAGCGCAGCTGGCAGAGGCCCGGCGGACGTAGGGTGGGCCCTGGCCCACCGTCCGGATCGCGCGGCGACGGAGGAGAAGGCGGGCCGGCGCCCGCCTTACGGACGGCCGTGCAGCGCCACGTTCAGGCGGTCCACCACCATCGCCCAGTCGGCGTCGTCGAGGCGTTCTTCGCGCAGCAGCTGGGCCTGGGCGGGCGTCCAGAAGGGGGCTTCTTCGAGGCGCATGCCGTCGGGCAGCGGGGAATGGGTGGCGATGAACTGCTGGATGCTGGCGTGGTCGTCGGGCAGGCCCAGTTGGGCGAACAGTTCGGAGAAGGGGTGGATGGCGTGTTCCATGGTGATGCCTCGTGGGAGAGGCGTCAGGGTAACCGTGGCGGTGTGAAGCGGGTGGTGGACCCGAATCGATGCACGCAGCCCGAGGGAGACCACTGGCCCGCCTTGCGGCGCTCGCTCGCGAAATTCACTGCCGACGGCGCGGTTTAACCTGGACGTACTGGCGTTCGTCCCCGGTTCGCTGCCCCTTGGGATCGATGTTGGCGCACACACGGTCGCCGCAGATGACAACATCGGAGGCGTAATAGGCTTCGAGGACGGGGATCGCATCCTCGTAGCGTTGCAGCTCCTCCTTGACGGTGGAGAGCTCCCGACGGTAATAGCCCAGCACGACCCAACCGACAAGCAGCACCAGCAGCAGGATTGCGGCGGCCGCCGCGAACCACATCCAGACGGTCTTGCCAGCTCCGTGCAGCTGCGCGAATGCCGCCGATACGGCGCGGTCGTACTCCCTGGCGACGGGCGATACCGCTTCCTTGGCCTCCGTGGCGATCCGGGCGCTGGCCCCGCTGACAATCCCTGTCACTTCGTGCCTGAACTGGCTCACCTGCTGTTGCAGCGATTGGATCTGCTGACTGAACGAAGCACTCATCTGCGCTTCGCGCTGGGCCATCTCCGAGCGCAGCATCAAGATGGCCTTGATGGCGCTTTCCGCGTCTGCGTTGTTCATCCTTGTACTCCTGCGCGTGGGTGGTGCGCATCACATGTGCATTGCCGGTGCCTGGTGTGCCTGGCTTCGTTGCTGTTCGTCCACTCGCTGATGCTGGGCCAGCAGCTGGTCGCCCACCTCCGCCATGCGCTGACCCTCTGGCGATCGGGAAAACTCGAGGGCGATGTGGTCAAGCTCCTTGCTGTCGCCGGCTAGCAGCGCTGCATAGGCCTTGTTGACGAAAGGATCGTTGAACGGGCCGCGCTCAGGGTCACGCGCACTTCGGCGATCCTCGGCATCAGGAGCTGAGGCTGGACCGGACGGGACAGCGCTGCCAGGCCCGTGCCCCTCCTCGACCACCCGCCCGTGCCGCTGGTCGTCCGGACGGTGCGGATCTGTCGGCGGCCCGCCCAGGGTGATCCCCAACTGACCGTTCCGGAAGTTCTCGATCACGACCGGGTCCCGCAATACCGGATCCGAAGCCAACGTATCGGTGACCGAGAGGGTGTTGTTGTCCAACGCGTAGATGAAGCGTCCGTCTTCGCTGCGATAGGTGTCGACGGGATCCGATGCCGCCCGCGCGCCACCTGTCAGCGCCTGCCCGCCCCAGCGCACCTCGCCAAGACCGTCGCTGTCCATCACCGTGTCGCCCGCTTCGATCACGTAGGTGTCCCGGCCTTCACCGCCTTCCATCCGGTCGCGGCCCTGCCCGCCGATCAGGACGTCGTCTCCACGATGCGACCGCAGCGTGTCGTTGCCGCCATCGCCGACAAGCAGATCGTTGCTCGCGATCTCGATGTTGCCTTGCATCCTGCGGGAGTCGAGGGTGACGGCATGGTTCTCATCGACGTCCTGAAGGGTATTGTTGCGCTGGTCTTGGCGAAGACGATGGCCGGTTCGGAGCTCTCTACCAGGATCAAAATGGATAGCCGTCGTTGCAAAGTCCTCGCTCTGCAGACGATCAGCGAGATCAGGATTCTCGACTCTGAGATCTTCGAGAAACCTGTCTCTGGCTGGCTCCAAGACAGCAGCCAATGTCTGAACTTGCCCGTATTCTTGGACTAGATCGGGATAATTGTTGTTGGCCTGCGCGATAGCGTTGCTTCGTGCCGGGTTGCCGTCCAGATCGACCCCCCAATTGCGCTCGTTCTCGAGAATGTCGTCGCGATGGAGCTGGAACATTCTGTAGACGCTGCGCGCCTCTTCCGACGACACATTCGACGGATCATTGTAGAGACCGAAGATCTCGGCTTCCATGTTGCGCCGGGCGCGCAACCCAAGCTGCACGTCCGGATCAGCGTTCGTCCCTCGGCTGTTGTAACGCAGTTGATACCATGCTTCCGCGCGATCGCCATCCGTGACGGCATCGTTGAACCCCTGCATGTGGGTTTCCATGCGCCCCTGGCCACGGTTGTATGTAAGTGACACAACAACCGCACGCTCATCGGAGAATGGCATCTCCAGATTCGTAGCCGGGCGTTCATATGTCGGAAGACTCGCGTTCTCGAGCAAGCTTCGGGCCTCTTCGCGCGTTATCCGCACATCGAACCCGAGCCCGAGTGCCGTCTTCTGTCCATCTGGCGCCCTATCGATAGCCATCAACTGCTGGCGCTCGGTCTGAGACAGCTGCACACCGGCCCTGTCCCACAGTTCAAGATTGTTGTTGCGATTGAACGTATAGCCAAAACCAATCGTCGCCTTGCCATCCTCCGCGTCGTATGGCGCGGCACGATAGCCTTCGAAGTTCTGGATCATTACGCTCGCCCGGCGCCGATACTCTTCTTCCGTCCGCTCGTGGTAGTCGATGGGCATGCACCTTCTCCTTGGCTTGGTTTGTACTGTCTATCCACTTGGGGTGAACGAGAGCTGCCCTAGCGCTCTCCAGGACATGCGCCCATGCCTTTCACCCAGAGGATGCGCGCCTTGGTGGCCGTTGTCTTGCAGGAACTCAGGAGCATGGGGTACATCGAGCCCCCTTTATCTTCTTCCGTCTCTTCACTACAGATCCGGTCACGCTCCGCCTTCCAGGCAATGTGCGCTCCATCCATCTCAGCTCGACATTCCGGCACCACCGACGCCCGCTTCGCTTCCCGTTGGGCATCCAACTCCAGTTCCGCAGCGACAAGGTTTCGAGACGCGCAGAGGGTCATGGCGAGCTGTGTGCGCGAACAATCACCCAGCAACACCCGCAGTTCAGAGGCCGGAATTCGGCTACGGGCCGAAAGTTCTTCCATCACCCTGGATTGATCCAGACCGGCGGCCCCGGACGCAGGGGCGGCCTGGCCAGTGGGCTCCTCCGACACGGGTGTGCTGGACGCGCAACCAATCAATCCAGTGCAGGAAGCGATCAGAGAAAGTGCAAACGCTTGGGCTGTGAATCTCGAGACTGCCATGGGGTCCTCCTGACCTCTTCCTGACGATGGGCAGTCTGCCAGAGATGAACGTGGACGTGGACGGCTGCCTGTCCGACAGTGCCGCGATGACATGCGGCTCTCCGGCAGATGGCGTTGAAAGGCGGGCCGAAGCCCGCCTCGGGTCTGCATCGCGCGCCGGGTTACGCCGCCGGTTCGGGTTCGCGGCGTCGCTTGCGGTCGAAGCGCGCGCCCAGTGATTGCCGCAGAGCGTCCAGGCCTTCGCCGCGGCCGGCGACTTTCAGCAATGCGTAGCCTTCCAGCGAGGCGACCATCAGGTCGCTGCCCAGGGCCATTTCGCTGTCGGCCATGCGCTCGTACAGGCGTTGCACGCGCGCCAGGCGCGGACGCAGGGCGTCCAGCGCCGCCAGGTCGGCGCGGTAGGCGTCCACGTCGAAGTTGCGCGGCAGCACCTGTGCGTTCTCGGCCAGCACGATGACGGCCTGACGGCAGAAGGCTTCGGACTTGTCGCCCATCTTGGTGAGTTCGCGGCGTTCGTCGGGGCTCAGGCCGATGAGGTCGGTCAGTTGGCCTTCCAGTGCGGTGATGATGGCGTCGAGGGAATTCAGGCGGTCGACGTCCCACTGCAGGGCGATGCGGTTCTGGCTCATGGTCACTCCTTGATCCACGTTGGGAATACCGGCCGGGATGGCCGGCCCTGGCAGGCTAGCGCGCGCCGCGCGCGATTGCCTCTCACATTCGCAGTGTGAGATGCGCGGTATGCCACGTGTCAGCGGGGAGCGACGGGGTGTCGGGCGTGATCGATGGGGCTCTGAGTGTGAGCGATGGGGCTCGGCGCGCGATCGATGGAGCTCGGAATGCGATCTGCCGGGCTCAATGTGAGACAGATGGCCTTCTGAAAGCCATCGATGGGGCTCTGAGTGTGATGTCCCGGGCTCGTTGTGTGATGTGCGGGGCTCGGCGTGCCATTGATGGCATTCCGAGTGTGATGTGTGGGGCTCAATGTGAGACAGATGGCTTTCCGAAAGCCTTCGATGGGGCTCGGTGCCTTGCGGGTGGGGCTCGGAGGGCAATCGATGGCGCCAGGACTGCGATCCGTCGTGGAGCTGTGTGGCACGCGACGCGTAGGGTGGGCCCTGGCCCACCGCGCACATCACGCGCGGCGAGGTGCGAACCAGCGGCGAACCGAAGGCAGGAAGAGCATCGGTACCACGGCGATGCGCAGCAGGGACGATAGGCCGGTAAGCCACTCCGTGGTCCACATGCCACGGCGCACGAACATCAGCAACACGAAAGCGGAGAGCACGGTGGTGATCACCAACCAGACTCTCGCCCACCGCCATCGACGCCACAGGGCGAAGCACATGGCGAGGCAATAGATCCCGTTGACCAGGGCGATGGGAAGGAAGAGCTCGACCGTTCCCAGCGCACTTCGCCACATCGACGCCACTTCCAGCGCGTAGTGCGCCAGGTAGCACGCGAGTGTCGCCAAGAGCGCCGGAGGTACAGCTGGGTGCTCCAGCACGGGAAGCGGCGCATTTGAAGCCTGGTAGGGATTGGGGAACTCGCTCATTGCGCCACCGCGCCCGACCGCGTCTTAGCCATCAGTGCCTCGGACAGCAGTGCTTCATAGAATTGCAGGCGGATGCGCATCAAGGTGGCTGCCACGATGATCAGCCACAGGAGGATCAGGAAGGCGGCGATCAGCAGTTCCCACGTGGGCATGTCGAGAATGTCGCCGACATTGCGCAGGAACAGATACGCGGCCACCAGGGCCGGCAGCACACCGAGGCGGTCGAGTCCCCCAGCCAGTAGACCCAGCTTCGCTACGAGTTGGCGATGCGCCAGTGCCACCATGCACTGGCATTCGGTCAGTGCGTCTGTCGGCTGCTGGCACAACCACGTCATGATCGCCTCGAATTCGGGGCGGTCGTGGTCGAGCTGCTCCGCCTGTTCCTGCCGCCATTTCCACATGGAGGCGACCAGCGTCCAGAGTTGGCGGACATACACCGGCAACCACGCCACCACCATGACGGAGAAGCCGATCTGCACCATGGTGATCATCCATGGGGCTGCCGGAATGAGGCGGACCAGGACAAGGGGGATGAGCGCGACAACGAGTCCCGCACCACCCACCATGTTGGCGATGCGGTAAAGCGGTGGGGTGTTGAGAATGCCTGCCGGGCCATCAGGCACGGCGCGCAGGCGGCGCTCCAGTTCGGTGAAGCTGAGTGCGTCGTTCGTCGGCATGGCACGGCCCTTGTGGGAATGGTTAGCTGCGTGGGGCTATCACAGGCTCGTCGAAGCTGGTGCCGCAGCCGGCGCAATAGTTCATGCGGCGGACAGAGCCAGAAGTACGGAGGTTGAGCCAGGTGGTGTAGCCGCCCACGGCACTCTTGCAGCGTGGGCACGCAATGCTGCGCGAAAGGACCAGGCAGGTCAGGTAGCCCAGTATGAAAACAAATGCGGCCGCGCTGTAGACGGCCCAGGCCGACATACCGTGAGCGAGGATCAAGCCGGCGGCGAGCACCAGGCAAGAGGTGCCGATACCGAGGTAGCGCGCCTTTTGCCGGCGCAGGTAGTCGCGGATGGTCATGCCCTTCCCCAAGGCCTATGCGCTGGGACTATGCCACGTGCTGTCTCATCCGTCAGGCGGTCACAGCGGCGACGATGCCGTCGACGGTGTCGGCCAAGCCGTCCCGACCGATGGGTAGACCGGCTTCGCTGTTGAAAGCCGATTCGCTCAGCCAATCTTGCGCGCGCAGCGATGGATCATTGCTCTGTGGGCCAGGGCGGCAGGGGCACCTCGCGCGCCTTCATCACGCCCTGCCTGACGATCTCGTAGGCCTCTTGCACGGGAATGCCCTTGAGGCAACGGACTTGGCCGTCCTTGATGCGGTAGGTGTCGGGACGCTCCTTCCACCAGGACTGCATCCGCTTCCACGCTTCCCGCGGTACTGCGTCACGCCGGGCGACGGGCTCAGCGAATGTCAGCGGTTTCGCGCGATGGGATAGCGCCTCGTCGACGCCCCGGTAATCCACTTCGCCGCAGGCCGCCCATTGGCCGTTCGTGGTGCGATGCATGGGAACGCCCTGGTACTTGTGCAGCCAGTTGCCATCGTCGGTGACGGCGACGAACAGCAAGGCATGCGGGGTGTTGGCGAAGGCGGGGAAGCCGTAGTGGTCGGCCACTTGGAAGGTGACCTCGGTGTTCGCCGTCGTGCCCGCCACGGGCTGCACCACGCGATAACGGGCGCGGTAGAGGTCGTCCATGAAGATGCAGCCCGGCGTGCCGGTGCGCTTGCGCTCTTCCTCGCAGGGGTCGGGCATGGGCTCCATGGAGACCAGCTCTCCCACGAAGACAAGCGTCTCGACGGTTCGCTCATCGGCAGGTTCGGCGACGGCGGGCAGAGCCGTCTCGAAGACCGCGAGCAAGCCGACAAGTACGCTGGCACTGCATGACTCGAGAATCAGGGCCCTCCCCAGCGCTTCATAAACTCGATGCGTCATGGCTTTGCTTCGCATGGTGTCACCATCCAGAGCGACGAGTATCACTCCGCTTAAGTCATCCTACGTGCTACTTATCAAGCTAGTGAGGGCCGGTCGTTAGATAGCCGGCACTTCGCACTAAAGGAGCATAACTAGCAAGCCGCGTATCTCCCCTTACTTGGCCGTCTACTACATCGATCGCTAGCACCCTTGGATACGAATAGCCATCGAATCGAGCGTGCTGCCGAAGAGCATCGTTCTCCATCACGCTCATACGCATGTACTCATGGATGACCTCACTAAGCGTTGTCGACGCTTCCCGCTTGTCATGACCGAAGCGATCGGTCGTAGCCATGTACGGAATTTCAACGTCGAGCTTAAGACTAGCCACAACAAACCGCTTGATATCTGCCTTAGGCACGCCGCCCATTACCCACCGATCAAGCATTTCTCTGTTTGTTCGATACAGCGACGCCAAGTAGTAAAGCCAAAGCAGATGAACAGACCCCTCAAGAGAGGGATAGACCTCGCATATCAACGAAACCGTTTGCTTTTGGCTGCGAATATCGCTTGGCATCATGGCTCGAGCGACAAGCCCCCAGGGCTTCAGCGCCTTACCTTGAGCAGCCCGGGGAATACCCTTCACGTCATCCGATTTCACTAGCGCGGCGAGGCGATCCTCCACCACCATCGCTATTGCGTCCGCAGTTGGAACTGGTAGCGAGTATTCTTTATCGAACATTCTCCTCAGGTAGCCGCGCCCATCGAACTCGGCGCCATAAACAGCTCGAACTGAGTTTTGAAGCTGGTCTATGTTTGTTGATATGACATAGACAACGCCTGATATCCCAAAAATATGTTTTACCTCTTCCAGCATCTTCAAGGCGTAGGAAGGTCTACACCGATCAAGCTCATCGATAAAGACGAACAGCGGGAGCGAAGCACCGGCGCTTTCACTAAGGAGACTGATCAGCCCGGTGAGATTCTCTTTAAATTCGGCAACCGCCTTCTTGCGAGTGCCGTGAGCCTCGATTGCCTTCTCAAACAACTTATCAAGTGCACCGTCCACCACCGCATCAGCTGAAGTTGCGCCATCCTCTTCATCGGTTGCGCCGAACGACTCAATAACGTCATCGACGACAACTCCCGTAGCCTTCTTCACTAACCCTTTGGCTATAACGCCCGCAGCGGGGAGAAGGGCGGCGCGCAAACTCCTAACTGTTTGCTTCGTCAGATCACTTGCTGAAGTTGCCAAACCCTTGCTTCCAGGAAGCCTTCTCCGCCACTCATCAAGGCCACCCAGGATCTCTGCCATCAGGGCGACCGACGCCTCTTCGCCCAGATCATTGGCCCAAGCATCAAAGTAGACGACAGGATGGCTTGCAGCCCGAAGATCCTTCATCCACTCCTTCACAAAGAACGTCTTGCCAGCACCCCACTCCGCATCCAGCGCAACCGTCAGGCCACCCTTTCCTTCGCCTGTACTCGCAGACGACAAGTTTGTCAGTGCCACTGATAAGAACTGAGCGAGGTCCTTCCGCTCCAACGTATCACGAGCCCACGATACTTGCTCAGACATACATAACCTCTTCACCGTAGACTTCGTTTGTGCAGCCCGACTAGCGCCTGGCCGCCATTGAGATCAACGGACACACCCGACACTTCGGGGCGTCACCGGATAGCAGTCGTCCGCGGACTTTCCATCCAGCGGGCAGTAGACGTGATTGGACCGCGCCGTGATCTGGGTCCAAGCGTTGCCGTCGCGATACAGCAGCGTGCCGCCGGTGCAGCGGTAGCCGGGCGGGATGGGATGGATGACGGGCGCGGGACGGGGTGGCGGGACGGTGGCCGTGCGGATGGCGGCCTGCATCTCGCGTTCCAGCTTGGCGGTTTCCTGCTGGATCAGGCGTACGGCTTCTTCAGCATCGCGCCGGGCCTGGTGGCGCTCGTAGGCATTGAAGATCAGCAGCGCGACCAGCACGCCGACGCCGACGGCCACGCCGATCTTCCAGGCAAAGCCTTCATTGCGATGGGAAGCGGTCGGCAACGACGGGCCGCGATAGGTGCGTGGACGAAACTCCACGTCCTTCAAGTCCTTGTCGAACCTGGGCTCCTGACGTTCCATGGCATCCCCTTGCCTTATCGCCCCGATTTTTGGGTATCGCTTCTTTCAATCCAACCTACGCGCCACTTCCCGATGTTGGGGTTCGCAAGCTCACCCCAACCTATGGTCATCTCTACGAACACACCACGACAACGTTGGCGCTACTCGTCGCGGACCCCGAGGTCGAACTCGGTCTGTTCGTAGCCATCTTTGTGGTCGTGCACCTTAAGTATCGTCCGCTGAATCTTGAGCTTTGAGCCCGCACGCGTCTGCGTGAACTTTACGTCGCAGATGAGCACATCGCCCTTCCGGAAGGATTCGCCGTTGTCGATGCGGGCGATGAAGTTCTCGTCCTCCATTGCGTACTGTAGCGAGGCCTCGCCGTCCCACATCGTCCACTTGTGCCCGCTGCCGTCCTTAAAGCTGGGCTCCTGGATCGTGAGACCCATCTCGATCGTCTGCTCGACGATCGGAGTTTCGTCAACGATGGCGTGGAAAAAGGGCGCATCTTCTTGGGTGGCAGCGGCTATCTGCCGCCCCTCCGACTGGATCTCGATCTTGTTAACGCCGGGCTTTGATAGCGCCTCGCCTATGAACTGGGCGGCGGCTTTGCCAGCCTTCTCGTCCATCGTCAGGTTAAGGGACTCCGTCTGCACGATAATGACGTTTCCCTTGACGTTGGTCACGGTGACGTTGTTGCTCTGGTCGGTGTGCTCGACCTTCTGCGGAGGCTCGCCCTTCAAGAACTTGAAGAGGTCCAATGACTCCTTTATTGCCGTCAGTACGCTCCGCACGTCAGGCGTCGCCGTGAGCACGGTCACCCCAAGTCCGACGACTTGGAACATCAGGTCCGTCTCGAACGAGCCGTGCTGGAAGGCCTTGACCTCAGCCTTGACCTCAACGTCCCCGTAGAGCTGCTTGGTCGCGGCGACCACGTAGTTCGAGAAGGCCACCATGTTTGCGGCGGCCGCATAGACATCCATCGACCCATCATCGACGGACGGACCTTTGTACGTCAGAAGGATGCCCACGCCGGGCTCCTCGTGTTGCTCAACGATCTGCATCCTGCATCCCCTCCGTGTCAGCCCTTGCGACTGAAGCCCCCTTGGGAGTTTTGCACGACCGGTGCCTGTGGGCCACCGGTGGCATGTCAGTGGGTCGGACCGCCCAAGCCCTTGAACGGGAAAGGGACGGCGGTCAGCCACCCCTCCCCAATGGCGCCACCGCAATGGCCCGAGCGCAGGGTACCCGAACCGACCGCCCAGGCAGCCGCGATGGCGTCCGCCCGGCGGGCGTCGGCTAAGCTCTCCCTGGACAGGTAGCAGCAGTCCATCGGCCCGCAATAGTGGAAGTCCATCCGCTGGGCGACGGCGTCGCTGTCGCGCGAGGGGAATGGCAGTGATGGGCCAGATAGGAGCGCGGACGGAACTCCACGTCCTGCATGGCCTTGTCGAGCCTGGGCTCCTGACGTTCCATGGCATCCCTTTGCCTTGTCGTCCCGGTTGATAGGTACGGCTTCGCTGCACCCATCCTAAGCACTAGGAACTAGCAGTACTTCTCCAGCATTGACTCACTCAAGCGAGCGCGCACCCACCCCAAGATGACCAAGTTTCTAATTGCGGTAGCCACTGCCTCATGCTTCTCAGGACTGTTCCAAGACTTCTTCCAGTCAATTATGTAGTCGTAAACCTGTTGCTCTTCTACATCAGCCCTCGGAACTTCCTTTTTTATTTGTCGGCAAGCGTACAGAACGGTCATCACCTCTTCCGCCTGCTCCGTGCTCTTAATGCGACTAAATAGATCGACTGTCTTCTCGATCTTCTTTCTATGAATTGCTATTTCGCCAGAGTACTTTGACCTGTCATGCAGGTACTCGGACCCTACTCGCAACGCAACCATCTTTCCGAGCGTCTCCTCCTGAATCCAGTTCCTGTTCGCAAAATCGTGTAAGACAAGCTTCACATCATCAGAGAACGGGCCGTAAGACCCCTTACCAAATGAAAGACCCGTATCCACACCCATTTCAGTCACGAGATAGCAGATCTTCTGAAAGATCGTTCGTCCGACCGGATTCGCGTAAGGCTGTTCCTGAAGCTCGCGAAGAACTTCCATAAGCACAACCCACTGAGAGTTGAGCTTCTTCTGTCTACTACCCTTTCCCTCCAAGGACATTTGCGAAGGAGCCGCCAGAAACTCCTCAGTCAATTGATTCTTAGGCGTGCCATAAGGCGCATAAAGCTCCACATCGAGCGATTCGTTGCGCAACTTCCTATAGATGAGAGGCCCAACCTCTTTCCAATCCAGACCGCCGTTGCCGCATCCTAGCGGCGGCATCGCGAGGCTGGTGACCCCCCATTCCCTAACGTGGCGCACAAGATGATCAAGTCCTCGCTCTATGTCCGCCAATCTCGAGGACGAACGCCAGTGATCCTTAGTAGGGAAGTTGACAATCATCGTCCCAGAAAGATCACGATACAGATATGGCTCGCCCAAACGAACCTCTCCGCGCCCACACCGGCGCTCGTAATCTTCGAACATGGCCGGATATCGCTTCTTGAATACTTCAGCGACGCCCTTACCCATCACGCCAACGCAATTGACAGTATTGACCAGCGTTTGCGCGCCGCTCTCAAACATGTCACCAATCGTGGTCGTGAACATAGCCATACTCCGCGTTCTTAGCCGAAGAATAGTACCTTATCCACCGTTATGGGCGCCCGAAATCCCTCTTCACGCAGCCGGGCTTCTGCCCGCGCATCTATCACATAAGCGCCCACTACATTCGCGGGCGTCACAACGTGCGGAATCAGCACTTCAGCACACTTCCTGGATTTGTGCCGCCACTCAGCAATCTGGTCGTCAGGATGCTTCCAGCTCAATGCGAAGATGTCATCAAAGTCCAACTGCCGCCATTGCGCGGGCGCGAGGAATCTCACGTACTTGCCGGCCGCGTTCTGATCGGTAATTACGGCGCCCTGAATTTTAAGCACCGCCGTTGAAACACGAAGCACGCAGAGAGAGGCAGCCTCATTGAGGCGCTTGTATAGCATTGGATTTCTTGCATGGAAGTATAGATTCGCATACTGATGCAATCGCAAGCCACCTGGGACCTGCTTCTGATCACGAAGATCCTGTACGGGTTGCATCGCTACTGATTTGTGCGCCAGCTTCGATGCACGCTCGTATGAAAGTATGCCATTCGCCTGAATCGACGCGATGTTGGACATCGGCATGATGCACTGAAGCTCAGTTACACGTGAATCCATTGCTGAGCACCCTTAATTCATGCGGCTTGGCTGATGCTCGATCAGCCGCTCACCCGCACTTCGAATAACCACAGTTCAAGCACGTCGCGCACCCATCCATGATCACGAGCGCCTTGGTGCTGCACTTGTGGCACAGGGTTGCAGAGGGCGGGAAGCTGGCGCCATCGCCGGTCACGGCGATGTCCTCGGCGGCGCCCAGGGCGGGCGCGGCCGGTGCGGCGGGCGCGGCGGCGGGGGCCGCGCTTACGTCAGCGTTTTTTTTTGCGCGGTCTTCGTACTGCTTGCGCTTCTCGGCCAAGATGGCGCGCTGGTGCGCACTCATTTCCGGATCGTGGATCAGGCCGATCGACTTCATGTGCTCTTCCACGATGGCGCCCAGCTCCGCCACCAGCGACGGCATGTACACGCCACCGGCCTTGAAGTAGCCGCCGCGCGGATCGAACACCGCCTTCATCTCGTCCACCAGGAACGTCACGTCGCCGCCCTTGCGGAACACCGCCGACATGATGCGCGTCAGCGCCACGATCCACTGGAAGTGCTCCATGGACTTGCTGTTGACGAAGATCTCGAACGGACGACGCAGCTCGTGCTCCGTGCCGGCGTTCAGCACGATGTCGTTGATGGTCACGTACATGGCGTGCTCCACCAGCGGCGACTTGATCTTGTAGGTGCTGCCGATCAGGACTTCCGGGCGCTCGATGCGCTCGTGCATCTGGATGATGTTGTCCTGCGGGGTTTCCTTTTCCACCGTCTCGCGCGCCACCGACGCCGTGGGGACCGGCGCTGCGGCTTCGCGCGCCTTGTCTTCCGGGGTGAGGACGCTGTAGCCCTTGATTTTCTTGTCGATCTTGACGGCCATGACGGGAGAATCCTGTTCGTGTTCTGAAAGTTGTCGTCGATGGGCGGGGCCTGGCCTTCCGGGCCGGCGACCGCCCCAACCCTCCCCCGGACCCGGGGGAGGAGGGGTGAAGCATCAGGTCTTACTTACGGGCCGCTTTTTTCGCGGCTTTCTTCGGGGCCTTGCGGACGGCCTTCTTGGCCGCTTTCTTCGGAGCGGCTTTCTTCGCCGCCTTCTTCACGGGCGCCTTGCGGGCGACCTTCTTCACTGCCTTCTTGGCCGGCGCCTTCTTGGCGGCGGCCTTGCGGACGGTCTTCTTCACCGCCTTCTTGGCCGTGGCCTTCTTGCTGGCCGCCTTCTTGGTGGCCTTCTTGGCGGCCGACTTCTTGGTCGCCTTCTTCGCGGCCTTCTTGCCGGTCACCTTCTTCTGCAGGCTGGCGGCTTCGGCCTTGGCGCTGGCACTGGCCGCGGCCAGCGTCTTCTTCGCCTTGGCGACGGTCTTCTTCACCGCCTTGGTGGCCTTGTCGGTGCGCTTGGCCACGGCCTTCTTCGCCTTGGCGATATCGGCAGTGACCGTCTTGCGCGCCTTCTTGGCCGCCTTCTTGGCCTTGGCGACCGTCTCGCTGGCGGTGGAGGCCACCGCTTCGCCGATGCCGGCCACTGTTTCCTTCACGCTCTCGGCGGCGCCGGAAAGCGTCGCCGTGACACCATTACCGTTGCTCATGCTGCCCTCCTTGTGGGCGAGGTTGTGACGCTGCCGATGCTATACCCGATGGCGCGGGGTGGAACGGTGAAACCGGTGAATCTTTGGTTCAACTTTCTGGAGCCGCTCTCCCCGCGGGCGGGGATGGTGGCCTCTCCTTCTCCCCACACGCGGGGAGAGGTTCTTGCCTCTCCTTCTCCCCGCGAGCGGGGAGAAGGTGCCGAAGGCGGATGAGGGGCCGCTTTTCGCATGGAGCAAGAGCAGCTCGCTGCGCTCGCTCCCCTCTCCCGCCCCTTCGGGGCACCCTCTCCCACCCGGGGAGAGGGGTAAGACAGGTGCCTCAGAACTTGCCGTAGTAGCCTTCCTTCAACGCGTCGAACAGGTTGGCGGCGGTGTGCATCTCGCCGTCGTACTCGATCTGCTCGTTGCCCTTGACCTCGATGACGTTGCCGTCTTCCAGCTCGAAGCGGTAGGTGGTGTTCTCCAGATCCGCTTCCTTCACCAGCACGCCCTGGAAGGCGGCCGGGTTGAAGCGGAACGTGGTGCAGCCCTTCAGGCCCTGCTGGTGGGCGTAGCGGTAGATGTCCTTGAACTGCTCGTACGGGTAGTCCGTGGGCACGTTGGCGGTCTTGGAGATGGAGCTGTCCACCCACTTCTGCGCGGCGGCCTGCACGTCCACGTGCTCCTTGGGGGAGATGTCGTCGGCGGCGATGAAGTAATCGGGCAGCCTGGCGTCCGGGTCGTCCGAGAACGGCATGGCCTTGGGGTTGACCAGCTCGCGGTATGCCAGCAGCTCGTAGGAGTAGACGTCCACCTTTTCCTTGGACTTCTTGCCTTCGCGGATCACGTTGCGGCTGTAGTGGTGCGCGAACGAGGGCTCGATGCCGTTGCTGGCGTTGTTGGCCAGCGACAGGCTGATGGTGCCGGTGGGCGCGATGGAGCTGTGGTGGGTGAAGCGGCTGCCCACTTCGGCCAGCTCGTCCACCAGGTCAGGCGCGACTTCGGCCACGCGCTGCATGTAGCGGCTGTACTTGGCGTGCAGCACCTTGCCGGGGATCTCCTGGCCGACCTTCCAGCCGTCCTTCGCCATTTCCGGGCGCTGGCGCAGCATGGCGGCGGTGACGGTGAACAGCTCGTCCATGATCGGCGCCGGACCCTTCTCCTTCGCCAGGGCCAGGCCCATTTCCCAGCCGGCCACGGCCATCTCGCGGGCGATGGCTTCGGTGAACTCGCAGGACTCGGCGCTGCCGTACTTGTGCTTGAGCATGGTCAGGGTGCTGCCCAGGCCCAGGAAGCCCATGCCGTGGCGGCGCTTGCGCAGGATCTCCGCCTGCTGCTGCGGCAGCGGCAGGCCGTTCACTTCGACCACGTTGTCCAGCATGCGGGTGAACACGCGCACGACTTCCTTGTATTCCTCCCAGTCGAAACGGGCCTGGTCGGTGAAGGGGTCGCGCACGAAGGTGGTCAGGTTGACCGAGCCCAGCAGGCAGGCGCCGTACGGCGGCAGCGGCTGCTCGCCGCACGGGTTGGTGGCGCGGATGGTCTCGCACCACCAGTTGTTGTTCATCTCGTTGACGCGGTCGATCAGGATGAAGCCCGGCTCGGCGTAGTCGTACGTCGAGACCATGATCATGTCCCACAGGTGGCGGGCGCGGATGTGGCCGTAGATCTTGCAGGCCACCAGGCCGTCGTCGCGGACGATGTAGTTCTTGTGGGTGGGCCACTCGCGCCAGACGACCTGGGCGGCGTCCTCGATGTCGATGTCGCCCTTCTCCTTGATGTTCACCGGGAACACCAGCGGCCAGTCGGCGTCCTGGTCCACGGCCTGCATGAAGCCGTCGGTGATCAGCAGCGACAGGTTGAACTGGCGCAGGCGGCCGTCTTCGCGCTTGGCGCGGATGAAGTCCTTCACGTCCGGGTGCGAGATCTCGAACGTGCCCATCTGCGCGCCGCGGCGGCCGCCGGCGCTGGAGACGGTGAAGCACATCTTGTCGTAGATATCCATGAAGGACATCGGGCCGGAGGTGTAGGCACCGGCGCCGGCGACGAAGGCGCCCTTCGGACGCAGGGTGCTGAACTCGTAGCCGATGCCGCAACCGGCCTTCAGGGTGAGGCCCGCCTCGTGGACCTTCTCCAGGATGCCGTCCATCGAGTCCTCGATGGTGCCGGACACGGTGCAGTTGATGGTGCTGGTGGCCGGCTTGTGCTGCTGGGCGCCGGCGTTGGAGGTGATGCGGCCGGCCGGGATGGCGCCGCGGCGCAGCGCCCACACGAAGCGCTCGTACCAGTAGGCGCGCTTCTCGGGGGTGGCTTCGGCGTCGGCCAGGGCGCGGGCCACGCGCTGGTAGGTGCCATCGATGTCGGCGTCCAGGGCCTCGCCCTGCTTGGTCTTCAGCCGGTACTTCTTGTCCCAGATGTCCTGGGACGCCGGCTGCATGGGGATCAGGGTGGGCTGTTCCGTCTTGACCGCCTCGAGGCGCACCGTACTCATGGTTGTGTTGTTCTCCTGAAAACGACTGGAACTTGGCTAATGACTGTGGCGGGCGGGCCTGGGCCTGCCCCGGTATCTCATCGCGGACCCGGACGACGGGGACGCCGGCGCGGGCCGCCGCACAGGATGCGCTGCCCGGATGGCCGGATTGTGGTGGTGGGCCCTGACGTTGCCGTGCTGCCCACTGCGTCCCTCGACCTCATGCGCCAATCCCCAAAGGCGCCCGATTTCCCAAGCGCAAAGCCCGACGTGAAACACCAGTGCTTGGGTCCGCTTCGTGCTGGACCGCAACATCTTGTGTCCGCACGAAGCCGTCAAACTACGCCCGGGGGTGCCCCCTGTCAACCGGATTGACATGACAATTGCATCGCCCTAAACCCACCGTCCGTCGTCGCCCGGTGGACCCGGCCAGGGCGGCGCGGTGGGTGAACTTCATTGCCGGTTTAGGGGTCCGTGCGCAGACTCATTCAGGTTCCGCGGGACGCCCCTGGCGCCCGCTCCCTCCGACGCAACGAGCTGCCGACCGACCATGAAGAAAGCGCTGCGCCCGTTCCCCACCCTGATCGCCCTGTCCGCCGCCGCCGCGTTCGGCGGGTTCGCCGCCACCGGCCTGAACGACCTGCTGCAGAAGCCCGCCAACGCCGCGCCTGCCGCCGCGGCCGCCGTACCGGCCGCTGCCGCCCTGCCCACCGCGGTGGACGGGCAGGCGCTGCCTTCGCTGGCGCCCATGCTCAAGCGCGTCACCCCCGCGGTGGTCAGCGTGTACAGCCGGCAGACCGTGCGCGTGGCCAGCCCGCTGGGACCGTTCGGCGACGACCCGATCTTCCGCCGCCTGCTGGGCATTCCCGACATGCCGCGCGAGCGGGTGGAACGCGCGCTGGGCTCGGGCGTGATCGTGGATGCCGCGCGCGGCTACGTGCTGACCAACCACCACGTGGTGGAGAACGCCGACGGCGTGTCGGTCACGCTGAGCGACGGTCGCCAGGTGGAAGCCGAGTTCATCGGCTCGGACCCGGACACCGACGTGGCCCTGATCCGCATCCCCTCCCCGAACCTGACCGCCGTGCCGATGGCCAACAGCGACCAGCTGCAGGTCGGCGATTTCGTGGTGGCGATGGGCAACCCCTACGGCCTGGGCCAGACGGTCACCTCGGGCATCGTGTCGGCGGTGGGCCGCAGCGGCATCCCGGTGGCGGGCTACCAGAACTTCATCCAGACCGACGCCTCGATCAACCCGGGCAACTCCGGCGGCGCACTGGTCGACCTGCAGGGCCGGCTGGTCGGCATCAACACCGCCAGCTTCAACCCGCGCGGCAGCATGGCCGGCAACATCGGCCTGGGCTTCGCCATTCCCATCAACATGGCGCGCGGCATCATGGAGCAGCTGATCGCCAACGACGGCGTGGTGCGCCGGGGCACGTTCGGGGTGGAATCGCAGGACGTGGACGAGCGCGTGGCGCGCGGCCTGGGCCTGGACCTGCCCCGTGGCGCACTGGTGACCCGCGTCTACCCCGGCTCGGCTGCGGCCGAGGCCGGACTGCAGCCCGGCGACGTGGTGCTGGCGGCCAACGGCCAGCGCATCGACAACCGCGCGGCGCTGCACAACTTCGAAGGCCTGCAGCCGGTCGGCACGCGCGTGGCGCTGGACGTGCGCCGCGACGGCAAGCCGCTGCAACTCAACGTGGCGCTGAAGGAGGGCGCGCGCAGCGCCGACGGCGCCAGCCTGGATCCGCGCCTGGCCGGCGCCACCCTGAAGGAGATGGACGAGTCGGCGCGGCAGGCCGTGCGCGGCATGATCCGCGGTGCGCAGGGCGGCGTGCAGGTCGGCAACGTGGCGCGCGACAGCCGCGCATGGAACAGCGGCCTGCGCCCGGGCGACATCATCGTGGCCAGCAGCAGCGGCGAGTTCGGCGACCTGCCTGGCTTCCGCGCCAGCTTCGAGCGCAAGCCGGCGCAGCTGGTGCTCAATATCCTGCGCGGGCGCGGCACGGGCCGGCTGCTGATGCAGTGAACCAGGGCAGGAGTGAGTGGAGAGGAGTGAGAAGTGAGGAGTGAGTGCCTTGCCCCGCTGTCCGCTCACTCCTCACTCCTCTCCGCTCACTTCTCGCCCGCCCCCCATCTAACAGCCCGTTCACTCCCGTGCATTAGAGTGGTCCCATCCCCCGCCTGCAGGAGACACCCATGAGCATGCCCACCAACACCGATGCCTTGAAGTCCAACCTCGGCGAAGCCGGTTCGCACCTGGCCTCGGCCGCCGCGGCCGCTGGCGAAGCGATCAAGGGCGCGGCCAGCGCCGCCGGCGACGAACTGCGCCTGGGCAAGGCGAACGTGAAATCCGAGCTGGCCGACCGCGCGCTGTCGGGCATCGCCGCGGCCGAAGCCGGCGGCGGTGCCGCGCGCGAGCAGGTCGACGCGCTGATGGACAAGGGCCGCGACCTGATCGACAGCGCCGCAGACCTGATCCGCGAGCGTCCGCTGGCCTCGTTCGGCGTGGCCTTCGCCGCCGGCTGGATCATCGCCAAGCTGGCACGCAGCGGCGGCGACAAGTAAGCCCGCCGCGTGAGCGACGCGCCCCGCGATACAGACACCCCCGCGCCGCCCAACCTGGCCGACACCCTGAGGGACGTCGGTGCGGCGGGCCGCGCGGCGTTCGGTTCGGCCAAGGGGGCCGGCCGCGCGTTCCGCGGGCTGGTCTCCGCCGATTTCGCCCTGGCGCGTAGCGCCTTCGGGCGTGCACTGGCCTGGGCGTGCGTGGCGATCGTGTTCGGCGCCTCGGCGTGGCTGCTGGTGACCGGCGCGCTGATCGCGCTGATGCAGCGCTTCGGTTTTTCGTGGTTCCAGTCGCTGTCGGTGGCCGCGCTGCTGAGCCTGGCGGTCACCGCGTTCGCGGCCTGGAAGGTGGGGCGCTACTTCGACTACACCGGCATGCATGCCACGCGGCGCCAGCTGTCCAAGCTGGGCCTGTTCGACGAGGACGCCGCCATCGACGACGACCCGCCCCCTGCCGGCACCGCGCACGATCCGCGCGCCGCCGACCACGGAGGCGCGTGATGCGTTTCGAGAAGCTGCTGCAGCACGTGCAGCGCGCCGAGCAGCGGGTCGAGCTGCGTGCCACCCACGCGCAGCTGCAGTGGGCCACGCTGAAGCAGGCCTGGCGCGAGGGCTGGACGCCCGGCCGCATCGTCATCGCCGGGCTGGTCAGCGGCTTCCTGGCCGGCCGCGCCGAGCCGCTTCGCGCCATGAACGGCGCGCGCTGGATGCAGATGTTCACCGCGGTCTCCAGCTTCCTGGCCACCGCGCAGGCCGCGGCCGCCGCCGAGACCGCCGAGCAGGCGGCCGACACCGCCCAGGAAGCGCAGGAACAGGCCGACGTGCAGGCCGACGAGGAGCCGCTGGTGGACGAGGCCTTCGACGAGGACGAGATCGTGGTCACCGCACCGCGCCCGGCCGAAGCCGCGACCGAGCTGTCCGAGCGCTGAAGGCTCCCAGGGCTGCTGTAGGAGCGACGTCAGTCGCGACCGCACGCCATCCATCGCGGGGAAAGCCGGCCGTTCTTTTTCCCAGACGCGCTGCGGCGCGTTCACCCTCTTGCATACGGCGCCGCTATCGGGGCGCGCTCGCGACTCACGTCGCTCCCACAGGGGACGTTGCACAATCGCGCATCCTTCCGGCGGCCACCTGCCCATGAGCACACCTGCCCCACCCGACGCGCCCGCTGCCCCCGCTCCGCCGCCGCCTCGCCCGCGCGCCTCCGCGCCGATGCTGGTGCTGGCCACACTCGCCGTCGGCTACACGCTGTGGGCCGCGCAGGACCTGCTACTGCCGGTGCTGCTGGCGATGTTCTTCGCCCTGGTCGGCAACCCGATCATCCGCGTGCTGCGCCGGCTGTACGTGCCCCGCTTCCTGGGCGCAGTGATCGTGCTGATCGGCGGCATGGCCGTGACCGGGCTGCTGGCGCAGAAGATGCTGCCTTCGGCGATGGAATGGGCGCAGCAGGCGCCGCGCGAGATGCGCCAGCTGGCGCCCAAGCTGCGCGAGCTGACCAAGCCTGTGCAGGACGCGAACAAGGCGGCCGAGAACTTCGCCCGCGCCGCCGCCGGTACCCAGACGGGCCGGCAGCCGCAGGTGGTGCAGGCCACGCCCGACGATCCGTACGGCAAGCTGCTGGCCACGCCGCGCGTGCTGGCCTCGCTGCTGGCGGTGGTGCTGCTGACGTTCTTCTTCATGGTGTACGGCGAGAACCTGCAACGCAACGCCATCGCGCTGCTGCCCGGGCGGCAGCAGAAGAAGTTCACCGTGGAGATCCTGCACTCCATCGAGCGCGAGGTATCGCGCTACGTGCTGACCATCAGCATCATCAACACGGTGGTGGGCCTGGTGTTCGCCTGCGTGCTGTACCTGCTGGGGCTGCCGTTGGCCGAGGCGCTGCTGTGGGGCACGATGGCGGCGCTGCTGAATTTCGCGCCGTACGTGGGGCCGCTGATCGGGATCGTGGCGATGCTGCTGGTGGGGTTCATCAGCTTCGAGGAGCCATTCCAGTCGATGCTACCGGCGGTGGCGTACCTGGTGCTGCACACGATCGAGGGGCAGATCGTCACCCCGATCATCCTGGGCCGGCGGATGGCGCTGTCGCCGCTGGTGCTGATCCTGGCGCTGATGCTGTTCGGGTGGCTATGGGGGATCATCGGATTGTTGCTGGCGGTGCCGCTGCTGGTGTGCGTGAAGCTGGTGCTGGCGCGGGTGGAAGGGATGGAAGGCTGGGCGCGGTTGTTGGAGTGAGCGCGGTGCTCTAAGCCCCTCTCCCGCCGGGAGAGGGGTTGGGGTGAGGGGCAACGAAGACCGTTTGTTCGATCTACCTCGACTGTCGCGACATCCACGATGGCGCTTTCATTTCATGGTGCCTGTCGGGATGGATCTTCTTTTTCACACATGGCGCCGCTCGCCGCGGGGGCCCTACTTTTCTTTGCTTGTGCAAAGAAAGAATCAAAGAAACACACCCCAGGCGGCACGCCCTGCGCTGCGCTCCGGGTCCGCGAGCGGGCCGGGAATTTCCGTAAGGCACATCCCTGTGCCATACGGAAACGCCGTCATCCATGACGGCGCCCTGCGGGTTTTGCCCGACCCACTCGCCGTGCCTCATGGGGACCCCGAAGAGCCAGGGCAACGGCGTGCACGCCGGATCTGTCCGTGCGGGCTTTTGGGGCGCCTTAGGTCCGGCAGTCCCGGCGGGTAAAACCCGCAGGGCGGCGCACAAGGATGTGCGCCGTTTTCGGCCGGGGCAGGAGGCCCCGTCCGAAAATTCCCGCCGGGACTGCGCACCCGCCGCTTGCGGCGGGCGGGCCTCCCGGGGGGGGTTCTTTTGTGCACCTTTTTTTTCCCAACCAAAGAAAAGAAGAGAGTCCGCGGCGAGCGGCGCCCTGCTTGTCACCTGAGCGGAACTCCCCGCCGGCCCAGCAACCCCAAGCGGCGAGAGGCACTCGGGAGGGTGCCATCAACGCCAACGCCG
>NZ_PDWV01000043.1 GCF_010093385.1 Pseudoxanthomonas mexicana
GCTCGACCGCGCGGGCTCAAACGGGCATGTTTATGCAGGTTCATCCGGGGCTCCTGGGGGCTGGGTTGGCTTCGCAACCCCCATCTTCCAGAGATGCCCCGGATGAACAACCTACCGAGAGATCACAGCTAGAGATCCCTCCAGCTTGCGCCATCTTGTCGAACGTCATGGCGATCATGCTCGTTTGGTTGCGCTTGACGTTACCGACCCATTAGCTGCTGCAAGAGCCGTGGACGTCGCGGTAGACGCTTTCGGTGGAATCGACGTGCTCGTTAACAATGCAGGTTACGGGAACGTTGGGTCAGTCGAGGACACAACCCTGGACGACTTCAGGCGGCAGATCGAGACCAACCTGTTTGGCACGATCATTGTTTCAAAGGCCGTGGTTCCACGAATGCGAGAACAGCGCAGTGGCCATATCATCCAGCTTTCCTCAGTGGGCGGCCGTCTGGGGGCGCCGGGCCGCGCCGCATACTCTGCCGCGAAGTGGGGCGTGGAGGGATTTTCCGAGTCACTCGCGCTGGAGATGGCGCTTGTGGGCGTGAAGGTAACCATCGTGGAGCCCGGCGGATTCAGGACTGACTTCGCGGGCACCTCGACTTCGCTGGAAGAGGGGCGTGCCGACTACGATGCCGTCGTTGGCGCCGCCGCGAGGCGCCAGCGTGCCTACGATGGCCACCAACCAGGCGATCCGGCGCGCGCGGCGCAGGCGATCATACGTGTCGCAAGCACAGTGTCACCGCCACTGAGAGTGGCACTTGGAACGGATGCGTTCGACGCCATCGAGCGGGCTGATCGTGACCGTCTTGAAGAGCGTGCCGCGTGGCAGGCGCTGAGCAGGTCGACTGATTATCCTTGACGGACCTGATTTGATGTCCGCTTCGGGTCGAAAGTGGACGTTACTGATGGGCCGCCGAACGCTGCCCTGGCTTGGACCGATGACGGGTCGCCGCGCAGGCCGCTCATTCGTACATCAGGGTTCGGTCCCAGCGTCGGAAGACACGAGGCCGCGAGGGCGGCCTTAGTGGCCCGGCGCGATGTTGCGTTCGTGGAATAGATCGATTTAATGCGATGATTCTGGATGGGCTCGACTACGCTGCCCGGGAGGATCATTGATGGAGGTTGCGGCAAGCGCCCGTGCCTGTCTGGTGGCCGATGTCGGTGGCACGAACGCGCGCGTGGGTTGGACCCTTGACGGGCAGAGCGTGCAGGACGTGGTGGTGCTGCGCTGCAGCGACAACGCTTCGCTGGCCCACATCCTGGGCAGTTATGTTGAGCGGATGGCGCGAAGCCACCCGGGGATGGCGCTTCGCGAAGCCGTCGTGGCCATCGCCGGATATCTCCAGGGCGATCGTCTGGTCAACGCCAACCTTCCGTGGGAGGTCTCCGTGGCCCGGACCGCGGATGCCGCACGCCTTGAATCCCTCGTCCTGATCAACGACTTTGGCGCCGTGGCCCATGCCATTCCCGGGGTGCAGCGGCAGACGCTTGTTCCGTTGCTGCTAGGGCAGCGGGACCCTGGCATGCAGGTGCCGGCGTTGGTGCTGGGCCCGGGGACCGGCCTGGGAGCCGCCCTGTGCTTGGACCGCACGGGCGCGGAGGTGCTTCTCACCGAGTCCGGCCACGCCGCTCTGGCCGCAGGCAATCCGCTGGAATTGGCGGTGCTGCAGGACCTCGCCACGCGCTGGCATCACGTGGACAACGAACGGGTGCTGTCGGGCACCGGCATGATGCACCTGTATGAAAGCCTGGCCCGCATGCGCGGGGAGACGCCCCTGCATCGGCGCGCGGAACAGCTCGTCGCCGCGGCGCACGCCGGAGATGCGACGGCCCGACAGACGCTGGATGTCTTCAGTGGCTGGCTCGGCAGTCTGGTGGCAGACCTGGTACTGACATTGGGCGCGCGTGAGGTGTATCTGGCGGGCGGCGTGACCGCACACATCGCGCCCTTCCTGCACGCCGGGCCGTTCCAGCAACGCTACGCCGCGAGATTCGGTTCGCCGCGGGTGCCACCCCCCGTCTGGCGCATCGATCATGGGCACCTGGGCCTGATAGGTGCCGCAATTCACTGGCGGAGCCGGACTTCCTGTTCCGTTCGATCCATCGAGGAGCACGCATGAAAGGCAGAAGAAGGTTCCTAGGGCACATGGCACTGTCCGCCGGTGCGATGTCGCTGGCCCGTGGCGTCATGGCGGGGCCGGCAGAGAGTGCTGTGGTCCGTGGGGGGCGCGTGGTATCCACCTGGGATTTCGGTGTCGGGGCCAACCAGGCGGCGTGGCAGCGGCTGTCGACAGGAGCGAGCGCCCTTGACGCGGTCGAGCAGGGCGCGCGCTGGGCCGAGAGCGAGCTGTGCAATCCCACAGTTGGACGTTGCGGCAATCCCGACAGGGAGGGAGTTCTGACGCTCGATGCCAGCATCATGGACGGGGATGGCCGCTGCGGCGCCGTGGCCGCGCTCGAGGACATCGACCATCCCATCAGCGTGGCGCGACGGGTGATGGAAGACACCCCCCATGTGATGCTGGTGGGCAAGGGAGCGCAGCAGTTCGCCATGGCGCAGGGTTTCCGCAGGCAGCGGCTGCTGACGCCGGAAGCCGAACAGGCGTGGCGGGAATGGCGCGAACGGGCGAAGTACGAACCGCAGATCAATGTCGAGCGGAACCTGACACCGGGCAACAAGGAAAACCACGACACGCTGGGGATGCTGGCGATCGACCGCGACGGCCGGCTGGCCGGGGCCTGCACCACCAGCGGCATGGCGTGGAAGATGCACGGTCGCGTGGGCGACAGTCCCCTCATCGGGGCGGGGTTGTACGTGGACAACGAAGTCGGCGCCGCAACGGCATCGGGTGTGGGCGAAGAGATGATCCGCAATGCCGCGAGTTTCCTGGTCGTGGAACTGATGCGGCAGGGGAGGACGCCGATGGAGGCCTGCCGCGAGGCCATCGCGCGCGTCGTCCGCAAGCGTCCCGAGGCCAGCAGGTCGTTGCAGGTGTGCTTCCTGGCCATGAACAGGCAGGGCGAGGTCGGCGCCTTCGCCCTGCATCCGGGCTTCGTCTATGCCGTCTGCGATGCCGACAAGCAGGACGCATTGCGCGCGGCCGATGCCGTCTACGACGGCGCGGCGGCATGAGTCGCCGCGCGTCCATGTTGCTCGAGATCGCAGCCGGATCGCTGGTATCCGCGCTGGCCGCGCAGCAGGGAGGGGCCGACCGCGTGGAGCTGTGCGACGCACTCGAAACCGGAGGCACCACGCCCTCGTACGGAACGCTGGCGCTGGCCCGCGACCGCCTGCGCATCCCGCTGTTCGTCCTGATCCGCCCCCGTCCAGGGGATTTCCTCTACGACACGCTTGAAGCCGAGGTGATGCTGCGCGACATCGAAACCTGTGTGCGCCTGGGATGCGACGGGATCGTGGTCGGAGCACTGGATGCCGACGGCGATATCGACGAGCCCCTGTGCAGGCAGCTGGTGGCGGCGGCAGGGCCGCTGCCGGTGACGTTCCACCGGGCGTTCGACGCGGTCCGCGAGCCGTCGGCGGCCCTGGAGCGGATCGTCGCGCTGGGATTCCCGCGGCTGTTGACCTCCGGAGGTCGCGCGACTGCCGAGGAAGGCAGCGCAGCCATTGCGGCATGCGTGCGCCAGGCGCAGGGACGCCTGAAGGTCATGCCCGGCGCCGGTCTCGACGCGGACAACATCGCGCGGGTCGCCTCGCGCACCCTCGCACGCGAATTCCACGCATCCGCGAAAGTGCAGCGCACGTCCGCGATGCGCGCGCCATCGTCCGCGCTGCCGGGCCTGTCCACGAGCTGGAGCGAGACCGATGCAGCCCGCGTGCGCGCCCTGCGCGATGCATTGGACGCGTTGGGCGCAGCGTAGCGCTGCTCAGCGCGACATGGAGTACGGAAGCCCAAGACGGTCGCCGGTCCGCGCCTTGTCCGGTGCGGCCTGCATCGTGAAGCGCAGTTCGCCACCGGCGAGAATCTCCTCGTGCTCCAGATAGGTGCGTTCCAGTGGCCGGCCATTGAGCGTGACGCTTCCCACATAGGCATGGGCATCGTCCAGCGCGTCGGCGACGACCGTGAAGCGCTTGCCATTGGGGAGGTGAAGCGTGGCGCGGGGCAGGAACGGACGGCCGAGCACGTACTGATTGCTGCCCGGCGTGACCGGGTAGAAGCCGAGCGTCGTGAACACGTACCACGCTGACATCTGCCCCAGATCGTCGTTGCCGGCCAGGCCATCAGGCCGCGGCGCGTACTGCGTATCCATGATCTGCTTCAACCGCGCCTGCGTGCGCCAGGGCTGGCCCGCATAGGCGTACAGGTAGGCGACGTGGTGACTGGGCTCGTTGCCGTGCGCGTACCAGCCGATCAGCCCGGTGATGTCCTCCATGTGCGCGAACACCGACGGATCCACGTTGGCATCGAATACGGCGTCGAGCCGGTCCAGCAGCGCGTCGCTGCCGCCGTGCATCGCCGCCAGGCCGGCGACGTCCTGCGGCACGTACCAGGAGTACTGCCAGGCGTTGCCCTCGGTGTAATCCGTGCCGTAGCCGCTGGCGGCCGGGTCGAACGGCTCGCGGAACGCGCCGTCGCGCCTGCGCGCGCGCATGAAGCCGGTGGCGGGATCGAACGCATGCTTCCAGTGGCCCGCCCGCCGGGTGAACTCGGTAGCCACGTCGGTCTTCCCCATCGCCTGCGCCATCCGTGCGATGGCCCAGTCGTCGTAGGCATACTCCAGCGTCTTGCTCGCCGCCTCGCCTTCTTCGTCGATGGGCACGTAGCCCAGTTCGCGATAGGCGGCGATGCCGTCATAGGGGCCGTAGTTGGCGCTGGCCACCATGGCCTGCAGCGCCTCTTCGGCGTCATAGCCGCGTATCCCTTTCATGTAGGCATCGGCGATCACGGGCGCCGCGTGGTAGCCGATCATGCACCACGTCTCCAGGCCATGGAACGACCATACCGGCAGCAAGCCATAGGGGCTTTCGCGACGCGAGGCGAGCAGCGAGTTGACGAAGTCGTTGGTGCGTTGCGGCGGCTGCACCAGCGTGGTCAGCGGATGCAGGGCGCGGTAGGTGTCCCACAGGGAGAAGGTGGAGTAGTTCGTCCAGCCGTCCGCCTGGTGGACGGCATTGTCGGGTCCGCGATAACGGCCGTCGCTGTCCATGAACAGCGTGGGGCCGAGCAATGTGTGGTACAGCGCCGTGTAGAAGCTGGTGAGTTGTGCCCGGTTCCCGTGCGCCTCCATCGCTCCCAGCGCGTCACGCCACTGCCGCTTCGCCGACGCACGCATGCCGTCGAAGTCCCAGCCCGGCGACTCCGCATCGAGGTTGGCGATGGCGTTGTCCTCGCTCACCGGCGAGATGGCGACTTTCACCAGCACCGGCTGCCCGGCGGCCGGGGCGACATCGAAGGCGGCGACCAGCTGGCGTCCCTCGATCTGCGCGCGCTGTCGCGGATCTTTCTCGCCGGGAGGCGGAAATCCCTTGTAGGGAATGTCCTGCTCGGTGTTGTGCAACTGGTGACCCGTGAAGGGTTGGGAGAAACGCACGGCGAAGTACAGCTGCCGGCCCGGCGCCCAGCCGCGCGTTTCGCGAAAGCCCGTGATCGTGCCATCGGGCCGCACGCGCAGCCGCGACCACGAAATCTTGTCGGGGTAGTCGTACATGCTGGTGCGCAGGTCAAGCACGATGTGGCCCGGCTTGCCTGCGGGAAAGGTGTAGCGGTGCATGCCTACGCGCGCGCTGGCGGTGAGCTCGGCGCGTACCTGGTGGTCGTCCAGGGTGACGGCGTAGTAGCCGGGTTGCGCTGTCTCGGTGGCGTGGCGGAAGTGCGAGGTGTATCCGCTGCGGGGTTGGTCGGGATCGCCCCGTTCCAGCTTCAGTTCGCCGGTGGTGGGCATCAGCAGCAGATCGCCGAGATCGGAATGGCCGGTGCCGGAGAAGTGGGTGTGGGAGAAGCCGACGATCGTGGTGTCGTCGTAGCGATAGCCCGCTGCCCAGCCGTAGCCGTCCTTGCGTGGCTGGATGCGCGTATCCGGCGACAGCTGGATCATGCCGTAGGGCACGGTGGCGCCGGGGAACGTGTGGCCTTCGCCCCCGGTACCGATGAAGGGATCCACCGCGTGGAAAGCGGCTTCCCCGACGTCGGCAGGGGCGGCGATCACCCCATCCGGGACGGTGAAGCCTGCGCCTGCGATCCCCGCCAGCATAAGGGCCTTCGTGCCGAGTCGCTTCATCCGCGCACCTTTTGGATCGGTTGAATGCGAGGAAAGCTAGCACACCGCCGACATGGCCACGCGAGACGGCCGGGCGGGTGGGCGCGCGCGTCCGTCTCTTCCCGGGAGGCACGGCGGCTGCTGCGGAGCAGCATGCAAGGCGGTGAGCGGCGTGATAAACCTGTCGCTATTGGATCGATCCAATTTTGCCCCTTCCTTGTCATGGAGCCGTGGCATGGAAGGAGCGATCGCCCGCGCTTGTCGGCCCCCCAACACTGGAACCCGCATGCACACCCGCTCCATTCCGGTCACGCCAGTCCAGGGAACGCGCAGCCTATTCGTGTTGCGTGCGCTCTGCTTCATCGCGCTGTTCGCCGTGCTTGCCGGTGCGCAGGCGGTGGAACAGCGGCAGCTGGACCAGGGTTGGGAGTTCAGGCGGATATCCGCCGGGGCGGGTGACGAGGATCCTGCCGGCATCGGGTCTGCATGGCGTCCCGCCTCGATGCCCGGCACGGTGCATACCGACCTGCTGGCTCATGGCGTGATTCCGGACCCCTATGTCGGTGCGCCGGAAGCGGGCCTGCAGTGGATCGGCCTGGCGGACTGGGAATACCGCACCACATTCCAGGTCAGCGGAAACATGCGCCGAGCTGCGCGCAGCGAACTGGCGTTCGAGGGGCTGGACACGTTCGCCGAGGTGTTCCTCAACGACGAGAAGGTGCTGGACGCCGACAACGCCTTCCGTACCTGGCGCATTCCCGTGCAGGGGCGTCTGCGCGAAGGGGCCAACGAGCTGCGCGTGGTCCTGCGTTCGCCGATCAGGCGCCTACTGCCGGACGTGCAGGCCATGCCGCATCGCATCGCCGGCAACTACCCCTCGCCCTACGGCGACGAGCCGAAGGACGCCATGACGGCCAACTTCGCACGCAAGCCCGGTTACCACTATGGCTGGGACTGGGGCCCGCGCTACGTCACGGCCGGCATCTGGCGCGCGGTGCGACTGACCAGTTGGGATGTCGCCCGGGTGCAGGACCTGCAGGTGCGCCAGGACCATGTGGCCGGAGACGTCGCCGAACTGACCGCCATCCCGACCGTGGACGTCGCCCGGCCCGGCCGCTACCGGGTGCGCGTGTGGCAGACCTCGCCCGACGGCCGCAGGACGCTTGCGAGCGAGCGTGAGCTCGAGCTGTCCCCGGGCATCGGGCGGGTACCGCTGTCTTTCCGCATCCGGCACCCGCAGCGCTGGTATCCGGTCGGTTACGGCGCACAACCGCTGTATGCGTTCGCGGCGGAGCTGGCGCAGGGCGGGAAGGTCGTGGATACGCGCAGCGTGCGCACGGGCCTGCGCAGCGTCGAGCTGCGCCGCGAGCGGGACGCCGCAGGGCGCAGTTTCGCGTTCGTCGTCAACGGCATTCCGGTTTTCGCCAAGGGTGCGAACTCGATCCCCTTCGACATGTTCCCGTCGCGGGTGACGCCAGCGCAGCTGCGGCGCGTCCTGCAGTCGGCGGTCGACGCCAACATGAACATGGTGCGCAGCTGGGGCGGGGGCTACTACGAAAGCGATGCGTTCTACGACATCGCCGACGAGCTCGGCCTGCTGGTGTGGCAGGACTTCATGTTCGGCGGCGGCATGCAGCCCGCCTACGATCCCGTGTTCCGGGCCAATGTGGTGGCCGAGGCGGAGGACCAGGTGCGGCGCCTGCGCAACCACCCGAGCATCGTGCTGTGGTGCGGGAACAACGAAGAAGAGATCGCGTGGAAGTACTGGGGCCATGGCAAGGCGCTGAAGGATGCCGATCCCGCTTTCGCCGCCCGGGTCTGGGACGGGTATGTCCAGCTGTTCGACCGCGACCTGCGCCGCGTCGTGGCTGAGGAGGCGGGCGGCATCGCCTACTGGCCCAGTTCGCCCAGCGACGACATGGCGGAAGCGGCCAACACGCCTGCCAGCGGCGACATGCACTACTGGGAGGTGTGGGGCAATCCGGCGCGCCCGCCCTCGGCCTATCTGGACGTCACGCCGCGCTTCATGTCCGAATACGGACTGCAGGCCTGGCCGGTGCGCAGGACGATAGACCGGGTGATCGGTCGCGACGAACAGCGCATCGATTCGCCGCTGGTCGAAGCGCACCAGAAGTTCCTGGCGGGCAAGGGCAACGAACGGCTGCTGCACTACATCCGCATGGAGTTCGGCGAGCCGCGCGACTTCGACGACTTCGTCTACCTCAGCCAGGTGATGCAGGCCGAAGGCATCGGCTTGGCTGCGCGGCACCATCGCGCCAGCCGGCCGCACACGATGGGCTCGCTCTACTGGCAGCTCAATGACGTATGGCCGGGTGCCTCGTGGTCGGGCGTCGACTGGTTCGGGCGCTGGAAGGCGCTGCAGTTCCATGCGCGCCGCTTCTTCGCGCCGGTCGCCGTGAGCGCGCTGCGAAAGGACGGAAGCACGACCGTCTCCGCGGTGTCGGACCGCACGGTGCCGCGCCGGGGCGAATGGCGATTGAGAGTGATGGACCTGCAGGGAGGCGTGTTGCGTGACGAGCGCAAGGCGATCGAGGTGGCGCCGCTGTCGTCCATGCGGCTGGCCGCCTACGACGATGCCGACCTGCTTGCCGATGCCGATCCTGCCCGCACCGTGGCGGTGTTCGATCTGAGCGTGGAAGGCGAACCGCCTTCACGGCAGGTGGGCTATTTCACCGAGGCCCGGAACATCGCCTGGCCCGCGTCCGCCGTCCGCGCGGAGCTGCACGCCGACCGCCGTGGCGCGAGGCTCGAACTCACGGCCGATGCGGTGGCGCGCGCGGTCTGGATCGACTTCGGCGAGTTCGATGCCGAACCGGCCGACAATGCGCTGACGCTGCTTCCCGGCGAGCGCGTGGCGCTGCGCGTTTCCTCGGACGCCGAACCTGATGCCCTGCGCCGAGCGCTTCGCATCACCACCCTGGCGGACGCCCTGTCCGAACCGTCATCTTCCCGGAGTACCGCGACCCCATGAGTTCCGCCCTTCCCCCGCATGCCGCTTTCTGCAGCGAGACCTTCCTGCGCGGCCACATCCGCCGCACGATGGCCTTCTACCACCCCCGCTGCATCGACCCTCAGGGCGGGTTCTTCCACTACTTCAAGGACGACGGGCGCGTCTACGACGCGTCGCACCGCCATCTGGTCAGCAGTACGCGGTTCGTCTTCAACTACGCAACGGCGGCGCTGGAGTTCGGCGACGAGGATCCCGGGCTGCGCCAGGCCTACCTGGACGCGGTACACCATGGTTTGACGTTCCTGCGCGAGCGGCATCTCGATCCGGTGAGCGGAGGCTACTTCTGGACGCTGCGCGATGGCGCGCCGGAAGACACCACGCAGCATTGCTACGGTGCGGCCTTCGTGCTGCTGGCGTACGCCATCGCGTTGAAAGCGGGGGTCGAAAGCTGCCGTGGGTGGATGGACGCGCACTGGGACCTGCTGGAAACGCGCTACTGGGAGCCGGACCACGGCCTGTACCGCGACGAGGCCACGCGCGAGTGGCAGTTCAGCGACTACCGCGGCCAGAACGCCAACATGCACATGTGCGAGGCGATGCTGGCCGCGTACGAAGCCAGCGGCGAGACGCGCTACCTGGAGCGCGCGCTGCTGCTGGCCGATCACATGACACGGCGTCAGGCCGCGCAGACCGAGGGACTGGTCTGGGAGCACTACCACGCGCAATGGCGCGTGGACACCGACTACCATCGCGACGATCCGAAGCACCTGTTCCGCCCCTGGGGGTTCCAGCCGGGGCACCAGACCGAATGGGCCAAGCTGCTGTTGATCCTGCACGGACATCTGCGCGAAGCGGGACGGGGTGAAGCGTGGCTGGTGCCGCGTGCGCAGGAACTCTTCGATCGTTCGATGGAGGCGTCGTGGGATGGGGAGCACGGCGGACTGGTGTATGGCTTCGCACCCGAGTCGTTGAGGAAGGACATCGCCGGGCCTTCTTTGCCGGATGGCCGGCACTTCATCTGCGACGACGACAAGTACTTCTGGGTGCAGGCCGAATCGCTGGCCTGCGCGGCCCGGCTGGCGCAGGCGACGGGCGACGACGTCTACTGGCAGTGGTACGACCGGCTGTGGGAGTACGCCTGGGCCCACATGATCGATCACGTCCACGGCGCGTGGTTCCGCATCCTCGACCGGCGCAACCGGAAGTACGACGAGGACAAGAGCCCGGCGGGCAAGACCGACTACCACACCATGGGAGCCTGCCATGACGTCCTGTCCGTCCTCCGCGCGCATGACTGAGCCATCACGCCACCGTCGGGCGTCCCTTGCCGCGACGATGCTACTGCTGGTCGGCGCACTGCCGGTGCAGGCACGCGATGCGGACTTCGCGACTTCGTTCGAGCGGGGCGAACCCGTACCCGCGGACGCGGAGCAGGCGGACATCAGCATCGCCGTGGGCGAGGGTCCGGAGCGACCATATGCCGCCAGGGCGAGGATGGGCTACACGGGGCAGCGGGCGCTGCGCTACCGCGCCGATGCGGCGGGCAGCGCGCGATTGTTCGCCGTCGATATCGAAGTGCGGAAGGACACCGTCCTGTCGTGGAGGGTGCTTCCGGAAATCGTCGATGGCGATACCGCGGCCTCGACCGGCGTTTCGGTCGACCTGCTGTTCGATGACGGGCGCAGGCTGTCCCAGCTGGGGCTGACGGATCATCATGGTGCGCCGGCCACCGCCGCGGGACAGGCGGCATCGAAGACGCTGTATCCGCAGCAATGGGCGCACAAGCAGGTCCGCGTGGGCGACCTGGCGGCGCTGCGCGGCAGGCGCATCCGTGCGATCGAACTGCAGGTCCAGCCCGGCTCGGCCGCGGCTTCGACCGGCTGGATCGACGATGTCGCCGTGCGACGCCAGGCGCCTCAGGCGGTCCGCCGTCCCAGCGACTATGTGATCACCACCCGCGGTACCCAGTCCAACAGCACGTTCTCGCGGGGCAACAACATTCCCGCCACGGCCATGCCGCATGGCTTCAACTTCTGGGTACCCGTGACCGACGCCGGCTCGCTGGGGTGGCTGTACCGGTGGAACGAGCAGAACGGCGACGACAACCGGCCGCGCCTGCAGGCACTGTCGATCAGTCACCAGCCGAGTCCGTGGATGGGCGACCGCCAGACTTTCCAGGTCATGCCGTCCTCGACGCGCGGCGTGCCGGAAGCCGACCGCGCGAAGCGGGCGCTTTCGTTCTCCCACGACCACGAGGACGCCAAGCCGCACGCCTACCGCGTGGACTTCGACAACGGCATCCGTGCAGAAATCGCGCCGAGCGAACGCGCGGCCATCTTCCGGTTCCGCTTCCCGGAGGGCGCCGACGCTAACCTGCTGTTCGACAACGTCGATGCGCGCGCCGGGCTGACGCTGGATGGAGCCACGCAGACCGTGCGCGGCTATTCCGATACGCGCAGCGGCCTGTCCAACGGCGCCACGCGCATGTTCGTCTATGCGCGCTTCGACCGGCCCTGGCTCGACAGCGGGATGATCGACACGGGACGACCCACCGGTTACGTGAAGTTCGCGCCCAGCCAGACACGCGAAGTCGTCATGCGCATCGCCACCTCGCTGATCTCGGTGGAACAGGCGCAGCGCAACCTGGAGCAGGAAATCGGCGACGCCGGCTTCGATCTGGTCCGGTCGCGTGCGCAGGAGGCTTGGGACGCACTGCTGGGCCGCGTTAACGTGGAGGGCGCGAGTCACGACCAGCGCGTCACGGTGTACTCCAACCTGTACCGCCTCTTCCTGTATCCCAACATCGCGCACGAGAACGTCGGCAGTGCCGCGTCCCCCGACTGGCGCCATGCGGACCAGAACAGCTGGTCCAAGGAGAGCGCGGGCGGTGATGCCGAGCGGACATCCGCATCCGTGAAGCCCGGCAGGATCTACGTCAACAATGGCTTCTGGGATACCTTCCGCACCACGTGGCCGGCTTATGCCCTGTTCGCGCCCGAGCGCGCGGGCGAGATGATCGACGGCTTCCTGCAGCAATACCGCGACGGTGGCTGGGTCGCCCGCTGGTCGTCGCCCGGCTATGCCGACCTGATGGTCGGGACAAGTTCCGATGTGGCGTTCGCCGATGCCTGGCTGAAGGGCGTGGAAGGCTTTGATGCCGATCAGGCGTATGAAGCGGCGCTGCGCAATGCCACCGTGGTACCGCCGGTGTCGAATGTCGGCCGCAAGGGGCTGGCACGCTCGATGTATCGCGGCTACGCGGACAGTGACGTGCATGAGGGCCTGTCGTGGACGCTGGAGGGCGCGCTCAACGATTTCGGCCTTGCGCAGATGGCGGGCGGACTGGCGGCCCGCGAGAAAGACCCTGCACGCGCACGGCGCTATGCGCAGGAAGCGGAATACTTCCAGGCCCGCGCGACGGACTACGTCCACCTGTTCGACCCCGCCACCCGGTTCTTCCGCGGCCGCGCGCCGGACGGCCAGTGGCACTCGCCGGCGTCGGCATTCGATCCCCGCGTCTGGGGCGGCGACTACACCGAAGCCAATGCATGGACCTTCGCCTTCACCCCGCCGCACGATGCCGCCGGTCTGGCCGGCCTGCTGGGCGGTGAAGCTGCGCTTGCGCAGCGGCTGGACGAGTTCTTCGCCACGCCCGAGACGGCGGAGAAGAAGTTCGCGGGCTCCTACGGCAACACCATCCATGAGATGACCGAAGCACGTGACGTGCGCATGGGCATGTACGCGCACAGCAACCAGCCTTCCCACCACATTCCCTGGATGTACGTGGCGGCGGGACAGCCGTGGAAGACGCAGCGCATCACCCGCGACATCCTGGCCAGGCTGTATCTGGGCAGCGAGATCGGGCAGGGCTATCCCGGCGACGAGGACAACGGCGAGATGTCGGCGTGGTACCTGTTCGGCATGCTCGGCCTGTATCCACTGAGGATGGGGGCGCCGGAGTACGTCATCGGGTCGCCCGCTTTCCCGTACGCGGAGGTGGACCTGGGTGGCGGACGCACGCTGACCGTGATCGCCCGCAACAACGACGCACGCAACGTGTACGTGCAATCGCTCAAGGTCAACGGAAAGCCCTGGACGCGGGCATGGATCCGACACCAGGACATCGCCGGAGGCGCCACGCTGGAGTTCGTCATGGGCGATGCGCCCTCGGCATGGGGCAGCGGCACCGACGCACTGCCGCCGTCGCTGACGCCGCGGGGCGAGGCGCCTCGTGGCCTGGCGGACCTGACATCGAAAGCCCTCAGCGTGGCGTTGGGTGGACGCGGCAGGGCGGCGGCACTGGTCGACGACGACGCGTCCACCGCGCTGCCGTTGCAGGCAGACGCCAGTCTCGACATCCGCTTCGCAGCGCCGGTGCGCGCCACGTACTACACGCTTACCAGCGCGGACGACGCACTGTCGGGTCTGTCGTGGACGCTGGAAGGCCGTTCCGGCAACGGGGCATGGACGCTGCTGGACCAGAGGCGCGAGCAGGCATTCCCGTCCGGCCGGCAGTTGCGTCCGTTCCGTATCGAGCGCCCGGGCGACTACGGCGAGTACCGGTTGCGACTGGAGGCGCCAGCAGGCATGGCGCTGGCCGAGGTCGAGCTGCTGCAGCCCGTGAAGCGGCAGGCCATTCCTTGAGCAGAGAGCACCGGTGCGCGCACCGCCCGGTGCCGGGGGTTGCACGCCGTAACGTGATTGGTGCGTGGCAGCATGCAACCCGGGAACTGCTGTGCTAATTATGCTTTCCGTGGATTAGACCGATCTAATTCGGTCTTTCGTGAAGGGGAGGGGGGGCCAGGAAGGGAGCCTGGGGTGCCGTCATGGCGCACGGACCTTCCTGCAGTGACAGGTTCTTTTTATTTCCTTGTGTTTTAGATCGATACAAAATCCATCGCGCCAGCAGCTGATCAATCTTGGGAGAGGGTGATTGAAATGAAATGCACGCCATACGCACGCAACCGCAGCACGCTGTATCTGGGGATCGCCATCGCGTTGTCCGCGACCGTCGCATCCGGTAATGCGCTCGCCCAACAGGCGGAAAGCGCGCCCGCCACGTCGGGCCAGGCCGAGGTGCAGGCCACGGACCTGGACACGGTGACGGTCAAGGGCTACCGCTACTCGATCGAGCAGAGCCTCGAGCAGAAGCGCAACGCGAACGCCGTGGTGGAAGTGATCACCGCGGAGGATGTAGGCAAGTTCCCCGACAAGAACGTCGCGGATGCGCTGCAGCGCGTGCCGGGTGTGCTCATCAGCCGCGATGGCGGCGAAGGCAAGAACGTCAGCGTGCGTGGCCTGTCCTCGGAGCTGGTCCTGACCCAGTTGAACGGCAACTACATCGCCAGTGCCGAATCCAACGGCGACCCGACCCGTTCGTTCAACTACGCCCTGCTGCCGTCGAACATGCTGGGCAGCGCCGAGCTGTTCAAGACGCCGGAAGCGCGCATCGACGAGGGCGGCATCGGCGGCACGGTCATCCTGCATACGCGCCGTCCGCTCGAACTGGAGCCCAACTCCGGCTTCGTCAATGTCGAAGGCACCTGGGCGGACACCACCAAGAAGACGGATGGACAGATCTCCGGCTCGTACTCCTGGCACGACAAGGAGGACCGGTTCGGCGTCTTCGTCGGCTACACCCAACAGAAGCGCACCGTGCGCACCATGGGGGCCAGCACCGAAAGCTGGCAGTGGTACGGCCGCGACGAAGGCGGCACCGCGGTCGACGTCAACGGCAAGCCCTCGGACTTCAACTCCAACTGGTGGGGCGGTACCGGCTTCTGGGACCAGAACGGCAACTACTACACCGGCTTCATGATGCCGACGTCGGTCAACTTCAACGTCAAGGAAGAAGAGCGCGAGCGCAAGGGCGGGCAGCTGACTTTCCAGTTCAAGCCGACCGACAACCTGACCCTGACCGCGAACTACTTCCGCTTCGACCTGTCGCAGGATTCGCAGACCAATACGCTGAAGGTCCCGGAGTGGAACATCGCGCGCTACTACGGCGACGGCAACTGGCGGGGCGGCCGTCTGCTGGACGGGCTGACCTTCGATCCCAGCGGCACCATCGTCACCGGCGCGAACTACAGCCTGCACCCGGGCAAGGCCTACTACTGCAGTGAGGAAGAGGCCGCCGCCGCCGGCATGGCACCTGGCGGCTGGGGTTCGGACGACTGCACCGTGCCGACGCCGCAGATCACCGGCAGCTACAACATCGAGAAGTCGCTCTCGCAGACCGTCGACTTCGGCGGCGAGTGGCGCGGCGAAAACCTGGACGTATCGTTCAAGGTCGGCCGCACCTGGGCCAAGGGCGGGTCCGAGCTGCAGTTCTCGCTGCCGATCAAGCCGCGGCGGCAGAATGCGGACGGCAGCTGGACGAACGGCAACTACGCCAGCGCGTGGGATCTGACCGGCACGCCGACGATGACGTTCTCGCCGGAGCTGCTGCAGAACCTGCAGAACGGCATCCTGCAGGTCGACACCGGCTCGACGGGTTCGTCCTGGACCCGCAACGACACCCGGCAGAAGTACGGCCAGGTCGACGGTACCTGGCACTTCGACGGCGATGTGTTCGAATCGCTGCAGTTCGGCGTCAAGGTCCGCGACGGCGGCATCCACCGCAGCACCGGCAACAGCTACTGGGTGTGCCCGGGCACCGATCCGAGCGACTACGAGAACCGCTACTGGAATGGCGGCTGCGGCAACCTCGCCAGCCAGTTCTCGCCGAGCCTGATCACCTCGTTGGGCAACCTGCCCGGCGGCATCAACGCCAGCGCGTTCCCGGCTATCAACTTCCCGGGCTACATCGCCTACCTCAACAGCACCTACGGCGCGATGCAGACCCGCGAGGAGGACAATTTCGTCTACAACGTCGACGAGAAGATCTACTCCACCTACCTGCAGGCCAACTTCCGCACCGACCGCCTGCGCGGCAACGTCGGCGTGCGCATCGCGCGCACCCGGCAGCACGCCGACTCGACGGACAAGGTCACGTCCTACAACGACTACTTCTTCGACGGTCCCGATGGCAATCCGCTGGCCTGCGTGTTCGGCAATTCCGGCCCGGCCCCGGTCGGCGCGCCTGTAGGCACCCAGTGCGGCAGCGAAGGCTACTGGAAGCTATCGGACAGCATGCAGCGCCCCGAGTCGTTCACGGTTGCCGCGGTCGATCGTACTTACACCGATGTACTGCCGAGCTTCAACATCGCGTACGACCTGTCAGACAACCTTGTGTTGCGTGGCGCCGCGTCGAAGGTGATCTCGCGCCCGAGCTACGGCGACATCGCCTCTCCCGGCAGCCTGAACTATTTCAGCCAGGAATATGTCGATGATCGTCGCTTGACCGGTGGTGCCGGCGAACTGGGCTGGTACGGTGAGGGCAGCAACAAGAAGCTGGAGCCGTACCAAGCCACGCAGTACGACCTGGGCCTGGAGTGGTACTTCCATCCGGGTTCCGTTGTGGGCCTTGGCCTGTTCCGCAAGAATGTCAGCAACTTCGCGGTGGACGTGGTCAACGACGTGGACATGGTCGTCGGCGGCGAAACCGTGACAGTGCAGAACTATCGTACCCAGGCCGGCGGACGGGATGCGGTGTCGCAGGGCGTCGAACTGTATGCGCAGCACACGCTGGATTTCGGCCTGGGCTTCCAGTTCAACTACACCTACAACGACGCCAGCAAGGCGGCCGTGACGCTGGAGGACGGCACGGAAGTCGGCAAGACGTCGATGCCCGGCAGCGCGAAGAACCAGACCAACTTCACGGTGTTCTACGAAACGCAGGACCTGTTGCTGCGCGCCTCGTACAACCGTCGCGGTGAAGTGGTGCAGGGCCTCGTCAACGGGCTGAATGTCTACCAGGAGCCGTACTACCAGGTCGATCTGAACGCGGCCTACAACATCACGCCCGCCCTCAGCATCAGTGCGTCGGTACTCAACCTGACCGAGGAAGAGACGCGCTCGCACCTGGGCAACGACACCAAGGACCGCTTCTACACCAACGGGTATGCGGGCCGGATGGCATACCTGGGCTTGACGTACAAGTTCTGAGGTCGTGCCGTGTGTTTTGGCCCCGTGCTTTCTCTCCCGCCCGGCGACGGGCGGCATGGGGCCGACGGCCCGGCTACGGCCGGGCCACTTTTCTCCTCGTGTGCGGTGATCCATCCGGATGCCGCACGCGCTGAACCACAGGACTGGAACGCATGAAGTCGACCCCCCCGCATTCGCTGCTCCGTACCGTACCGCTGCTGTTCGCGCTGGCGGTTTCCGCCGCGCTGCCGGTGGCAGCGGCCACGCAGGGCCTGAGTGCCGAGGTCAACACCTTCATCGGCAGCAAGGATGACGGCAACACGTTTCCCGGCGCATCCGCGCCGTTCGGGATGATCCAGGTCAGCCCGATCGGTTCCCACTATTCGGGATGGCGCTACGACGACCCGCAGATCCGCGGTTTCGGGCACTCCTTCCTTTCCGGGGCGGGATGCTGGGAACAGGGTGGGCAGGTTTCGGTGTTGCCGGTGACCGGCCGCATTGGTCCAGGCGGCGACTTCGACACGGCCGATCCGAAGGCGTTCGACCACAAGCGCTACGGCTCGCGCTACCGCCACGACGGCGAAAGCGGGCAGGCCGGCTACTACAAGGTGCGGCTGACGGACTACGGCGGGATCGATGCGGAAGCCACGGCGCTGACCCGCGCGGCGGCCGAGCGTTACACCTTCACCACGACGGGAGAAGGCCATGTGCTGGTCAATATCGGCCAGGCCAACGAACGCCACGCCGTGACCGGCAGCACGCTGACCGTGGTCGGTGACCGCGCGGTGGAAGGCAAGCTGGTGACCCAGAGCTTCTGCGGCGGCCACCAGTACACCACATGGTTCCGCCTGGAGTTCGATCGCCCGTTCACGTCGTTCGGTACCTGGGGCGAGGCCGGCGGCGTGCCGGGATCGCGCCACGGGATGGAAGGCGAAGGCAAGCCCAGCGGTGCCTGGCTGACCTTCGACTTGGGCAGCGATCGCAGCGTCACCGCCGTGTCGGCGATCTCGCATGTCGATGCCGAAGGTGCGCGCAACAACCTGCGCAGCGAGGGCATGACCGGAGGCAGGCTGCTCCGCTTCGACGAGATGCGCGCACGTGCGCAGAAGGCCTGGGACAACGAGCTGTCCAGTGTGCGCGTGCACGGCGGCGGGCGCGATGATCGCGTGGTCTTCTACACCGCGCTCTACCATGCGCTGCTGCAGCCGATGACCGGCAACGACGCCGACGGCCGTTACCGGGGCTACGACGATCTCATCCATCGTGCCGACGGATGGACCTATTACGAATATTTTTCGCTGTGGGACACGTACCGCTCGCAGAATCAGCTGATCGCGCTGTTGCGGCCGCAGCGGGCCATGGACATCGCGCGTTCGCTGCTGGCCATCGACCAGCAGGGAGGCTGGCTGCCGCGCTGGGGCTATGCCAGCTTCGAAACCAACATCATGACCGGCGATCCGGTCACCCCGTTCCTGGTGGATCTGTGGCGCTTCGGTGCGCTGCAGGGGCGTGAGGCCGAGGCATACGCCGCGCTGCGGAAGAATGCGTTCGACGTGCCGCCGCTGAATTCGCGCCACGCCGGCCGTTCCGGCAATCCCAACTACCTGGCGCAGGGCTTCGTCCAGTACGACCGTGCATTTGCTTCCAAGGGCATGGACGTGGATCCCCATCATGGCGGCTCGGCGACCCTGGAATACGCGCTCGCCGACTGCTCACTGTCGGTGATGGCCGGTGCGCTGGGGCATGGCGACGATGCCGCCGTACTGAAGCGCCGCGGACGCAACTGGCGCACGCTGTGGGATGCGTCGGTACGCGACGAGGCGGCGGGTTTCACCGGCTTCCCGCGTCCGCGCACCGAAGACGGGCAGTGGTACACGCCGTCGGACGGCCACTACAGCCCACGTTCCCACCATGGCTTCCACGAGGGCACCGCTTGGCAGTACCAGTGGCTGGCACAGCAGGACGTGCCGGGGCTGGTGGAGGCGATGCAGGGGCCGCAGGAGGCGGCGCGGCGCCTGGACGACTTCTTCGCATACGACGCGCTGCTGGCCGATCCCGCCGGCGCCGCGCGCAAGGAGTGGGTGGTCGGGCCCTACAGCTACTACAACCAGTTCCGCTACAACCCCAACAACGAACCGGACCTGCACGTGCCGTGGATGTACACACTGATCGGCCAGCCGTGGAAGACCTCCACGGTGCTGCATGCCGCGCAGCAGCTGTTCACGAATGCGCCCAATGGCGTGACGGGCAACGACGACCTGGGCACCATGTCGGCGTGGTATCTCTTCAGCGCGATGGGCCTGTATCCGGTAGTGCCCGGGACCGGGCAGTTCGTGCTGCACGCACCGCGTTTCTCGCGCGTCGATGTGGACATGGGCACCGGCCGCACGCTGCGGATCGAAGCGCCCCAGGCCGGCGACGGGAAGCCGCGCTACATCCGCGACGTATCGCTGGACGGCCGCGACCATGCCGCCGTCTGGCTGGACTGGGAGCGCCTGCGGCAAGGCGGTCGCCTGCGCTTCGACCTGACCGACGCACCGCAGCCGCAGGGTTGGGGCACGCGGGCGCAGGACCTGCCGGCATCGCCCTGCGCCGTCGAGCCGGCATCGTCGTCGGGAGCCGGTCGTTGAACCCGTGCTCCACCCGCGCATCGAAGTCCGCATGATGGTTTACGCTGGGCGCATTGTCGGAATGGATCGATCCAGATGAGCCAGAAACGCCCACCTCGAGCAGGCTCCAAGCGCGCGCCCGCGGCCGCCCCTTCCAAGACCGCGAAGGCGGGTGCCGGCGCCGCCCCGGGCGCCAAGGCTGGCAAGGCGAAGCCAGCGGCGCGCGCGCGCGGCCCGCAGCGGGTGGTGACCGTCACCGATATCGCCAATGCCATCGGCGTTTCGCGCGCCACCGTGTCGCTGGTGTTGCGTGGCAGTCCGCTGGTCCCCGCCGATACGCGTGCCCGGGTGGAAGCCGAACTCAAGCGGCAGCGCTACGTGTACAACCGCGGCGCGGCCAACCTGCGCCGGCGTACATCGTCCAGCGTGGCGCTGGTCATCAACGATCTGGCCAATCCGTTCTTCGCCGAGTTCGCGGCCGGCGTGGACGAAGCCCTGGGTGAGAAGGGCTACGTGACGCTGCTCGGCAGCACGGGCGAGTCGCCCGAACGCCAGCAGGCCGTGCTGGCGTCATTGATGGAGCACACGCCGGCAGGCGTGATCCTGTCGCCTGCCGAGGGCAGCGATGCGGCCCAGCTGCACAAGGTGCTGGACGCGCGCGCGAACGTGCTGCTGTTCAATCGCGAACTCGCCGGCGCCGACGACTGGGGCTTCCTGGGGCTGGACAACCAGCACGGCGCGCAGCTGGCCACCGAACACCTGATCGCCCTGGGCCATCGCCGCATCGCGTTCTACGGCGGACATGCCGATTCCAGTTCCTGCCGCCAGCGCCGCGCCGGCCATGCGCAGGCGATGAAGCGGGCGGGCCTGCCCGTCGATCCAGCGTGGCTGATCGAGTCCGCGCCCAACCGCCTGGAAGCGGCCGCGCGAACCGGCGAACTGTTCGGCGACCAGGCGCCGCCGACGGCCGCCGTCTGCTACAACGACACGGTGGCGCTGGGCCTGATGCTGGGCCTGCTGGCGCGCGGCATCCAGCCGGGCAAGGGCTTCGCCGTGACCGGCTTCGACGACATTCCCGAGGCGGCGGTGACCACGCCACCGCTGACCACGCTGGCCGCCAATCCGCGCGAACGTGGACGACAGGCGGCGCAGCTGGTGCTCGCGCAGATAGACGAGGGTGCCGTGCCCCGCAGGACCATCGCGCCGGTCACGCTGTCCGTGCGCGAGAGCAGCGGGGTGACGCTGAAATGACCCTGTTGCCGCCCATCGTCGTATCGACGTGTTGCGTTACCGCGCGACGACGTCCGTACCCCGTCTCTCCTCTGATGCTTCCTTCGCCATGAAACCCATCGCTCCACATCACCCTCTCCATCGCCCTGCCGATCCCGTGCCGGCGCCGTGCGTCTTCCTGCGGGGTGGCTTCGCATGAGTCCTCCCTCGCGCAAGATCGTCTGCTTCGGTGAGGCCCTGATCGACATGCTGGCGCAGCCGCCGGCATCGCCTGAAGCCCCGCGCAATTTCCTGCAGTACGCGGGCGGCGCGCCAGCGAACGTGGCGGTGGCGGCCGCGCGACTGGGTGCCGATGTGCACTTCGCCGGCATGCTGGGCGAGGACATGTTCGGCGACTTCCTGTTCGACAGCCTGGCGTCGGTGGGCGTTGCCACGGACTGCATCGTGCGCACCGGGGAGGCGAAGACGGCTCTGGCCTTCGTGGCGCTGGACGAGCACGGGGAGCGCAGTTTCAGTTTCTACCGGCCGCCGGCCGCCGACCTGCTGTTCCGGGCCGCGCATTTCACGCCGGCGTGCTTCGAAGGCACGGGCGTATTCCATGTCTGCTCGAACAGCCTGACCGGAGCGGAGATCGCCGACGCCACCTACGAGGGCATGCGTCGCGCGCGCGCCAGCGGCGCCACCGTCAGCATCGACCTGAATCTGCGCCCGGCCCTGTGGCCGCAAGGCGAGGACCCCACGCCGCGGCTGTGGCTGGCGCTGGCCGAGGCCGATCTGGTGAAGCTGTCGCGCGAGGAGCTGGAGTACCTGGCGCGGCCGCTGGGGGGAGAGGAAGCGGTCCTGCAGCGCCTCTGGCAGCATCGGGCGCAGCTGCTGGTCGTGACGGACGGCGCCGGACCCATCGCGTGGCATACGCGTGCGGCCAGCGGGACGGTGGAGACGTTCCAGGTCACCACGCTGGATACCACCGCGGCGGGCGATGCGTTCGTCGGCGGACTGCTGTTCCATCTGACGCAGCACGACAGGCTTGGCCAAGGCATGGCCTCGTTCGTCTCCCGTCACGACGATGTCGCCGCCGCGATGCGCTTCGCCGCCGCCGTGGGTGCGTTGGCGGTCACGCGCAAAGGCGCGTTCGCCGCCATGCCGACCGTGCAAGAGGTCAACCAGCTGCTGTCGTGACCGTCCCGCGCTTCGCGGGACCACGTGGTCACGACGCGCGGCAAGTCCCGTATAACGAGGAACAGGATCGAGCATGACGGCTACCGGCAACCCCATCCGATCCATCGTCGTCGTCGGCGGAGGCAGCGCGGGCTGGATGGCAGCGACCGCGCTGGCGACTTACCTGGGCAAGCAGGCATCCATCCGCCTGGTCGAGTCCGAGGAAATCGGCATCGTCGGCGTGGGGGAGGCTAGCGTCCCCTACATGAAGCAGTTCAACGGCGGCCTGCTCGGGATCGACGAGTTCGATTTCGTCGCCCGCACCCAGGGCACCTTCAAGCTCGGCATCCAGTTCAACGACTGGGGGCAGATCGGCGACTCCTACGTCCACGGCTTCGGCAGGATCGGCCAGGGCATCGGGCCCCTGCCTTTCCACCAGTTCTGGCTCAAGCTCTTCCTCGCCGGCCGCGCGCGGCCCATCGGTGAGTACTCGCTGCCCACCCTGGCCGCCCCGCTGGGGAAGTTCATGTCCAGCCCGGGCAACGCCCCGCCGGATTCGCCGCTGGCGGACATCGCCTACGCCTATCATTTCGACGCGGGACTGTATGCGGGCTACCTGCGTGAGCTGGCGGAGCGGCGTGGCGTGCAGCGCATCGAGGGGAAGATCACCCACGCCGTGCAGCGCAGCGAAGACGGCTTCATCGACGCCGTGGTGCTCGAAAGTGGCGAACAGGTCGCCGGCGACCTCTTCATCGACTGCTCCGGCTTCCGTGGCCTGCTGATCGAACAGACCCTGGAGACCGGTTACATCGACTGGACGCACTGGCTGCCCTGCAATCGGGCCATGGCGGTGCCGTGCGCCACGGCAGGCCCGCCCACGCCTTACACCCGCTCCACCGCCCGCGCTGCGGGATGGCAATGGCGCATTCCGCTGCAGAGCCGGATCGGCAACGGCTACGTGTACTCCAGCGAGCACATCAGCGACGACGAAGCCGCCGCCACGCTGCTGGCCAACCTCGACGGCCGTGCGCTCGCCGATCCTCGCCCGCTGCGCTTCACCACCGGCATGCGCAGGAAGCTGTGGAACAGGAACGTCGTCGCTCTGGGGCTCGCCAGCGGCTTCATGGAGCCACTGGAGTCGACCAGCATCTACCTGGTCCAATCGGGCATCCAGCGACTGCTGGGCCTGTTCCCCGACCGTGGTTTCGACCCCCTGCTCGAGCGGCAGTTCAACGAGGAGTCCGCGTTCGAGTACGAAAGCACGCGCGACTTCCTGATCCTGCACTACTGCGCCACGCGGCGGAACGACAGCGCGTTCTGGGACTACTGCCGGACGATGTCGATCCCCGACACCCTGCAGCGGAAGATCGACATGTTCCGCAGTGGGGGGCGGTATTTCCGCACGGGCGACGAATTCTTCGCGTTGCCGAGCTGGGTGCAGGTGATGCTGGGGCAGGGGATCGTCCCTGCCGGCTACCATCCGATCGTCGACGACATGCCCGAACAGGCCCTCGTCGAACATGTCGCGCGCGTGCACCGATCGATCGCGGACAGCGTGGCGGCCATGCCGCGGCATCAGGATTTCATCGATCGCCACTGCCGGGCGTCGGTGGGATGACGGGGCCCCGCGTGGCGGCTGCCTCGCGTTGACGCTGCGCGCAGTCCAACCGCCGAGTGTGCGTGGACGTATATCCTTCGCGCAGCTGCCGGCGCGACAGGCCTCGGACAGTCCTCCGCCGCAACCGAAGCAGTCGGGATGCCGTCGCGTCGGACTCGCCGGCTGAGGGGATGGCGGAATCCGGACGTGGTATATGCTGCCGGTCAGTTCCCACTCCAGTGTTTCGGGCTCGACGTCGGCGCCCCGCGACAATCGACCGGTGCGATGCGACGTCGTCGCACGTGCGCGGTCGCGGGTTGCGCAGGGCCGGCGTCGTGCCGGCCGGTTATCTGCATGCATGCGATCTCGCGATTCTGTTGGATGGTGAGTGGTGCCGCACTGACGCCCGCGGCGCTGGGCGAAGAGGCCGGCACATCCGGCGCGGCCGAGACCCTGGACCGTGTGGTGGTGACCGCGACGCGGCTGGAAGCGGTCACCGCATTCGATACGCCCGCCTCGATCAGCGTGGTGCCGATGGGGGATGGAGGCGCATGCACGCAGGCCGCGCTCTCGGAAGTGCTGGACGGCGTGCCGGGCGTGCAGGCGCGCGAGCGGCAGAACTTCGCGCAGGACACCCAGTTGTCGATCCGCGGCTTTGGCGCGCGTTCCACTTTCGGCGTGCGTGGCGTGCGGCTGTACGCCGACGGCGTGCCGGCGACCATGCCCGACGGTCAGGGCCAGGTATCGCACTTCAGCATGCTGGGTGCGGACCGCGTGGAGGTGTTGCGGGGCCCGTTCTCGGCCCTGCATGGCAATTCCTCCGGTGGCGTGATCCAGGCATGGAGCGACATCCCGGACGAAGGCCATGACGCCCGGCTGCAAGCGAGCCTCGCCAGTCACGACACGTTCGTGCTCGGCGCGCGCCTGCGTGGCGCCGGCGATGCCGTGGGTTACAACGTGGCGGCATCGGTGTTCGATACGCGGGGCTATCGCGATCACGCGGCCGCGCGGCGCGAGTCGTTGAACATCCTGCTGCGCGTTCGCCCCGGCGCCGGCACGCTGGACCTGGTCGCCAATCATTTCGATGCGCCCGATGCGCAGGATCCGCTGGCCCTGACGCGGGCGCAGGCCTGGTCGTCGCCCCGGCAGGCTGCGTCCGTCGCCACGGCATTCAACACGCGCAAGTCGGTGGGCCAGGATCAGACGGGTGCGGTGTATGCGCTGCCATTCGGCGACGGGCATCAGATGCGGGTGATGGGCTATGGCGGCCGGCGCGATGTCGAGCAGTTCCTCGCGCTGCCGGTCGGCGCGCAAGGCAATCCCTTGAACTCGGGTGGCGTGATCGACCTGCGCAATACCTACGGCGGTGCCGACCTGCGCTGGTCGTGGACCGGACGCCTCGGCGACCAGCCTGTCGAACTCGCGGCCGGCTTCAATGCGGACCGGCAACGGCAGCATCGCCGCGGCTACGAGAACTTCGTCGGCCCTGCGCTGGGCGTGCGCGGCGCACTGCGGCGCGACGAGCGCAATACGGTGGAGAACGTGGATCAGTACCTTCAGGCGTGGTGGCGGTTCGCGCCGCGCTGGTCGCTGCTGGCGGGCGCGCGCCGCAGCCGCATCACCTTCACGTCCCGGGATGCCTACGTCACCGCGACCAATCCCGACGACAGCGGGCGCGTCGTCTACGACCGCGCCCTGCCGGTGGCGGGACTGGTGTTCGCGCCGGGCGATGCGTGGCGCCTGTACGCCTCCTGGGGGCGGGGTTTCGAGACGCCGACCTTCAATGAACGGGGTTACCGCGCCGATGGCGCCGCCGGCCTGGCGTTCGACCTGCGTCCGGCCGTCAGCCGCAATGTCGAGCTGGGTACGAAGTGGCGGGCGTCGGGCGGGACGACGGTGGAGGCGGCGGTGTTCCGTGCCGATACCGCCGACGAACTCGCCGTGGCGCGCAATGTCGGCGGACGCAGCAGCTACCGCAACGTCGGTGCCGCGCGCCGGCAGGGACTCGAACTGCAATCCGACGTGCCGCTCGGCGATGCGTGGCGCGTGCAGTTCGCGTACACCTGGCTGGACGCGACATTCCGCGACAGCTTCCCGATCTGCACGGCCGCCGGCTGCACCACGCCCGGGGTGCAGGTCGCCGCGGGCACGCGCATTCCCGGCATCGCGCGCCAGCAAGCGTCACTGCGGCTGCGTTGGCAGGGTGAGCGGTGGCACGCGGCGGCGCAGCTGGTGGGCATGGACGATGTCACCGTCAACGACGCGGGCAGCGAGCGTGCGCCCGGCTACGGACTGCTCCACCTGGAAGCAGGCCGCGACTGGTCGTGGTCGAGCGGCCGCCTGCAGGCGTTCGCCCGCATCGACAACGCGCTGGACCGGTTCCACATCGGCTCGGTGATCGTCAACGAAGGCAATGGGCGGTTCTACGAACCCGGCGCAGGACGCACTTTCACCATCGGCGCGCGCTGGCACTGGGAGACGCCCTAGCTCGACGCCCGTCGCATCGGATCAGTTCACCAGCGTCTGGATCGCGCGCGCCGGGATGGTGACCACGGCCGAGGCCTGGCCCACGTAGAAGTTGTAGGCGATCTCCTTGTCGGTGGGATTCATCACCACCGTCGCCAGACGACCGTCGGGATTCACGAAAGACGTGGCCAGCAGGGTGCTGCGGCTGGTGGCGGTGCTGACGCGGCGCGCCTGGGGCCGGATGAACTTCGAGAAGTGGCCGATGTAGTAGTAGCTGGGCGTGTAGATCAGCTCGCCGGTGCGCGTATCGGCATGCAGCGGTGCGAAGCAGTAGTTGCCCACATGGTTGGGGCCGCCCTTCTGGTCCAGCAGCATGTTCCAGTCGGTCCAGCCCACGGCGCCGTTGTTGAGGTCGTGGATCATCGAGGTGCCGTAGCGTTCGGCGTTGGGCCAGTGCTGGTAGCGCGCGGGGTCGAACTTCTCCACCGCCGCCTCGGTCAGCAGCACGGGTTTGTCGGGGAACGCCTCGGTCACGGCCGCCACGTTGCGGAACATGGGGTCGAAGCCGGCCCAGGTCTCGTACCAGTGGAAGCCCAGTCCCCATGCGTACTTGGCGGCTTCCGGGTCGCCCAGGATCACCTGCGCGCGGTACAGCATCATGTCGCGGTTGTGGTCCCACACGATGATCTTCTTGTCGGCGTAGCCGGCGGCGTGCATCGTCGGGCCGAGGTAGTCCTTGAGGAAGTCGCGTTCCTCCTCGGCCGTGTACAGCATCGACTCCCAGGTCTGGGTGGCCATCGGTTCGTTCTGCACGGTGATGCCCCAGATCGGCACGCCTTCCTTTTCGTAGGCCTGGATGAATCTGACGAAGTAGTTCGCCCATGCCTGCCGGTACTCGGGTAGCAGCGCGCCGCCGCGCAGCATGTTGCCCGTGGTCTTCATGAAGGCCGGCGCGCTCCACGGGCTGGCGAACAATGGAAGCTCGCCACCCGCGGCCGCGATGGCCTGCTTGATCATCGGCAGGCGGGCCCGCCGGTCGTGGGCGATGGAGAACGAGGCCAGCGCCTTGTCGCCTTCCTTCACATAGGTGTAGCTGGCCGAGCTGAAGTCGGAACTGTGGATCGTGGTGCGGGCCAGTGAATACCCGATGCCGGCCTCCCTGTCGTAATAGGCGCGCATGAACTCGGCGCGCTTGTCCGGTGCGAGCGTGGCGTAGACCTCCGCGGAGGAGTCGGTGATCGCACCGCCGATGCCGAGCAGCGACTGGAAGCGCCGCGTGGGATCGACGAATACCGAGTTCTCCACTTCGGTGAGCACGTGGCCGCCCTTCAGGGTGACGGTCCCGGCCTGGCTGAGGCGTTGCCCGGTGTCCTGCGCGGTGGTGTAGATCGTCACGGTGGCCGATGTCGGCATGGGGCGCTCCTGGGATGGTGCGGCATCTGCGTGCGTCAGGCCGGCGGCCATCGTCGCGCCCAGCGCGACCGCGGTGAACAAGCGGGTGGAATGCATCGTATGCGTGCCTCGTGAAGAAGTGTGCGGAGCGGCCAGGTGGGCCTTGTTCGCCGCGCCATTGTTGACAGCGCTGTCATACCGCTGCTACATCTTGCTGTCAATGGAACGCGCGTTCGGTGGCGTGACAGTGTGACGCCTTGCCTGCCCAGGGCGGACAGGGCGTGCGGGCGTGCTGCCCTGCAGCAGGATCGACATGGCGTCGCAGGCCCCCGATCGCGGTATCCAAGGAGCGGCCGGGGCTGTCAGAATCCGGCGTCGTGCCGGGAGCATGGTCGGGAAGGGAGCGGGAGCGCATGCGTAGTCGGATCGAAGATGTGGCCGCTGCCGCTGGCGTGTCGATGAAGACCGTGTCGCGGGTGCTGAACAACGAGCCCAACGTGCGGGACGAAATGCGGCAGCGCGTGATGGCGGTCGTCGAGAAGCTGCAGTACCGCCCCAACCTGTCCGCGCGCAGCCTGGCAGGGCAGCGCTCCTATGTGATCGCGCTGGTCTACAACAACCCGTCGCGCAACTACCTGATGGAAATCCAGAACGGCATGCTGGAAGCCTGCCGCGACAACCACTACAACCTGGTGCTGGCGCCGGTGGGGGCCTCGCGCCAGCGCAAGGTAGACGACCTGAAGGTGGGGTTCGAGCACTTCGCGCCGGACGGCGTGGTGCTCATTCCGCCCCTGACGGACGATCCGGTGGTGCTGGAATTCCTTGAAGCGAACCATGTGGCCTTCGCCTGCATCGCGCCCAAGCATCCGGACGGTCGCATCGGCGTGATGATGGACGAAACCGCGGCCGTGCGTGAGCTGATGGCCGGCCTGGTGGCCCAGGGCCACCGCCGCATCGGCCACATCAAGGGCCCGCCCGCGCACGGCGCATGCCAATGGCGTTTCAAGGGCTATCGTGAGGCGCTGCGAAAGGCAGAGATCGAGTACGACGAGGACCTGGTGGTGCAGGGGGCGTTCTCGTTCGAGTCCGGCATCGAGGCCGGCAACCGCCTGCTCGACCTCAAGCGGCCTCCCACGGCGATCTTCGCCGCCAACGACGACATGGCGGCCGGCGTCATCCGCGCCGCGTGCGGGCGTGGCCTGGTGGTGCCGCGCGCCATCCCCGTCTGCGGCTTCGACGCCCCGCCGATCGCCCGCCACATCTATCCGGCGCTGACCACGGTGCGCCAGCCCACCTCCGACATGGGACGCCTGGCCACGATGCAGTTGCTGGCGCGCATCCGCGCGGCGGACGCCGGCGGCATGGTGCATGTCGAACACGAGGTGCTGTTCCGGGAATCGACGCAGCCGCCCGTCAGGCATTGAAGCGCCTGATGGCGGCGCAGGCCGCGGCCACCCCGAGGGCGGCATGGCCTATGCTGCGGTCATGAGCGACTCCCGGCTCGAAGACTTCATTTCGGCGCACAGGCGCCTGTTCGTGCTGACCGGGGCCGGCTGCAGCCCCGGGTCGGGCATTCCCGACTACCGGGACGAGCAGGGCGCCTGGAAGCGCACGCCGCCGGGGACCTACCAGGCCTTCTTCGGCGACGGGATCAACCGCCGGCGCTACTGGGCACGCAGCCTGGTCGGCTGGCCGCGCATCGCGCAGGCGCAGCCGAATGCGGCGCATCGCGCATTGGCGGCGCTGGAAGCACAGGGGCGCTGCAGCCAATTGCTGACGCAGAATGTCGATGGCCTGCACCAGGCCGCGGGGAGCCGCGCCGTGATCGACCTGCACGGCCGTCTGGATGCGGTGGTCTGCCTCGGGTGCGGTGCATCGTCATCGCGCGCGGACGTCCAGCGGCGGCTGGCGGAGGCGAACCCGGCCTGGGCCGGCCTGGCGGCCGGCGCGGCGCCCGACGGCGATGCGGACCTGGAAGATCGCGATTTCGCCACGTTCCAGGTTCCCGCGTGCGACTCCTGCGGCGGGATGCTGAAGCCGGACGTGGTGTTCTTCGGCGAGAACGTGCCGCGCACTCGGGTCGACGCCGCGATGGCGCGGCTCGCGCAGGCCGACGGCATGCTGGTGGTGGGCTCGTCGCTGATGGTCTATTCCGGCCTGCGGTTCGTGCACGCGGCGGTGCGCGCGCAGATCCCGGTCGCGGCCGTCAACCTGGGCCGCACCCGTGCCGACGACCTGCTGCGGTTCCGGATGGCGGCGCCGTGCGGGGATGCGCTGCGCTTCCTGCTCGGTGCCGACGTGCCGGCGCTCGTCATGCCGCCGGCGGCGGCTGCAGGCTGATCCAGCGTTCCAGCGAGTGCGGCGACAGCGGGCGCGAGACGTAGTAGCCCTGCAGAAGGTCGCAGTCCAGCGAGGCCAGCACAGCGCGCTGCGCGGCGTTTTCCACGCCTTCGGCCACCACCTTCAGCGACAGGCTCTCGCCGATGCGCAGGATGGAGGTGGTCAGTGCGCGCGCGGATTCGCTGTGCTCCAGGTCGCGGACGAAGCTCATGTCCAGCTTCAGTTCGCTGATCGGCAGACGGTGCAGGTGGCTCAGGCTGGAGTAGCCGGTGCCGAAATCGTCGATCGACAGGTGCACGCCCATCCGGTGGATCGCGTCGATGTTGGCCAGCACCTCGGGCTTCTGCGCCAGCATCACGCTCTCGGTCACCTCCACCATCAGCTCGTCCGGCGAAAGCCCGCACTTGCCCAGCACGTTGCCGATGAAGGCGGGCAGGTCCTGCTGCTCGAAGTTGATCGCCGACAGGTTCACCGACACCCGCGGCACCGGTACGCCGCGACGGCGCCAGTCGGCCATCTGCGTGCAGGCCTCCTCCAGCGTCCAGCGGCCGAGTTCGTCGATCAGGCCGCATTCCTCGGCCATCGGCACGAAGGTGGCCGGCGAGATCTCGCCGATCTCCGGGTGCCGCCAGCGCAGCAGCGCCTCCACGCCGTGCAGGCGCGCGTCGTCGTCCAGTACCACCTGAGGCTGGTAATGCAGGCGCAACTGGCCGCTGCGCACGGCCTCGCGCAGCGCGTTCTCCAGCGCCAGGCGCTCCTGCATAGCCTGGTTCATCTCCAGGCTGTAGAACACGATGCGCGCGCCGCCCTCGGACTTGGCGCGGTACATCGCGATGTCGGCGTGGCGCACCAGTGAGTCGACGTCCCAGCCATCGGCGGGAAACATGGCCACCCCGATGCTGGCCTGCGGCGTCAGCATCATCCGGCCGGCGATGACCGGTTCGGCAAGCCGCGCCATCAGGCGGTCGGCGAGGTTGGCGGCTTCCTCCGCGCTGCGGTCCGGCACGGCCAGCACGAATTCGTCGCCGGCCAGGCGCGCCACCACGTCGCCTTCGCGCAGTTCGCCGCCGAGCCGCTTGGCGAGTTCGCGCAGCAGGGTGTCGCCTGCGGAGTGGCCCTGGGTGTCGTTGACGATCTTGAAGCGGTCGATGTCGATGAACAGCAGGGCCACCGCGCTGTCGCGGCGCGCGGCGCCCAGTAGCATCTGTTCCACCTTGCTGTTGAACAGCGCCCGGTTGGGCAACCCGGTCAGGGTGTCGAAGAACGACAGCTGGTGCATGCGCGCACGCGCGCGATCGCGCTCGATGGCCAGGGCGCACAGGTGCAGGCAGACATCGACCACGCGCTGGTGGAACTCGTCCGGCGCGCGGTTCTCCCAGTAGTACAGGGCGAACGTGCCCAGCACGCGCCCGTCGTGGCCCTTCACCGGATTCGACCAGCAGGCGCGGATCCCCAGCGCCAGGAAGGGCGCGTTGTAGGCCTGCCAGCGCGGATCGCGTTCGATGTCGCTGCATTCGACCGGTTGCCCGCTCCAGGCCGCCGACCCGCAGGCGCCGACCATGGGGCCGGCCAGCTCGCCGTCGATGATGGCGGCGATCTGCTCGGGCAGGCTGGGGGCCGCCAAGGGGCGCAGGCGACCGTAGTCGTCCAGCCCGATCACCGACGCCACGGCCTCGGGCATCACCTTTTCCACTTCGCGGCAGATCAGGGTCATCACGTCCTGCAGCGGCTGTTCGCGGATGATCGCGCCCAGCACCTTGCGGTGCAGCTCTTCGTGCAGCTTGCTGTGGGTGATGTCGGTGTAGACGCCCAGCAGGTAACGGACGTTGCGGTCGGGGTCGTATACCGGGTTGACCACCGCCGAGATCCACAGCGGCACCCCGTTCTTGGCGTAGACCAGCAACTCGGTCCGGTAGCCCTGCTGCGTGTTCAACTGCCCGCGCACCCATTCGACCGTTTCCGGGTCGGTATGCGGGCCCGCCAGGAAATCGCTGGGCCTGCGGCCGGCGGCCTCCTCCAGCGTATAGCCCAGCATGCGCGTGAACCCCTGGTTGATCCAGGTGATGCGGGCCGCCTCGTCGCAGACGACGACCGCGTTGTCGCTGTGGTCGATGACCCACGATACGTCGGGAGCGTCATCGGCGAAGTGCGACGGCATGGCGATGGCAGTGGGCCTCACGGTCGGTCCTTCCCCAAGAACGGTTTCTGCCTGATGGTCCGGGTTCGCCACGGCGTTCTCTGCTCAGCCACCCCCGAAACGGGGCTGTACGGAACGGTATCGGCCCCTGATCGCCGCACTTTACCTGAACTTCAAGCGCGCGCGGGGTGGCCATGTGGGCTGCAAACGCTTTCAGCGCCGCTACCGGACACCGCGTCCTCGTGCGCGTGGGCGCCTGCACGCTCGGCGGGCGGTGTCCAGTGTCCGAAAGGGAGCGCGTGCCGCGTGGACGCACACCTGACGCATCGGCGTCATGAACGCGCCCTAGCCTTGCCGCCCGCATGACAGGGGTGGCCATGAAAGCAAGGTGGATCGGACTGGGGATCGGGGCGGCGCTGTGCCTGGCGGCATGCGGGGACGCAGCCCGTCCCGCGGAGGTGGAGGGAAGCGCATCGCCGGCGGACGGGATGGCGGGCGCAGGCGTCGTCGCTGCCGCGACCGCACCTTACGCACGCGCCGAGCGCGCGCTGGCGGCGGGCCGGATACTGGCGCCGGCCGGCGACAATGCGATCGAGCACTACCTGGATGCGTGCGCGCAGCCGTCGGAACGTGTCCGCGCCCGGGCGGCGCTGGCCGAGCTGCAGCCTTACGTGCTGATCGCCGCCGAGCAGGCGATCGCGCGGGGTGATGGCCGTGAAGCGGCGCGTCTGCAGGCACTGATCGCCCGCATCGATCCCGTGCGCCCGCATTGCCGCGGCTGCGTGCCGGCCTGGACGCACTGGTGCGCGAACAGGAGGCGCGTGATGCGGACGGGGCCGCAGCCGCCATGCCGTCGCCCGCTGCAGGCG
>NZ_PDWV01000044.1 GCF_010093385.1 Pseudoxanthomonas mexicana
GTGAACGCCATGGCCGAAGCGATTTCCCACTTCATCAACGGACACACGGCCGCCGGCACGTAGGCGTAGCCCAGGTCGTCGGCGACCGCCTTGTAGGTGATCTTGCCGGCATGCACGTTCAGGCCGTTGAGCAGGTGCTCGTCGTCCAGCAGCGCCTGCTTCGCGCCCTTGTTGGCCAGCTGCACGGCGAAGGGCAGGGTGGCGTTGGTCAGCGCGAAGGTCGACGTGCGGGCGACGCCGCCCGGCATGTTGGCCACGCAGTAGTGGATGATGCCGTCCACTTCGTAGGTCGGGTTCTGGTGGGTGGTGGCCTTCGAGGTCTCGAAGCAGCCGCCCTGGTCGATCGCCACATCCACCAGCACCGAGCCGGGACGCATCAGCTTCAGCTGGTCGCGCGACACGAGCTTGGGCGCGGCGGCGCCGGGAATCAGCACCGCGCCGATCACCAGGTCGGTGTCGGGCAGGCGCTCTTCGATGGCGTCGCGGGTGGAGTAGATGGTGGTCAGCTGGTGGCCGTACAGCTCGTCCAGGTACTTCAGGCGGTCGAGCGAGCGGTCGAGGATGGTGACGTGCGCGTTCATGCCCATCGCCATGCGCGCGGCGTTGATGCCCACCACGCCGCCGCCGATCACCAGCACTTCGGCCGGCTTCACGCCGGGCACGCCGCCGAGCAGCACGCCGGAACCGCCCTGCGCCTTCTCCAGCGCATGCGCGCCAGCCTGGATCGACATGCGGCCGGCCACTTCCGACATCGGCGCCAGCAGCGGCAGGCCGCCCTTGCGGTCGGTGACGGTCTCGTAGGCGATGCAGGTGGCGCCGGAGGCGACCAGCGCCTTGGTCTGTTCCGGATCGGGTGCAAGGTGCAGGTAGGTGTAGAGCACCTGGCCGGGGCGCAGCATGGCGCACTCGTTCGGCTGCGGCTCCTTGACCTTGATGATCATGTCGGCGCGGGCAAAGATCTCCTCGGCCGTGTCGACGATCTGCGCGCCGGCCTTGACGTACTGCTCGTCGGTCAGGCCGATGGCCTTGCCGCCGTCGCGCTGGACGATGACCTGGTGGCCGTTCGAGACCAGTTCGCGCGCACCGGACGGCGTAAGGCCGATGCGGTATTCGTGGTTCTTTATTTCCTTGGGGACGCCAATCAGCATGTTGCTCTCCAGTAGCGGGAATGGGGCTTCGCGCGTGGGGAGCGCTGGGGCCGTTGGTCCGTAATTTTACGCGGTTGCCCGTATGGTGTCCGCCAGGACATCCACGATCCGGTCGATGTGGTGCTTTTCCACGATCAGCGGGGGCGACAGGGCGATGACATCGCCGGTCACCCGGGTCAACAGGTGGCCCTCATGGAAGGCACGGGCGAACACGTCGTAGGCCCGGGTGCCCGGCGCTCCCGCGCGCGGGGCCATCTCGATGGCGCCGACCAGGCCGAAGTTGCGGATGTCGATCACGTTCGACAGGCCCTTCAGCGAGTGCAGCGCCTCCTGCCAGTAGTCGCCCAGGCTGAGCGCCTTGTCGAACAGGTTCTCCTCCTCGTAGGTGTCCAGCGTGGCGAGCGCGGCGGCGCAGGCCAGCGGATGGCCGGAGTAGGTGTAGCCATGGAACATGTCGATGGCGTTGTCCGGGCCGCTCATGAAGGCGTCGAACATGCGGTCCGACACGAAGGTGGCACCCATCGGCACGCAGCCGTTGGTGATGCCCTTGGCGGCGGTGATCATGTCCGGCGTGACGCCGAAGCGCTGCGCACCGAAGGCGTGGCCGACGCGGCCGAAGCCGGTGATCACTTCGTCGAAGATCAGCAGGATGCCGTGCTTGTCGCAGATCTCGCGCAGGCGCTGCAGGTAGCCCTGCGGCGGGATGACCACGCCGGCCGAGCCGGAGATCGGCTCGACGATGACGGCGGCAATGGTGGAGGCGTCGTACAGCGCGATCTGTCGCTCCAGGTCCTCGGCCAGTTCGATGCCGTGCGCCGGCAGGCCCTTCGAGAACGCATTGCGCGACACGTCCAGCGTGTGGCGGATGTGCGAGACCGCCGGCAGGCCCGGGCCGAACCACTTGCGGTTGTTCGGCAGGCCGCCCACCGACATGCCGCCGAAGCCGACGCCGTGGTAGCCCTTCTCGCGGCCGATGAAACGGGTGCGCTGGCCTTCGCCGCGCACGCGGTGGTAGGCCAGGGCGATCTTCAGTGCACTGTCCACGGCTTCCGAACCGGAGTTGCTGAAGAACACCTTGTTGAGGTCGCCGGGCGCAAGCGCCGCCAGGCGCTCGGCCAGCTTGAACGGCAGCGGCGAACTCATCGAGAAGTTGGGCGCGAAATCCAGCGTGCCAATCTGCTGCTTCACCGCCTCGACGATGCGCGGGCGGGCGTGGCCGGCGTTGCAGCACCAGAGGCCGGCGGTGGCATCCAGCACCTCGTTGCCGTCGACGTCGCGGTAATGCATGCCGGACGCGCTGGCCAGCAGCCGCGGCCTGGCCTTGAACTGCCTGTTGGCCGTGAACGGCATCCAGAAGTGATCGAGCGAGCCGGGCGCTTCCAGATTCTGGCGTGCGTAGTGGTCGGCCAGGGCGGAGGAGGTGTCGTCGGCGCTCATCGCGGCTCCAGGGGACGGGACGGGTGCGCGCAGCTTAGCGCGTTGAAAAAACTTTACAACCGTGTCGAAAGTCGGATTCCCGCCGCAAGCGCGCGCCGGCCTTCCGTCGTTCATCTGTCTAGCGGATCGCTCGAAAACCCCGGATTGACCGGCGTGCCCTGGGGTGTAAAGTATCCAGCAACACTTTCCGCTTTCCTGACAGGGTGGTGATGGACATCGGGGCACGCCTGCAGCTGGTCCGCAAATCCAAAGGCCTCAGCCAGCGCGAGCTGGCCAAGCGCGTGGGCGTCACCAACAGCACCATCTCGCTGATCGAGCAGAACAAGGTCAGTCCCTCGGTCAGTTCGCTGAAAAAGGTGCTGGACGGCATCCCCATCTCGCTGGCCGATTTCTTCACCCTGGACATGGAGAAGGGCCTGCCCGACAGTCCCTTCTATGTCGCCGACGAGTTGCCGGACGTGGGCAGCAACGGCATCCACTACTTCCTCGTCGGCCAGCACCGGCCGCAGCGCCAGATGTGCATCCTGCGGGAAGTGATGCCGCCGGGCAGCGACACCGGCGACAGCATGCTGGCGCACGACGGTGAGGAGGGCGGCGTGGTGATCGCCGGCGAAGTGGAAGTCACGGTGGGCGAGCAGGTACGTGTGCTGAAGGCCGGCGAGGGCTACTACTTCGAAAGCCGCACGCCGCACCGCTTCCGCAATATCGGCGATGTGGACGCGGTGATCGTCAGCGCGAATACGCCGGCAACGTTTTGAGATCCCGCCCCTCTCCCAACGGGAGAGGGGTTGGGGGTGAGGGGCGATGGAGTCCGGATGATTCGGACAACGCATCTCCGCTCGCCCCTCATCCGGCGCTTCGCGCCACCTTCTCCCGGTGGGAGAAGGGAAACCAGCCAGGAGCTTCCATGAGCAATCCCCGCACGCAACAGGACTGGCAGGCGATGGCCGGCACGCTGTCGATCCGCACGCAGGCCTTCATCGACGGCAAGTACGTCGATGCCGCTTCCGGAAAGACGTTCGATTGCGTCAGCCCGATCGACGGGCGCGTGCTGGGCCAGGTGGCCGATGGCCAGGAAGAGGACATCAACCGCGCCGTCGCCGCTGCGCGCCGCAGTTTCGACGCCGGCGCGTGGTCCAACGCGCGGCCGACCCACCGCAAGAAGGTGCTGCTGAAGCTCACCCAGCTGATCGAGCAGCATGCCGACGAACTGGCGCTGCTGGAGTCGCTGGACATGGGCAAACCGGTCAGTGACGCACGCAGCGTCGATCTGGCGGCCACCATCCGCTGCATGGGCTGGACTGCCGAGGCGCTGGACAAGGTGTATGGCGAAGTCGCGGCCACCGGTCAGGACGAGCTCGGCCTGGTGACGCGCGAACCGCTGGGCGTGATCGGGGCGATCGTGCCGTGGAATTTCCCCCTGCTGATGGCGACGTGGAAGCTGGCGCCGGCCCTGGCGATGGGCAATTCCATCGTGCTCAAGCCCTCGGAGAAGTCCCCGCTCACCGCGATCCGCCTGGCCGAACTGGCGATCGAGGCTGGCATTCCCGCGGGCGTGCTCAACGTGGTGCCGGGCTTCGGCAAGCCCGCCGGTGAACCGCTGGCGCTGCACATGGACGTGGACGGGCTGGTGTTCACCGGTTCCACCGCGGTCGGCAAGCGCCTGCTGCAGTGCGCAGGCCTGTCGAACATGAAGCGCGCGTACATGGAATGCGGTGGCAAGAGTCCGAACATCGTGTTCGCCGATGCGCACGATCTGGAAGTGGCGGCGAAGGCTGCGGCCGGCGGCATCTTCTACAACCAGGGCGAAGTCTGCACCGCCGCCTCGCGCCTGCTGGTGGAGCGGTCGATCAAGGACGAGTTCGTCGCCCGCGTGGTCGAGGCCGGCAAGGCCATGCGCCCACGCCATCCGCTCGACCCCGGCGCGCCGATGGGCGCGATGGTCGACGAAGGCCAGACGCAGCGCGTGCTCGACTACATCGAGAAGGGCAAGGCCGAGGGCGCGCGCCTGGCGCTCGGCGGTCTGCGCGCCGAGGTGGTGAGTGGCGGCTGCTACATCGAGCCGACCGTGTTCGACGACGTGGCGCACGAGCACACGATCAGCCGCGAGGAGATCTTCGGGCCGATCCTGTCGGTGATCGCGTTCGACAGCGAGGAAGAAGCGCTGCGGATGGCCAACGACAGCGAGTACGGGCTCGCGGCCGGCGTGTGGACGCGCGACATCAGCCGCGCGCACCGCGTGGCGCGCAGGCTGCGCGCGGGCAGCGTGTGGGTGAACTACTGGGACGGCGGCGACATGACCGCGCCGTTCGGCGGCTACAAGCAGTCCGGCAACGGCCGCGACAAGTCGCTGCACGCCTTCGACAAGTACACCGAAATCAAGGCGACGTGGATCAACCTGGGTAGTTGAGCTACGGTGTTCCTTCTCCCTGCTCGGCGGGGAGAAGGTGCCCGGAGGGCGGATAAGGGGCGAGCGCTGACGTTTGACCGGCGCGCAGGCATCGCGTCTCCGTTCGCCCCTCACCCGTCTTCGGCACCCTCTCCCCGTACACGGGGAGAGGGGAGTCATCGAAGAAGTTCTTCTGCCAGAATCGCCCACGTCCCACCGACCGGCCCGTCCATGACCGCCACCGCCACCGTTGCCCCCGCGCCGGCCAATTCGCCCGGCCGCGTGCTGTTCGCCAGCCTAATCGGCACCACCATCGAGTTCTTCGATTTCTACATCTACGCCACGGCGGCGGTGATCGTCTTCCCGAAGCTGTTCTTCCCCCAGAGCGATCCCACCACGGCGACGCTGCAGTCCTTCGCCACCTTCGCGCTGGCCTTCATCGCGCGACCGGTGGGGTCGGCGCTGTTCGGCCATTTCGGCGACCGCATCGGCCGCAAGGCGACGCTGGTGGCGGCCCTGCTGACGATGGGGATCTCGACGGTCGTCATCGGCCTGCTGCCCACCTACGCGCAGGTCGGCGTGGTGGCGCCGGCGCTGCTGGCCCTGTGCCGGCTGGGGCAGGGCATCGGCCTGGGCGGCGAATGGGGCGGGGCCGTGCTGCTGGCCACCGAGAACGCACCGCCCGGCAGGCGCGCGTGGTACGGCATGTTCCCGCAGCTGGGCGCGCCGCTCGGGTTCCTGTGCTCGACCGGCATCTTCCTGCTGCTGACCGAGGTGATGACGGATGCGCAGTTCCTCGCGTGGGGCTGGCGCATCCCGTTCGTCGCCAGCGCGGCGCTGGTGTTCGTCGGCCTGTGGGTGCGCCTGCGGATCACCGAGACGCCGGACTTCCAGAAGGCGCTGGACAGGGACGAACGGGTCAAGCTGCCGATGCTGACCGCGGTGCGGGAGCATCCGTTCGCCCTGGTCACCGGGACCTTCGCCCTGGTCGCGACCTTCGTGCTGTTCTACCTGATGACGGTTTTCGCGCTGAGCTGGGGTACGTCGAAGCTCGGCTACGCGCGCGAGCACTTCCTGATGCTGCAGATGGTGGGCGTGCTGTTCTTCGCGCTGACCATCCCGCTGTCGGCGCTGTACGCCGACCGCTTCGGCCGTCGCAACGCGATGATCGTGGCGACGGTGCTGATCATCGGCTTCGGCTTCGTGTTCGCCCCGTTGCTGGAATCGGGCAGCGACCTGGGCGTGCTCGCCTTCCTGGCGCTGGGGCTGGGCGCGATGGGGCTGACGTACGGGCCGTGCGGCACGATCCTGGCGGAGATGTTCCCCACGGCGGTGCGGTACACCGGCGCGTCGCTGGCGTTCAACCTGGCGGGCATCCTGGGAGCGTCGCCCGCGCCCTACATCGCCACGCGCCTGGGCGAGCGCTACGGGCTGGCGTCGGTGGGCGGGTACCTGGCCGGCATGGCCGCGCTCACGCTCGTTGCGCTGCTGGCGATGCCGCGCCGCAGGTAGCTGCGCTATCCGAACAGCCGCTTCACGGTGCGGCTCAGCCAGCCGCCCTGCTGGTGTTCCCTGACGAAGTGGTTGAGATGCCGCTTCACCGAATCGGCATAGGCCTTGTCGTCGTTGCGGATGTGGTTGAACAGCCAGCGCGACAGCATGCTGCGCAGATCGTCGACGATGTCCTCGCCCGCTTCGAAACGCAGCCGGTACTCCGATACGCGCTTGGTGAAGACCTCGTGCACGCGCTTGTGGGCGGCGCTGAACGGGTAGCCCGCCTCCTCCATCAGCTCTTCCTCGAAGGCGAAGTGCGAGAGGGTGTAGTCGACCAGTTCGTCGATCACTTCGCCCACGGCGAAGCGTTCCATCGATTTCTGGGTGATGTGCAGATGGTTGATCATCTCCACGATGCGTCGGTGCTGGCCATCGATGATGTCGATGCCCGTGTCCATGTCGTCCTGCCAGATCAGCAGTGTCATGTGCGTATCCCCTGCCGGCGGATGCCGGAATGCAGCGGGAATCTAGGTGCGCGCGGACGTCGCGGCATTGATCGGAATCAATGCTGCGGCATTTCGTCGCAGGGGCAGGGCAGCGGGTGTGGGAGAGGTCGTCACCCGCTCGACACCACCCGGTTGCGCCCGCCGGCCTTGGCCAGATACAGGCGCCGGTCGGCTTCGCTGAGCAGGTGGTTGAGCGTCTGTCCCGGGAAACGCGTGCGGAACACGCCGATGCTGACCGTCATGCGCAGCGTCTGTCCGCCGACATCGACCTCCAGCGCCTCGATCTGCGCGCGCAGCGATTCGAAATATTCCACCGACTCGCTTTCGCCCAGGTAGGGCACCAGTGCGCAGAACTCCTCGCCGCCGAAGCGCGCCACCAGGTCCTGCGGGCCTGAATGGCGCGCGATGGCCGGGGCGACGGCCTTCAGCGCCACATCGCCGGCCTCGTGGCCGTAGGTGTCGTTGATGTGCTTGAAGTGGTCGATATCGATGATGGCCGCCGTCACCGACTGCTGGCGCCCCAGGGTGTTGGGCAGCAGCGCGTGGCATTCGGCCAGGAAGTGCCGGCGATTGGGCAGGCCGGTCAGGAAGTCGCGCGTGGCCAGGTCCTGCAGCGTGCCGATCAGTTCCAGCTGGTCGATGTTCTGCGAGACCCGGCAGAAGAACTCCTCGCGCGAGAACGGCTTGTGCAGGAAGTCGTTGGCGCCGCTTTTGAGGAAACGCGGCACCAGGCTGCCGTCGGTGGTGCCGGAAATGCCGATGATGGCCAGGTGGTCGCGGGCGTGGCGCGCGCGCAGGCGGCGGGTGAACTCGTGTCCCTTCATGCCGGGCATCTCCTGGTCGACGATGGCCAGGCGGATGTCGGGGTTCGCATCCAGCATCGCCAGGCCGGCCTCGCCGTCGGCCGCCTCGATCACCCGGAAACCGTACATCGACAGCAGCGCCGCCGCGTGCTGGCGGGCCGAGCGTGAATCGTCGACGACCAGTGCCGCGATCCGCCGGTTGCGCTCCAGCCGCTGCACCAGCCACACCAGGTAGTCGATGCTGCCGGGCGTGTTCTTCAACACATAGTCCACCACCTGCCGGCGCAGCACCTGTTCGCGCAGGCCATCGTCGTAGACGCCGCTGACCACCACCGTCGGCAGCTGGCGCGACAGGAAGAACTCCACCACCTCGTCGTGGCTGCCGTCAGCCAGCACCAGGCTGGTGACCACCATGAACCAGTCCGGGTGCCGTTCCAGCGCCGTGCGGGCTTCCGCGAGCGTCGCTGCGTAGATGACGGGCAGATTGAGCTTCTGCTCGATCGCCTCGCCGATCAGGCGTGCATGCGTGCGCGAGTTCTCCACCACCAGGATGCGCTGGGGCAGCAAGGACGGAGCGGTGGAAGTGGGCGAGGCGCGCAGGGGTGTCGGCATCGTCATCGGCGTTACGGAGGTTCCATCTACCCCCTATCGGCCGGTTGGAGACGGACTTGAGAGCGCCGTCACGAAAATGAAGCGCGGCGCCGACGGCCTACCAGAGTGCGTCGCGCAGCTTGTACCAGGCCATGGCGGCCACCAGCAGCGGCGTGCGCAGGGCGCGTCCGCCGGGAAACGGGCGGTGATCGATTTTCGCGAACAGGTCCAGCCGCTCGGACTGGCCGCGGATGGCCTGGGCCAGCGTGGTGCCCGCCAGGCCTGCGGCGATCAGTCCATGTCCGGAGAAACCTTGGGCGAAATAGAGGTTCGGCGCCAGCCGGCCCCAGTGCGGGGCGCGATTGAGCGAGATGTCGATCATGCCGCCCCACAGGTACTCGATGCCGACATCGCGCAGCTGCGGGAACACCCGGTGCATGCGCCGGGTCATCACGCCGCGCAGGTTGGGTGGGGGCAGGGTGGAATAGCTGGCACGGCCACCGAACAGCAGGCGATGGTCGCGGCCCAGGCGGAAGTAGTCCAGCGCCAAGTTGGTGTCGGCCACCGCCATGTCGTTGCGGATCAGGGCGCGCGCGCGTTCCTCGCCCAGCGGCGGGGTGGCGGCGATGTAGGTGCCTACCGGCATCATCCGCGACTCGAGTTCCGGCGCGATCCCGCGCAGCAGCGCGTTGCCGGCAAGAACGACGCTGTCGCAGACCACCTCGCCGGCCGCGGTCTTCAGCACAGGGCGTGCACCGCGGACGAGCCGGGTGACGCGCGAGCCCTCGAAGATCCGCACGCCGGCCTCCAGCGCTGCGCGTCCCAGGCCCAGTGCATACGCCAGCGGGTGCAGGTGGCCGCTGACCGGGTCGTACATCGCGCCGAGATAGCGGTCGCTGGCCAGTTCGCTGCGCAGGCGCTCGCGGTCCCACCATTGCACGGGGTGACGGTAGCGGGTGTTGAAGTCCTCGACGGCGTGTTCCACTTCGCGCTGCTGGCGTGGCTTGATCGGCACCGTGGCATGACCGTCGCGCCAGTCGCAGTCGATCCCGTGCCGGTCGATGCGTCCGCGCAGCCAGCGAAGCCCTTCCAGCGACAGGTCGAACATTTTCTTCGCGTCGTCGAAGCCGACCAGCGCCTCCAGCTTGGCCTCGCCGCAGCTGAAGCCCGCGATGGCCTGCCCGCCGTTGCGGCCCGAGGCGCCCCAGCCGATGCGCTCGGCTTCCAGCACGACGACCCTGTAGCCGGCCTCGGCCAGCTCCAGTGCCGCCGACAGGCCGGTGTAGCCTGCGCCGAGGATGCACACGTCGGCTTCGATGCGGCCTTCCAGCGTGGGCTGGACGGGCAGGGGCGGCGTGCTGGCCGCGTACCATGAAGCAGGATAGCTACCGGGACTCATGGACACCTCGTGCCGTCGTTCCGGCGTGCGCCAGGATGACGGAAGGATCGCAGGAGTGGGCGAGTCCGCGTCCCATCACACCGACCGCAGGTACCACGCGTACTCCAGGTCGGTCACCTCGGTGTAGAAGCTGTGCATCTCCTTGAGCTTCTGCTGGCCGTAGATGTGCTGGAACGAGGTGCCGAACTGCTCGCGGATGAACTCGCTGCCCATGAAGGCGGCGATGGCTTCGCGCCAGAACGGGGTACGGATCTCGGTCTGGTCGTAGGCATTGCCGGTGATCGGCGGGCCGGGATCGAAGCCCTGCTCGATGCCGTGCAGCATGCCGGCCGGCACCGCGGCGGTGACCAGGTAGATGTTGGCATCGGCGCCGGCGATGCGGTGCTCGATGCGCGTATTGGCCTCGTCGCTGTGCGGAATGCGCATGGCGACGGTGCGGTTGTTGTAGCCCCACACATCGTTGAGCGGCACGAAGGCGTTGAGCACGAAGCGCCGGTAGCTGTTGGCGTGCGGCGCGAACAGCAGCAGGCAGTCCTGGTCGCTGCGCTGCAGGCCGCCGATGGCGTGCTTCAGCGCATCGGCCGGCGCGGACTGCGGTGAGGCGAAGATGTTGTGGCCGTCGGCATCCAGCACGCTGGCGTGGATATGCATGCCGCTGCCGGCCTGCTGCGCGAACGGCTTGGCCATGAAACTGGCCATCAGGCCCTGCTGTTGCGCTGCGGCCTTGATCGCGCGCTTCAGGTAGATCGCATCGTCGCAGGCGAGCAGGGCGTCGTCGCGGTGCCTGAGGTTGATCTCGAACTGGCCGGGCGCATACTCGGCCACCGCGGTATCCGCCGGGATGCGCTGGGCGCCGCATGCCGCGGCGACCGCATCGGTGAAGCCGCGATAGTCGTTCAGGTCTTCCATGTAGTAGACCTGCGTGCTGGTGTTGCGCTGCCCGGTCGCCGGGTTGATCGACGTGCGCGGGCGGCCGGCATCGTCCATCCGCTGGTCGAACAGGTAGAACTCCAGTTCCACCGCCACCACCGGCTTCAGTCCGCGCGCGGCGTAACGCTCCAGCACCCGCTTGAGCACCTCGCGCGGGTTGGCTTCGAACATGCCGCCCTGCGCATCCTCCATGCTCAACAGCAGTTGCGCGGCCGGCCGTGGCGACCACGGCACCGGCCGCAGCGAGCCCGGTACGGGGCGGCAGATGCGGTCCTCGTCGCCGATGTCGTAGCCCAGTCCCGTTTCCTCCACGGTATTGCCGGTGATGTCGGTGGCGATCAGCGACATCGGCAGGCACACGCCGTCGCGGTAGACCTTGTCCAGCGCGTCGCGGGTGACGCGCTTGCCGCGCAGCAGCCCGTTCATGTCGGGCAGCAGCAGGTCGATCTGCTCGCAGTCGGGGATGGATGCCAGGGTGGCGGCATCATCGGCAGGCAGGTGGGGGGCGGCGTCGTGATCGGGGCGCATGCGGGCGTTCCTGGAGGCTGCGGCGCAGCTTAGCAGAGCAGCGGCAGCGTCAAGAATACTCAACGGCAAGTCTCGCGAGGGGCAGGAAAACGCCCGGAATCGGTGCTGCTTCGCACCATTTTCGCGCCTGAAATGTCATTTGATGGCCTCGTGTTGTAAAAATAAAACGGCCGGGTTAACGTGCCGACGAGCCATTCCGGGCTGCCTGCATGACCCCGCTGCCGCGGGTCGGTCTGCCGACCGACCACAAGCAAATCGGTGCGCACCCCTTCCTCGCCGTCGGCGAGAAGTACGTGCGCGCGGTGGTCGATGGTGCTGGGTGCCTGCCGCTGCTGGTGCCCACGCTGGACCCGGTGCTGCCGCTGCGCGAAGTGCTGGCCGGGCTGGATGGACTGCTGCTGACCGGCGCCGTCAGCAACATCGAACCCCACCACTACAGCGACGAGTCCAGCTACGAAGGCAACCTGCTGGATCCGCGCCGCGATGCGACCAATCTGCCGCTGATCCCGCTCGCCATCGAGATGGGCGTGCCGGTGCTGGCGATCTGCCGCGGCTTCCAGGAAGTCAACGTCGCTTTTGGTGGCACGCTGTACCAGAGGGTGCATGAACAGCCCGGCTTCATGGATCACCGCGAGAACAAGGACGATCCGCTCGACGTGCAGTACGGTCCCGCACACGACATCGCGCTGGTGCCGGGCGGCGTGCTGGCCGGGTTGGCGGGCGACACGCGCGCCACCGTCAATTCGCTGCACGGCCAGGGCGTGCGACGCCTCGGCGAGGGGCTGGTGGTGGAAGCGCAGGCGCCGGACGGGCTGGTGGAAGCCTTCCGTCACGACGGCCCGGCTTTCATGCTGGCGGTGCAATGGCACCCGGAGTGGAAGGTCAGGGAAAACGCGTTCTACCTGGCGACATTCCGCGCGTTCGGCGACGCGTGCCGCGCCCGCGCGGCGCGGAGGTCTGCATGAAGCGGCGGCACCCGCCGCCATGGGAGGGCGGGCGCTGACGCGCCCGTGGCGAAGCCGCCGGCGCGCGCCGGCCCCTCTCTACCGAGAATCGTGTTCCCCATGACCCAGAAGCAAACGCAACGCAAGAAGAAGGCCGACGCCGCCGAGCTCTCCGAGAGTTCCCTGCGGCGCTGGCTGAAAGAGCGCCGCATCACCGAAGTGGAGTGCCTGGTGCCGGATATCACCGGCAACGCGCGCGGCAAGATCATCCCGGCCGACAAGTTCAGCCACGACTACGGCACGCGCCTGCCGGAGGGCATCTTCGCCACCACGGTCACCGGCGACTACCCCGACGATTATTACGAACTGACCTCGCCTTCGGATTCGGACATGTTCCTGCGGCCCGATCCGGATACGGTGCGGATGGTGCCGTGGGCAGCCGATCCGACCGCGCAGGTGATCCACGACTGCTACACCAAGGACGGCAAACCGCACGAGCTGGCGCCGCGCAACGTGCTGCGCCGCGTGCTGGCGGAGTACGAAAAGGAGGGCCTGCGGCCGGTGGTGGCGCCGGAACTGGAGTTCTTCCTGGTGCAGAAGAACACCGATCCCGATTTTCCGCTGCTGCCCCCCGCCGGGCGGTCGGGCCGTCCCGAGACCGCGCGGCAGTCGTACTCGATCGATGCAGTCAACGAGTTCGACCCCATCCTCGACCTGATGTACGACTACTGCGAGGCGATGGAACTGGACGTGGACACGCTGATCCACGAGTCCGGCGCCGCCCAGCTGGAGGTCAACTTCACCCACGACGACGCCCTGTCGCGCGCCGACCAGGTGTTCCTGTTCAAGCGCACGATGCGCGAAGCCGCGATGCGGCACGGCGTGTATGCCACCTTCCTGGCCAAGCCGATGGAGAACGAGCCCGGCAGCGCCATGCACATCCACCAGAGCCTGCTGGACGTGAAGACGGGCCGCAACGGGTTCACCGGCAAGACCGAAGGCAAGGGCAGCAAGCTGTTCGGCCACTACCTGGCCGGCCTGCAAAAGTACGTGCCGATGGCGATGGCGTTCTTCGGCCCGAACGTCAACTCCTACCGTCGCCTCGCGCTGGGCCAGGTGGCGCCGATCAACGTGCAGTGGGGTTACGACAACCGCACCTGCGGCCTGCGCGTGCCGATGGATACGCCGGAAAACATGCGCGTGGAGAGCCGCTTCGCTGGTTCTGACGCCAATCCCTACCTGGCCATGGCCGGCACCCTGGCCTGCGGCCTGATGGGCATCCGCGAGCAGCTCAAGCCGACCGAGCCGCTGGCCAGCAGCGCCCAGGACATCGGGTTCGAGCTGCCACGTTCGCTGGGCGAGGCGCTGGACGAACTGGAGGGCTGCAGGCCGCTGCGCGACCTGATGGGGGCGCGCTTCGTACGCGCCTACGTGTCGGTCAAGCGCAAGGAATACGAGACCTTCTTCCGCGTGATCAGTTCGTGGGAGCGGGAGTTCCTGTTGTTGAATGTTTGACTGCTGTTCCCTTCTCCCGGCGGGAGAAGGTGGCGCGAAGCGCCGGATGAGGGGCGAACGGAGTCATGACGCTTGAATGGTCTGGACTCCATCGCCCCTCACCCCAACCCCTCTCCCGGTGGGAGAGGGGCTCGACATCACGGAGCCCTTATGACCCAACTCGACACCCTCACACTGCAGAAGCTCGATGCCGAGCACCACCTGCATCCGTTCAACGACAACGCCGCACTGGCGAAGAAGGGCACGCGCATCCTCACCAAGGGCGAGGGCTGCTATGTCTGGGATGCCGAGGGCAACAAGCTGCTCGATGCCTTCGCCGGCCTGTGGTGCGTCAACATCGGCTACGGCCGCAAGGAGCTGGGCGAGGTGGGGTCGAAGCAGATGACGCAGCTGGCCTACTACAACAGCTTCTTCCAGTGCACCACCGAGCCGACCATCGAACTGGCGGCCAAGCTGGCCGAACTGGCGCCGGGCGACCTCAACCATTCCTTCTTCGTCAATTCCGGCTCCGAGGCCAACGACACCATCCTGCGCCTGGTGCGCCATTTCTGGGCGGTGCAGGACAAGCCGCAGAAGAACATCTTCATCGGCCGCCACGATGGCTACCACGGCCCCACCATGGCCGGTGCCAGCCTGGGCGGCATGAAGGGCATGCACAAGCAGGGTGGCCTGCCGATCCCCGACATCCACCACATCGATCCGCCGTTCTGGTTCGCCGACGGCGGCGACCTGTCCGAGGAGGAATACGGCCTGGTCGCGGCGCGCCGGCTGGAGCAGAAGATCCTGGAACTGGGGCCGGAGCGCGTGGCCGCCTTCATCGGCGAGCCCATCATGGGCGCCATCGGCGTGTACATCCCGCCGATGACCTACTGGCCCGAGATCGAGCGCATCTGCCGCCAGTACGACGTGCTGCTGATCGCCGACGAGGTGATCTGCGGCTTCGGCCGTACCGGCGAATGGTTCGGTTCGCAGTACTTCGGCTTCCAACCGGACATCATGCCGGTGGCCAAGGGCATCACGTCCGGCTACATCCCGCTGGGCGCGGCCATGTTCAACGATCGCATCTCAAAGGTGCTGAAGGAGCAGGGCGGCGAACTGGCGCATGGCGCCACGTACTCCGGGCACCCGGTATGTGCAGCGGTGGCGCTGGAGAACATCCGCATCCTGCAGGACGAGAAGATCGTCGAGCGCGCGAAAGCCGAGGTCGCCCCCTATCTGGCCCAGCGCTGGGCCGAGCTGGGCGAGCACCGGCTGGTGGGGCAAGCCCGTATCGCCGGCATGGTCGGGGCACTGGAACTGGTGCCGGACAAGAAGAAGCGGGCCTTCTTCCCCGAACGCGGCACGGTGGGTCCCCGTTGCCGCGACCACGCGCTGAAGCACGGACTGATCCTGCGCGCCACCTGGGACGCCATGCTGCTGTCGCCGCCGCTGATCATCACCCGCGCGCAGGTGGACGAACTGTTCGACAAGACATGGAAAGCGCTCAACGACACCGCGGCGGATCTGGGCATGTGATGTCATGGCGCGGTCCGTGCGCTGCGTCACAGCGTCGCGGCCCGGGCGTATGATGTTTCCATCCCCCCGATCCTGTTCCATGGAGACCCCGATGAAGCTCAAGACCCTCACCGTCATGCTGGCCGCCGCCGCCCTGGCCGCCTGTGGCGGCAAGGACGAGAAGGCCGCCACAGGCGCGCCCTCCAAGACGCTCAACGTCTACAACTGGTCCGACTACATCGCCGAGGACACCATCCCCGAGTTCGAAAAGGCCACCGGCATCGCGGTGACCTACGACGTGTTCGACAGCGACGAGATGGTCGAGACCAAGTTGCTGGCCGGCAGCAGCGGCTACGACGTGGTGGTCCCCTCGCTGAGCTTCCTCGGCCGGCAGATCCAGGCCGGCGTGTTCCTGCCGCTGGACAAGAGCAAGATCCCCAACCTGAAGAACCTCGACCCGGCCATGCTCAAGCGCATCGAGCAGCAGGACCCGGGCAACCAGTACGCAGTGCCGTACCTGTGGGGCACCAGCGGCATCGGCTACAACGTGGACAAGATCAAGGCGATCTTCGGCGACACCGCCGTCACCGGCAGCTGGGACGTGGTGTTCAAGCCGGAAAACGCCGCCAAGCTGAAGGACTGCGGCATCACCGTGCTGGACACGCCGTCGGAGCTGATCCCGATCGCGCTGAACTACCTGGGCGAGGACCCGCACAGCTTCGATCCGGCCGTGATCGACAAGGCCGCCGCGCTGCTGAAGTCGATCCGTCCCTACATCCGCAACTTCCACTCGTCCTCGTACATCAACGACCTGGCCAACGGCGATGTCTGCCTGGTGGTCGGCTGGTCGGGCGACATCATCCAGGCGCGCGACCGCGCTGCCGAAGCGGGCAACGGCGTCAATGTCGCCTATTCCATCCCGAAGGAAGGCGCACCGCAGTGGTTCGACATGCTGGCCATCCCGAAGGATGCGAAGAACGTCGACAACGCCTACGCCTTCATCAACTATCTGCTCGACCCGAAGGTCGCGGCGGCCAACACCAACTACGTGACCTACCCGAACCCGGTACCGGCGTCGAAGCCGATGGTGGATCAGGCCATCGCCGAAGACCCGACGATCTACCCGCCGGCCGAGGTGGACGCGAAGCTCTTCACCTTCGCGGTCCTGCCGCCGGAGGTCGACCGGCAGTACACGCGGATCTGGACGGAACTGAAGACCGGACGCTGAAAATCACGAGGGCGCGTGCCATGACGGACGCGCCCTCTGTCATCGTGCCGCCACGACGTTACAGGCGGCACAAGGGGAGAGGGGAGACGGGGAGCACGACGGCACGGAACCGGCCATTGCAACGACAGCACGCCCGCGCCGGCCTGGTGGCGATGCGGGAACCACATCAAGCCGCCCTCGCGGGCCGAATGGAGAGAGATTGATGAAACTGCGCGTACTGGCAACCACCCTGGCCCTGTGTACCCTTGCGGCGTGCGGGAAGTCGGGCAGCGAAGGCGATACCGGGGCCCCCGCCGCGGGCGGCGCGAAGCAGGTCAACGTCTACAACTGGTCCGATTACATCGCCGAGGACACCATCCCGAATTTCGAGAAGCAGTCCGGCATCAGGGTCACCTACGACGTGTTCGACAGCAACGAAGTGCTGGAGACCAAGCTGCTGGCCGGCAGCAGCGGCTACGACGTGGTCGTGCCGACGATGAACTTCCTGGGCCGGCAGATCCAGGCGGGGGTGTTCCTGCCGCTGGACAAGAGCAAGATCCCCAACTACGCCAACCTGGACCCGGCCATCATGAAGCGCCTGGAGAACCAGGACCCGGGCAACCAGCACGCGATCCCCTACATGTGGGGCACCACCGGCATCGGCTACAACGTGGACAAGGTGAAGGCCGCGTTCGGCAACACCGACCTCGCCAGCAGCCTGGACATCGTGTTCAAGCCGGAGAACATCAGCAAGCTGAAGGACTGTGGCGTGACCTTCCTCGATACGCCATCGGAGATCATCCCGATCGCGCTGAACTATCTGGGCGAGGATCCCAACAGCCACGACCCGGCCGTGATCGACAAGGCGGCCGCGCTGCTGAAGACCATCCGCCCCTACATCACCAACTTCCATTCCTCGCAGTACATCGACGCCATGGCCAACGGCGACACCTGCCTGGTGATGGGCTGGTCCGGCGACATCATCCAGGCGCGCGACCGTGCCGTGGAGGCCAAGAACGGCGTCAACATCGCCTATGCCATTCCCAAGGAAGGTGCGCCGCAGTGGTTCGACATGCTGGCCATCCCCAAGGACGCCAAGCACGTGGATGAAGCCTATGCCTTCATCAACTATCTGCTCGACCCGCAGGTGATGGCCAACAATTCCAACTTCATCAGCTATCCCAACGCCATTCCCAAGGCGAAGGAACTGATGGACAAGGCCATCACCGGCGATCCGACCATCTATCCCACGCCCGAGGTGGAGGCCAAGCTGTTCACCTTCGCCATCATCCCGCCGGAAGTGGATCGCCAGTACACGCGCATCTGGACGGAACTGAAGACCGGCAAGTAAGCGCCGCCGCCGGGGCGGATGGCCTCCGTCCCGGGTCCGGTGGATCCACGCGATACATCAAAGTCGGCGCCGGCATGGCGCCGGCGACCAGGGGAGTTCCATGGCGGCAGAACAGGGCAATGGCGCGGCACCGAATGGCAAGGCGAGCGCGCAGGAGTATCTGCGCATCGTCGACGTGCGCAAGGAATTCGACGGCTTCGTCGCCGTGGACGACACCAACCTGACCATCCGCAAGGGCGAGATCTTCGCGCTGCTGGGCGGCTCGGGCAGCGGCAAGTCGACGCTGCTGCGCTGCCTGGCGGGCTTCGAGAAACCGACGTCCGGCAAGATCTACCTCGATGGCCAGCTGCTCAACGACCTGCCGCCGTACGAGCGGCCGCTCAACATGATGTTCCAGTCGTATGCGCTGTTCCCGCACATGACGGTGGAACAGAACATCGCCTTCGGCCTGAAGCAGGACGGCCTTTCGAAGGAGGCCATCAGGAAGCGCGTCGAGGAGATGCTGGCGCTGGTGCAGCTGGGCAAGCTGGCCAAGCGCAAGCCCCACCAGCTGTCCGGCGGCCAGCAACAGCGCGTCGCGCTGGCTCGGTCGCTGGCCAAGGGTCCGAAGCTGCTACTGCTGGACGAGCCGATGGGCGCGCTGGACAAGAAGCTGCGCTCGCAGATGCAGCTGGAACTGGTCAGCATCATCGAGAAATCCGGCGTGACCTGCGTGATGGTCACCCACGACCAGGAAGAGGCCATGACCATGGCCACCCGCATCGCGCTGATGGACCAGGGCTGGATCCGCCAGGTGGGCACGCCCGACGAGATCTACGAGCAGCCCACCAGCCGCTTCGCCGCCGAGTTCATCGGCTCGGTCAACCTGATCGAGGGCGTGGTGGAGGAGGACGAGGCCGACTACGTCACGATCCGCTCGCCGCAGCTGCCGGACCCCATTTACATCGGCCACGGCATCTCCGGCTTCGAAGGGCAGGAGGTCGGCTTCGCGGTGCGGCCGGAGAAGCTGGGCATCGGCAAGCAGGAGCCCGAACAGCCCCATAACAAGGCCAAGGGCGTGATCGAGGACATCGCCTACTTCGGCAGTCACTCGGTCTACCACGTGCGCCTGCCCAGCGGATACAAGTTCATGGCCAACTTCGCCAACGTGCAGCGCTGGGCCAGCGAAGGCCTCACCTGGAACGACGAGGTCTGGGTGTGGTGGGGCGACAACGACGGCGTGGTGCTGACCTCATGAACATCCTCCGCTCCCTGGGCAAGCGTCTGCCGGGGCCGCGCTGGGGCGTCATTTCGGTGCCCTATGTGTGGCTGCTGCTGTTCTTCGCCATCCCGTTCCTGATCGTGCTGAAGATCTCGTTCGCCAAGCTGGCGATCGCGATGCCGCCGTACACGCCCATCCTGGAGTACATCGACGAGGCGCTGACGCTCAAGCTCAACCTGGGCAACTACACGGCGCTGTTCACGGATTCGCAGTACATCCAGGCCTATCTCAGTTCCATCAAGATCGCGGCCATCTCCACCTTCCTGGCCCTGCTGGTCGCATACCCGATCGCCTACGTCATCGCGCGGCTGCCCCCCTCGACGCGCAACATCGCGATGATGCTGGTGGTGTTGCCGTCGTGGACGTCGTTCCTGATCCGCGTTTACGCCTGGATCGGCATCCTCAAGAACAACGGTCTGCTCAACAACCTGCTGATGAAGATCGGCATCATCGACGAGCCGCTGCAGATCCTGTACACGCCCATGGCCGCGTACATCGGCATCGTCTACTGCTACCTGCCGTTCATGGTGCTGCCGCTGTACACCAACCTGGTGAAACACGACCACCGCCTGCTGGAAGCCGCCTACGACCTGGGCGCGAAGCCTTGGAAGGCGTTCTTCACCATCACCCTGCCGCTGTCCAAGGCCGGCATCATCGCCGGCTGCATGCTGGTGATGATTCCGGCGGTGGGCGAGTTCGTCATTCCGGAGCTGCTCGGCGGCCCGGATACACTGATGATCGGTCGTGTGCTGTGGGGCGAGTTCTTCAACAACCGCGACTGGCCCGCGGCATCGGCGGTGGCCATCGTGATGCTGATCCTGTTGCTGATTCCCATCCTGATCTTCAACCGCGTGCAGCAGCGCGAGCTAGAAGGGAGGCTGACATGAGTCGTGTCGGACAACGCGCCGTCAACTGGACGGTGCTGGGGCTGGGCTTCGCCTTCCTGTACGTGCCGGTGTTCATCCTGATGGTGTACTCCTTCAACGAGTCGCGCCTGGCCACGGTCTGGTCCGGCTTTTCGTTCAAGTGGTACGGCGAGCTGTTCCGCGACGACAAGATGCTGCGCGCGGCGTGGATCAGCATCAAGGTGGCGTTCTGGACGGCGACCGCCGCGGTGGTGCTGGGCACCATGGCGGCGCTGGTGATGACGCGCATGCGCCGCTTTCCGGGCAAGACGCTGTTCGGGGCGCTGATCACCGCGCCGCTGGTGATGCCGGAAGTGATCATCGGCCTATCGATCCTGCTGATGTTCGTGTCGCTGGGCGAGTTCGTCGGCTTCAAACCCGGCGGCATCCTGTCCATCTGGATCGCGCACGTCACCTTCACCCTTGCGTTCGTCACCGTGGTGGTGTCTTCGCGTCTGTCCGAACTGGACAAGTCGCTGGAGGAGGCCGCGATGGACCTGGGGGCGAACCGGATCAAGGTGTTCTTCCTGATCACGCTGCCGATCATCGCGCCGGCGCTGGTCTCGGGCTGGCTGCTGGCCTTCACGCTGTCGCTGGACGACGTGGTGATCGCCAGTTTCGTCGCCGGACCCAGTTCCACCACGCTGCCGATCGAGGTGTTCTCGTCGGTGCGACGAGGGCTCAGCCCCAAGATCAACGCGCTGGCCACGCTGATGATCCTGGTGGTGAGCGTGGCCGCGTTCCTGGGGTGGTGGTTCATGTATCGCGAGGAGAAGCGTCGCCAGCGCGACGTGCAGCTGGCGTTGCAGGAGAACGGGTAGACCGCGAAAAGGCGTAGGCGGGCCACGTGCGGGCGCGCCCAGGACCTTTGCCCCGTCATCCCAGCGAAAGCTGGGATCCATCTTGCTTTTCTGTCTGGCGCGAGCGAGCTGTGCGCGAACGTCAACATGGGTCCCAGCGTACGCTGGGACGACGGCAGCGGACGTCCTGCGACGGTCGAGAAGTCCCGCCACGGCGCCATAACCTCGTCGCATCCACAATCCTTTTCTCGTCCGGCAAACCACGACTTAGAAGAAGCCATGACCGTCGAAACCATCAATCCCGCGACCGGCAAGGTCGAGTATCGCCACGAACTGATGACGGCCGCGCAGGTCGATGCCACGCTTGCGGCCGCGCAGCAGGCCTTTCCCGCATGGGCGGCGCTGTCGCTGGCCGAGCGCGGCAAGGTCCTGCGCGCGGTCGGCGTCGAGCTGCGCCGCCGCCGCGATGACATCCAGCGCATCATGACGGCGGAGATGGGCAAGCTGCGCAAGGAAGCCCTGGCCGAGGTCGACAAGTGCGCAGGTGCCTGCGACTACTACGCCGACCACGCGGCCGACTACCTGCACGACCAGCCCGTGTCCACGGACGGGCAGCGCAGCTACGTGCGCTACGAGCCGATCGGCTGCGTGCTGGCGGTGATGCCGTGGAACTTCCCGATCTGGCAGGTGTTCCGTTTCCTTGCGCCGGCGCTGATGGCGGGCAACGTGGCGGTACTCAAGCACGCCAGCAACGTCCCGCGCTGTGCCGACGTGATCGCGGAGGTGCTGGCGGCGGCAGGGCTGCCGGCCGGGGTGTTCGGCGTGCTGCATATCGACAACGACCAGGCGGCCGAGGTGATCCGCGACGCGCGCGTCGCCGCCGTGACGTTGACCGGTAGCGAGCGCGCGGGGCGCTCCGTCGCCGCCAATGCCGGCAGCCAGTTGAAGAAGAGCGTGATGGAACTGGGCGGCAGCGATGCCTTCATCGTGCTGGACGATGCCGATCTCGACAAGACCGTCGCGGGCGCGGTGGCCTCGCGCTTCGGCAATGCTGGCCAGACCTGCATCGCGGCCAAGCGCTTCATCGTGCAGGAAGGCATCGCGGATGAATTCGTGAAGCGCTTCGTGGAGGCTGCAGCCAAGCTGCGACTGGGTGATCCGCAGGACGACGCCACCACGCTGGCGCCGATGGCGCGGCAGGACCTGCGCGACGAGCTGCACAAACAGGTGCAGGCGAGCGTGGCCAAGGGCGCGAAGGTGCTGCTCGGCGGCGAACCCGATGCGTCGCCCGCCGGTTATCCGGCGTCGATCCTCGATGCGGTCGCGCCCGGCATGCCCGCCTACGAGGAGGAACTGTTCGGCCCGGTCGCGAGCATCCTGCGCGTGAAGGACGATGCCGAAGCCGTGCGGGTCGCCAATGACACCACCTTCGGTCTGGGCGGCAGCGTGTGGACCCGGGACGTGGACCGTGGCGACCGGATCGCGCGCCAGCTGCAGGTGGGTGCGGCCTTCGTCAATGCCATCGTGCGCAGCGACGTGCGATTGCCGTTCGGCGGCACCAAGCGCTCCGGCTTCGGTCGCGAACTGGCGGAGCACGGCATCCACGAGTTCATGAACATCAAGTCGGTCTACATCGCCTGATTGATCCGCAGGAGAGCCCGGGGGCGCCCCTGCAACGATTGTCCGCTTCGATGGAACGGATGGTTACGTCGGCCGCCGTTCCTAAGCCGCCATGCCGGTGCCATCTTGTCGGCAGTTGAACTGGAGGCGCCATGAGCACCCTGACCGATACCACCCCTGCCCGCGTGATCCGTACCGTACGCGGCCGACCCACGTCCGATGGCGCGGGCGTCAAGCTCACGCGCGTGATCGGCGGTCCCGACCTGCCCGACCTGGACCCGTTCCTGCTGCTGGACGAGTTCGGCACGGACAAGGCCGAGGACTACATCGCCGGCTTCCCCGAACATCCGCATCGCGGCTTCGAAACCGTCACCTACATGCTCGATGGCCGCATGCGCCATCGCGACAACCATGGCAACGAAGGCCTGCTGACGCCGGGCGCCGTGCAGTGGATGACGGCCGGGCGCGGACTGGTGCATTCGGAGATGCCGGAACAGGAGTCCGGGCGCATGCGCGGGTTCCAGCTGTGGGTGAACCTGCCCGCACGCGAGAAGATGACGGCGCCGAAGTACCAGGAGTTCGCTCCGGATCGCATTCCTGTTGCCAAGCCGGCGGCAGGCGTGGCGGTGAAGGTGATCGCAGGCCGTGTCGGTGACGTGCAGGGCCCGATTTCGCAGCCTGCCACCGATCCGGTGTATCTCGACATCGCGCTCGATGCGGGCAAGGCGTGGGAGTACGCATTGCCGGCTGGGCATAACGCGTTTGCCTACGTGTTCGAAGGTGCGCTCACGGTGGGTGAGGGTGACGAAGCGCGACCGCTGGATACCCACGAAATGGGCGTGCTCGGTGGCGGCGAAGTGCTGCAGGTGCGTGCAGGCAGTCGTCCTGCGCGTGTGATCGTGGTCGCAGGCCGTCCGCTGCGCGAACCGGTGATGCGCCACGGCCCGTTCGTCATGAACACCCGGCAGGAACTGATGCAGGCCTTCGTGGATTTCCAGGAAGGCCGTTTCTGAGAGAGGTAGCGGGCCGCGATGCCTTCCCGGCCCGCGCCATCAGTTGCCCGCGGAAAGCTGCGCGCTGGTGGCGCGCACGTCGAGCTGCTCGGTCAGTGCGAGCAGCGAGCCCAGCTCCTCGGCCGATTCGGCATTGATCCAGACCTGTGCATAGCGGTCGTTGTCGAGTTCGACCACGGTGATGCGGCGGGACTGCATGCCCGGCATGTCGCGGCCACCGAGGTCCAGCCGGTACCAGTACACGTCCTCGCCGGAGAACGTGCCTTCCTCTTCGCGCAGGCGACGTTCCAGGCTGATCCTGGGATCGCGCGAGGTCAGCATCACGTTGAGCACCTGGCGTCCGTCGGCGGTGACCGCCTTGCAGGCGATGAAGGTGGTGTCCACACGCTGTTCCCACTGCAGGCCCGCACTGGCGGGCAGGGTGGGGCAGGGCGGCGCTTCCTGCGACCACGCGGAGGTGGAGGCCAGCAGGAGGCAGGCGGCGATCAAGGTCTTCATGCGGTGTCCCCTTGGTTGGTCGCCCGGAAGGCGTTCTGCGAGTCTTCCGAACACCGCGACGGGCCTGCGGCCCCGTTCCGTCCCTTGCTGTCCCCGGTGTCGGTTGCCGTGTTCCCCCGGCAATGGTCGGACCTTAGCCCATGCTGCGCCGCAGAACAACGCTGCCGGTTCCGGAAGCGCATGTGAGGCAGGGAAAACGCGTTGCCCGGCAGGGCCGGGCAACGTCGGCAGGCTTCAGCTGCGTTCCCGCCCCAGCCAGCCGTACAGCATGCCGCCGATCAGGCCACCCAGCACCGGAGCCAGCCAGAACAGCCACAGCTGGCCGATGGCGGCGGGCCCGGCGAACACCGCGACGGCGGTCGAGCGTGCCGGGTTCACGGACGTGTTGGTGACCGGGATGCTGATCAGGTGGATCAGGGTCAGGGCCAGGCCGATGGCGATGGGAGCGAAGCCCGCCGGCGCGCGCCCGTGGGTGGACCCCATGATGACGATCAGGAAGAACGCGGTGAGCACCACTTCCGTCAGGAAGGCGGCGGCGATGGAATAGCCCCCGGGCGACATCGCCCCGTACCCGTTGCTGGCGAACGCGCCGGCGGCGTTGGGGTCCACCGCGAACGCCGGCTGCCCGCTGGCGATCTGCCACAGGATGAAGCCCGCCGCGATGCCGCCGGCGACCTGCGCCACCACGTAGGGCAGCAGTTCTTTCGCGGAGAAACGGCCACCGGCCCACAGGCCCACGCTGACCGCCGGGTTGAAGTGTCCGCCCGAGATGTGGCCGAACGCATAGGCGCCGGTCAGCACGGTCAGGCCGAACGCCAGCGCCACACCCAGGAAGCCGATGCCCAGCGGATTGCCGTCACCGCCGAAATGTGCGGCCAGTACGGCGCTGCCGCAGCCGCCCAGGACCAGCCAGAACGTCCCCAGGAATTCCGCCGCGAGTTTCTTCGTCAGACTCATGCCAGCCCCCAATGCGTGCGTGCCCCGTCACATGACGGTGGGCGCACGATAGCGGAACCGGAACGGCACAGGTGTTTGCTTTGCGTTAGCCGCCCATGCTTCAAACGCGACTGAAGTAAAACTCACATTTAGCGTGCCGGCGCGGCTCAGCGCTCCGGCAGCGGAATGAACTCGGTCTCGCCCGGCACCTGGCCAAAGCGGCCCTCCAGCCAGTCCTGCTTGGCCTGGTCGATCCGCTCCTGCGAACTGGACACGAAGTTCCACCACATGTGGCGCGGCGCATCCAAGGGCTCGCCGCCGATCAGCAGGCCCTTCACCGGTGTCTTCGCCCGCAGCACCGGACGGCTGCCGCGGTCGAACACCACCAGATGCTTCTCCGGGATGTCGGCGCCATCGACCTGTGCGTCGCCTTCCAGCACGTACAGCGCCCGCTCGACATGGCCTGCGTCGATCTCCAGTTCGGCATCGGGTTGCAGGTCGACGGCCACATTGAAGGTGCCGCTGAAGACCTTCACCGGCGATTCCTCGCCGTAGGCGCGGCCGGCGATGACGCGCAGGCGCGCGCCGGCGCGCTCGACCACCGGCAGGGTGGCGGCCGCGTGGTGGTGGAACTCCGGTGCGACCTCCTCGTACGACTTCGGCAGCGCCACCCAGGTCTGCATGCCATGCACGTCGTGGCGGCCGGTGCGCACATCGGCAGGCGTGCGCTCGGAATGGGCGATGCCGCGGCCGGCGGTCATCCAGTTGACGTCGCCGGGCGCGATCACCTGCTCCGAGCCCAGCGTGTCGCGATGATGGATGGCGCCACTCCAGAGGAAGGTCACCGTCGCCAGGCCGATGTGCGGATGCGGGCGCACGTCGATGCCGCGCCCCGGCTCGAACACGGCCGGCCCCATGTGGTCGACGAACACGAACGGCCCCACGCTGCGGGCCTGCAGGCTGGGAACGGCGCGGCGGACGTTGAAGCCGCCGCCCAGGTCGTGCACGCGCGGCGCGATGATCGTGGTCATGTCATGTCCTTGTTGGATGGCCCGCAGCATCGCATGGGCCGATGCCGGACCCGACGACGATACGGAAACGGTCCGTTGCGCGTCATCCCCCATCCGGGCAGGCAAGGCGGTCAGTCGCGGCGCGAGGCCAGGCGATCCGCCAGACGGGTGGGTTCGGGCAGGCGGTAGCCGCGCAGTGTGCGCAGGACGGCGTCCAGCGCGCCCTGCATGGACACGCGATGACCCGGCGAGACGAACAGCGGGTTGCAGCGCACCTTGCTGCGCAGGGCCCAGCCGATCTGTTCGCCGCGATGGAGCAGCGGCACATGTTCGCCGGCCAGTGCACCCAGCGGATCGTGCCGTCCGCACAGCACGTTCTTGGCCACGCCGATGCTGGGCAGGCCGGTCACCACGCCGAAATGCGCGGCAATGCCCAGTCGCCGCGGATGCGCGATGCCGTGGCCATCCACGAACACCAGGTCCGGCGTGTGCGGCAGGCGCTCGAGCGCGGCGACCAGGGCCGGCAGTTCGCGAAAGCTCAACAGCCCCGGGACATACGGCATCGAAGTGGGCACGCGCACGACCTCGGTCGCGACCGGCTGCAGCGTATCGGCGGCCAGCAGCACGGCGGCGGCGCGGGTGATGGCACCGGCGTCCTCGAACCCGACATCGAATCCGCCCAGCCAGCGCGATGCTTCAGGCGCGTCGTCGCGCAGCATCACCTCCGCGGCCAGGCGTTGCTGCACCCGGCGTGCATCGGCGGCACTGCCGTCCCAGTCGCCGAACAGGCCGCTCATGGCCGCGACGAGGCGCCGTACCGCTGCATTTCCAGCGACGCGCGGCCGTCCGCAGCGAAGCGCACGATGGAAATGCGGTCGTACTCGGTGTCGTCCATCGGCACAGTGGCACAGGCACACAGCGCCGCCACCAGGTCCGGCACGGTGTTGCTGTGGCCGACGACCAGCACGGTGCCCGCATCGTGCGCCTGGCGCCACTGCGCGGCGACCTCGGCCGCGGGACCGCGTGCGAAGTACGCCTGCACCGGCACGCCGTGCAGCGCGGCGGCCGGCTGCGCGGTCTGCTGGGTGCGGCGGAACTCGGTGGCATAGGTGGCCACCAGCGGCGCGTCGCGCAGGCGTTCGGCCAGCGCAGTCGCGCGTGCCCGTCCTGCGGCGGACAGTCCGGGATCCTCCGGATCGTCGGTCGCCTTCTCGGCGTGGCGCACCACCACGAAGGTCAGCGGCGCGGTATCCCGCGGCACCGTGGTGCCGCATGCGACCAACAGGTGTACCAGCAGCAGGGCGAGGAGAACGCGGAACCGTCGCGGCATACGCAGGGGATCCTGGGACAAGGGTGAGTGCCGAGCGTGCAATGCGGGCAGGACCGGTGCAAGCGGCATCGTCACGGGTTGGCCGCTACGATAGGGCTAGGTCCTTGAAGAAGGGGAGACCATGCGCAAGTGGCTGCGCCGGCTGGGCATTGCGGTGGTGCTGATGGCGGTGGCGTCGGCGACGGCGTTGTACAGCTACGGACGCTTCGCCGAGGCGGCAAGGGGGCCGGCCTCGCATGCGCTGCCGACCGCGGCCGATGCCACCGCGCTCGACCGCGCCGTCGCGCCCCTGCTGCGCGCGCATCCCGGGCGCAGCGGCATGGCGCTGCTGGCCGACAACCTGGATGCCTTCACCGTGCGTGCGGCCAGCGCACGCGCCGCGGGGCGCAGCCTGGACCTCCAGTACTACATCTGGAACCACGACTTCACCGGCAACCTGCTGGGCTACGAGGTGCTGCGCGCGGCCGACCGCGGCGTGCGCGTGCGCCTGCTGCTGGACGACATGACCGCGCATGGCAAGGATTCTCACCTGGCCGCGCTGGATGCCCACCCCAACATCGAAGTGCGCCTGTTCAATCCCTCGCGCAGCCGCGCCGGCGTGCTGGGGCGGGCCAGCGAAATGCTGCTGCGCCCGGTGGCGATGAACCGTCGCATGCACAACAAGGCCTGGATCGCCGACGGCCGGGTGGCAGTGGTGGGCGGACGCAACGTGGGCGACGAGTATTTCGATGCCGCCGCGCAGACCAACTTTCTCGACCTGGACGCGGTGCTGGTGGGCCCGGCGGTGCGGCAGACGGCGGCGATCTTCGACGACTTCTGGAACAGCGCCTCGGTCATTCCGCTCGCCGCGCTGTCCAGGTCGGAAGAGGGCGCGCTGGCGCGACTGCGTGCGCATGGCGACGCCGGCTATCGTTCCACGCGCGCCGCCGACTATGTCGCGCGCCTGCGAAGCAGCCCCGGATTGCCGGCGCTGGTGGGTGGAAACGCGCTTCACTGGCTGGATGAGGTGGGCGTGTACTCGGATCCCGCAGCCAAAGGACAGGGCGAAGGCAAGGCGCAATGGCTGGTCCACCGGCTGGGCAGGGCGATGGGCCTGGCGAAGCGCGAGTTGCGGGTGATCTCGCCGTACTTCGTGCCCGGCGAGGAGGGGACGCGCTGGCTGGTAGGCAAACGCGCGCAGGGCGTCGACGTGAGCGTGCTGACCAATTCGCTGGCGGCCAACGACGTGATGGCCGTGCACGGCGGCTACGCGCCGTACCGGGTTCCGCTGCTGGAGGGCGGCGTGACCCTGTACGAACTGATGCCGCACGGGCGGCAGGACAGCAGCCTGTTCGGGTCCAGCGGCGCCAGCCTGCACACCAAGGCATTCGCGGTGGATGCAGAGCGCGGCTTCATCGGGTCGTTCAACCTCGACCCGCGTTCGGTCAACCTCAACACCGAGATGGGCATCCTGTTCCGCGACCGCGCCGCCACCGCGGCACTGCTGCGCAGCTACGAGGCGAAGATCGCGCCGGACAAGAGCTATCGCGTGCGCCTGCTCGACGGCGAACTGCGTTGGGACGATGCATCCGTTGTGCCGCCGCGTACCTGGGACCGCGAGCCGGAGGCCAGCGCATGGCGCCGCTGGACCGCCCGCGCCGTGGGCTGGCTGCCGATCGAATCGCAGCTGTAGCGCTCAGGCCTCGCGCAGGTCGGCGTTGCGCATCAGCTGTTCGAACACGCGGAAGACCTCGGGGTCGATCTTGTGGTGCTGCTCGGCGTGCAGGATGCGCATCGCCGTTTCGTGGCTGCGGGCGTCGGCATACGTGCGGCGCGTGGTCATCGCATCGTAGCTGTCGGCCACGCGCAGCAGGCGCGCGCCCAGCGGGATGGCGTCGCCGGCCAGTCCGTCGGGATAGCCGCTGCCGTCCATGGCTTCGTGATGATGGCGGATCAGCGTGGCGACCTCCGAGGCATGCGCATGGCCGCTGGCCAGGAAGATGCGCTCGCCCAGTTCGCTGTGCGCGCGGATGGCCGGCCAGTCGTCGTCGGGCACCGTGCCCGGATGCAGCAGCACGCGGTCGGGCACGCCGATCTTGCCCACGTCGTGGAAGTGCGCCGCCAGCTCCAGCTGCTCCAGTTGGGCGGGCTCCAGGTCGAAGCACTGGCCCAGCGCCCGTGCGATGCGCCCGGTGCGGTCGCAGTGCCCGCGCGTATAGGCGTCGCGCACCTCGATCGCCAGTGCCAGCGACTCCATCGAGCAGGCGATGTCGCCGAAGTCGGGGGAAGGATCGAAGCTCACGGCGTGGCGACCTGGGACGGGACGTGGGACAGGGTGGCGGAAAGCCGGAAGGCAGGCAAGGCGGTCGTCCTCATGGGGTCAGCGTCGCCAGCAGCGCTTTCGCCGCATTGAAGCGGTCCGGCGCGTCCGGCAGCGGAACCTTGATGCGCAGCTTGTCCGGCCCGTCCATCGCATAGAGCCTGGGCTGTTTCTGGATCAGCTGGATCACCGCCATCGGGTCGATGTTTGGCTTGCTCTCGAACACGATGCGGCCACCGTGCTCGCCCAGTTCCAGCTTGCGGATGCCCAGTGCATTCGCCGCCAGCTTCAGCTCGGCCGTGGCGAAGAGGTACTTCGCCGGATCGGGCAGCAGGCCGAAGCGGTCGATCATCTCCACCTGCAGGTCGCGCAGGTCCTCCTTGTCCGGCGCGCTGCTGATGCGCTTGTACAGGGTCAGGCGCGTGTGCACGTCGGGCAGGTAGTCTTCGGGGATCAACGCCGGTACGTTGAGTTCGACGTCGGCGCCACGCCGCTCCTGGCCCACGTCGACGTCGGGCAGGTGGCCGGCCTTGATGGAGCGCACCGCGCGTTCCAGCAGCTCGGTGTACAGGCTGAAGCCGACCTCGGCCATCTGCCCGCTCTGGTCTTCGCCCAGCAGCTCGCCGGCACCACGGATCTCCAGGTCGTGCGTGGCCAGGGTGAAGCCCGCACCCAGCTCGTCCATCGAGGCGATGGCCTCCAGCCGGCGCTGCGCGTCGGCGGTGATGCTGCGCTTGTCCGGTACCACCAGGTACGCGTAGCTGCGGTGGTGCGAACGACCCACGCGTCCGCGCAGCTGGTGCAGCTGCGCCAGGCCGAACTTGTCGGCGCGGTTCATGATGATGGTGTTGGCGTTGGGGATGTCGATGCCCGATTCGATGATGGTGGTGCACAGCAGTACGTTGAAGCGCTGCTTCTGGAAATCCAGCATCACCTGTTCCAGCTCGCGCTCGGGCATCTGTCCGTGCGCCACGCCGATGCGGGCTTCCGGCACCAGTTCCTGCAGCTCGCGCTGCATGCGGCCGATGCTCTCCACGTCGTTGTGCAGGAAGTACACCTGGCCGCCGCGCGACAGCTCGCGCTGGAAGGCCTCCTTCAGCAAGGCGTCGTCCCAGGGCGTGACGAAGGTCTGCACCGCCATGCGGTTGGCCGGGGGCGTGGCGATGATGGACAGGTCGCGCAGGCCGGCCATCGCCATGTTGAGCGTGCGCGGGATCGGCGTGGCGGTCAGCGTCAGCAGGTGGACGTTGGCGCGCAGCGCCTTCAGCGCTTCCTTCTGGCGCACGCCGAAGCGCTGCTCCTCGTCCACGATCACCAGGCCAAGGTCCTTGAACTTCACGTCCGGCTGCAGCAGGCGGTGGGTGCCGACGATGACGTCGAGTTTGCCTTCGGCGAGCTTCTGCAGTTCCGCCTTGATCTCCTTGGCGGTCTTGAAGCGGGACAGCACCTCGACCTTCAACGGCCAGTCGGCGAAGCGGTCGCGGAAGTTGCGGTAGTGCTGTTCGGCCAGCAGCGTCGTCGGCACCAGCACGGCGACCTGCTTGCCGGCGCTGGCGGCGGCGAAGGCCGCGCGCACGGCGACTTCGGTCTTGCCGAAACCCACGTCGCCGCAGACCACCCGATCCATCGGCTGGCTGGACTGCAGGTCGCGCAGCACCGCTTCGATGGCCGCACGCTGGTCGGGCGGCTCCTCGAACGGGAAGCCGGCGGCGAACGGCTCGTACATCGGCCGGTCCACGTGCAGTGCCAGGCCCGCACGCGCCTGGCGGCGTGCCTGGATCTCCAGCAGTTCCGCCGCCACGTCGCGCACCTTTTCGGCCGCTTTCTTCTTCGCCTTCGCCCAGGCTTCGCCGCCGAGGGAATGCAGCGGTGCGGTTTCCGGCGAGGCGCCGGAGTAGCGGCTGATCAGGTGCAGCTGCGCGACCGGCACGTACAGGCGGTCGCCTTTCGCGTATTCGATCTCCAGGAACTCGCCCGGCATGCCGCCCACGTCCATCGCGATCAGGCCGCGATAGCGACCCACGCCGTGGTCCTCGTGGACGATGGGCGCGCCCTCGGTCAGCTCGCCGAGGTCACGGATGATGGCTTCGGGTTCGCGGCCGGTGCGCCTGCGGCGATGCGCCTGGGTGGCGCGCTCGGGGAACAGCTGCCGTTCGGTGAGCACCGCGATGCGCGGGTCGTTGAGCGCGAAGCCGTCTTCCAGCGGTGCCACGGTGATGGCGAACCGGTCGCGTCCGGTACGGAACGCGGTGAAGTCCGCCAGGACCTCGGGGACGAGCGCAGCGGCCTGCAGCACCTCCAGCAGCGCCTCGCGCCGGCCCGGGGAATCGGAGGCGATCAGGACGCGGCCGGGATAGTGGCCGAGGAACGACTTCAGCGCTTCGCCCGCGGGCGCATCCTTCGCCGCCACCGGCAGGGGCGGCAGCGGCTGATCGCCCAGCGGCAGCGCATCCCCATGGCGGCTGTGCTGCGGACCGCAGACCTCCACCCGCTGGCGCTGGTTGAGGCGCTCGCGCAGGCTGTCCGGCGACAGGTAAAGCTCGTCCGGCGGCAGCAGCGGACGCTCGATGTCGTGGCGGCGCTGCTCGTAGCGGTTGCGCGTCTGCGCCCAGAACGCTTCCGCCGCTTCGCCGAAGCCGTCGGTCAGTACCGGCAGCGCGTCGGCGTGCAGGTAATCGAACAGCGTGGAGGTGGCATCGAAGAACAGCGGCAGGTAGTACTCCACGCCCGCCGGCGCCAGGCCCGATTTCAGGTCCTGGTACAGCGCGCTGCGGCGCGTGTCCACGTCGAAGCGGTCGCGCAGCAGGGTCATCGCGCGTTCGACCGAGCGCTCGTCCAGCGGCACCTCGCGGCCCGGCAGCAGCTGCACCGATTCCACCCGGTCCAGCGAACGCTGGCTTTCCGGGTCGAAGTGGCGGAGCGAATCGATGGTGTCGTCCAGCAGTTCGATGCGCAGCGGCGCGTCGGCGCCCATCGGGTAGACATCCAGCAGCCCGCCGCGCACGGCGAAATCGCCGGGGTCGAGCACCTGCGGCACGTGCCGGTAGCTGGCGGCCTCGAGGCGGCGCTTCTCGGCATCGAAGTCCAGCCGCTGGCCCATGCGGTAGTCGAAGCTGCCGCCGGCGATGTGCCTCAGCGGCGAGAGGCGCTGCATCAGCGTCTGCACCGGCACCACCACGATGCCTTTTTCCAGCGTGGGCAGGCGATGCAGGGCCGAGAGCCGTTGGGAGACGATGTCCGGATGCGGACTGAACTGGTCGTAGGGCAGGGTTTCCCAATCCGGGAACGCCACCACCGGCAGGTCGCCGGCGATGCCGAGCAGCGTGTGCAGGTCGGCTTCCAGCTGGTGCGCCTCGTGGTTGTCGCGGGCGACCACCAGCAGCGGGCCTTCGTGCGCGCGCGCAGCCGAGGCGATCGACCATGCCAGTGCCGTAGGCGAGGCGGGGGGGGGGGCGCCGCGCGGGGGGCGTGCGGGCGGCGGGGCGGTGGGGGGGGGGCGTCTGCT
>NZ_PDWV01000045.1 GCF_010093385.1 Pseudoxanthomonas mexicana
GCGGGGTGGCGGGTGGGGGGGGCGACGGGGGCGACGGGGGCGCTGGCGCCGCCGCCGCGGCGGCCAGCACGTCATCGGCGTGCCGGAGATAGTCGCTGAGGTACCACCGGCCCTCGCGCCGGGTCAGACTGACCACGGTGTCGATCTCACGCTCGCCCAGCGGATAGTGGATGCGCACGGTGGCCGCGTCGCCCTTCTGGTCCACCAGGCCCGTGCGCAGGTCGGCGAACGTGGTGTCCAGGGGCAGGCCATAGCGCGCGAACGTCGCCTTCGCCTCGATGAAGAACGGCGTCAGCCGGCGCAGGCTGCCCGTCATCCCGGCATCGCTGAGTGCCTGCTCGGTGGTCAGCCCGCTGCGGCGGGCGGCGGGCGCCAGCCGCGACAGCGTGGTGCGCGCCAGGGCGGGATCGCCAAGCGGCGCCTGCTGCGCCCACTCGCCCAGCGCCGCGATCACCTGTGCATAGTGGTCGCGTTCTTCCTGGGTGTAGTCGCCCTCGTTCTTCACGTACTGCACGCCGAACAGGCCCAGCGTGCGCGCGGCTTCCTTCAGGTCGCGGTCCTGCCGCGCGAACTGGCGGTCGAAGCCGCGTTGCAGGGTCTTTTCCGCATCCGGGGCGGCCAGCGCGGCGAGCATCGGCACCAGCTTGTCGTCCAGCGGCAGCTCGGTCAGCGGCCAGCGGCTCTGTCCGGCGCGCCACGCCGCGTCCAGCCGTGCATGCGTGGCGGGCGGCACGGCGTCGCGGGCGAAGCCTTCCAGGTCGTTGCGCTGCAGGTGGGCGGCCAGCTGGCGTACGGCCGCTGCCGGCTCGCTGGCGGCGCCAGCGAGTTCCTCGGGAACGCGCTTCTTGCAGGCGCCCAGCAGTGCGAGCGGCAGCACGAGGGCGGCCAGCGCACGCACGACGGACGCAGAGGGCTTCGGCTTCATCCAGTGACTCCCCAGTCGCCCCGCATCTTCGCGGTCCGCGCGGGGAGCGGCAAGCATGCGCGTCGCAGTTGGGAAGCGGCGGCGGGAATGGGGAGCGGGGAATGGAACATGGCGGGGTCCCTGGGCGCTACGACGCCGGGAAAAGATCGTCCCCCCGTTCCCCGCCGGCATAAAAAAGGGGACCCGGTGTCTTGCGACGCCGCGGGTCCCCTGAAATCCGGCCGAAGCCGGAGGACGAAGTGTTGTGGCACATCTCCGGCCCAAAGGCCGGACGCGCACAGACTACCTGCGCCCGAATGCTAAGGCAACACCTGAAATAACTCTATATAAGTTATTGATTCTATTTGGCCGCTACCGCGATTTCTGCCTGGATGGCCTCGGCAGCGGCCTTCGGATCGGTTGCCTTGCTGATCGGCCGGCCTACCACGATGGCATCGGCGCCCAGGGCGAAGGCCTCGGCCACGCCCACCGTGCGCTTCTGGTCGTCGCCCACCGGACCCCCCGGGCGGATGCCGGGACAGACGATGGAAAAGCCCGGGCCGGTGGCGGCGCGGATCATGCCGGCTTCCTGCCCCGAGCAGATCACGCCGTCGATGCCTGACGCCTGCGCGGCCAGCGCGCGCTGAACGACGATGTCCGCCGGTTCGCCGCTGTTGATGCCCATTGCCCGCAGATCGTTGCCATCCATCGAGGTCAGTACGGTTACCGCCAGCAGTCGCAGGTCGCCCTCGCGCGCTGCGGCGGCCGCTTCCATCATCCCGGCATGCCAGCCGTGTATGGTGGCGTAGGTCACCGGCCAGCGGGACAGCCCGCGGATCACCCCGGCGACGGTGGCCGGGATGTCGAAGAACTTCAGGTCGACGAACACCCGCTTGTCGCGCCTGGCGAGTTCGTCCAGCACGCTGAAGTAGTCGCCGCTGGCCAGCAGCTCCATGCCGATCTTGTAGAACTGCACCGCATCGCCCAACCGGTCGACCCACGCCAGCGCGTCTGCGCCGGAGGGGGCGTCCAGCGCGAAGATCAGGCGCTCGCGCGGAGTCAGCGCGACGGGACCGCGCGCCATCACGGCGCGTAGTCCAGCGCGTCGCGCTTGGCCTGCGTGCGGGCAGCGGCCGGCTGGTCCCAGGCGTTGTTGAACAGGGCGGGTTCCCACGAGCCGTAGGTCGGGTTGGGCAGCATCCACCAGCGCTCGCCGAACCAGTCGTCGTACTCGTCGAACAGCGTCTGGCGGCCCTCGCGGGTGTTGGCTTCCACCTGGACGAAGTCACCGATCTGGTCGCCGAACTGCATCAGCACGCGGTACTTCTGCCCGGCCAGACGGCGGCGGCAGTTCTTTTCGCTGCCGTTCTGCTCGCAGCCTTCCAGCACCGTGCCCGGGCCGAGGAACACGCTGTCGTCGGCCACCGGCAGGCCCGCTTCGCGCAGGTTGGCCAGCGTGGCTTCCTTCAGGTGCACGGCGCGGTTGGAGATGTAGAGATGGTCACGCCCTTCTCGGCCGCGGCCTTGGCGAAATCCACCACGCCGGGCAGCGGCTTGGCCTTCTTCTCGGCCACCCACTGGTCCCAGCTGATTTCGTCGTACTCCTTGCCATCGCGGATCAGGCGGGCCTGGTACGGCGAGTTGTCCAGTACCGTCTCGTCCACGTCCATCACCACGGCAGGCTTCAGGCCGATGGCGGCGTTGCCGCGCTCGTCGGGGACCAGCGCATCCCAGGGCTTTTCCTTCAGCGCGGCATCCAGGTGGTCGGCGGCGGCACGGAAGGTCTGGGTGGTGATCGCGCGGTATTCCACCGAGGTCTGCACCCAGGCCACGGCATTGAGGTTGTCGTGCGTGCCGGTGGGCTTGGCCTGGGTCGCGGTGGCAGCGGGTGCCGCGGGCTCGGACGGCATGGCCGCGGGTTCGGTGCGCTTGCACGCGGACAGGGTCAGCAACGAAGCCGCCAGGCCGGCGGTGAGCAGGGAAACGCGCATGAGAGGTCCGGTCATCGAAGTGCCGGAATTCTAGCCGACCGGTATGACACCCGTCGTTCGATGCCGCGATGCACGGGTTATCCTGCCGCCCCGCCGTTCCTGTTCCCGATGCCTCCATGGAAGACACCGCGCCCGTCCTGAATGCCGCCGAGGCCCGCCTGCTGGGCTGCCTGATCGAGAAGGAAGCCACCACGCCGGAAACCTACCCGCTGACGGTGAACGCCGCGCAGGCCGCCGCCAACCAGAAGACCGCGCGCGAGCCGGTGATGGCGCTGGATCCCGGTGCGGTGAACCATGCGCTGCGGCAGCTGGAGCAGAAGGGCCTGGCGAAGCAGGTGTTCTCTTCGCGCGCCGAGCGCTACGAGCACCGTACCGCGGCGTTCTTCGGCATTCCGCAACAGCAGGCCGTGCTGCTGGGATTGCTGCTGCTGCGTGGCGCGCAGACGGTGCACGAACTGCTCGCGCGCAGCGAACGGTTGTTCAAGTTCAACGATGCGGACGATGTTCGCCATCACCTCGACCGCATGATCCAGCGCGAAACGGCGCTCGCCGTGCAGATCCCGCGCGGGCCGGGGCAGCGGGAAGACCGCTACATGCATCTGCTCTGTGGTCCGGTGGACGTGGCCGCGATCACGGCACGGCTGCCGTCCGCTTCGGCCGGCGAGCCCGCGCATGCGGAACTCGAAGCGCGCGTCGCCGCGCTGGAGGGCGAGGTTGCGGCGTTGCGCGAACAGTTGGCCGATCTGCTCGCGACACGCTAAGCCTGAGCGTCAGTCTTCGTCCGGCAGCAGTGCCAGCAGGTCGGTCACGCCCACGTCCACGCCCGCCTGCGACAGCAGGGTGGTGACCTGTCCGCGGTGATGGGTCTGGTGGTTGAACAGATGCGTGAGCAGGCCCTCGACGCTGCGCGTGAACGTGGCTCCCTTCGTGTTGGTGTACGTCAGGCGGGACGCCACCTGCGCCGGCGTGAGCGTGTCCACCCAGCGCAGGATCAACGCATCCAGCCATTCGCGCCGTGCACGCAGTGCGGGAAGCGTCGGGTACGGCACCGCGTCCAGCGCGGTCGGCATCGGCGTGTCGTCCAGCGCGGCAAGCACGGATGAGTCATCGGCGGCCGATGCGAACCGCTTGAGCCAGATCGTGTCGGCCACCACCAGATGATTCAGCGTGCCGATCACCGAACCGAAGAACGTGCCACGATCCTCGGCCAGCGCCTCATCCGGCAAGGTCGCGGCCGCCTCATAGAGGCGCCGGTTCATCCATTGGTTGTAGGACGCCAGCAGCGTCATGCATGCATCAGCGGTCACGTCCCGTTCCTGTCAGCGCTTCTCTTCCATCAGTCCGACCAGGTTGCCGTCCGGATCGCGCAGGAAGCCGGTCCACAACTCGTGGTCCGGCATGCGCGCGGCCAACTGCGGTGGCCGTTCCTCCGTCGCACCGCGCGCCACCAGCGCCGCCTGGGTGGGGACGATGTCCTGCACCTGGAAGTAAAGGATCGAGTTTGCGCCCGCTGTGCCGGCGCCCTGCGGCGTGGTCAGCATCAGGCGGATGCCGTCGGCGTCCAGGAATGCGAGCGTCGGCGCTGGCTGGAACAGGAACGGCAGGCCGAGCACGTCGCGGTAGAACGCCAGCGCCGCATCGACATCGCTCACGGTGATGGCGATCTGGCGGATACCGGAAAGGCGGGGTTCCATCGCGGTGCCTCCTTCCGGCATCACTTCGGCCGCCGGCTGCTGCGCAGCAGGAACAGGCTTCCCACCAGCATGCCGACCAGAGACGCGCCCAGGCCCAGGCCGAAGCCGACCACCACGTCCGCCACCGCCGGGCCGGTGCCGGCGACGCCGCGCGCTGCATTCATCGCAATCCGCACCAGCACAGCGACCGGCACGGCCGCCGAGATCAGCAGCCACAGTGGCAGGAAGCGGCCCGTGCCGAACGCACGCAGCAGCATGGCGATCACGCCCACGGCCACCAGCCCGGGCCCGTAGAGGGCGCGCGGCAGGCCGGCCTGCTCCGGCGCCAGCTGCCAGTAAGGAAAGCCTACGCCGACCAGGGCGATCAGGAAGCCGATCCACCGCCAAGCCCTGCTGTCGCGCGTCATGCCCCGCTCCGTACGTATGGGATGCCGCGCAGCGTAGCGCAACCGTCGTCGCTGCGCGTCAGTCGAACATCGCCTGGATCGCGGCCAGGCCGGCGCTGGCGCGTTCCTTCTTGCGTTCGGCATCCGCCACCGGGTCCGCGCCGTCGCGCTGCAGTTCCTCCGCGGGCAACTCGTCGATGAAGCGGCTGGGCTGCAGGCGCAGGCGTTCGCCGAAACGGCGGGTCTCGCGACTGTGGCTGAGCCACAGCTGGATCTTGGCGCGGGTGATGCCCACGTACATCAGGCGCCGTTCTTCCTGCAGATTGCCTTCCTCAACGCTGGTCTCGTGCGGCAGCGTGCCGTCCTCGCAGCCGACGATGAACACGTACGGGAACTCCAGTCCCTTGGCGGCGTGCAGGCTCATCAGGCGCACCTGGTTGCCGCCGTCGTCCTTGTCGTTGCGCGACAGCAGCGCGAGTTGCGCGGCCAGGTCGCCGGCCGAGCTGCCGCGCGGGCCGCCCTCGAACCAGTCCGCCAATTCGTCCAGGTTCGCGCGGCGGCGCTGGAACGAGGCCTCGTCCTTGCACTGCGCGCGCAGGTCGGCCAGCAGGCCGGACCGTTCGCTGAGGCGTCGCACCAGATCGGCCGGCGGAAGTTCCTCGGCATGCCGGCGCAGGTCCCGCAGGATGTCGACGAAGGCGCTCAGGCCGTTGGCCGCGCGCGGCGGCAGCGCCTTCAGCGCGCCCATCGATTCGGCGGCGCGCGACAGCGGCAGGTGCGCGTGCTGCGCCATCTCGGCGAGTTTCGCGAGCGACGTCGCGCCGACTTCGCGCTTGGGCGACTGCACCGCGCGCAGGAAGGCGGCATCGTCGTCGGGGTTCACCAGCAGGCGCAGCCACGACAGGGCGTCCTTCACTTCCTGGCGTTCCAGGAAGGCGGTGCCGCCGGTCAGGTGATAGGGAATGCGCAGCAGCTGCAGCGCCTTTTCCAGCGCGCGCGACTGGTGGTTGCCGCGGAACAGGATGCAGAAATCGCTCCAGGCCGCGCTCTTGGACGCATGCACGAAGGAGATCTCGGCCGCGACCTTTTCGGCCTCGTGTTCGCTGTCGCGGCATTCCCACACGCGGATGCGCTCGCCGTCGGCCTGGTCGCTCCACAGTTTCTTAGGGTGTTCGTGGGGGTTGTTGGCGATCAGCGCATTGGCGGCGCGCAGCACGCGGTTGCTGCAGCGGTAGTTCTGTTCCAGCTTGATGATCTGCAGGGCGGGGTAGTCTTTCGCCATCTGCATCAGGTTGTCGGGGTTCGCGCCGCGCCACGCGTAGATGCTCTGGTCGTCGTCGCCCACGCAGGTGAAGTCGCCGCGCTCGCCGGCGATCGCCTTCAGCAGGCGGTACTGCGCGTCGTTGGTGTCCTGGCATTCGTCGACCAGCAGGTAGCCGATGCGCTCGCGCCAAGCGGCGGTGACCTCCGGATTGTTTTCCAGCACCTGCACCGGCAGCCGGATCAGGTCGTCGAAGTCGACGGCGTTGAACGTGGTCAGCCGGTCCTGGTAGCGCTGGTACAGCAGCGCCGCCTCCTTCTCGCGGTTGGTGCGTGCGGCAGCCAGCGCTTCCTCCGGCGAGAGGCCGGCGTTCTTCGCACGCGAGATGAGGTTCTTCGCCATCTCCACCTCGTCGGGCTTGGCGCCGTACATCAGGTCTTTGACCTGTGCGCTGGCGTCGTCGGCGTCGAAGATGGAGAAGCCGCGCTTCAGGCCCACGGCGGCGTGTTCGATCTGCAGGAACTTCAGTCCGAGCGCGTGGAAGGTGCAGATCGTCAGGCCTTCGGCCGCGTCGCCCTTGATCCGCTTGGATACGCGTTCGCGCATTTCCTTGGCGGACTTGTTGGTGAAGGTGATCGCCGCGATCCGGCGCGCCGGGAAATGGTTGCCGGCGATCAGGTGCGCGATCTTCTCCACGATCACCCGCGTCTTGCCGCTGCCGGCGCCCGCGAGCACCAGCAGGGGGCCCTTGCTGTGAAGGACGGCGGCGCGTTGGGGGGGGTTGAGACCGTGCATGGGGCGTACTTCTGCGTAGGTCGTCAGTTTACAGACAACGGCGGCCGGCTTCTTCTAGCATGGCATCCGTCTCCCTCCAGACGCAGGTCCGCCACATGAATGCACTACCGCTCCGAGCGCTGATGGTGGCCCTCGTCCTGGCAAGCGCGCCCGCCGTCGCGCAGGAGGAGAAGATCGATCCCGCGGTATTGACAGAGGGTTTCCTCGCCGCGCATCCCGACCTGCGCTGGCGCGCGGAAGGGGTCCGGTCGTACGAACGGAAAGACTACGACGAGGCCTTGGCCGCATTCAGGCGCGCGGCGTTCCATGGCGACAAGCCGGCGCAGGCGATGATCGCCGAAATGTACTGGAATGGCGTCGGGGTCGCGATGGATCGGCCACTGGCATATGCCTGGATGGATATCGCGGCCGAGCGGCTCTACCACGACTTCCTGGTTCGGCGAGAGGGCATGTGGAGCGCGCTGGACGAGGCGCAGCAACGGGATGCGCTGGCGCGGGGCCAGCCGCTCATGGCGGAGTACGGCGACGATGTCGCCAAGCCGCGGCTGGAGAAGATCCTCCGGCGCGAAAAGCGCCGCGTCACCGGGAGCCGGGTCGGTTATGTCGGCAACCTCACCATCGTTCCATTCACCGGGCCTCTGGCCGGCACCGGGATGACGCTGAGCGGGGACCAGTATTTCGCGCCCAAGTACTGGCAGCCGGAGAAGTACTGGGAACTGCAGGACGCGATCTGGAAAGCGCCGCTGAAAGGGCGGGTCCGGGTCGGTGATGTCGAGAACGTACCGCCTCCGCCGGCGCAACTTCCGGAACGGAAGGACCGGTGATGCGCCGCGGTAGAATCCGCGCATGGCCAAGCTCTACTTCTACTACTCGGCGATGAATGCCGGGAAGACCACCACGCTGCTGCAGTCCGCGCACAACTACCGCGAGCGCGGGATGCGGGTGGCGATCCTCACGCCGCGGCTGGACGACCGCGCCGGCGCCGGGGTGGTGGCGTCACGGATCGGCCTGCGCTCGGAGGCGGTCGCCTTCGAGCGGGACGACGACCTGGAGCGCTGGATCCGCGACGACATCGCCGCGCACGGCAAGCTCGACTGCGTGCTGGTGGACGAGGCGCAGTTCCTGACCCGTGCGCAGGTCTGGCAGCTCAGCGAGGTGGTGGATGCCTTGCGCATCCCGGTACTCTGCTATGGCCTGCGCACCGACTTCCGCGGTGAACTCTTCGAGGGCAGCCAGTACCTGCTGGCCTGGGCCGACGAGATGAGCGAGATCAAGACCATCTGCCACACCGGCAAGAAGGCCACCATGACCGTGCGGGTCAATGAGCAGGGCCTGGCGGTGCAGGATGGGCCGCAGGTGGAGATCGGCGGCAACGAGCGCTATGTGTCGGTCAGCCGCGCCGAGTTCAAGAAGATCGCCCGCGGCGAGGGACGCATCGATCCCCTGCAGCCCGGGCTCCCCCTGGAGTGAGTCGCCTCAGCGGCAGGCCGCGCGCAGCGCGGCGATCTCGCGCGGGATGACGCCGCCGTCGGGCTGCGCGCTGCGCAGCTCGGCGGCCAGGGCGTCGAGGTCGCGTTGCGCGCGTTCGCGTTCGCCCATCCGGCACCGTGCTTCGGCAAGATAGCCGCGCGCCAGCCAGCGCAGCTTCGGTGCTTCGCTGCCGTCGCCCTCGTGGCGGGCGAGCGTCTGCAGGAGCGCGAGGGCCTGCTGGGGACGTCCCAGCCGGGTCTGGTGCCGCGCCAGCGACAATTCCGCGAACCAGGTACGCGGGTGTTCCGGTCCGAAGCCCACCCGGGTGAGTCGTACCGCGCGGTCGAAGCGCTCGGTGGCGCCGTCCAGGTCGCCCTTGGCGGCCAACACTTCGCCGATCATGCGGTCGGTCTCGCCGATCAGCGCATGGCTGGCGCCGATCGTGGCCACGCGCATGCGGCGGGATTCTTCCAGGGCGGCCAGCGCATCGTCGTGGCGGCCGGCGCTGTGCAACACCATGCCGTAATTGAACAGGCCGCCGGGCAGGATCTGCAGGCTCTCGTTCTCGCGCCAGATGGCGATGGCCCGCGCTACATCGCGTACCGCGGTGGCGTCATCGCCGCGTTCCCACGCGATGATGCCCATCGAGTTCCAGCTCGAGGCGGCGTCGCGATGGCGCGGTCCCAAGGTCTCCAGCGTCATCGCATGCAGCAGTCGCAGTTCCTCGTCCGCCTGGCGCAGCCGGCCCTGGTCGACATGCACGGCCGCGATGTGCCGCCGCAAGGCCTGGGTGAGCGGGTGGCGCGGCCCATGGATCTCCTCGGACAGTTCGCGTGCGCGCTGGAACGAGGCCAGCGCCGCGTCGGTCTCGCCGCGATTGCGGTACAGCAGGGCCAGACTGCGCTGGATCTCGATGACCAGCGGATGCCGGGCATAGCCATGTGCCTGCAGGTGCGCGAGGGCGGCGCGATAGCCGCGCACGCCCGCCTCCGCATTGCCCAGCTCGACGTCCAGCTGGGCGAGGTCGCGCAGGTTTTCCGCCACGCCGGCCTCGTCCTTCAACGAACGACGGGTGTCCAGCGAGCGATCGAACATCTGTCGCGCCACCTGCTTCTCGCCCGCATCGGCACGGCAGCGGCCGTTCTGCGACTGGAACTCCGCCACCGGAAGCGGCAAGCGCGACGACAGGCCCGGTAACCGCCCCTCCATCTGCGCCATCGCCTGCACGCACTGGCGCGAACGGCCGAGCAGGCGCAGCACGCGCCCGTGCTGGGTGGCGGCCTGCAGGCGCAGGCTGTCCGGTGCATCGGGCGTGGTGTCCAGCACGCGCGCCTGCTTTTCCAGCAATGCCAGCGATTCGCGGTAGTCGCCCAGGCCCAACCGCAGGCGCGCGATCACGCCCAGCAGCTCGGCCTGCGCCAGCGGCTGGCTGGCAAGCTCACGCATACCGCGACGCTCGCCGGCGGCCAGCAGTTCGCGGGCGTCGAAGGTGCTGCCCTGTTGCGAAGCGCTGGCGTTGTCGAACAGGCCGATCACGAAGTCCTGCATGGCCTGCGCACGCGCGGCTTCGCGCATGGCCTGCCGGCCCTGCCACGGGCTGGCCGCCAGCGCCGCCACCAGCACCGCGGTCGCCAGACCGCCGATGGCCAGCGTCCAGCGCTGCCGCAGCAGGTACTTCTGCAATCGGTAGCCGAGGCTCTGCGGACGCGCCAACACGGGCCGGCCCTCCAGATGGCGCTGCAGGTCGCGCGACAGCGCCTCCACCGAGGGATAACGCTGCTCGGGCGCCTTGCGCAGGGCCTTCAGGGCTATGTTGTCCAGGTCGCCGGCCAGGCGGCGGGCGTTGCGTCGCGCATCCGGACAGCGGCTGCGGCTGCCGTCCGTGGTACGCAGTGTGGCGACCGAGGGCTTGAGCGGTTCGACCGCGAGGATGGCCTGTTCCCACTCCGCATCGGTCTGCCGGCGCAGGCGGTAGGGCTTGGTGTCGGCGATCAGTTCGTACAGCACCACACCCAGCGAATAGACGTCGGTCATGGTGGTGACCAGTTCGCCGCGCACCTGTTCCGGTGCGGCGTAGTGCAGCGTGAAGGCGCGCACCTCCGTGCGCGGATGCACGGGTACCGGCTCCGGGTCGTCCAGCAGTTTGGCGATGCCGAAGTCCAGCAGGCGCACCTCGCCCGAGGGCGTCACCAGGATGTTGGACGGCTTCAGGTCGCGATGGACGATCAGGTTGGCGTGCGCGTGGCTGACCGCCTCGCAGATCTGCAGGAACAACCTCAGCCGTTCCTCCAGGCCGATATTGTTGGCCTGGCAGTAGTCGGTGATCGAGACGCCCTCGACGTATTCCAGCGCCAGGTACGGCTGGCCTTCGCTGCCGATGCCGGCGTCCAGCAGGCGCGCGATGTTGGGATGTTCGAGCCGCGCCAGGATCTCGCGCTCGCGGGTGAAGCGCAGGCGCAGGTTGGGGTCGGCCAGGCCGGGGCGAAGCAGCTTCAGCGCGACGCGGCGCTGGTACAGGCCGTCCGCACGCGAGGCCAGCCACACCATGCCCATGCCGCCCTCGCCGAGCATGGATTCCAGCTGGTAGGGGCCGATGCGGATGCCGGGCTTCAGCTGGCCGGGCTTGTCCACCAGGGGCTGGTCGATGAAGTCGTCGCCTTCCTCTTCCAGCGCTAGCAGTTTTTCCAGTTCGCGAGCGGTCTCCGGATCGTCCGCGCGCAGGATCTCCAGCTGCTGCGCGCGCGCCTCCGGATCGAGCTCAAGCAGGACGTCCAGCAGCGGCGACAGGCGTTGCCAGCGTTCGGCGTCCATCGCGGTGCGCTGCGCGCCGGCCTCAGCTGTCCTGCATGGCCGACAGCAGGAACATGCGCGCCTTCTGCCAGTCGCGGCGGATGCTGCGCTCGGAGCGCTGCAGCAGTTCGGCGATCTCCAGCTCCGACAGGCCGGCGAAGTAGCGCATCTCCACCACCTGGGCCAGGCGCTCGTCGGCGGCGGCGAGCTTCTCCAGCGCATCGTTCAGCGCCAGCATGTCCTCGTCCAGGCGCAGGTTGCCTTCCACTTCTTCCGGGATGTCGGCGACGCGCTTGAGGTCGCCGCCGCGCTTGCGCGCGAGCCGGCTGCGCGCGTAGTCGACCACCACGCTGCGCATGGAGGATGCGGCATAGGCGAAGAAATGCGCGCGGTCCTCGAACTTCGCCGTGCCGGTGGAGCCGAGCAGCTTCAGGTACGACTCGTGCACCAGCGCGGTGGCGTCCAGCGTATAGCCGTGCTGGCCGGACAGCTGCCGGCGGGCCATGGTGTGCAGTTCCTGGTACAGCGTGGCCAGCACGCGGTCCAGCGCGGCGCGGTCGCCGCCCCTGGCCGAGTCCAGCCACAAGGTAATGTCAGTCGCGTCGGCCATCCGTCTTCCCCACGTGCCAAGGGCGGAAATATAACGTCATTTGCCTCACATGACGTGAGGGCGGGCCGGTCTCCGCAAGGCGTCAGCGCTGGCAGTGCCCGCACCAGACCGTGGCCCGCTGGCCGATGCTGGCGTGCCTCATCGGCCGGCCGCAGCGCGGACAGGGTTCGCCGCCGCGACCATAGGCCGACAGTTCCTGCTCGAAATAGCCGGGCGCCCCGTCCGGGCTGAGGAAATCCCGCAAGGTGGTGCCGCCGCGGGTGATGGCGTAGGCCAGGATCGCCTTCACCGCATCGGCCAGCGCCGCATAGCGCTCGCGGGAGACCTTGCCGGCGGCCCGCAGCGGCGAGATGCCCGCGCGGAACAGGCTCTCCGCGGCATAGATGTTGCCCACGCCCACCACCACCGCCTGGTCCATCAGGAAGGTCTTCACCGGCGCCCTGCGTCCGCGGCTCATCGCGAACAGGTAGTCGCCGTCGAACGCGTCCGACAACGGCTCTGGCCCCAGTCCCTGCAGCAGTGGGTGGATCTGGCCCGGGGGCTGCCACAGCAGGCAGCCGAAGCGGCGCGGATCGTTGAAGCGCAGGACGCGGCCCGCGCTGCCGCGCTCGCCGGCCAGGGCGATGTCGACGTGGTCGTGCGCCGTCACCGGCGTGGTCGCCGGCAGCACGCGCAGGCTGCCGGACATGCCCAGGTGCAGCAGTGCGCTGCCGGCCTCGGTGTCCATCAGCAGGTACTTCGCCCGGCGCCGCACGGCCTGGATGCGCTGACCGGGCAGGTCGCGCGCCACTTCCGGCGGGATAGGCCAGCGCAGGTCGGGCCGCCGCAGCGTCACCGCCTGGATGCGCCTGCCCTCCACGTGCGGCGCCAGTCCTCGGCGGGTGGTCTCGACCTCGGGCAGCTCAGGCATGGCCGGGCACCGCGCCGTAGTACTCGCCCTCCTGGCGCACCTGCACCGGGCCACCGAAGGCATGGCTCAGCTGGGCTCCGGTCAGCGTGCCGGCACGGTCGCCGTCCGCGCAGACCGCGCCATCGCGCAACAACAGCACGCGGTCGATCTCCGGAATGATCTCCTCGATGTGGTGGGTCACCAGCACCAGGGTGATCCCGCGCTGCGCGAGGCTGCGCATCAGGCCCAGGAAATGCCGGCGCGCCACCAGGTCCAGGCCGGCGGTGGGTTCGTCCAGCAGCAGGGCCTGCGGTTCGTGCACCAGTGCGCGCGCGATCAGCACGCGCCGCATCTCGCCGGTGGACAGTTCGGCCACCTGGCGGTCGGCCAGTGGGGTCGCGCGCACCTGCTCCAGCGCGCGCCGCGCTTTCGCGCGCATGTCGGCGTCGACCTGCCGGTGCGGCGGCACGACGAAGCTGGAGAAGAAGCCGGTGATCACCGCATCCTCCACCCGCAGGTAAGGCATTTGCTGCAGGTCGCGGGTCAGGTCGCTGGTCACCAGCCCCAGGCGGTTGCGAAGCTCATTCACGTTCCAGCGGCGCAGGCCGACCGCCTTCACCGGCGCGTCGCCTTCGCGTGCTAGCGGATACAGCTCGCGGCTGATCAACTTGATGAAGGTGGACTTCCCGCAGCCGTTGGGGCCGAGGATCGCGGTGTGCTGGCCCAGCGGGATGCGCAGCGACAGGTCGTGCAGGACGCGGGTGGCGCCGCGCACCACGGTGGCGCGGTCCAGTTCGAACAGGGGCGCGAGCGGCGGCGTCGCGGCAGGAGAGGGGGACAGGTTCATCGGAGTGGGGCGGGGGCGAGCCGGTGCAGCGTACCCGAATCCGCGCCACCTCCGCCTCGCAGGCCATCGCCCTACAATGCGGCCATGTACGCCCGCCTGCTCGTCCTCGCCCTCGCCTGCCTGCCGTGCGCCGTGCGGGCCCAGGTCACCGCCACCGGCGACTATCTGGCGCGGATGGACAATGACCGCGATGGTCGTGTCAGCCTGGCCGAATACCAGGCCTGGATGAGCTACGCCTTCGAGGGCATGGATCGCAACCGCGATGGCACCCTGTCGGCGGATGAGCTGCCGGGCGGGCGTGGCAAGCCGATCACCCGCGAAGCGCACCTGGCCCAGCTGGCCGAGCGCTTCCGCCGCCAGGACGTGGACCGCGATGGCTTCCTCAACGTGAAGGAGCTCGCCGCACCTCCGCAGTGACGCGTCTCAGGTGTGGATCAGGCGACCGCCGGCGAACGCCCAGTTCTCCCACGTCGTTTCCTTGAAGCAGACCATGACATTCTCGGGATCCCGCCCCGCGGCCTGCAAACGTTGCATCAGGTCGGCAAGCAGCGCCTTCTTCACCTTCACGCTGCGCCCGGCCGACCACAGGATCTCGATCAGGACGAAGTCCTCGCCACGCGCGCCGGCGACATCCGGGTATCCCGGGTCGTATCGGAAGTCTTCGTCCGACAGTTCCAGCACACGCTGGAAGCGGTCGGCGGTGGGAACGCCGGACGCGACCAGCGCGGCGTGCACCGCGTCGAGCACAGACGACTTGAAGGCCGCGTCCTTCGGTTTGTGGACGGTAAGCGTGATCAGGGGCATGGTGCGTTTCCAGGTGAGCCGGACGGCCAGCTTATTCCGTCGTTCTGCGTCCAAATAGAAAAACGCCGGCCACGAAAGCCGGCGTCGGGATGCCGACCCTGGGTAGGGCCGGCGGGGGAGGACTGTAGAACTACTTCGTGATGTCCACGTCCTTGGTCTCGCGCAGGAACAGCGTGCCGATGACCAGCGTCATCACCGCGATGCCGATGGGATACCACAGGCCGTAGTACAGGTTGCCCGTGCCCGCTACCAGCGCGAAGGAGATCGCCGGCAGGAAGCCGCCGAACCAGCCGTTGCCGATGTGGTACGGCAGCGACATGGAGGTGTAGCGGATGCGGGTGGGGAACAGTTCCACCAGGTACGCGGCGATCGGGCCGTAGACCATGGTCACGTAGATCACCAGCACCCACAGCAGGAACAGGGTCATCGGGATGTTGATGCGCGCGGTATCCGCCTTTTCCGGATAGCCGGCGCTGGTCAGCGCACCCTTCAGCGCCGCGCCGAAGGTGTCGCCCTGTGCCTTGGCGTCTTCCTTGGACAGGCCGGCGGCTTCGTACGAGGTCACCGTAGCGCCGCCCACCTGGACCTGCGCGACGCTGCCGACCGGACCGGCCTGGATCGAGTGCGGCACGCCCGCGCGGGTCAGTGCGGCGGTGGCCACGTCGCACGAGCTGGTGAACTTGCGGATGCCCACCGGATCGAACTGAAAGCTGCAGGTGGCCGGATCGGCGATCACGACGGCGGGCGATGTGGCGCGCGCCTCCTCGATGGCCGGATTGGCGGAGTGGGTGATGCCCTTGAAGATCGGCATGTAGGTGACCGCCGCCAGCAGGCAGCCCGCCATGATGATCTTCTTGCGGCCGATGCGGTCCGACAGCCAGCCGAAGAACAGGAAGAACGGCGTGGCCAGGGCCAGCGAAGCGGCGATCAGCAGGTAGGACACCGGGGGGTCCACCTTCAGCATGCTCTGCAGGAAGAACAGCGCGTAGAACTGGCCGCCGTACCACACCACGGCCTGGCCGGCGGTGGCGCCGAACAGCACCAGCAGCATCAGCTTCAGGTTGCCGCCCTTCACCGAGTCGCGGAACGGCGTCTTGGAGCCCTTGCCTTCCGACTTCATCTGCTGGAACAGCGGCGACTCGCTCAGCTGCAGGCGGATCCACACCGACACACCCAGCAGGATGATCGAGCCCAGGAACGGGATGCGCCAGCCCCAGGCTTCGAACGCCTCGGTACCCAGCGACAGACGGCAGGCCAGGATCACCAGCAGCGACAGGAACAGGCCCAGCGTCGCCGTGGTCTGGATGAAGGCCGTGTACAGGCCGCGCTTGCCGTCCGGCGCGTGTTCCGCCACGTAGGTGGCCGCACCGCCGTACTCGCCGCCCATCGCCAGGCCCTGCGCCAGGCGCAGCAGGATCAGGATGACGGGCGCCGCCATGCCGATGGTTTCGTAGTTGGGCAGCACGCCGACCAGGAAGGTCGAGATGCCCATGATCAGGATGGTGACCAGGAAGGTGTACTTGCGGCCGATGCGGTCGCCCAGGCTGCCGAAGAACGCCGCACCGAACGGACGGACGAAGAAGCCCGCCGCGAACGCCAGCAGCGCGAAGATCATGCCGGTGGTCGGATTGACGCCGCTGAAGAACTGCTTGGCGATGATCGCCGCCAGCGAGCCGTACAGGTAGAAGTCGTACCACTCGAACACGGTGCCCAGGCTGGAGGCGAAGATGACCTTCTTGTGGCCCTTCGTCAGCTCGCCTGCGGCGGAATGCTTCACGGTCGTGGAGCTCATGCGGATTCCCCTCAGAATGTGTACTTGACGGTGGTGTGCAGGCGCTTCAGGTCGCCTTCGCGGTCATCCTCGAGCGAACGCTGGCCGTAGATCAGTTCGGCGCCCAGGTCCAGTTTCGGGAACGGCGAATAGATCACGTTGGCGTGCATGGACTGCGTGCGCTCGGTGACGCCGAAGCCGGTGATGGCGGCGTCGTTGTCGAAGTGCGAGGCCGAGTACATCAGGTTGGTGCGGACCTTCGGGCTGAACACGTGGCGCCAGGCCACGAAGCCGCCGTAGCCGTCCAGCGCACTGATGTCGCCATCGGCTTCGGTCACCACGTCGCTGCCCACGCCGAAGGCCAGGTAGCGGCCGATGCCCTGGCCGGCGTTCACCGCATAACGGATGTCGTCGCTCTTGCCCAGGTTGAACTTGCCCGACACGCTGACGGAGGCGCCGGTGTCGGTTTCGTCCAGCAGCTTGAACTGGCGCACCATGCCGGCCACGGTGAAGTGGCCCCAGTCGCCCTTGGTGAGCCAGCGCGCGGTGACGTCGGGCAGGGCGTTGTCGCCGCTGTTGAAGCGGGTGCCGGTGCGGTACGGCGTGACCGTGGTCTGCGGATTCTCCACCGAGAACGACCACGGGCCCTGGGTGTAGCGCAGCTGGGCCTGGCGCACGAAGACCGTGCCGTCGGTCGGGCCGACGAAGTCCACCGCATCCGGCAGCGCGGCCACGTCCATGAAGTTGGACCAGGTCTGGCCGGCCAGCCAGTTGTTCCAGCTGACGTAGGCATGGCGCAGGGTGACGGCGTAGGTGTTGGTGGCGGTCTCGTTGCCGGCCAGCGCATTGCTGCCGCCGCCGAAGAAATCCATCTCCACGAAGCCCTTGAACTTGTCGCCGCTGTCGGTCACGTGGTCCGCGCTCAGCCAGAAGCGCGAGAACTGCGCATGGAAGTCGGCATACGGGTCGCCGCCGTCGGCGCCCGCGCCGGCCACCGGAATGGTGCTGGGCACGTAGAACAGGCGGCCGGAAGAACCGTCGGCGATGCGGCCATCGCTGGTGTCGGTCGCCATCGCGTCCATCTTGATGAAGCCGCCGTACGAGAACGTCGTGCCCGGGTTGGCGGCGGTCATGATGGTGGTGCCCTGGATCGGCTGCTTGCCCGCGGGCACGGCCGGCTTGGCGGCCTGCGCGGCCTGCACCTGCGTGACCTGCTCCTGGGTGGTGGTGATCTGGGTCTGCTGTTGTTGCTGCGACGAAAGCAGCAGCTGCACCTGCCGCTCCAGTTCGGCCACGCGGGCCTCCAGCGCCTTCTCCTTGGCAGTCTGCGCGAACGCCATTCCCGGCGCGATCAGGGCGACGAAGAGCGCAGCGGCCAGTGGCCGTCGCGCCATGAGTGCGGAACGTTGGGTCATAACCCCTCCCGAAAGGTTGATGGCCGCGTTGCGCGGCTGACGGAGACTTGCGCCTGTGCGCCGACGGCGCCTATTCGCCATTAGTCGTAACGCGGCGCGCCGTCGGAGAAACCCTTGCTGCATAAGGGGTGCGACGCCCGGTCGCAGGCAGCACCCTTCGGCTTTACGACCATTGTCTAAGCCGGATGCTGCGATGCCGCACGACCGTATGCGTCAAACTCGTGGCGCCGGCGCTGTGCTGCATGTCATGCCGTGCTTCGCCCGGCTCTCATCCATGCCTCAGAATCGGCGCATCACAGGAACGTCCCGGGAGGACCTCATGACTGATCTGTATCCGGTCAAGCCGGAATTCGCGGCCAAGGCCCGCATCACGCGCGAGCAGTACCTCCGCGACTACCAGGCGTCCATCGACGATCCCGACGCCTTCTGGGGCCAGGCGGCCGAACGCCTGCAGTGGTTCAGGAAGCCCACCCAGGTCAAGGACGTCAGCTACGCCCTGGACGATTTCCACATCCGCTGGTTCGCCGATGGCGAACTCAACGCCAGCGTGAACTGCCTGGACCGCCAGCTGGCCGAGCGCGGCGACAAGGTCGCGCTGCTGTTCGAACCCGATGGCCCGGACTCGCCGTCCTACGGCGTGACCTACCGCGAACTGTACGAACGTACGTGCAGGCTGGCCAACGCGCTGCGCGCGCTGGGCGTGCAGAAGGGCGACCGCGTGACGATCTACCTGCCGATGATCCCGGATGCCGCCGTGGCGATGCTGGCCTGCGCGCGCATCGGCGCGATCCATTCGGTGGTGTTCGGCGGCTTCGCGCCCAACTCCATCGCCGACCGCGTGGCCGACTGCGGCAGCAAGCTGATCATCACTGCGGATGAAGGCCTGCGTGGCGACAGGAAGGTGCCCCTGAAGGCGAACGTGGATGCCGCACTGAAGCTGCCGGGCACCAACTCCGTCGAGACCGTCCTGGTGGTACGCCACACCGGCGGTGCAGGGGACATGCAGATGCCGCGCGACCGCTGGTTCGATGCGGTCGTCGATGCCCAGCCGGCCGAGTGCGAGCCCGAGCGCATGAACGCCGAGGACCCGCTCTTCATCCTCTACACCTCCGGTTCCACCGGCAAGCCCAAGGGCGTGCTGCACACCACCGGCGGCTACCTGCTGTATGCGGCGTACACGCACGAGGCGGTGTTCGACCTGCGCGAGGACGACATCTACTGGTGCACGGCCGACGTGGGCTGGGTCACCGGCCACAGCTACATCGTCTACGGCCCGCTGGCCAACGGCGCCACCTCGGTGATGTTCGAAGGCGTGCCCAACTACCCCAGCGTGTCGCGCTTCTGGGAAGTCATCGACAAGCACCAGGTCACCATCTTCTACACCGCGCCCACCGCCATCCGCGCGCTGATGCGTGAGGGAGAAGCGCCGGTGAAGAAGACCTCGCGCGCCTCGCTGCGCCTGCTGGGCAGCGTGGGCGAGCCGATCAACCCCGAGGCCTGGCGCTGGTATTACGACGTGGTCGGTGACGCGCGCTGCCCCATCGTCGACACGTGGTGGCAGACCGAAACCGGCGGCATCCTCATCACCCCGCTGGCCGGCGCCATCGACCTGAAGCCCGGATCGGCCACGCTGCCGTTCTTCGGCGTGCGTCCCGCGCTGGTGGACGCCAACGGCGAGCAGCTGGAAGGCGCCACCGAAGGCAACCTGGTGCTGCTGGATTCCTGGCCGGGCCAGATGCGCACCGTCTACGGCGACCACCAGCGCTTCATCGACACGTACTTCCGCACCTACCCGGGCACGTACTTCACCGGCGATGGCTGCCGCCGCGACGCCGATGGCTACTACTGGATCACCGGCCGCGTGGATGACGTCATCAACGTGTCGGGTCACCGCATCGGCACGGCCGAAGTGGAGAGTGCGCTGGTGGCGCATCCGAAGGTGGCCGAAGCGGCCGTGGTCGGCTTCCCGCACGACATCAAGGGCCAGGGCATCTACGCCTACGTCACCCTGAAGGCGGGCGAGGCGCAGAGCGACGAGCTGCTGAAGGAACTGGTGGCCTGGGTGCGCAAGGAGATCGGTCCCATCGCCACGCCCGACCACCTGCAGTGGGCGCCCGGCCTGCCGAAGACGCGCTCGGGCAAGATCATGCGCCGCATCCTGCGCAAGATCGCCGAAAACGCGCCGGAGCAGCTGGGCGATACCTCCACGCTGGCCGATCCGTCGGTGGTCGAGTCGCTGGTCGCAGAACGCAAAGTGCAGTGAAGCAGGAGTGAGATAAGAGGAGCGAGAAGTGAGTAAAAGCAGAAGCACTTTCGTTCGACTATCCTGAAGCCGCACCTCTCACTCCTCACTCCTCCCCACTCACTCCTCGCTCCCATGCCTACCCTGCTGATCGCCGACGACCACCCGCTGTTCCGCGAAGCCCTGCGCGGCGCCGTGCAGCGCGTGATGCCTGGGGTGAAGCTGCATGAGGCCGACAGCGTGGATGCGCTGTATACCCTGGTCGATGCCCATCCCGACGCCGACCTGCTGCTGATGGACCTCAACATGCCCGGCGCGCACGGCTTCAACGCGCTGGTGCACCTGCGCGCGCTGCATCCGCAGCTGCCGGTGGTCATCGTGTCGGCGCGCGAGGAACCGGCGGTGATGCGGCGCGCGCTGGACCACGGTGCGCTGGGCTTCATTCCCAAGTCGGCCGATTCGGACACCATCGGCCAGGCCATCGGCGCCGTGCTCGATGGCGAACGCTGGGTGCCCGATGAAGCGCACAATGCGCCGGCCACCAGCCGCGACGAACAGGAAACCGCGCAGCGCCTGCGCGATCTCACCCCGCAGCAGTTCAAGGTGCTGCAGATGCTGGGCGCCGGCCGCCTCAACAAGCAGATCGCCTACGACCTGGGCGTGTCCGAAGCCACCATCAAGGCCCACGTCACCGCCATCCTGCGCAAGCTGCACGTCACCAACCGCACCCAGGCGGTGCTGGCCGCGGGCCGGCTGGCAGTGGACCCGGACGTCATCGTGTTGCCGCCCGAAGAGGCGGAGTAGGGCGAAGCCTCGCACCACGGCATGGCGTGGAGGCAAGGGCACGCGTCGGTGTGAACGATGAGACGACCGAGCCGGCCTGTTCGTGAGTCGCGCCGCGTGCATGCGAGCGCGCGAGGGGACTATGCCGGAAGCTGCGACCGCAGCAGGGCCGCCGCGGCGGCAAGCTGCTCGCGGGATGCGCGCACGCGCGTCCGACGTGCGGCATCGTCGCTGGGATCATGCACGGTGCCCTGCATGCGCCCTGCACCGTCGAAGGTCGCCAGCTGCGGCGGCCCTATCCCCCAATCACTGCCCGGTTGGCGTGGCACCACGTGGAAATGGAAGTGCGGCGTTTCCTGCCCGCTGTACACGCCGTTGTTCTGAAACGTCAGAATTCCGAGCGGCCGGTAGGCGCGGATCTGCGACTCCGCGATCCGTTTCGCGGCGGCCATGACGGCCGCGCACTCGGCATCGGAAAGATCCAGCAGCGTCGCGACATGGCGGCGCGTGATCACGCAGCACTGCCCCACTTCGAACTGCCAGGGATTGATCACCGTCAGCGCGTGCTCGCTCTCGTCAATGATCTTCCATCGTTCCTCGGCGGCGATCATGCACAGGTCGCACGGGTCTCGGGTGGGCAGTTCGAGCACTTCTTTCTCCACTGAAGCGGATCTTGCGCGGGCGGCGCGAATCGGGCCGCGCCGTGGGAACGCATAGCCCGGCGCGAGGCGATTCCAAACAGGCCGAGGCGGGTTCGGCTTGGGCGAACCGTCAGGGCTCGATTGGCGACTCGGTGACCAAGACCACGGGCTGGCCCGACCTGACGGTATTGTGCACTTCCGCAACGGCATCCGTGTGCTGAAGCAATGCGGCTATCGTGGCGGGGTCGGCAGGCGAGGCCACCCTGGCGCGATAGCGGATATCGGAAGCGGCAAGGCCGACGCCAGGGAAATGCGCGGTGGCTTCCACCTCCACCGCGTCCAGGGTGATGCCGTGACGAGCGGCCTCGCGATAAAGATCGTTGCAGTAGCACGTGGCCAGGGCGAGCATCAGGAACTCGCCGCCATTGACACCAAAGCCTTGCCCGGCGTGTTTGGCGGGAATGGACAGCGGTCGCGTGTCGCTCCCGGTGCGCACCGCAACCAGGTGTTCACTACCCGCGTTCTTGACGATCGCTGAAATCTCCATCGTGGATCTCCGGAATGGACGGGCCTTGCGCTTGGGTCAAGCCGGTCGGCGGAGCGGACTTGGGTTGAGTGGGCTGTCAGGCATGGCCTACCGCACTCTCGTTACCCACCCCACGTAGTAGAGGAATGGCCGTGTCCAAGTGGGTAGAGCGTTCGCGAGCCGCATTCGTGCATGGCACCCGAAGCAGGTTGAATCGTGAGGTGAATCAGGGTGTTCCACCAAGCCTTGGGAACTATCGGTTCGGCTTGACTGATCTGTTAGACGTCATACGCCGAAACCCACTGCGACAGATCATCCACGGGTCGTGGAAGGCGGCCTTCGAGCCAGTCTGCCACCGTACCGGGTTTGAATGAAGGGCTTTTGGACTCTATGACCCAAGACAGATACTCCTCGGGGTCGCCGTTGAGATACGGTGCTGTAGAGATCGGCATGAAGACTGTGGGGAGCCGCTCTGTGACGGACAGATAGTTGAGCACGCAGCCGAACTCCTGGACGACGTGCCAAGCAAGAGGGTGGACGACATCAATCGAGAACTTGACCCACCAGTTGCCGTCGTCAAGCTTTCCGGTACCAATGGCTAACGGAGAAATGGCAGGCACGCGCCGAAGATAGGTTAAGAGTTTGTCGAAGTCCCTTTGATCGCCCATGTGAAGCTAAACGCCTGAGTTAAACCGCTTGCCGAAGGCACGTCGGCCTGAATGATTGGTTAGAGCTCGGACCCGGGTGTTTGCCATTGGAGCGTGCCAGCAGGGCCAGAGATCTTGGTTACGTATATCGCAGTGCCGTAATCGCACGCGCCCATGGACATTCTCCTCCCGCGGTACTCGAACCAAAGCATGTCATCTTCTGCGAATTGCTCAAAGCCTTCCCCCACAACGGCGACGGACGTTCCGTTCCACTTCTTGGCGTGATCATAAAATGCTTCCGGCAAGGACAGCTTGTAGCAGTTGGGTCCAGCCTCAAGAATCGCCGCCCACGCAGGCTCGCCTGGCAGAAGCGTGAGTTTGCCCTTTGCATCACAGGGCGCCCCTGGAGTGCAGGAGGGGCCGCCGGTAGTCGCGCACCCGGAGAGGGCGAGCGTCAATGCCAGAATCATGCGCATGCCAGTTCCGAGGCCTAACGCGTGAGTTAAGCCGGCCCGCCCGAAGCGGACCCGGTCGGTCCGAGACCGCGAAGCGGGCTCGGCTTGAACGAATTGTTAGGCGCCGCTCCCTTGAACCGCATGCTCTGCCGCCAATTCTTCAAGATCTTTCAATGACACGCCGTTTGAAGCGAACCAGCTTTGTGGGCCACTCCTCGAAGTACCTGCGATCAGCGCTGCCGCATAACTTGAAGAGCTCATCAGGATGTCCTCCGTGAGCCTCAGGCAGTTCTCCTCAACTGCAAAACGACCATCAACTACTAATTGCTCCTTTAGCTTGGCAAGTTTGTTGCTAAGACTGTCGGAGTTTGTCTTTGACGCTGTCGATCCCTTCTTCAGGACGAATCCTTCATCTGTCTGTACGCCCTTCGCGAGGAACCCGTGAACTGTAAAGGTCAACTCTTCGGTGGTGCTAGTCGGTGGTACCGCCGGCCCTGCCGGAGCCGCAACTGCCGCTGATCTCAGGAGTGGCTCAAGGATGGGGTATCCAAGCGTGCCTAGGAAGAGGCGAATGTCCTCCAGCAGCTCTTCCATTGCATCGCGCTCAGACCTCGAGAGGCTGGATAACGTTGGCGTGGTGCCATTCTCTAGCTCGTAGCGATCGGCGACAGACGCCAGAGCTTCAATTCGGGATTCCAAATACTTGACATGTGATTTGGTCAAATTGTCGTCCTTGTTCGTAACGATCACCGCTTCGTTCCAGAACTCTTTCTTGCGGTCATGCGTAAGCAGACGATCAGCTACGTTCTCAGACTCTCCGATATATGCCTTAGGTTTTGAGTCGCCGAGACGCGCCTCGAAGAGGATGTAAACACCGGGTTTAGCAGCTTCCGGCCATTCCTTTAGCCCATCGAGTCTGTTGCGTGGGCAGGCGAGAGCTTGGCCGGTCCTGTTTGATATCTCTGCATGGCGTATTCCCGTCACTGCTCCATCGGGCAGAAAGATACGGACTGTTTTTCCGAATGGCATGAAATTCTCCACGGCACCTAACGCCTGAATTGAGCCGCGCCGCGAAGCGGCGTCGGCTTGAATGAATTGTTAGGTGCCATCTGGTTGAATTGGTTCACGGGCACCCGTACTAGGAGCAAACGCCACCTTTTCTCCGTTAACTAGCTCAACCACGAATTGGTTTGAGCTATTGAAGCCGATGCTATACACCCAAGCAAAGTGAGACACGGTGCGCTGGAGTTGCGACTTGCGCTCATAGAGCTGGTCAAGCTTGATAGTACGGACGAGCCGACCGCTGTTGTAGAAGAGCAGAACGGGCTGGCTTAGCGTTACGTCCACTGGCACGAGGTTCATTCCACCGTAGCCAACTACCACTGATTCTCCATCGTCTGAGGGGAATAGCCAGCGGTGCCATCCGGGAATCTGCCAGGAGGCTTGGCCAGGGGGCTGAGGCGATACGAGCGTCACGTTCGTGACAGGGTCGGAAGTGGCGCAGAGCTTCCGAGCCGGCGAGCAAGCTGTGAGCTTTTCAGGTGGAGGTAGCGGAGTATCAGCAAGCGCGGGACTCGCAAGAAAGGCAGCTATCAGTGCGATAAGAATCTTCATGGCACCTAACGCTTGAATTAAGCCGACCCGCGAAGCGGGTTCGGCTTGAATGAATTGTTAGGCACGGGCTGCACGCCGCGATGACAGGAAGCTGCGTGTAGCCGGTGCTAAGAGCAGAAGTAGTAGGAATGCCATTAAGATGCCAATGGCGGCTGCAATAGCTACCGGAATCTTTGCTGCAGCGAAGAAAGAGAAAGCGATAGCCAAGGCAGCGCAGACAACCAGAAACCAGTAGGCAAAGCTAAAACCGCGCCAAAGGAACCAGCAGGTCAGAAGGGTCACGACGGTGCCGCCCGCTTGGCTCCACCGGAGGCTTCCAGCAGCGAGAAGCAGCCCTTTGAGAAGCAGGTCGCCAATTACCAAGATGGCTATGAAAGCGAGCAAGTAAAGACGCCCGCGTTCTTCGGCCGATTGCGTTGATGCTTCTCCCCGTGCCTAACACCGGAATTAAGCCGACCCGCGAAGCGGGTTCGGCTTGAATGAATTGTTAGAGCGCACGGAAGACATTGGCAAGCTCCCTGTCAGTGTTAGCTGTCTCCCACTTGGAGAGCCAGCAGAACGATACCCCGGAACGCTCCGCAGTGCGCTTGAACTGCTCAAGCTGATGCTGCGTTGGCTGATAGTGCTCTGGAATGAAATGCATCAGCGCCACCGGCTTGCGTAGCGAAAAGCCCGGCGCAAGCTCTTTGACCAAAGACGTCAGCGTTTCGCGAACCCTAATGAAGTCCGGATCTCCACGTGAGTTGTCGAGGGCGTGGCAGTCACGTCGTGATCTTTTGTCCTCACCGACCACACGGCCCATGAAGTGGTCTTGGAACACTTGGATGTATAGGATCCGTTTACGAAACACTGTGGGTGCGCTCTAACACTTGAATTAAGCCGACCCGCGAAGCGGGTTCGGCTTGAATGAATTGTTAGACGTGTCACACGTGAACTAGCTTGCAAGATGCATGAAAAAGCTAAACAGCAAGTAGCCGGCCGCGCCAACAACCATTATGGAAATGCACGTGAATATCGACCAGTATATGGCGCCGCCACCGATAAACCATGCGGGAACTGCAACTGCCAAGCCAATTGCCATTGACCATAGCCCTAGGCCGTAGTGGTGGGCGACAAGCGAGGCAACAAAGAACCCGGCGATGGATATGATTGGATTGAGCTTTTGTGCTATGCGACCAAATAGTTTGATGAAATCCCAGAAGAATGCGATGAGGCCAGCGTCTTCGCCCGATGGTGGTGGCGCAAACGTCACATAAACGGGTCTGTCTTGCTCACGATTCTCCATGCCTTCTATCTCCATCTGCGATGCACTGTCCTGACACGTCTAACACCTGAGTTAAGCCGACCCGCGAAGCGGGTTTGGCTTGAACGAACTGTTATGCGCGCCAAGGTAAACCCGAAGCCAGCGGCCCGCAACGGTCACGCGATACCCGGGAGCACGGAGAAACGGTCCGTCAGCACGGAGCACGTCGAGGCCAGCAACGACCGAAGCCGAGAGTGCCGCCAATCCGTAAGCCATGAGCCATCCTTTGCCGGGCGGCGCGAACGAGATGCGTCCGAAGCCGATTGAAGCGAAGCGGGGTTATGAGACCAGTCCGGCTGCGTCAGCGACCGATCAACGCCGAAGCCAGCGATGCTGCGGAAGTCGATGCATTACCGAGGCCGACAACACCAATACACCTGCCCACGCATAACACCAGAATTAAGCCGACCTGTGAAGCGGGTTCGGCTTGAATGAATTGTCAGGCCTCAGCACAGTCAACCCCACGTAGCTGCAGCATTCTGCAAATGGCATGTAGTCGGTGCGGGTTGTCCATGTGGCCGACGAAGTATCGCTCTCTTTTGAGTGCCTCAAGCCCCGAGTGAAAGGCGAAGATAGCTGCGTCTTGGTTCTTTGCCGAGCCCTCAAGGTAATAGGAGTAGGGGTTTTCTGAACGCTGATTGGAGTAAACACACTCCAGGGTGGATAGCCATTTTGAGAAAGCGCTGTTGACCTTGTGCAGCAAGGGAAATCGTTTGCGCAATGGCGTGGCACGGAAATGGACCTCGCCAATTGTCCATAGAGAGCCTCGACGAACCTGAGGTAGGACAACCGATACTACCGGCGATGTGTCCGCATCGATGCCGCCATCCGGAAGGTAGGAAAGAGGGCCGAAGTCTCTGAAATAGAGGGCATGGCCATACTCGGCTTGCACCTCCGTGACCGGAGTGCTCAATGACCTGAACCAAGCCATCACCTCCGATGGCTCAGCGGGGTCAGCAATGAATCGATGGGTTACGCTCATGGCTCTCTGAGGCCTAACACCGGAATTAAGCCGACCCGCGAAGCGGGTTCGGCTTGAATGAATTGTTAGGCCCCGGCATTGTTGTCTCCGATAGCCCGCCAGATATCGAGAGATTGCTCTGGGAATACCGTTACCCAAGACGGGAAGTGTGTGTCAACTGCAATACCAAATCGAGGGCTAACCAATAACCCCAGCCTCTCAAAGGCTGATTGGTCGTGCTCTTGGAGGTAACTGGGAAGATGGGAAAAAGGAACAAGGTGGCCGTCTAGGTCCAAAGTGGGAGCGTCTGCGGTGATTTCAACAAGCGTCGAGGTTGCGTCGAAGCGATAAACGGTAGAGCCGTAATCAAACTCCATCTGACCGACACGGTTAACGCGCTCGGAGCGTGGCTGGCCGATGAGCCCGACTAGGGCGCCAGGATCAATGCCGAAGGTGATACTGCCAACCTGGGTGAATGGAGAGACTTTCACGGGGCCTAACGCCTGAGTTAAGCCGACCCGTAGCGGGGCGGCGATTGCGTGCTAGCGTAGCGTAGGCACGCGGGCGCCGCCACGATGCGGGTTCGGCTTGAACGAGTTGTTAGGGGCAGCTCCGTGAAAGCTCGGCATATCGGTCTTGAGGAATCTCGCTGATCTTTGAAGAGCTCTCGCCGGAGCTGCCATCCGGCACGAGTGTCACCACTGCGTGGTATGAGCCGGGAAAAGCGTCAGCGACCATTGGCTTGTAGCCTGGGGCCGAGACGGAAAGCTCAAATGGGAGTGCATCAGCGCCGCCCAGCGAGAAGCAACCGGATTGCGCCGTGCGAGTCTCGTAGTGGTACAGGCGGACGGCGGCGTTTTGGATAGGTCGATGTGACATCGCATCAGTCACTGCCCCAGCCATGTATGTGCCGCGGTGGCATGGCGCAAAATAGCAGCAGCCGCTAAGAAGTAGTGGAGTGCTTAGAAGAAGAATCTCTGAGAGCGATGATCTCACTAGCGGCCCCTAACACCGGAATTAAGCCGACCCGCGAAGCGGGTTCGGCTTGAATGAATTGTTAGGCGGCCGGTCAGTCATGTCCACCACTATCCGTCGAGCAGCCACAAGGGCTTGGACCCTGAGCCAAGTAGGTTTCGGCACCTGCATGGTTTGAAGACTCTGTAGTGGACGAGCCAAGGTGCGGCTGGAAATCAGATGCTATGAAGGTGAGGGAAATGGTCGCTCCAACAATTGGTACCAGCCAGATTAGGAGCAACTGGACCAAGCGTTGAGTGCGGCTGAAAGAGTGGGATCTGAGCAAGGCAAAACTTGCGAGGATATTGAGGCCGACCAATAAAGCTATTGAGACAATAACCCAAGTCGCCATGAGCTTCTCCCGACCGCCTAACACCGGAATTAAGCCGACCCGCGAAGCGGGTTCGGCTTGAATGAATTGTTAGGCCTCATCTGCGCGTGGCTCATACGGTTCTTGAATCCACTCGTCACCAGCGGCCCGCCTTGTAGCACACCAGCTGGGCGGCATTTCCGCCAGCTTACCGATTGTGAGGTCTCGCTCCACCATGCAACCGAGGCATACCAACTTGAGATCTGCCGTGTCGAGCGTGGTGCCACACAAGAATTGCCAATCGCCGTCAGGATCATGATAGACCTCGCGGATCGGCTCAAGCCCGTCCATAACTTGGCGAGTAGTGAATACTCCAGTCTCAACTGGCAGATCGAATGGCCAAGAGTGAAATGAGTGGGAATGGCTCATATGAGGCCTAACACCAGAATTAAGCCGACCCGCGAAGCGGGTTCGGCTTGAATGAATTGTTAGGCCTCATTGGGATGAAGCCTGTTTGGTGCGCGGTGAACCGGGGCATAAAATGAAAAACTCGATCAACGCAGCTGCGGGAACTATCGAAGAGATTCCGGTAAACCAGGCGCTGCGGCCTTGAAGCTTTGCTGCTTGCGACAAGAACCATGCCGCCGGAAGGTTGACAATCCAGACAAAGACTATGGCAAGAGGCGCTAAGTTGAGCTGGTACAGCAGCAATGCGAGGAATGCGCCGCCAAAGACAACCACCAGTAGGGTGTAGCCAGCCCTGCGGAGGTTTGTATCTAGTTGCTCAAGTTCTTTGAACATGAGGCCTAACACCTGAATTAAGCCGACCCGCGAAGCGGGTTCGGCTTGAATGAACTGTTATGCGCCAAGGTAAGCCCGAAGCCAGCAACCTGCAACGGGTCCGGAACATCCGGGAGCAGGAAATCATTCGCCGCCAGCCCGTAGCAGGGTGGGGCCCGTAAAGACCGAAGCCGACCGCGACGCCGGTCCGCAAGCCGGAAGGTCATCCGGAAGCCGTGCGGCGCGAGAGCGATGTACCCGAAGCCGAGTGAAGCGAAGCCAGAAGGACGCGCCTGTTGCCTTGTATCAACAATCGATCAGCACCGAAGCCGCGGCTGCCGCACGATCGACTGGCAACCGAAGCCGACAACACCAACACACCCACCCACGTATAACACCTGAGTTAAGCCGCGCCGCGAAGCGGCGTCGGCTTGAATGAATTGTTAGGGGGCGGGCTCAACATCTGCCAGCACCCATGGCACACGAGTCTGGAACTCAAGCTGGCAAACGGCAAGCCCGGCGAATGTATCAGGCACTAAGCCAGTGCGGTGTGTCAGGGCGACCTCAATGCCAGGTGCCAGAGGTTGGTACTGGATAGTGCCAGTGCCATCCAAGTGCGGCAGCGCGTCGGCGCCAGAAACAATGCGCCCAACAAAATGGAACCAGCCGCCTGTTAGATAGAGGCCGGAAGGCTCTCGACACCAATGACACAGCTCGGCCGGCTTGGATAGGTCAATGCCAATGGACTTGGCGAGCCGAATGAACTCGGATGGAAAGGTCCGGCTCGCCACAGCGTGGAAGTTGCGACATTGATCGCAAGGGCAATCAGTACCGAGAGGTAGCCCTGAGTAGGCCGCCCGAGTGGCCTCCGCATCGCACTCAATCTGCCAGCTTGCGACCTGCAGATGCATGGCGCTTTCCAAGCCCCCTAACACCAGAATTAAGCCGACCCGCGAAGCGGGTTCGGCTTGAATGAATTGTTAGGTGCCATGCCGCGAGAGCTGGAAGACACCCGACTGAATCTCTTGTGGATTGATGCCGCTTACGCCAATTGAGCATGACCTGATGCGGTTGTAGCCGTCAACGAAGAACACTGCGGTCTCCCCGGGGAGCACAGATGCTCCGCACTCCGGTCCGCGAAGCTCGCCTCCTGGGAAAGCGCCCTTGAAATGACGAAGCGGGGTGACAGTGGGTTGATCCCGCGTTTCGTTGGAACCAGGAATTGGCGGCGCAACAGAGTCGACGCGGCCGTAAAAGACGTAAGTGGAGCTTTGAAATAGCCCCCGGGTCCATTGAGCCTTGGACTCGACAGGGTTGCAGGAGCAGTTCTGCCCAAGCGCGAGACCCGGCAAAAGTAGAAGTGCGGCTACGACGATTCTCACCATGGCACCTAACACCTGAATTAAGCCGAGCCGCGAAGCGGCTTCGGCTTGAATGAATTGTTAGGCATCTCGCCACACAACGGGCAAACGCCGGTTTTCTGCCACTATCTCACGCAAGCACGCCATGATTGAAGAGCAAGCAGTAACTGCCTCTGTGAGCACGCGACGAGTGAGCGAGTCCGACTCCATGGAGAGCGCCTTTTGCAGCTTGGGGAGTGCCTTGCGAAAAGGAACTCTGCTGAGGCTATGTGCGACATAGAACCGCACGGAGCGATTCTCATGGCTCAGGCCCTCCAGTACCTGAGCGGGATAAAGCCTCGCTTGATAGGGGATGACGCTGCCTAAGCGGGTCATGGCGCGCCAGAAGTCATCCAGGTCATCGCAATTCACCCCTCCTTCTCGGTCTAAGCGGTCACGCTCATTGGAAATCTCAGCTATCTCGCTGAAGAGTTCGGCGACACCGTTAGGTCCAAGCTCCTTGGCGATGCCGCCGGGATTTGGAAGCTCCTCCGAATACACGCGCTCCATCAGCGACAGGGAGCTGGTGTGCTTTTCTACAACGCTGCGAACAAGGTTCATTGAGATGCCTAACACCTGAGTTAAGCCGACCCCAAACGCGTAGCGATTGGGGTTCGGCTTGAACGAATTGTTATGCCGCTAGCAAGACAGAACGCAACTGCCACGGTAAGTGAGGTTCCAGCGAAGACGAAAGCCTCCGCAAGACTTTGCCGCAACTGAAATGGATCCGGCGAGAACCAGCGCAGGATTAGCCAGAATGCCACGCCCAGTGGTAGCGACGCAGTACAGAGCAGCAATGCAGAAAGATGCCCCAACCTCTGCAGAAGCAGAGCTGTAGGTAGGCCAATAGAAATAGTGCCTAGATACCCCCATATGATCGAAGCAATGGCGACAAACGGGGAAAAGATCAACGCATCGATGAAGCCACTGTAGGGGGGCGGATCAAGGAATACAGCTAAAGGAACGGCTGCGATGGGTGTCGCCAGTGGGGCAAGGACAGCGCCCATCCAAAGCGAGCGCGTGTGGTTGCGCTGAATCAGCGTGCTCTGGGGAAACGATGAGCTTGGCGCTCGGTATGGGTTATTTGACATGCGGCATAACACCAGAATTAAGCCGACCCGCGAAGCGGGTTCGGCTTGAATGAATTGTTAGCGCCCATCCCGCGATCTTGGCGATTGTCCGCAAGGGATGGACGCGCGGGCAAGAAATGAAGCCAGAGCTGGAGTCGACTCAGAACAGTGCACTGATAGTCCAACAATCGCTACCCGGGACGTCAGGTTGACGGAGAACGCTTCTGGCAGGAGTTTAGCGGCCGCAGCGGAGTCATGTCGAAGATTGGTGTGGGCAAGAACTCTAGCGTAGGCCTGCTCGATAAGCCCAGCGGCTCCATGCTGGTTGGCTAGACGTGGCCCGCAGTGCGCCTCGAGTTTTTGGCTCTGGGTTTGATAGACCGCCACCCCAATTGCGCCAGCTTGTGCCGCCCAGTCGTTATCGCCGGAATCGCGTGCAACCGACTCTGCCTTCAGGATTGCCTGCTCCGGCATAAGCGCGGCCGGAACCTCATGCAGGTAAAGCTCCTGCAAGTCGTCAAATGTAACCGACCGGTTGATCTCGAAGCGCGGGGGCCAAGGGGGTGGAACACAGACGTCCGGACTCATCTCTTGGCCGGTAGAGGCGGAGAAGATTGCGGCCAACATGTATGAAACCATCATGGGCGCTAACACCGGAATTAAGCCGACCCGCGAAGCGGGTTCGGCTTGAATGAATTGTTAGGTGGCGTGCTAGCTGACACGGTCCACCATCAGATTGTCACTATGAGCTGCCAACGAGTGAATGACAAAGCCAAGAACCTGATCGAAGAGTCGTCCGCTACCTTGCCCGGCTACCGAAACGTACGGTGACTCGTCATTTAGCTCGATGAGACGGACAGCTACCTTCTCACGTGAGTCCGATAGATCAACGTGATACTCGTTGCCGCCCTGAAACTCAGGCCAACTCTGTAAAGACGCAGCCAGATCAGTCGGCAGCGAGAAGTACGAGAGTATGTGCACTTCACGGGATGTCATTGCAGCCACCTAACACCAGAATTAAGCCGACCCGCGAAGCGGGTTCGGCTTGAATGATTTGTTAGGCCCAGGGCACGCCTACTTGATGAGCCTAATCTCTTTGCCGTCCTTATCCCGAACGGCGACTGCCCCGATACTTTGCAGCGGAGGCTGCCCGACGTGTGGACCGGCCAGCCTTTCGTAGACATCCGGTTGCCATAATTGATGGCAATGACCGAGGTGTTTATGGGCAACAGCAAGCAGTACACAGATGAGTTCCGGGCCGAAGCGGTGAAGCAGGTGATCGAGC
>NZ_PDWV01000046.1 GCF_010093385.1 Pseudoxanthomonas mexicana
TTCGTACGATCATAAGCTGCAACATGTCAACTGCCCGCTTCAATACTGTGATGTCATTGATGTTTGCATGTAGCAGCGGACGACGCCTGACCTATACGAGCGAAGGAACGTCGGGAGGGAAAGATGTGAAAAAGAGACAGCCCCGACCGCGGTCGGCGGTGGCGCATGGGCGCCGGGCACGAATGCGACCGCCATCGGCAACCTGGCTTCGGCGACCGCCGACAACAGCATCGCGCTCGGCGGCGATTCCGTTGCCGACCGCGAGGACAGCGTCTCGGTCGGCAGCGCCGGCAGCGAGCGTCAGATCACCAATGTCGCCGCCGGTACCGAAGGCACCGATGCGGTGAACCTGGATCAGTTGAATGCGGTGGCCGAAGCTTCGGAGAACGCCACGCGCTACTTCAAGGCGAACGGTGCGAACGACGGCACCGATGACGCCACCGCCACCGGCGACTACGCCACCGCATCCGGCTCGGCCGCGCTGGCCGAGGGCGTCGGCGCGACCGCGACCGGCTCCGGCGCCTTTGCGTTGGCGAACAGTGCGACGGCGACCGGCTTCAGCGCCACGGCCACCGGCGAGAACAGCGTTGCCAATGGCGCCGGTGCGCAAGCGACGGGTGCTGGTTCGATTGCGGTTGGCGGGCAGCGCCAGCTGTTCGACGAGAACGGTGACCCGGTGCTCGATGAGGACGGCAACCCGGTCTATGCCAGCACCGAAGCCGCAGCGGACGATGCCACCGCCCTCGGCGCAGGCGCCGTTGCCAGCGAGGTCGGCGCGACAGCCGCGGGCGCAGGCGCGAATGCGTCGGGTGCGTACGCGTCCGCGCTCGGTACGGAAGCCACCGCGTCCGGCACGCAGGCCACGGCCGTCGGCTTCCGCAGCGGCGCATCGGATGACGCCGCCACCGCCGTCGGCGGCTACAGCAGTGCCTCCAACTTCGGCGCCTCCGCGTTCGGCTATGGCGCCGAAGCCAGTGGCAACAGCGCCACGGCACTGGGCTTCGGAGCGGTGGCGAGCAACTTCGATTCCACCGCCCTGGGTTCGAACGCCGTCGCCAGCGGCGACAACAGCGTGGCCGTCGGCGGCGCGTTCTTCGGCTTCATCCCGACCGAGGCCTCCGGCGACTACTCGGTCGCGGTCGGTGGTGGTGCCTACACGCCGGGCTTCAATTCGGTGGCGCTGGGCAATCTGGCCACGGCCGAAGCCGACAACAGCGTGGCCATCGGCGGCGACTCGGTCGCCGATCGCGAAGACACCGTGTCGGTCGGCAGCGCCGGTAGCGAACGCCAGATCACCAACGTCGCGGCCGGCACCGAAGGCACCGATGCGGTGAACGTGGACCAGTTGAACGCGGTGGCCGAAGCCTCGGAGAACGCCACGCGCTACTTCAAGGCCAATGGGGCCGCCGATGGCACGGACGACGCCACAGCCACCGGCGACTACGCGACCGCGTCCGGTTCGGCCGCCTTGGCCGAAGGTGTCGGCGCGACCGCGACCGGCTCCGCTGCCTTCGCATTGGGCGACGGCGCGACCGCCACCGGCTTCTCCGCGACGGCCACCGGCAGCAACAGCGTCGCCACCGGCAGCAGCGCCGAGGCCAGCGGCGACTCCAGCATCGCCATCGGCGGGCAGGTGGACGGCTTCGATGCCGACGGCAATCCGATCACCGTCAACACCGTCGCTTCGGGCCTCGGGGCCACGGCCGTGGGTTCCGGCAGCCTGGCGTCGGGGCTGGGCAGTGCGTCGTTCGGCGTGCTCAGCGAAGCCAGCGGCGAAGCGAGTTCCGCGTTCGGCTATGGCAGCACGGCGACGGGATCGTATGCGTCCAGCTTCGGCCATGCCAGCGGGGCCACCGGCGACTACAGCGTCGCCGTCGGCGGCCCGGCGGACCTGATCCCTGGCTTCGGCCTGCTGGTCTACACGCAGGCCAGCGGCTTCAGCGCGGCGGCCTTCGGCAGCGGCGCCATTGCGGCGGGCGACTACAGTCTGGCAGCCGGCAGCCTGGCCGAAGCGTCGGGTCTGGAAAGCACGGCCGCCGGCTTCTTTGCCTACGCGCCGGGCGACTACGCCACCGCACTGGGTGCGGAATCCTGGGCCAGTGGCGACAACAGCACCGCGGTCGGCTTCTACAGCACGGCCCTGGGCGACAACAGCGTGGCGCTGGGCGCCAACTCGACCGCGGACCGCGACAACACCGTCTCGGTCGGCGATGTGGGCAGCGAACGCCAGATCACCAACGTCGCCGCCGGCACCGAACGCACCGATGCGGTGAGCCTGGATCAGTTGAACGCGGTAGCCGAAGCCTCGGAAAACGCCACGCGCTACTTCAAGGCGAACGGGGCGAACGACGGCAGCGATGACGCCACTGCGAATGGCGACTACGCCACTGCCTCCGGCTCCGCCGCGCTGGCGGAGGGCGTGGGTGCGACGGCGACCGGTTCCGGTGCGTTCGCGATCGCCGACGGCGCCACCGCGACCGGCTTCAACGCCTCCGCCACCGGCCGCAACAGCGTGGCCAACGGTGCGGGTGCGCAGGCCAACGGTGCCGGCGCGATCGCGCTGGGCGGCCAGCGCCAGCTGTTCGACGAGAACGGCGATCCCGTGCTCGATGAGGACGGCAATCCCGTCTACGCGAGCACGGAAGCCACGGCGGACGATGCCACGGCCCTGGGCGCGGGCGCCGTCGCGGGCGAAGTCGGCGCGAGCGCCGTGGGTGCGGGTGCGAATGCGTCCGGTGCCTACGTCACCGCCCTGGGCACCGAAGCCTCGGCAGCGGAAACGCAGTCCACGGCGGTCGGCTTTCGCAGCAGTGCGGGCGGACTGGCCTCGACCACGGTCGGCGGCTACAGCAGCGCGGGCGGGGATTTCGCCTCGGCGTTCGGCTACGGTGCCGATGCAGGCGGCAGCGGCGCGACGGCGGTCGGCGAAGGGGCCGCCGCCGGCGGCGATGAAAGCACCGCGGTGGGCGGCACCACCTTCTTCGGCCTCATCAACACACGTGCCAGTGGCACCGGCAGCTCGGCCTTCGGCAACGGGGCCTGGGCCACCGGCGAGTACAGCACTGCGCTCGGCCACAACAGCTACGCGGATGGCGAAGAGAGCGTGGCCGTGGGCGTGAACGCCGTGGCGGGGGCGACGAACAGCGTCGCGATCGGCGCCAACTCGTGGAACGACCGCGACGACACCGTCTCGGTGGGTGACGTGGGTGCCGAACGCCAGATCACCAACGTGGCCGCAGGCACGGAAGGCACGGATGCGGTGAACCTCGACCAGTTGAACGCGCTGGCCGAAGCGTCGGAAAACGCCACGCGCTACTTCAAGGCGAACGGTGCCGGCGACGGCAGCGACGACGCCACCGCGGCCGGCGACTACGCGACCGCCTCCGGCTCGGCGGCCCTGGCGGAGGGCGTCGGTGCGACGGCGATGGGGTCCGGTGCCTTCGCCATCGCCAACGGCGCGACGGCTACCGGCTTCAACGCCACCGCGACCGGCGAGAACAGTGTCGCCAGCGGCGCAGGCGCGCAGGCGACAGGCGCAGGTGCCGTCGCGCTCGGCGGGCAGCGCCCGCTGTTCGACGAGAACGGCGACCCGCTGCTCGATGAAGACGGCAATCCGGTCTACGCCGGCACGGAGGCGACGGCCGACGACGCCACCGCGCTGGGGGCAGGCGCCGTCGCCAGCGACAGCGGCGCCACCGCCACCGGCGCGGGGGCCTCTGCGTCCGGCGCCTATGCCACCGCCAACGGCACGGAGAGTTCGGCGTCGGGATTGCAGGCGACGGCGGCCGGTTTCCGCAGCGATGCGTCGGGCGATGGATCGGCGGCGATCGGCAGCTACAGCAGCGCATCCGCCTTCGCCGCCTCGGCGTTCGGCTACGGTGCGGAAGCGTCGCAGGAAAGCGCGACCGCCCTGGGCTTCGGTGCCGTCGCGAGCAACTACGACAGCACCGCGCTGGGTTCGAACGCCATCGCCAGCGGCGACAACAGCGTGGCGGTCGGCGGCGCGTTCTTCGGCTTCCTTCCGACCGAGGCGTCCGGCGACTACTCGGTCGCCGTGGGCGGCGGCGCCTACGCGCAGGGCGTCAATTCGGTGGCGGTGGGCAACCTGGCAAGCGCCGAAGCAGACAACAGCGTGGCGATCGGTGGCGATTCCGTCGCGGACCGCGAAGACACCGTCTCCGTCGGCAGCGCGGGCAGCGAGCGCCAGGTCACCAACGTCGCGGCTGGCACCCAGGCCACCGACGCGGTGAACCTGTCGCAACTGAGCTTCGTGGCCAGTGCGCTCGGCGGCGGCGCGGGGTTCTCCGGCGGCGTGTTCATCGCGCCGAGCTACACGATCCAGGGCACGTCGTACAACAACGTGGGCGCGGCGTTCACCGCTGTCGACGCCAAGCTCAACGAGCTGTATGGCATGTACAGCGGATCGAGCAGCGCCGCACCGCCCACGCAGGCCAGCCAGGGTCAGGTCGCCGGCGAGACGGCGTCCGCGCCGGGCACCGGCGCTGCCGCTGCGACGCCGACACGGGGGACGGCGACGACGACGGATGTCGCCAGCAGCGGCGCCGTGGCCAGCGGCCAGCCTGCGGTCGCGGCACCGACCGACGCCACCGCGGCAGCGGACGTGCCGGCCGCGGCCGCATCCTACGCCGATGCGGGCGACGCCAACACGCTCAGCAGCGCACAGTCCTACACCGACCAGTCCTCGGCGAGCACGCTGGCCAGTGCCAAGGCTTACGCCGACTTCCAGGTCAAGGCGCTGGAGGACGACTTCAACGCCTTCCGGGGTGACGTCAACCGCCGGTTCTCGGAGCAGGACCGCCGACTGGACAGGATGGGTGCCATGAGTTCGGCGATGTTGAACATGGCCATCAATGCCGCCGGCAGCCGCAGCACGCGCGGACGGGTCGCCGTGGGTGCCGGCTGGCAGAACGGCGAGAACGCGCTGTCGGTGGGTTACTCCAAGCCGATCGGCGACCGCGCGTCCTTCAGCATCGGTGGCGCGTTCAGCGGCGACGAGAAGTCGGCCGGCGTGGGCTTCGGTATCGACCTGTAAACCACGGTCGCGCAAAGAAGAAGGGCCCGGCGATACCGGGCCCTTTCCTTGCGGGATATCCGCGGCTCAGTCGCAGTCCATGCGCCCTTTCGGCAGCACCCGCGGATTGCCCATCGCGAACAGCGTGATCGGCCGTTCCCACATCTCGAACGAGGACACGCCCGGCGTCACGCCGCAGGTGCTGGCGTATTCGAAACGTTCGCCATCGGTGGAGACGTAGAGGTCGAACTTGATCGCATCCGGCAACGTGCTGGAGACCATCAGCGTGGTCTGGCCGGCGTCGCCGCTGCGGGTCCCGCGCAGGTTGCCCGCGCCCGCCTGCGCCGGCGCCCAGGACACCACTTTGCCGCCGACGACGTCCACCTGCAGGGCCAAGGCCGGAGAACCGCTGCCGATGGCGAAGCCCGGCGGCAGTTCGGCGCGGGCCAGCGTGCGCGCCGGCTTGTCCTTCGCGGCGACGGGCAGCAGCACCAGCGCCGCCGCGAACAGGCAGATCCGCACCCAGTCCTTCGCCATGGCTCAACCCTCCTCGGTGACGCGCAGCACTTCCTCGATCGTCGTCTCGCCGGCCAGCGCCTTGGCGATGCCGTCCTCGTACATGGTCTGCATGCCGGCGTCGCGCGCGAGCTGTTCGATCTCGCCCATGCCGGCGTGGCGCATGATGGCGCGGCGTATCTCGTCGTTCATCACCAGGAACTCGACGATGGTGGTGCGGCCCAGGTAGCCGGTCGGCGCGATGGCCGAGCCGCGCGGGCGGTACAGGAAGATCTCGCCCTGCGGCTGGAAGCGGCGAAGCCCGAACTTCTCGATTTCCTCGGGCGAGGCGGCGTACTTCTCCGCGTGCGTGGGCTCGAGCCGGCGCACCAGGCGCTGGGCCAGGATGCCGTTGATGGTGGAGGTCATCAGGTAGTCCTCCACCCCCATGTCCAGCATGCGGGTGATGCCGCCGGCCGCGTTGTTGGTGTGCAGCGTGCTGAGCACCAGGTGGCCCGTGAGCGCGGACTGGATGGCGATGCGCGCGGTTTCCAGGTCGCGCATTTCGCCGATCATGATGATGTCCGGATCCTGGCGGACGATGCTGCGCAGCGCGTGGGCGAAGTCCAGCCCGATCTGCGGCTTGGCCTGGATCTGGTTGATGCCCTCGATCTGGTATTCGACCGGATCCTCGACGGTGATGATCTTCACGTCCGGCGTGTTGAGCTTGCTCAGCGCGGTGTACAGCGTGGTGGTCTTGCCCGAGCCGGTGGGGCCGGTGACCAGCAGGATGCCGTGCGGCTGCTGCAGCACCTTCTGGAACTGAGGCAGGAAGGCATCGGTGAAGCCCAGCTTCTTGAAATCGAACACGACCGTCTCGCGGTCGAGCAGGCGCATGACCACGCTTTCGCCGTGGGCAGTGGGCACCGTGCTGACGCGCAGGTCCAGTTCCTTGCCCTGCACGCGCAGCATGATGCGGCCGTCCTGCGGCAGGCGGCGCTCGGCGATGTTGAGCCGCGCCATGATCTTGATGCGGCTGATCACCGCGGCGGTCAGGTTGGCGGGCGGGCTCTCGCCCTCCTCCAGCACGCCGTCGATGCGGTAGCGCACCTTCAGGCGGTTCTCGAACGGCTCGATGTGGATGTCGGAGGCGCGCAGTTCGACCGCCCGCTGGATCACCAGGTTGACCAGGCGGATGACCGGCGCTTCCGATGCCAGGTCGCGCAGGTGCTCGACATCGTCCAGGTCCGCGGTGGCTTCGCCGTCGGCGTTCTCCACGATGGCACCCATTGCGCTGCGGCCCTGGCCGTAATAGCGCTCGACCAGGTCGCTGATCTCCGAACGCAGCGCCACCCTGACACGCACGTCGCGACCGGTGGCCAGGCGCACGGCTTCCCGCGCGTAGGCGTCCTGCGGGTCCGCCATCAGCAGGTCGACGTGCGTTTCGTCCTCACCGACCGGGCAGACATGGAACTGCTTGAGGAAACGGAGCGAAAGCGCCACCGACTCGGGCGGCACATCGGGCATGTCCTTCGCCGTCACCAGCGGCAGCCCGAGCACCTCCGCGGCCGTCTCCGCATGGTCGCGCTCGGACACCAGCCCCAAGCGCGACAGCAGCGACAGCAGGTCGCCCCCGGTCTCGTCCTGCAGGCGCCGCGCCCGCCCCAGGTCGGCTTCCTTCAGCCGCCCGCGGGCCAACAGGGCCGCGACGATGCGTTCGTCGTCGGAAAGCGGGGTGTCGAGCGCGGCAGCGTTCACGGGAGCCTCCTTCAGATTTCCGACTTTATCAGGTCGGCGTGCGTCGACAGCCTGCGAACCGTCGTTCCGGGGAATTTTCCTGCGGCGCCGCAGCGACCGGGCGCTGGCGGCAATGGTCGCCTTCGGCTGTCAACCGGACGCCAGCTGATGGGTGGGGGCCGGTGAACCACACCCTCGCGAAGACCCCATGGGGTGCCCCCCGAGAGAAAGCTTGTCAGTGAGATGGATGGAACCCGCATTATCGACACCGGCCATTCCCTTGGCGAACGACAGAGGATCGCCCTCTTCACGACGACCTTCGAACTACTCTCGCTTCAAATGTTAATTGCATGAACTTCGGTGAACCGCTAGAAATCGAAACACGAGGCAGGGATCGAAACACATGAAAGGACTCGTGAATAAATCGCTGTGCTATTGCGCGTTGGCGGCCCTTCTTCTTGGCGCCTGCTCCAAGACCCCAGAGTCACCCGTCGCGAAGACCAACCCGAACCCCACGCAGCGTTACGAGATCACGGAGGAATTGGTCGGTCCGCCCCAGGACATCCGTGAAATTTCGGGCGTGGCGCATTTTGGCGTCAGCACAAGGGCCTGCCTTCCCTACAGAGAGAAGATTGCCCGCGTCACGATTGGCGCCAGCTACAAAAAGGAATTTGCCCTCATTCGCGCGGGCGAGAGCACCTACAAGGGCCACATCTTCCTCGACTGGCCAATAAATGAGGACTACTACGGGCTTGGTGTGTGCAAGTGGGAGATAACCGGCGTGAATGCGATTCTCGCCCGGGGCAATGAGCTTACACAGACCCCCCGCCTCACCCGGACAGAAGTGACATCCCAATCCCGGAAGATTTCCTATTGCCGGAAAGACATGCGCGATAAATACGATTTCTCGTGCTTCACACCCATTGATGAAGCACTCATCAAGGAACTCGATGCCGTTTCCTACAAGGTAAGGATGTCATCGATAAAGGATTGAAATGACCACATTCACTGAGTCCCATGCCAGGCTATCCTATAAATCCTATGATCCTGGCAGTACAGGTATAGATACGGATGCCTTTGAGCTTGTTATCGAGTCCAATCGAGCCTCCGGCTACCGAGGTTTCATCTTCAGAAACAACATCACCAAGGATTATGTAGTAGCCCACACCGGCACCGAGTTCGACACCGACAAGATCCGCGATGCACTGCTCACCGATGGCCAGATGGTCCTGGCGGATGTGAACCAGCAACTGGACGACGCCCGAGACCTGGTGGAGCTTGCCATCGAGATGGCCAAACGAGACGGTACCCGCGTTACCGTCACCGGACATTCGTTGGGAGGATTCCATACCCAAGTCACGTGCCACGAGTACGGACTCAAGGGCGAGACGTTCAACGCTTATGGCGCAGCCGGACTCTATGACGTGCCCGTGGGCGGAAGTCAAGTGATCAACCACGTCCGTGCCACTGACATGGTTGGCGCGGCGAACCGACACTTCGGCGAGGTCCGCGTATACGCCACGCAGCAGGATGTAGACACCCTGCTCAGGCATGGCCCCTTGCCCAGCCAGCAGAACCGGTGGGACCTGATCCAGGATCTGCGCGAACTGGGTCCGGATACGACACACGGTGCGGTCCAGTTCCACAGCGGACAGCGCAAGCCGGAAGAACTCGCCATCTATGGTCCCAGCACGATCATCAACAGTGAGAACCGCGCAATCTACGAGCAACACAAGCCCGACTTCGATGCCTACCGGGAGAGCATCCGCTCGGCTGCGGAGGACGTGGCGCTGGCGACGAAGCTCAGCGGCGCGGGCATCGCCTACACGTCCGCGATCGGCTCCCAGTACGTGATGCAGAAGGTGCGGCACGGCCTGATGGGCAACGAAGTTCACGACGAGCTGAGGGAGCTTCGACTGGCGGCGCAACGCGTGACGGACGAGAGAAATCGCGACTTCGTGCCGCCCGATCGACCGCTGATCTATCGGGACGGTGCCGGCAGCCCCCTGGAGCAGATCGACGGGCGGATACAGGATCTTCGCCGCGCCCCCACGCGGGAAGACAGCCGGTGCAAGCCGGAGCACGGAAGTGGCTGGCCCTCGCGGCCTGCCAGCGATTCCACACCGTCGCCGGTCTCGCTACGCGATGACCCCCTCGCCTACATCGACCGCATGGTGGCCGCCTACGACGCCGGCGACCTGGGCGGCTTCCGCCGGATGACTCAGGTTGCAGCCGACGATCCACATGCGAGGCGGGTAAGGGCGACTGCGACGGCCCAGGGGGATGCCGAAGAACGACAGCAAGTGCTGCTGGCACAGGTCGCCGAGCAACAAAGTGCGGAGCAGAGGCAGGTCGCGGTGTCGGCCGGCATCGCACGCTCGATCTGACGCTAACGTTGCCAAGGAAAGCAGGATGGACACCGACCGGATCACCGACCTCGTCGCCAGTGTGTCAGCTCTCATGGAGCGGTTCGAACGCCGTACACAGCAGATCGAGGGCAGCTTGCAGGCTGCGCATCGGCAGCTCCACGAGCTCTCGCAACAATTGCCTGAAACGCTCCGTCGGGCTGCCGATACGGAAATGCAGCATCTGCGGGGCAGTGTCGTGAGTGCCGTCGATGCAGGCATCGGACAATCCGTCTCGATCTACCAGACACGTCTGGAAACGTCGGGACAGGATGTACGGCAAGCCTCGCATGCACTGGCGGCGCAGATCCACGCCGCGCGCACCCTCCATCGGCATCTGCTATGGAAGGTCGTCGGCGTCTGTCTCGCCAGTCTCGCCCTGCTCGTTCTGGGCGGCGGCTGGCTTTCCAGCCACTACTACGACGAGATCCGCCGCCACCAGCTATCGGCGCAACTGCTCAAAGCCTATGACGCTGCCGATGTGACCCTGTGCGATGGCAGGCTGTGCGCCAACATCGACCCGAAAGGCGAAGCGTTTGGCGATGAGGACCAATATCGTCCGGTCCGGGACCGCCCGTGAGCACCCGGATCGGAAACCATCAGCGTCTGCTCACCCCACCCACACCCGCGCGTTGCGGAACATGCGCAGCCACGGCGAGTCTTCCGGCCAGCCGGGCGGATGCCAGCTGTGGTTGGCGGTGCGCGGCGTGCGCTCGGGGTGCGGCATCAGGATGGTGGCGCGGCCGTCGTCGCTGGTCAGGCCGGTGATGCCGTCGGGCGAGCCGTTGGGATTGAGCGGATACGCCGTCGCGACCACGCCATCGCCGTCCACGTAGCGCAGTGCGACGTGCGCCGCGGCTTGGTCGACCGCGCTGGCGAACGAGGCGCGGCCTTCGCCGTGCGCCACCGCCACCGGGATGCGCGAGCCGGCCATGCCGCGGAAGAACACCGACGGCGACTCCTGCACTTCCAGCAGCGCCGTGCGCGCTTCGAACTGTTCGCTCTGGTTGCGCAGGAACACCGACCAGTGCTGCGCGCCCGGGATGATGTCCTTCAGCTGGCTCATCATCTGACAGCCGTTGCAGACACCCAGCGAGAACGTGTCGGTCCGCGCGAAGAACGTCGCGAAGGCATCGCGCAGCGCATTGCGCTCCAGGATGGAGGTCGCCCAGCCACGCCCCGCGCCCAGTACGTCGCCGTAGCTGAAACCGCCGCAGGCAGCCAGGCCGCTGAAGTCCGCCAGCGACACACGGCCCGCGATCAGGTCGCTCATGTGCACGTCGAACGCGTCGAAGCCGGCGCGGGTGAACGCGGAGGCCATCTCGATCTGGCCGTTGACGCCCTGCTCGCGCAGGATCGCCACCTTCGGGCGCTTGCCCGTGGCGATGAACGGCGCCGCGACATCCTCGGCGGCATCGAACGACAGCTTCGGTTTCAGGCCGGTGCGTCCGAACTGGCGCGCGGTCTCGCGTTCCTGGTCGGCAGCCTCCGGGTTGTCGCGCAGCTTCTGCATGGCATGGGTGACCGACCACCAGGCATCGAACAGTTCTTCCCAGCGCCATTCGGCCAGCACGTCGCCATCCTGCTGCACGCGCACCACGGCGGCCGTCGTCGGGCGCGCGATGCGCTGCGCGCATTCGGTCAGCGCGTGGCGCTCGACCAGGTCGGCGAAGGCCGCGCGATCCTCGTCGGCGACCTGCACCACCGCGCCCAGCTCTTCGGCGAACAGCGTGCGGAACGCGTCGTCGCCCCACCCGTCCAGATTGATGTCCAGCCCGCGATGCGAGGCGAACGCCATTTCGCACAGCGTGGCAAACGCGCCGCCGTCGCTGCGGTCGTGGTAGGCCAGCAGCAGGCCGGCTTCGCGCGCATCGGCGATCAGGTGGAAGAAGTCGCGCAGACGCTGCGGATCGTCCAGGTCCGGCACGCTTTCGTCACGACCGTCGCCGGCGAACGCAGGCCATGCGCCATCGCCGCCCGACTGCGGATACACCTGCGCCAGGACGGAACCGCCGAGCCGCTTCTTGCCCGCACCCAGGCCGATCAGCCACAGCTCGCTGTCGTCTTCGCGCGACAGCAGCGGCGTCAGCTGCTGGCGCACATCGGTGACGGGCGCGACCGCGCTGATGATCAGCGAGACCGGCGACCCCGACTTCTGCGCCTGGCCGGCGCTGTGCCATTGCGCCTGCATCGACAGCGAGTCCTTGCCGACCGGGATGCTGATGTCCAGTTCCGGACACAGTTCCATGCCGACAGCCTTCACCGCATCGAACAGCAGGGCGTCTTCGCCCGGGTGTCCGCAGGCGGCCATCCAGTTGGCCGACAGCTTCACCCGATGCAGCGATTCCACCGGCGCGGCGCACAGGTTGGTGATGGCTTCGCCCACCGCCATGCGGGCGGCGGCGGCGGCATCGAGCAGCGCCAGCGGGGTGCGCTCGCCGATCGCCATCGCTTCGCCGACAAAGCCTTCGTAGCCGCTCAGCGTGATGGCGCAGTCGGCCACCGGCATCTGCCACGGACCGACCAGCTGGTCGCGTGCGGTCAGGCCACCGACGCTGCGGTCGCCGATGGTGATCAGGAACTGCTTGGCGGCCACGGTCGGATGCGCCAGCACGCGCAGGCCGGCTTCATGCAGGTCCAGTGCCGCGGTCTGCAGCGCGGGCCACTTCGGCGGGGCCGGATGCGCCGTGTCGCGATGCATCTTCGGCGGCTTGCCGAACAGCACGTCCATCGGCAGGTCGATGGGGGCATCGGCCGGAATATTGCCGGGGGTGGCGCCGTAGGCGACGACCAGGTGTTCTTGTTCCGTGGCCACGCCGACGGCCGCGAACGGGCAGCGCTCGCGTTCGCAGATCGCCGCGAATTCGGCCAGCCGCGCCTGTGGCACGCCCAGCACGTAACGTTCCTGCGATTCGTTGCACCACAGCTGCATCGGCGACAGCGAGGGATCGTCGCTGGGCACCCTGCCCAGGTCGATCACGCCGCCCACGCCGGAGTCGTGCAGCAGTTCCGGGATCGCGTTGGACAGACCGCCCGCGCCGACGTCATGGAACCACAGGATCGGATTGTCCTCGCCCATCGCCACGCAGCGGTCGATGACTTCCTGGCAGCGGCGTTCCATCTCCGGGTTGTCGCGCTGCACGCTGGCGAAATCCAGATCCTCGGCGCTCTCGCCCGAGGCGACCGAACTGGCCGCGCCGCCACCCAGGCCGATCAGCATGGCCGGGCCACCCAGCACGATGACGGCGTCGCCGGGCGACAGCGTCTTCTTCTTCACCTGGATGCGGTCGATCGCGCCCAGGCCGCCGGCCAGCATGATCGGCTTGTCGTAGGCGCGGGTCAGCGCCTCGCCTTCCGGCAGTTCGAAGCTGCGGAAATAGCCCAGCAGGTTCGGCCGGCCGAACTCGTTGTTGAACGCGGCACCGCCCAGCGGGCCGTCCAGCATGATGTCCAGTGCCGGCGCCATGCGCGGATTCAGCGCGCGCGGCGCCTCCCAGGGCTGGGGCAGCGTGGGAATGCGCAGGTGCGAGACCGAGAAGCCGGTCAGGCCAGCCTTGGGCTTGCCACCCCGGCCGGTGGCGCCTTCGTCACGGATCTCGCCGCCGGCGCCGGTGCTGGCGCCAGGGAACGGCGCGATCGCCGTGGGGTGATTGTGCGTTTCCACCTTGATGCAGAACGCCGAGTCGACGCTCGCCTCGATCCGGTACTGGCCGCTGCCGTCCGGGCGGAAACGCGCGGCCGGGTAGCCTTCCAGCACGGCCGCGTTGTCGCTGTAGGCGCTGAGCGTGTGCTCCGGCGTCTGCGCGTGGGTGTGCTTGATCATCCGGAACAGGGAACGGTCCTGCTCCTTGCCGTCGATGGTCCAGCTGGCGTTGAAGATCTTGTGCCGGCAGTGCTCGGAGTTGGCCTGCGCGAACATCATCAGCTCGACGTCGGACGGATCGCGGCCCAGCTCGGCGTAGCGCGTGCGCAGGTAGTCGATCTCGTCCTCGGCCAGCGCCAGGCCCAGGCGCGCGTTCGCGACCTCCAGCTGCGCCAGCGGGATACGCTCCAGTTCGCCGCGCGCGGGCGCGGTGAACAGCGCCTGCGCCTGCTCGCGGCTGGCAAGCAGGGACTGCGTCATCGGGTCGTGCAGCGCCTTGGCCAGCGCCGGCGACGCATCATCCCAGCCTTCCAGGTCGATGCGCAGGCCGCGCTCGACGCGCTTCACCGGCTGGCCGGCGCCACGCAGCAGCTCGGTGGCCTTGCTGGCCCACGGCGATAGCGTGCCCAGGCGCGGGGTGACGAAGCGGGAGACCGCGCCGTCCGCCTGCGGGGCATCGCCCTCATTGGCCTGCAGGACGCGCCGCAGCGTGGCCAGGTCCGGGCTGGCGCCCGGGTCCGCCTCGACGAAATACACGTGCCAGGCGCCGCGGACACGGACGGCGGGGGCGATGGACTGGAGCTTGGATTCGAGCCGCGCGCGGCGGAAATGCGACAAGGCCGATTGGCCTTCGAGGACGATCATGTCCGGGAACCGTGGGGGCGTGCCGTCAGGACGGGGCCCGCTATTGTAGCGAAGCCGGCCCGGGGCCGGCTTCCCTGGCGTCAGGGTGCGGCGCCTGCGGCGGCGGCCGGGGCCTTTTTCGCCGCCAGCTCGTCCAGTTTGGCCCGCAGGGCGGCCGGCGGCAGGTAGCCGCCCAGCTGGACCCCTTCGGCCGAGTAGATGGCCGGGGTGCCGCTCACGCCTACCCGCTGGCCGACGTCGTACTCCATCGTCACCGGGTTCTTGCAGTCGCGCGGGGCGACCGGCTTGCCGGCCTTGGCATCGGTCAGCGCGCGCTTGCGGTCGGGCGAGCACCAGACCGAGATCATGTCCTTGTGGTCCTGGCTGCCCAGGCCCATGCGCGGGAACGCCAGGTATTCCACGGCGATGCCGAGGCGGTTGGGCTCGCCCACTTCGCCGTGCAGCTTGCGGCAATAGCCGCATTCGATGGCGGTGAACACGGTGACGGTGTACTTGGCATTCGGCGGCGCGAACACGATGCGTTCGGCGTGCGGGATGGTGGCGATCAGCTTGCGACGATGCTCGGCCAGCGCGGGGCTGTTCTGCATCAGGTCTTCCTGCGCCTCCAGGTCGAGCACGGCGCCCTGCATCAGGTAGCGGCCGTCATCGCTGACATAGAGCAGTTGGCCGCCGGCAATGACCTCTCGGAAGCCCGGCAGCGGCGCCGCACCCACGTATTCCACCTTGGCACGGGGGTTGAGCTTGGCGATCGCGGCCCGGGCGCGGTCCTCTGCCGAGCCGCTGGCGGCGGTCGACGCCGTCGCGGGCTTGGCCGCAGCCGGCTTGTCGGCGGCAGGCGCTTGCGGGGCCTGCGCGCACGCGGTCAGGCTGAGGGCGCCCAGCAGGGCGGCGGTGATCAGGCGGGGCATCAGGAGCATCCGGTGGAGCCGCGGCGCGGCAGGTGGCGGAGAGAGGTGCCGATTCTGGCACACGGCGACGGGCGGCCGGCTTAACCGGCCGCAAGCGTGACCGGGTTCATGCGCGCGGGTGATGGCGGCCGTGCAGCTGTTTGAGGTGTTCGCGCGCCACCAGGGTGTAGATCTGCGTGGTCGACAGCGAACTGTGTCCCAGCAGCAGTTGCAGGGCGCGCAGGTCGGCGCCGCGGTTGAGCAGATGGGTGGCGAAGCTGTGCCGCAGTCCGTGCGGGCTGATGCGGACAGGATCGATGCCGGCCACCGCCGCGTACCGCTTGACCAGGGCCCAGAACTGCTGCCGGGTCGGCGGTTCGCCCCCCGTGCCGAGGAACAGCGACGGCACGCTGCGTTTCCCGGCGAGGGCGGGACGCGCCTGCGCCAGGTAGGTTTCCAGCCAGTGCTGCGATTCCTCACCCAAGGGCACCAGCCTGTCCTTGCTGCCCTTACCCGTGACCCGCAGCACGCCCTGGCGCAGGTTGACCGCGGTGGCCGGCAGGTGGACCAGCTCGCTGACGCGCAGGCCGGCGGCGTACATCAGTTCCAGCATCGCGCGGTCGCGCAGGCCGAGCGGCGTGGCGGTGTCCGGCGCAGCCAGCAGCGCGTCGATTTCGCTTTCGGCCAGCGCCTTGGGCAGTGAGCGCGGCAGGCGCGGCGGATCCAGCAGGGCGGTCGGATCGTCACGCCGCAGCCCCTGACGCAGCCGATGGGCGAAGAAGGCCCGCAGGGCCGACAGCAGGCGGGCGTTGCTGCGCGGCGAATAGCCCTGGCGGGTCCGCCAGGCCAGGTAGTCGAACAGGCCCGCGCGATCGGTCGCGGCCAGTCCGCCCCCGCGGCCGTCGCGCCAGCGGGCGAAGCCCTCCAGGTCGCGCCGGTAGCTGTCCAGCGTGGGCCGGGCCAGTCCGCTCTCGGCCCAGATCGCATCGAGGAAGGCGGCGATATCGGCGGCATCCGTATCCGGGACCGGAGGCAGGGCGCTCGCCTGCTGGCGGCGTTCGGCGGGCGTGCGGGCAGTCATGCGGCAAGCTTAGGCGATGCGTCCCCGGTCTTGTGGGAGCGACGTGAGTCGCGAAGCGGGGAGTGGGACGCGATCGATGCTGAGGACCGATGTCTGCGGCGTCGTCCACAACCCCGCTGTTCCAGCGAGAGGGGCCGGGTCTTCGCGACTCACGTCGCTCCCACAGGAGTCGAACGGGCGTAGCCGGTATCCTGTCGCGATGAAATCCGCACCCGCTTCTACCCCTGAAAAACCCCGCGCCCTGATCGGCTGGCGCCTGCTCGCCCTGCTCTACGACGTCTGGCCGGTGCTGGCGATGTGGCTGGCCGTGGCCATCCCGTTCGTCCTGGTCGACGTGGTGATCAGCGGCGACGTCCGCCACAACATCGAGCCCTTCAGCCCGATGTGGTGGCTGCTGTGGGCCTGCTGCTGGGGTGTCGCCGGCCTGTACGCCACCTTCAGCTGGCTGCGCGGCGGACAGACGCTGGGCATGCGGCCATGGCGGCTGAAAGTGACCGCACCCGACGGTGGCGCGCCGTCACTCGCCACGCTGTGGCGCCGCTATGCGCTGGCGACGCTGTCCACGCTCGCGGGGGGCCTGGGCTTCTGGTGGGCTTGGCTGGATCGGGACCGTCTGACGTTCCACGACCGCTACAGCGGCACGCGGATGGTCCGGCTGCCGAAGCGCGCCTGACGCCGCCTCAGCGGCTGCGTCGCCGGAACAGCAGCCACGAAATGCCCAGCAGTGCGAACGGCGGAATCGCATAGGCGATGCGGTAGTCCAGCCGGAAGGCGCCCGCCAGGCGCACGAACATGGTCTGCAGCACCCAGAAGCCCACCGCGAACACGATGCCCAGGAACAGCCGCTTGCCCATGCCGCCGCTGCGCAGGCTGCCGAAGGCGAAGGGAATGGCGGCCAGGCACAGCGCCAGCACGTTGAGCGGATAGAACCAGCGCGCCCAGTACTGGTCCTCGTAGTCGCGCGCGTCCAGTCCGTTGCGCTTGCGGTAATCGATGTTCTGGCTCAGCTCGTGACTGGGCATGTTGCGCGCCCGCACCAGGCTGGACGACAGCACCGAAGCGTCCAGTTCCGATTCCCAGCGCTCGCCCAGCACGGTGGTCTGGGTGGCGGAGCGCTCGTTGAAGGTCGTGCGGCGGACATTCTTCAGCAGCCAGTAGCCGTCCAGGTGTTCGGCGATGGCGGCGTGCGCGATGGAGGCCAGGCGCCCGTCGTCCGCCAGTTCGTACATCCGCACGTCGCGCAGCTGCAGCGACACCTTGCCGCCCGGCTGCTCGCGCTCCTCGCCGCTCTGCGCGTAGAGGAACGTGTTGCCCTCGCGGGCCCACAACCCGGAGTAACGGTCCATCGCCACGTTGCCGGTGCGGGCGCTCATCTTCAGTGTGTCGGCCTGGCGCTGGCCCCATGGGCCCAGCGTTTCGCCGCTGACCACCATCAGGCCGGTCAACAACGCCAGCGCTGCCGCCACGGAAATGCTCAACCGCCGCCGCGACAGGCCCAGCGCACGCAGCGCGGTCAGTTCCGAGCTGGCCGCCAGCTGCCCCAACCCCATCAGCGAGCCGATCACCGCTGCGGTGGGAAACATCGTGTAGGCGCGGCGCGGCACCGTGTACAGCACCCAGGCCACGGCATGGCCGAAGGTGTAGTTGCCGGTGCCCAGGTCGCCGATCTCGCCGGACAGCGCCATCACCACGTCCAGGCCCACCAGCACCGCCCAGGCCAGCAGGACGGTGACCAGTACCACCTGGCCCACGTAGGTGTCGTGCAGGCGGGGCATGAACCTCATGTGCGCCTCCGCGGTCGCGACGGCCGGCCGTCACGCAGATAGAACCAGATCGCCGCGGCCAGCAGCGGCAGGGTCAGCCACCACAGACCCGCCAGTCCGGGCAGCTTGTCCTCGCTGAGCCACTGGGTGCCGTTGAACATCAGGCTGATGCCGACCAGATAGGCCAGGAAGCCCAGCATCACCCGCCCGTAGCGGGTCTGACGGGGCGAACTGCGCGACAGCGGCAGGGTCAGCAGCGCGAACGCCAGCGCCAGCAGCGGCGGGGTCAGGCGCGCGTGCAGCTGCGCGTTGGCGGCCGGACGCGCGTCGCCCAGCAGGTTCGAGGTGGGCTGCAGCGAGGGATCGTCCTTGTCCAGGGTGTCGGCGCGGTCCGGCAGGGCGACTTCATTGGCCTTGTAGCGGATCAGCCGGTAATCCAGGCCGGGACCGTCCGGGCCCTCGACCCGGAAGCCGTAATCCAGCCTCAGATAACGGTTGCGTTCACCCTCGAAGAACATCTGCCCGGACTTGGCCGTCACCACGTCGATGCGGCCGTCCTTCGCCCGGTGCATGAACACCCTGCTCAGGCCGGTCCCGTCCGGCGACAGCCCGCTCACGTAGACCACCGCGCCGCTGGACAGCACGGTGAACTTGCCGGCGTCCAGGCCCGAGACCACCAGGCTGCGGTTGGCGTGTTCCAGCATGGTCGGCGCGGTGCGCAGCGCCCATGGGCCCAGCCACAGCGAGCACAGGCCGACAATCCCCCCCACCGGCACCCCCAGCATCAGCAGCGGCCGCAGCAGGCGGCGCGGGCCGATGCCGGCCGCCGTCAGCACCGCCATTTCCGAATCCCGATAGAGGCGCGAGAACGCCAGCAGCAGCCCCAGCATCAGCGCCAGCGGGATGATGTAGGGCATGTAGTTGAGGAACTGCAGGCCCAGCTGGGACAGCAGCAGGCGGGCCGGCACCTTGCCGTCCGCCACGTCGCCCAGCAGGTCCGCCATCACGCCGCCCACGCTGACCATCAGCAGGATGATCAGGGTGGCCAGGAAACTCTGGGTGAATTCCCGGAACAGGTAGCGGTCCAGCTTCGGCATCAGGAGGGCTTGATCTACAATCTCGGGCTTGTGCGCCGCACCTGCGGCGGCGGTCTCTGCGGTCCGGGATGGCGCCAGCCACCTTTCATCCGGCCCGCGATTGTACGTAACTGAACCGGGAATCTGATCAATGACGCTGGAATTCACCCTGAACCGCGAAGCCCCCGCCCAGGCCGGCGTCGACTGCCTCGTGGTAGGCGCCTGGGCCGACAAGAGCCTCACGCCGGCCGCGCAGGCCGTGGATGCGGCGAGCGGCGGCAAGCTGTCGGCCCTGGTCCAGCGCGGCGATGTCGGCGGCAAGACGGGCAAGACCACCCTGCTGCACGACCTGCCGGGCGTCGCCGCCCCGCGCGTGCTGGTGGTGGGACTGGGCGAAACGGCCAAGTTCGGCGTGGCCCAGTACCTGAAGGCCGTCGGCGATGCGGCCCGCGCGCTGAAGACCGGCCCGGCGAAATCCGCGCTGTTCACCCTGTCCGAAGTGGACGTGAAGGACCGCGATGCCGCCTGGAAGATCCGCCAGGCCGTGATCGCCGCGGACCACGCCTGCTACCGCTACACCGCCACCCTGGGCAAGAAGAAGAACGACGACCCGGGCCTGGTCCGCTTCGACGTCAGCGGCGACGACGCCCAGGCGCTGGCGCAGGGCGTGGCCATCGCCGCGGGCGTGCAGACCACCCGTGAACTCGGCAACCTGCCGCCGAACATCTGCAACCCGGCGTATCTGGCCGAGCAGGCCCAGAAGCTGGCGGCCGAAACCGGCGCCGAGGCCGAGATCCTCGACGAGGCGCAGATGGAAGCGCTGGGCATGGGGTCGCTGCTGGCCGTGGCCCGCGGCTCGGCCAACCGCCCGCGCCTGATCGTGCTGAAGTGGAACGGGGGCGGCGACGCCAGGCCGTACGTGCTGGTCGGCAAGGGCATCACCTTCGACACCGGCGGCGTGAACCTGAAGACCCAGGGCGGCATCGAGGAGATGAAGTACGACATGCTGGGCGCCGGCAGCGTCATCGGCACGTTCGTCGCGGCGGCCAAGATGAAGCTGCCGCTGAACCTGGTGGTGATCGTGCCGGCGGTGGAGAACGCCATCGACGGCAATGCGCACCGTCCCTCCGATGTCATCACCAGCATGTCCGGCAAGACGATCGAAGTCGGCAACACCGACGCCGAGGGCCGCCTGATCCTGTGCGACGCGCTGACCTCCGCCGAGCGCTTCAAGCCCGCCGCACTGGTCGACGTGGCCACGCTGACCGGCGCCTGCATCGTGGCGCTGGGCCGCTACGCCAGCGGCCTGATGAGCAAGCACGACGACCTCAGCAACGAGCTGCTGGGCGCCGGCGAAACCGTGTTCGACCGTGCCTGGCGCCTGCCGCTGTGGGACGAGTACCAGACCCAGCTGGAATCCACCTTCGCCGACGTCTACAACATCGGCGGCCGCTGGGCCGGGGCCATCACCGCCGGCTGCTTCCTGGCCCGCTTCACCGAAGGGCAGCGCTGGGCGCACCTGGACATCGCCGGCGTCTCCAACGACGAAGGCAAGCGCGGCATGGCGACCGGCCGTCCGGTCGGCCTGCTGAGCCAGTGGCTGCTGGACCGGAGCAGCGAGAAGTGAGCGCAGAGAAGTGAGGAGTGAGCAGAGCACGCTCCCCTCTCACTTCTCACTTCTCCCCACTCACTCCTGCCTTCTATGTCACGAGCCGACTTCTACCTGATCGCCAAGCCGCGCTTCCTCGAGGAGCCGCTCAAGCTGGTCTGCGAACTGGCCCGCAAGGCCTACGACAGCAACCAGTGGACGCTGGTTCTGGCGCGTGACGCGGCACAGGCCGAGGCACTGGACGCGCTGTTGTGGGAGTTCGATCCCGACGCCTACATCCCGCACCAGATCGCCGGCGACGAAGAGGACGAACTGACGCCCGTGCTGATCGCCACGCCGGATGTCGACGTGCCGGCCCGCGCGCTGGTGATCACCCTGCGCGACGAGGCCTTCGCCGGGGCCTGCGAGCGCGTGCTGGAAGTGGGGCCCGCCGATCCGTCCGCACGCGAACCGCTGCGCGAGCGCTGGAAGCAGTACAAGGCGCGCGGCTTTGAAGTGAACAAGCACGATATGTAGCACCCGTCATTCCAGCGAAGGCTGGAATCCATTTTGCCGTTGCGGTGGCCTCCCGCCAGACAACGCAAAGGCAAGATCAAGATGGATCCCGGCAGTCGCCGGGATGACGACTCCAACATCCCCTCGGAATCCCATGACCGACCTCGCCTCCAGCTACGACCCGAAATCCTTCGAATCCCGCCTGTACGCGCAGTGGGAAGCCGCCGGCTACTTCAAGCCCAGCGGCAAGGGCGAACCGTACACCGTGCTGCTGCCGCCGCCGAACGTCACCGGCACCCTGCACATGGGCCATGCGTTCCAGCACACGCTGATGGACGCACTGGTGCGCTACCACCGCATGCGCGGCTACGACACGCTGTGGCAGATGGGCACCGACCATGCCGGCATCGCCACCGAGATGGTGGTCAGCCGGAACCTGGCGCTGGAAGGCCAGGGTGAGACGCGCGATTCGCTGGGCCGCGACGGCTTCATCGCCAAGGTCTGGGAGTGGAAGGCGCAGTCCGGCGACACCATCGAACGGCAGATGCGCCGCATGGGTGCGTCCGGCGACTGGTCGCGCAGCACCTTCACGATGGATGAGCAGGCGTCCAAGGCCGTCATCGAGGCCTTCGTGCGCTGGCACGAACAGGGCCTGATCTACCGCGGCCAGCGCCTGGTCAACTGGGATCCGGTGCTGAAGACCGCGATTTCGGGCCTGGAAGTGGAGAACGTCGAGGAAGACGGCTTCCTGTGGTCGATCGAGTACCCGCTCGCCGACGGCAGCGGCTCGCTGGTGGTCGCCACCACGCGTCCGGAAACCATGCTCGGCGACACCGCGGTGATGGTGCATCCGGAAGACGAGCGTTACGCGCACCTGATCGGCAAGATGGTCAAGCTGCCGCTGACCGACCGCGAGATCCCGGTGATCGCCGACGACTATGTCGACCGCGAGTTCGGCACCGGCGTGGTCAAGGTCACGCCTGCGCACGACTTCAACGATTATCAGGTCGGCCTGCGCCACGGCCTGCCGCTGATCAACCTTCTGACGCCCACCGCGGCGATCAACGAGAACGCACCGGAGAAATATCGCAGCCTGGACCGCTACGAAGCACGCAAGGCCATCCTCGCGGATCTGGAAGACGCCGGCCTGCTGGTTGAAACCAAGCCGCACAAGCTGCAGGTGCCGCGCGGCGACCGCACCGGCCAGGTGATCGAGCCCTACCTGACCGACCAGTGGTTCGTGAAGATGGACGGCCTGGCCAAGCGCGGCCTGGAACTGGTCGAGTCCGGTGAGGTGAAGTTCGTGCCGCCGAACTGGATCAACACCTACCGCCACTGGATGGAGAACATCCAGGACTGGTGCATCAGCCGCCAGCTCTGGTGGGGCCACCGCATTCCGGCGTGGTTCGACGACGCGGGCAACTGCTACGTCGGCCGCGACGAAGTCGAAGCGCGCGCCAAGGCCGGGCTCTCCGCCGATGTCGCGCTGACCCAGGACAGCGACGTGCTGGAGACGTGGTTCTCCTCGCAGCTGTGGCCGTTCAGCACGATGGGCTGGCCTGACGAACAGGCGATGGCCGAACGCGGCTTCGCCCGCTACCTGCCCTCGTCGGTGCTGGTCACCGGCTTCGACATCATCTTCTTCTGGGTGGCGCGCATGGTGATGGCCACCGACAGCTTCGTCGGCCAGGTGCCGTTCCGCGACGTCTACATGACCGGCCTGATCCGCGACAAGGACGGCCAGAAGATGTCCAAATCCAAGGGCAACGTGCTGGATCCGCTGGACATCATCGACGGCATCTCGCTGGAGGACCTGGTGGCCAAGCGCACCGGCGGCCTGATGCAGCCCAAGATGGCCGAAAAGATCGAGAAGGCCACGCGCAAGGAATTCCCGGACGGCATCGTGGCGCACGGCGCCGACGCGCTGCGCTTCACCATCGCCGCGCTGGCCACGCACGGCCGCGACATCAAGTTCGACATGGGCCGCGCCGAGGGCTACAAGAACTTCTGCAACAAGCTGTGGAACGCCACCCGCTTCGTGCTGATGAACACCGAGGGCTTCGCCGCCGCCGGTGCACCGCAGCCGAAGACGGATGCCGAACGCTGGATCCTGGCGCGCCTCGCGAAAGTTGCCGCGGAGGCCGAAGCGCAGTTCGCCGCCTACCGCTTCGACCTGCTGTCGCAGGCGCTGTACGAGTTCGCCTGGAACGACTTCTGCGACTGGTTCGTCGAACTGGCCAAGCCTGCCCTGAGCAAGGCCGAAGGGCCTGCACTCAATGACAGTGACAAGGATGCGGCCGACAGCACCCGCCACACGCTGCTGTACGTGCTGGAATCGCTGCTGCGCCTGCTGCACCCGCTGACCCCGTTCGTCACCGAGGAACTGTGGCAGCAGGTCGTGTCCAGGCTGGGCATCGACGGCGGCACGGTGTCACTGCGCCCGTATCCCACCGCCGCCGATTTCGCCGGCCAGGACTACGCGCAGGCCGACGCCGATGTGGAGTGGCTGAAGACCATGGTGTCCGCGCTGCGTCGCGTGCGCAGCGAGCTGAACGTGTCGCCGGCGAAGACCATCCGATTGCTGCTGCAGGACGGCAACGACCACGACCGCACACGCGTCGTGCGCTTCGCGTCGTCGCTGTCGTTCCTGCTGAAGCTGGACGACATCGCATGGCTGGAAGCCGGCGCGGACGCGCCCGCCTCCGCCGCCGCCGTGGTCGGCGAATTGAAGCTGCTGGTGCCGCTGGAAGGCCTGGTCGACCTGGACGCCGAGCGCGCGCGCCTGGACAAGGAAATCGCCCGCGTGACCGGCGAGAAGGACAAGAGCGAGGCCAAGCTGGCCAAGTTCACCGACAAGGTGCCGCCAGCCGTGGTCGACCAGGAGCGCCAGCGCCTGGCCGACTGGAGCAGCCAGCTCGCCGCCCTGCACGGGCAGCGCGCGAAGCTCTAGCCCGGTGTCATCGCGGCGAAAGCCGGGACCCAGCGGCTTTGCGGGTGGAAAGCCAAGACGCCGGGTCCCGACGTTCGCCCGGCTGACGGTTGGACTGTTTCGCCATGGTGCCGCGTCGGCGGGCCAAGACCCGCCCTACAAAGGCGGCATCGTGGTGATGTCGTCGGCGACCAGTTCGATCGCCATCACCAGCGCATCCTCGCGGCCATCGCGGGCCGGGTAGTAGCGTGGGCGGCGGCCGATCTCGTTGAAGCCTTCGCTGTGGTACAGCGCGATGGCACCGGGATTGGAGGGCCGGACTTCCAGGAACACACGCTGCGAGCGCTGGTCGCGCGCGATCTCACCAGCGCACGCAGCAGGGGGCGACCCAGTCCCCGCCCCTGACGCTCGGGCGCAACGCAGATGTTCAGCACATGCGCCTCGTCCGCGGCGATGCTCAGCAGCCCATAGCCGATCACCAGGCCGTGTTCGGTCATCACCCAGGACGGGTAGCCCGACTTCAGGCAGTCGCGGAAGATCCCCCGGGTCCAGGGAAACGGGTACGCCCGTTGCTCGATGGCCATCACCGCATCGAGGTCGCTCTCGCGCATCGGCCGCAGGCTGGGTGCGGACGTCGGTGAAACCTCGACGCCCTGCGCACTCACGGCGCGCTCCGCCGCAGGCGCCGCAGTACCGGCCATAGCGCGCGCTTGGCCGCGGGGTTGCCGCGCAGCTCGGCCGACGAAGGCCATTGCGCGAACACCTCCGCCGCGCCCGGCGCATTGGGATTCATGCCCGAAGCGCGGATCAGCGCGAAATGCAGCCGGTCGGGCATGCGCGAACCGGCCAGGCGCACCGGCGACGCGGGACGCACCGGCGGCGTGCGCTCGATCGCCTCGGGTGCCGGCGGCCGGGCGCGCACGGGCGACGGCGGCACGGCGCGCTCGGGCACAGCTTCAGGCGCCTCACGGGAAGGTGCTCCCGTCTCGGTGGGCCAGTCGGCAGGCAGGAAGACGGTCAGGCCCAGCGCGCGCAGCCAACCCTGCTGCTCGGCCGACCACAGACGGTCCGCCGTGAGCGTCACGCCTGCGCATCCTTGTGCCGACGCACCCGCTGCCACAGCCAATAGCCCGGTCCCGACAGCGCGTACACCACGCCGACGGCCAGCAGCGTGCGCGGCAGGTCGATGAAGAGGATGGCCAGCACCAACGGCACCAGTGCCAGCACCACGAACGGAATGCGGTCGGCTTTCGCCCCGCCTTCGCCCGTGCCCTTGAAGCTCCAGAAGCGGACGCGGCTGACCATCAACAGCGCCGCGGCCAGGGTCACGCCCAGCGCCACGTAGCGCAGTTCCTCGCCGGTCCAGCCCAGTTCGCCGTCGGCGAACGCCCACACGAAGGACATCATCAATCCCGCCGCCGCCGGGCTGGCCAGGCCGATGAACCAGCGCTTGTCCACGGTGCCCACCTGGGTGTTGAACCGGGCCAGGCGCAGCGCCGCACACGCCGCGTACAGAAATGCCACCACCCAGCCCACGCGGCCCATCACGCCACCATCGAACTTCAGCGCCGACAGCGACCAGTGGTACATCACCAGCGCCGGTGCCAAGCCGAAGCTGACCAGATCGGCCAGCGAGTCGTACTGCACCCCGAAGTCGCTGCTGGTGCCGGTCAGCCGCGCCACCCGCCCGTCGATGCCGTCCATCAGGCCCGCCACGAAGACCGCGATGGCGGCGTGGACGAACTGGCCGTTCGCTGCGGCGATGATCGCGAAGAACCCTGCGAACAGGCCGGCCGTGGTGAACAGGTTGGGCAGCAGGTAGATCCCGCGCGAACGCGGGGGCGGCTTGATTTCGTTCATGGGTCGCAGTTTAGCCCAAGCGGTCCGCGCTCCGGCTTGCCTGTACGCCCTCGGGGTGCTGCAATCGGGGTTCCTCGATCCCGGAGCCGGCCATGCGCCTCGTCCCCTGCCTCGCCGCGCTGGCGCTGTGCCTCGCCGTCGCCGCCACCGCACAGGCCCAGCAGGTCTACCAGTGGAAGGACAAGAACGGCGTCACCCACTACTCCGACAGCCCGCCCCCGAACCAGACGGTGCAGAACCGGCGCATCAACCAGTACGGTGCACCGGCGGCCGAAGCGGCGCCCGCGGGCAAGCCGGCCGAGCATCCGCAATGCGCGACCGCCCGCCGGAACCTGGAAGCGTTGGCGCACCAAGGCCCGGTACAGCAGGACACCGATGGTGACGGCAAGCCTGACGTCACGCTGGACGATGCCGCCCGCGCCAACCAGCGTGCGCTGGCGGACGCAGCGGTAAAGGCCTACTGCAAGCCGGGCGGCTGACGCTTCGTGCGGGCCTGGCTGGCCATCGCGGTCGGCATCGCCGCGGGCGGCGGCATCGCCTGGTGGCTGGCGCGCGAGTCACCGGAAGCCCGACAGCACACGCAGGCGCGGGCCCGCCAGGCGACTGCCCAGGCACAGGACGCACGCCCTTCGCTGTACCGCTGGCGCGATGATGCCGGGGTGCTGCAGATCCCCGACCACCCTCCCAAGGGGCGGCGCTACGAACGACGGGACCGTGACCTGCCCGCCGGCATCCGGGTGGAAGGCGATCGGGCCGGGCCGTCGGAATAACGCCCCGCACGCCGCCAAGGCTGGCAAAATAGGCGATTCGTCCCCCTGAACGCCGATGCCGATGCGCCTGTCGCAGTTCCATCTCCGCACCACCAAGGAAACCCCGGCCGACGCCGAACTGGTCAGCCACCAGCTGATGCTGCGCGCCGGCATGATCCGCAAGCTGGCCGCCGGCCTGTACACCTGGTCGCCGCTGGGCCTGCGCGTGCTGCGCAAGGTGGAAACCGTCGTCCGCGAGGAAATGGACCGCGCCGGCGCCATCGAAATGATCATGCCGACCATCCAGCCGCGCGAGCTGTGGGAAGAGACGGGCCGCTGGGAGAAGTTCGGCGGCCAGTTGCTGAAGATCACCGACCGCAAGGAGCAGCACTTCTGCTACAGCCCTACGGCCGAAGAAGCGGTGACCGACTTCGCGCGCCAGGAGCTCTCCAGCTACAAGCAGCTGCCGGTCAACTTCTACCAGATCCAGACCAAGTTCCGCGACGAGATCCGTCCGCGTTTCGGCGTGATGCGTGCGCGCGAGTTCGTGATGAAGGATGCGTACTCCTTCCACATCACCGACGAGGACCTGGTGCGTGAATACCGCAACATGCATGCGGCCTACACGCGCATCTTCACCCGCCTGGGCCTGGACTTCCGCGCGGTGCAGGCCGACAGCGGCGCCATCGGCGGCGATGCCTCGCAGGAGTTCCACGTGCTGGCGGATTCGGGCGAGGACGCCATCGCGTTCTCCACCGGCTCCGACTATGCCGCGAACGTCGAAACCGCACAGGCGGCCGCGCCGGGTCCGCGCGCCGCCGCCTCGGAAACGATGACCAAGGTCGCCACGCCCACGCAGAAGACCTGCGAGGACGTCGCCGCACTGCTCGGCATTCCGCTCAAGCGCACCGTCAAGTCGGTGGCCGTGATGACGGATGGCGGCTTCGTGCTGGCGCTGGTACGCGGCGACCACGCCGTCAACGAGATCAAGCTGGGCAAGGTCGCCGGCATGGCCGACTACCGCCTGGCGACGGAGGCCGAGATTCTCGCCCACCTGGGCAGCGAGCCGGGGTTCCTCGGCCCGATCGGCGCGAAGCAGGCGATCCGCGTGGTCGCCGACCGCGACGTGGCGGCGATGGCGGACTTCGTGGTCGGCGCCAATGAGGCCGGCTTCCACCTGGCGGGCGTCAACTGGGGCCGAGACCTGCCGGAACCGGAGACCGTGGCCGACATCCGTAATGTGGTGGCGGGCGACCGGGCCGCCGACGGCGGTGAGATCCGCATCGTGCGCGGCATCGAGGTGGGGCATGTGTTCCAGCTCGGCCGCAAGTACAGCGAAGCGATGAAGTTCACCGTGCTGGACGAGACCGGCAAGGCCGCCACGCCCGCGATGGGCTGCTACGGCATCGGCGTGTCGCGCATCGTGGCGGCGGCGATCGAGCAGAACCACGACGCCAACGGCATCATCTGGCCCGCGCCGATGGCGCCGTGGGCGGTGGCCGTCTGCGTGATCAATCCGAAGAACGATGCCGCGGTGAACAATGCGGCCGAAGCCCTGCTTGAAGAACTGCAGGCTGCGGGCATCGAGGCAGTGCTGGACGACCGCGGCCTGCGCCCCGGCGCGATGTTCGCCGACATCGAACTGATCGGCATCCCGCATCGCGTGGTGGTGTCCGAACGCGGGCTGGCCGCGGGCACGTTCGAATACCGCGCGCGCCGGGCGACGGAGGCCGAGAACATCGGTCGCGACGAACTGCTGGCGCGCCTGCGGGGTTGATCGCAGGACGGATCCCGGGAAAGGGGATCGTCGCGGTTTGTGCCGCGATTATCCCGTCGATTAAGATGATTATTCGGCCAAGGACGGGCGTTTCCCTTCCTGACTGGAGATTCTGATGTCGATCGACCTGCGTAACCTGTCCGCCAAGGAGCTTGGCGCCCTGATCGAAAAAGCCAAGCAGCAGCAGAGCCGGCTGGCCAAGCGCACGCCCATCGCCACCGTGCGCAGCAAGATCACCAAGTTCGCCAAGGCCGAGGGCTACACGCTGGAAGAGCTGTTCGGCATGTCCGGCAATCGGGGCGCCAAGGCCGCCGCGAAGCCCAGCTCCCGTGCCGGCCGCAAGCTGGGCAAGGTCGCGCCGAAGTACCGCAACCCGGCCAACCCCAAGGAAACCTGGACCGGCCGCGGCAAGCATCCGCGCTGGATGGCCGCGCTGATCGCCAAGGGCAAGAAGGCCGACGACTTCCTCATCAAGAAGAAGTAAGCCGCTGCGGCATCGGACACGAACGGGAGGCCTGGCCTCCCGTTTTCGTTTGCACAGGTCGCCTCAGAGATTCTTGCGCGAGGAGATCAGCAGGTTGCCGAACAGCAGACCCGCGATCAGCGCCATCACCACGTTGGTGACCGCAAGCAGCGCGGACTGGCCCACGCCCACATCCTGTTGCTGCACCAGCGTCAGCAGGCCGCGCAGGCTGGTGCTGCCTGGCACCAGCATCAGGATGCCGGGCACGCGGATCAACGCACCCGGTCGGTTGGCCCAGCGCGCAAACGCGTTGCCGGCCGCCGTCAGCACCAGCGCGGACAGGAAGATCCCCACCGGACTCCCCCACGCCTGCCCGGCGTAACGCGAAATGCTGTACCCGGCGATGGCGGCGGCCATCACCCAGAAATAGTCGCGCCGGTGCGCCTTGAACAACACCGCGAAGGCATAGGCCGCGAACACCATCGCGACCCACTCCACCCATTCCGGCTGCGGCCGCAGCGCGCGGACTTCCGGGTACAGGCCCACCAGCTGCGCCAGCGTCACCGCGATCATGCTGCCGACAGTCAGCTTGAGCACCGTCGCCATGGCGCCGGCGAAACGTGCCACGCCGGATACCAGGTGCTGGCTGGTCAGCTCGTTCACCGCATTGGTGAGGGCCATGCCGGGCAGCAGCACGATCAGCGACGCGATGATCACCGTATTGAGGTTGAGCGGCGCGATGAAGTTGGCCACCAGGATGGCGACGAAGCCCGCCACCAGCGCCGAGATCGCGTCGCTGGCTTCCTTCATCTGTGGCCGGCGCGCGATCAGCTCGCCCAGCACGCCGATGATGACGCCGATCAGCCCCGCCGTCGCCATGTCCAGCCACGGCAGCCGCCACAGCCCGGCCACGGCCGCCGCCGCCAGGCCCGATGCGAAGATCTGCATCGCGCGCCAGCGCACGCTCGGCGTGCGGTCGAGTGCGCGCAGCGCCGTGTGGCCCTGGGCGATGCTCATTTCCCCCATCGACACGGCATCGGCGATGCGGTCCGCTTCGCTGAGCTTGTGCAGGTCGGTTTCGCCCGGCGCCAGCCGGATCACCCGCGTGCTGTCGCTGGCCCCCAAAGGCCGTACCGGATCGCTGAAGCTCAGGATCAGGCCGGTCGGATTCGACCACGGCTCGCAATCCAGGCCCAGCCGCTGCGAGAGCCCGACCACCGCGCCCTCCAGCCGCTGTGCGGTGGTGCCGTAACGGTGCAGGCGCCCGGCGATCTCGCAGACGAAGGCGATGCGCTGGGCGTAGGTCGCGGGATTCAACGTGTCGTCGGCCATCGGCACAGTATCGCCGAAGCGGCGTGCGGTCGCCTTCATCGCATGCTGCTTACACTACGCACCTGCAGCAGGACAGGGGGACGAGTGGGCATCGGCGAGGCCATGGCGCTGGGCAGCGCGGCGACATGGGCGGTGGGCGTGATCCTGGCACGGCAGCTGGGCGTGCATCTGCCGCCGCTCGCGCTCAACCTGCTCAAGAATGGGCTGGTGCTTGCCGTGCTGGCACCGGTGGCGCTGGTGCTGCATGCGGGGGCCTGGCCGTCGCTGCCGGCGGAGGAACTGGCCATCGTCGTGGCCAGCGGCGTGATCGGCATCGCGCTGGCCGACACCCTGTACTTCCGCGCGCTCAACGAACTGGGCGCCGGTCGGATGGGCGTGATCGGCAATCTCTACAGTCCGCTGGTGCTCCTGCTCGGCTTCCTGTTCCTGGACGAACGCCTGGGCGCGGGACAGTGGCTAGGGTTCGCGCTGGTGGGGCTGGGCGTCCTGCTGGTCAGTCGCCCTCCCGGGGAATGGCGGACGCATCCGCAGCATACGGTGCGTGGCGTCGTGATCGGGCTGGCCGCGATCGCGCTGATGGCCATCGCCATCGTGATGGTCAAGCGCACGCTGGAAACCCAGCCGCTGCTGTGGGTGACCGCGCTGCGGCTCGCCGGCGCGGTCGCGGGCCTGCTGGGGCTGGCCGCGCTGCCTGCGATGCGCGCGCGCATGCGCTTCGTCGCCTCCGAGGTGCCGTGGCGTCGCCTGCTGGTGGCCGCGCTGCTCGGTCAGGGACTGTCGATGGTGCTGTGGCTGGGTGGTTACAAGTTCACCTCGGCCTCGGTGGCCGCGATCCTCAACGAGTCCGCCTCGGTGTTCGTGGTGGTGCTCGCGGCGCTGTGGTTGCGGGAACCGCTGGGCAAGCGGGCGTTCATCGGCGTGGTCCTCACGTTCAGCGGGATAGCCTGTATGCTCCTTGGCCGAGCGATGCCATGACCCC
>NZ_PDWV01000047.1 GCF_010093385.1 Pseudoxanthomonas mexicana
CCCTGCGCCTGCGCGCCAGCGAGAACGCCGGCGCGCAGGCGCAGGGGGGCCAACAGCACGAAGGTGGCGACCGCGACGGCAACCGCTTCGGCAACAACCGCCGCGACCGCTTCCGCAACCGCCGCGATCGCAACCGGGAGCGCGACCGCCAGGGCCACGACGGCATGCCGCAGGACGGCAACGGCGGCGGCCAGGAGCCATTCGTTCCGCGTGCGATGCCGAACGTGCCGGAGGGTTTCCCGCAGTACTCGCTGGGCGACCTCAAGCGCATGCCCGCGCCCAAGCTGCTGGACATCGCCGAGCAGCTGAACATCCAGGAAGGCGTCGCCCGCGCCCGCAAGCAGGACGTGATCTTCGCCCTGTTGAAGGTGCTGACCCGCCACGGTGAAGGCGTCGCCGCCGACGGCGTGCTGGAAATCCTGCCGGACGGCTTCGGCTTCCTGCGCGCCGCCGAGGCCAGCTACCTGGCCGGCCCGGACGACGTCTACATCAGCCCCAGCCAGATCCGCCGCTTCAACCTGCGCACCGGCGACCACCTGGCCGGCCGCATCCGCTGGCCGAAGGACGGCGAGCGCTACTTCGCGCTGTCGACCATCGACACGATCAACGGCGAGCCGCTGGAAGCGTCGAAGAACAAGGTGCTGTTCGAGAACCTGACCCCGCTGTTCCCGCGCCGCCGCTTCACCCTGGAGCGCGGCAACGGGTCGTCGGAAGACATCGCCGGCCGCATCCTCGACCTGATGGCGCCGCAGGGCAAGGGCCAGCGCGCGCTGATCGTCTCGCCGCCCAAGGCCGGCAAGACGATCATGATGCAGCAGATCGCCACCGCCATCACGACCAACCACCCGGACGTGCACCTGATCGTGCTGCTGGTGGACGAGCGTCCTGAGGAAGTCACCGAGATGCAGCGCACCGTGCGCGGCGAAGTGGTCAGCTCGACCTTCGACGAGCCGGCCGCGCGCCACGTGCAGGTCGCCGAAATGGTGATCGAGCGCGCCAAGCGCCTGGTCGAGCACAAGAAGGACGTGGTGATCATGCTGGACTCGATCACCCGCCTGGCCCGCGCTTACAACAACGTCGTGCCCAGCTCCGGCAAGGTGCTGACCGGCGGCGTGGACGCCAACGCCCTGCACCGCCCGAAGCGCTTCTTCGGCGCCGCGCGCAACGTCGAGGAAGGCGGCTCGCTGACCATCATCGCCACCGCGCTGGTCGAGACGGGCAGCAAGATGGACGAGGTGATCTACGAAGAGTTCAAGGGCCCCGGCAACAGCGAAGTGCCCCTGAACCGCCGCATCACCGAGAAGCGCGTCTACCCGGCCATCGACATCAACCGTTCGGGCACGCGTCGCGAGGACCTGCTGATCGAACCGGAGCTGCTGCAGAAGATCTGGATCCTGCGCAAGCTGCTGCACCCGATGGACGAGATCGCGGCGATGGAATTCCTGCTGGACAAGATGAAGAACACCAAGTCCAACGACGAGTTCTTCAGCTCGATGAAGCGCTGATCGAAGCACCCATGGAAAAGCCCCGCGAAGCGGGGCTTTTCTTTTACCGGACTGCCGCGATCAGGTGTCGCCCAACGGCGTCAGCAACTTCGGTCCACGGGTCTCGCCCGCCATGTGCACGCCACCGTCTGCGAGCGTATCGGGCGAGAAGCCGGGGCGGTCCTCATCCCGCGACCAGGAGACGCGCTCGCGCGGACCGGGCACGTAGGCTTCCCACTGGCCGTAGCGGCGCTTGCCGCCGAAGTTGAAATCCACCGGCACGCGCACCACCCAGTACGGCTGACTGGCGGCTTCGCCCCGGCTGGGCGGCTTGAACGTCCATTTCTCCGCCGCACCAACGGCGGCACGCGCGAACCGGTCGCGGAACTGGCGCATCTGCGCCTCGCTGGCGACCATGCGCAGGTTCACCTGCTCGGCGACCACGTCGCTGACGGAACCATCGGGATCGATCTTCAGCAGCAGGTACACCGTCCCCTGGGCGCCACTCTGCGCGGCCGCCATCGGATAGCCAGGCGGCTTCATGACCACGCTACTGACGCGCTCCTCCGGCGGAGTCGCCTCGTAGTCGCCGAAGTCCGCGCCACGCACCGACACCAGCATCTTGCCGTCGCCGGTGGACTTGGCCACCAGACGCGCACTCATCTTGGTGCGTACTTGCTTGGCAGCACCGTCGATGACCACCGGCTCGAAGCGCCACGATGCGGCAACCCCGGAAACGAAGGCGGGGATGCCCTCGGGCAACCGGTCCGGCGTGTCCAGCTCCACCGCCGCTACGCTGCCATCGGTGCGGATCGTGAGCATGCCGGTCACCCGCATGCTGGCCTCGACCTGCTTGCGCACGGCGCCCGGGCCCTGCGCCCAGGCGCTCTGCACGAAAGCCGCCATGCCTACGAGCATCCACGCCAACCAAACACTGCGCCGCCTCATACGCCCTCCTCGATCCCTGGAAGCGGGCCGGTCCGGCCCTGTCCGCCGCATACTATCCCCACGAGGTGACGCATGCACGGTAGTGGTCTGGAGTTGGCGCTGGTGTTTCTGCTGGCCGCGGTGATCGCGGTGCCGGTGTTCAAGCGGTTCGGGCTGGGCGCGGTGCTGGCGTATCTGGTGGCCGGCGTGGTGCTGGGCCCGGACGGCCTGGCGCTGGTGCGCGACGCCGACCGCATCCTCAACGCCGCCGAGATCGGTGTGGTGATGATGCTGTTCGTCATCGGCCTGGAGCTGTCGCCCTCGCGCCTGCGGGTGATGCGCAAGCCGGTGTTCGGCGCCGGCGGGTTGCAGGTGCTGCTGAGCGCGCTGCTGCTGGGCGGAATCGCGCTGCTGTTCGAGCATCACTGGAAGACCGCGCTGGTGGTCGGCCTGGGCCTGGCCTTGTCGTCCACCGCGGTCAGCCTGCAGCTGCTGTCCGAACGCAAGGAACTGACCAGCGAGCACGGCCGGCTCGGCTTCGCCATCCTGCTGTTCCAGGACCTGGTGGCGATCCCGCTGCTGGCCGCGATCCCGCTGCTGGGCGGCGCCAAGAACGAGACGCTGACCTGGACGATGGTGTTCCACGCCATCGGCGCCATCGCGATCGTGATCTTCGGCGGCCGGCTGGTGTTGCGCCACCTGTTCCGCATCGTCGCACGCACGCGCATGCCCGAGGTGTTCACCGCCACCGCGCTGCTGGTGGTGCTGGGCATCGCCTGGTTCATGCAGCTGGCCGGCCTGAGCGCGGGCCTGGGCGCGTTCCTGGCCGGCGTGCTGCTGTCCGATTCCGAATTCCGCCACGAGCTGGAATCGCAGATCGACCCGTTCAAGGGCCTGCTGCTGGGCCTGTTCTTCATCGCCGTCGGCATGGACATCGACCTGGACGCGGTGGTGGCGCAGCCCGAACTGATCACCGCGGGCGTGGCGACCCTGCTGACGGTCAAGTTCGCGCTGCTGTTCGGCATCGGCCGCTGGCCGGGGCGACTGGACCCGCGCGGCGCGCTGATGCTGGCCGGTACCCTGTGGCTGGGCGGCGAGTTCGCCTTCGTGGTCTTCAGCGAAGCGGCCCGGGTGAAGCTGATGGACGCCGAACTGCGCAACCAGCTGACCGCCATCGTCGGCGTCTCGATGGCACTGACGCCGGTGCTGCTGCTGGGCCTGCATCGCCTGCTGGCGGAGGTGAAGCGTCCACCGCCGCAGGCTCGTACCTTCGATGAGATCCCCGACGCGCAGCCGCAGGTGCTGATCGCCGGCATGGGCCGGTTCGGCCAGATCGTCGCGCGCCTGCTCACCGCGCAGCGCATTCCCTTCGTCGCGCTGGAACACAGCACGGAAACCGTGGACACGCTGCGGCGCTTCGGCAACATCCGGCTGTACTACGGCGATCCGACCCGACCGGACCTGCTGCGTTCGGCGGGCGCGCAGCACGTGAAGGTATTCGTGATCGCCATGGACGACCCCGACACCAACATCAAGGCCACGCGGCTGATCCGGCGGATGTTCCCCGAGGCGCGCGTGCTGGCACGCGCACGCAACCGCCAGCATGCGTGGCGGCTGATGGACCTCAGCGCGGAGGCCTACCGGGAAACGCTGGGCTCGAGCCTGGAGATGGCGCAGCAGGGCCTGGTGGAGCTGGGCGTGCCGCCGGAAACCGCCGCCGAGCACACGCGCCGTTTCCGCGCGCACGACGAGAAGCTGCTGCGCGCGCAGTACCTGGTCTACGACGACGATGGCGCGGTGATCCAGACCGCGCGCGACGCGATCGGCGACCTGGAGAGGCTGTTCGAGGCGGATGCGAGCGGCGACGGTACGCCGCCCGGCACGCGCTAGCCTCGGTCGCGCAGGAAGCGCGCCATCGAGGCGCCCGCACCGGGCGCGACGGGTACGAACTCGGCCGCCACGTCGATGAAGCCGCGCATCACCGCGATCTCGCGCGGCGTGCGGTTCAGGGTGTCGCGCAGCTCCGGATCGGCGCCGGCGCGCAGCAGCCGGCTGACCACCCGCAACAGGCCGTGCAGCGAGGCCAGATGCAGCGGGCCGAAGCCCCGCGGATCCTGCACGTCCAGCGACACGCCTTCGTCGAGCAGGCGTTCCAGGCCGGCCAGCACGACCTCTTCGTCGCATGCCGTGCCAGGCTCGGCACGTGCGCCGAGCAGCAGCAGCAGCGGCGTCACCGCGCCGGCGGCCACTTGCTCGGATTCCGCGCCCGACAGCAGCAACGTGTCGAGCAGGGCGACCAGGCGCGGCTTCTCGCGCGCGGTGAAGCCGTACAGCGCCGCGCAGTGCAGCGGTGTCAGCCCCTGCGCATCGCCGGCATGCACGTTGGCGCCGGCGGTGATCAGGCGCGCGACGATCTCCGGCAGGCCCAGCGCGGCCGCGAGCATCAGCACGGTAACGCCGCCGGGCAGGCGGTGTTCGATGTCGGCACCGGCCGCGAGCAGCGCGCCGACGATATCGGCCTGGCGCATGCTGACCGCCGCCGACAGCGGCGTGGCGCCGGTGGTGGCGGCGCGCTGCGGATCGGCGCCGCGGGCCAGCAGCAGGTCCACGGTGGACCCGAAGCCGCCACCGGACGCGCGCAACAGGGCCGTGCACCCTTGCGCATCCGGCGAATCGACATCGAAGCCCAGGTCCAGCAATCGTCGCACCGCGTCGCGGTCGCCGGCCATCGCCGCCGCCGGCAGGTCCGACGCACGCAGCGCGCGCCGCGGTAACGGCCAGGTACGCCAGTCCAGCCAATCGGCCAGGTCGCGACGACCGCAGGCCAGTGCGACACCCAGCGGCGTCTGCCCGTCGGCGGCGCGCGCATCGGGCGATGCGCCCTTCGCGATCAGCTGCTTCAGCGCGGTTTCGCGGCCGAGCACGGCCGCCAGGTGCAGCGCGGTCATGCCATGGCTGTCGCGCGCTTCGCGGTCCACCCCAATGTCGAGCAGGCGGTCGAGCAGGCGCTGCCAGCCCAGCCGCACCGCCAGCGACAGGGCCGGATCGCCCTGCGGTGAAGGCGCGAACGGGTCTGCGCCGCGCTCCAGCAGATCGAGGGCGAAGGATTCCAGGGTCCGCGCGGCCTGGTCGTCCGCCGCGCACGCCGCCATGAAGCGGGCCAGCCCACCGGCGCCGGCCGGCGAGACGCCGCGCGCCAGCACCGGGACCAGCGCCGGCACGGCGGCCGGGCCACGGGACATCAGCGAGAACACCAGGGTGTCGCCGCGTGCGTCGCGGCTGTCCGGATCGGCCCCGTGGCGCAGCAGCCACGCCAGGCGTGCCGGACGCTGCATCTCCGGGTCGTGCAACAGCGCGCCCAGTTCGTCCCGCGCACTCAGGCGCGCCAGTGCGTCGAGGCCTTCCACCTGCCCGCTCGCCAGACCGTCACGCAGCAGCGCCACCGGCGCGCGATCGGGCGGGGCTTCGTCGTCGCCGGCCGCCACCGCGGTAGGCAGCGCATAGCCGGGGTCCAGCACGGAGACCAGCGCCCAGCGCCCGGCTTCCGCCGCCAGGTCGACGGCGCGCCGGTCCTGCGCGTCGGTGGAGGCGGGATCCACGCCCCATTCCAGCAACCGGCGCACCAGGGCCGGGGACCCCTGCTCGGCGGTGCACGCCAGCATCAAGGCATTGCGGCGATCGGCATCCACGGCGTGGCGATCGGCGCCGGCATCGGCCAGCTTGTCCAGTACGTTCAGATGCGCGCCGCGCGCGGCCTCCAGCCACGGCGTGCGCTGCAGGGCGTCACGGGCGTGCACGTCGGCGCCGGCGGCCAGCAGCGTGGCCGTGATCTCGGCATGGCCGGCATGGGCCGCCTCGTGCAGGGCGCTGCGGCGCTGCGCGTCGCGCGCGTCCACCTTCGCCTTGTGCTTCAGCAGCAGTTGCACGCCGGCGGGATCGTCCTCTTCGGTCGACGCGGCGGCCAGCAGGACCGGCTGTCCGTCCTGCGGGTCGGGACGTGCGCCGCGTTCCAGCAGGAATTTCGCCAGCCGCCAATTGCCCGCCACGCAGGCCACCCCCAGCGGCGTCAGACCGTCGTGGTTCAGCGCATCCAGTTCGGCGGCGGCGTCGCGCAGCAGCGCCACCACGCCGGGGTCGGAACTGCGCGCGGCATGGTGCAGCGGCGTGTTGCCGTCCGCATCGGCGATGCGGGGATCGGCACCGTTGGCCAGCAGGGTGGTGACCGCGTCGGGCCGGCCGTGCCAGCTGTCGCGGGTGGCCGCCAGCAGCGGGGTGACCCCGGCATGCGCGTGGTTGAGGTCCACGCCATGCGCGATCAGCGTGCGCAGCAGGCGCAGGTCGGGCAGCACCGCCGCCAGCGCGCCCAGGCTGCGCTGGTCGCGCGCGCCTTCGGGTGGCAGCGCATGCGGATCCGCCCCGGCTTCGATCAACTCCAGCGCGCGCTCGACGCGCCCGCCGCGTGCGGCTTCGAACAGCGCCTGGTCCAGATCCAGTGCCTGGGCGGCTGACGCGAGCGCCGGTTCGGGCGTGGCGGTGTCGCTCCGGATACCCGGCATGTCCACGACCGGCAGCACGCCTGCACCCTCCAGCCGCTGTACGCCCCAGTGCAGCACCGGCAGCAGCAACGCGTAGGCCACCGCCGAACCGGTGCGCAGGCCGTCGGGCACCAGGCCGGGCCAGGCCAGCCAAAGCCCACCGCCGACGGCCAGCGCCAACAGGGTGGCCACCGCCAAACCGCGCCACGCGTGGAAGTCGCGTTCCACCAGGCCACGCCAGTGCGCGGACAGGGCGCCGCCGTCGCGTTCCAGCCCGTGCCACAGCGGCCACGTGCGCCACAGCCCCACGATCACCGCGCCGACCACGGCGCTGACGCCCAGCGCGGCAGGCAGGCTGCCGGTGTCGCGCAACGAAGCCAGCGGCCATGCCAGCAGCACCGCCGTGCCGGCAAAAGCGGCCGCCCAGGCCAGCAGCAGGGCGGGCACGTCCTCGCGCCATGCACGGGCAGGCGCCAGCACGCGCGTGCCACGCAGCCAGGACACCCCCAGCGCGACGGCCGGCTGTGCCAGACAGGCGCCGAGGGCGGCCAGCACGCCCCCGGCCAAACCGCCGGCGCCAGCCAGCAGCAGGCCCGCCAGCAAGGCGACCACGGCGACGGGGCGGGTCTGCAGCCGGGACTCAGGCATCGGGACGGGCGGCAGGGTCGGGTTGCGGCGGGAACTGGATATGGAAGCCCTGCGCCGCCAGGTTGGTGCGCACGACGGCGGCGTCCTCGCGGGCCAGCTTGCGGTCCGCGGTCAGGGCCACGTCCAGCACGAACGTCAGCGCGCCCAGTTGCGTGCGCAGCGGCTCAGGCACGCGACCGAAATCGTCGCGCGCCGCCAGGTAGACGAACGTGTCGGCCTTGCGCTGGCTCTTGTAGACGTAGGCGTGCATCCGCGCGTATTGCGCCCTGCGAGTGGACAAGCGGGGATTGTGCGGGAAATACCCCATGCGCGAAACCCGCGGCGCTGGCGCGCGGGCCGTGACGATCGGCGGCGGGAGCCGGGTGGAGGGGCTGGTAATCTTCGCCTCTTCACCTTGCACTAACGGATGCCCGATGCGCCCCGCCCTGCTTGCCTTGCTGCTGCCGTTCGCCCTCGCCCCCTCGGTGAACGCCCAGACGTCCGCGCCGTTCACGCTGGAACAGGCGATGGCCGAACCGGACTGGATCGGTCCGCCGGTGGAACGCGCCTGGTGGACCTGGGACGGAAAACAGGTGCAGTACGAACTCAAGCGCGACGGCAGCAGCGTGCGCGACACCTTCCAACAGGCGCTCGACGGCGGCGCAGCGCAGCGCGTCGCCGACGACCAGCGCGCGCACCTGGACGCCGCGAACCCGGTCTACGATGTCGCCCGCCAGCGCATGCTGCTCACGCGCAACGGCGACCTGTTCGTGCGCGACCTGCGCAGCGGAGCGCTGACCCAGGTCACCCGCACCAATGAGGTGGAACAGCAGGCGCGCTTCGGTGCCGATGGCGCGGTGCTCTGGCGGGCGGGCAACAGCTGGTACCGCTGGACTGCCGGCACCGGCACCGCGGTCGTCGCCGAACTCAAGGCCGAACGCGATCCGCTGGCGCCGCCCAAGGCCGATGCGCTGCGCGAGCAGCAGCTACGCACGATCCGCACGCTGGCCGACGACCGCGCCCAGCGCGAGGCCGCGCAGAAGCAGGCCGAGGCATGGCGCAAGGCCGATCCCACGCGCGCGCCGGCCCCGATCTACCTGGGCGCCGAGGTGGAGATCGAATCCAGCTCGCTGTCGCCGAATGGCCGCTGGCTGCTGGTGGTCACGCGGAAGAAGGGCGCCGATGCCGGACAAGGCGGCAAGATGCCCGAGTACGTCACCGAATCGGGTTACGAGGAATTCCAGGACGTGCGGACGCGCGTGGGACGCAACGCGCCCCTGCCGCATGCGCTGTGGCGCGTGGACCTGGCCGATGGCAGCGTGAAGCCGCTCGCGTTCGACCCGTTGCCCGGCATCGACAAGGATCCGCTGGCGGCGCTGCGCAAGAAGGCCGGCCAGGAGCCACTGAAGGGCCACCGCGACGTGCGCGTGGAGAACGACAGCGACGGCAGCGCGATGGCGTGGACGAATGACGGCACGCAGGTCGCGGTGCAGATCCATGCCGTGGACAACAAGGACCGCTGGATCGCTTCCGTCGATCTGTCCGGCGCGCGCCTGCAGCCACGCCACCGCCTGACCGACGAGGCCTGGATCAACTGGGGCTTCAACCAGTTCGGCTGGCTGCCGGACAACCGCACGCTATGGCTGCTGTCGGAAGAGTCCGGCTACTCGCACCTCTACACGGCGACGGGTTCGGACAGAGTCCGCGCACGCACGTCGGGCAAATGGGAAGTCTCCGAGCCGCAGGTGACGCCGGACGGCAACGGTTTCCTGTTCCTGTGCAACCGCGCCTGGCCGGGCGACTATGAAGTCTGCGCACTCGACCTCGCCAGCAACCAAGTGCGCGAAGTCCCCGCCCTCGACGGCGTGGAGAGCTTCAGCGCATCGCCGGACGGCCGCCAGCTGCTGGTCCGCCATTCGCGCAGCTACACGCCCGCGCAGCTGTCGGCGGTCGGCATGGATGGCCGCCAGGCGCGGCAGCTCACCGATACCCGCTCCGCGGCCTTCAAGGCGCGCCGCTGGCACGAGCCGCAGTACGTGCAGGTACCGTCGAAGCATGGCGCCGGCGTGGTCTGGGGCAAGTACTACGGCCCGGAGACGATGGAACCGGGCAAGCGCTATCCCATCGTGATGTTCGTGCACGGCGCGGGCTATCTGCAGAACGTCACCGCACGCTATCCCAACTACTTCCGCGAGCAGATGTTCCACCACCTGCTGGTGGAGCGCGGCTACATCGTGCTCGACCTGGACTACCGCGCCAGCGAAGGCTACGGACGCGACTGGCGCACGGCGATCTACCGCAACATGGGCCACCCCGAGCTCGAGGACTATCTGGACGGCCTGGACTGGCTGGTGGAGCAGAAGCAGGGCGACCGCGACCGGGCCGGCATCTACGGCGGCAGCTACGGCGGCTTCATGACCTTCATGGCGCTGTTCCGCTCGCCGGGCACCTTCAAGGCCGGCGCCGCGCTGCGGCCCGTGGTGGACTGGACGCAGTACAACCACGAGTACACCAGCAACATCCTCAACACGCCGGAACTGGACCCCGAGGCCTACCGCGCCTCGTCGCCGATCGAGTACGCCGACGGCCTGCAGGACCACCTGCTGATCGCGCACGGCATGATCGACGACAACGTGTTCTTCAAGGACTCGGTGGTGCTGACGCAGAAGCTGATCGAACTGCGCAAGGACAACTGGGAACTGGCGGCGTATCCGCTGGAGCGCCACGGCTTCACGCGATCGGACTCGTGGCTGGACGAGTACAAGCGCGTGCTGAAGCTGTTCGAGCAGAACCTGAAGTAGCGCATGGCCGCATCACCTTCCACCACGAACGGCACCGCCTTCGTCACCGTCACCGCGAAGGTGTCGATCGTGATGGGCATCGTGGCGACGCTGTACGCCGCCGTGCAGGTGCTGGTCGCACTGCTGGGGCTGCACGGCGGCGCGACCGACAGCGTCCTCGCCTTTCTGGCAACGCAGCCGAGTCCTGCGGGGGTGCGGTGGGTGCTGTCGCATCTGGTGGCCATCACGGTCGGATTGCTGCTGGTGAGCGGCGCCTTCCTGGCGGTGTCGGTGGGCCTACTGCGCCGCCGCGCGTGGGGCTGGTGGGGTTTCGTCGCCTTCCTGGTGCTGGGCGCGGCCGCCAACTTCGGCGTCATCGCCGTGATCGACGCGCTCTTCGCCTGGATCGACCACCTGCCGAAGGCGCCCGATGCCGCGTCACTGGCGGCCGAACTCGCCGCCTTGCGCCGCCTGTCGCTGGCACTCGCCTGGGCGACGGCGGTGGCGTTCGGCGCCCTGCATGCGCTGATCGTCTGGCAGCTGTGCCGTCCCCACGTGCGCGCCGAGTTCGGGTGGGTGCAGCGCACCCGGTAGAATGCGCGGCATGAACGACATCACGCCCGTCCGCGATTACCTGACCGACCTGCAGGACCGCATCTGCGCCGCCATCGAGGCCGCCGATGGGAGTGCGCGCTTCCATGAGGATGGCTGGAGCCGCGCACCCGGCGATCCCTCGCCGATCCGCGGCGGGGGACGCACGCGCGTACTGCGCGATGGCGCGGTGTTCGAACAGGCCGGCATCGGGTTCTCGGATGTCTCCGGCGATCGGCTGCCACCCTCCGCCTCCGCACATCGTCCCGAACTTGCGGGCGCCTCCTGGCGCGCGGTCGGCGTGTCGCTGGTGTTCCATCCACGCAACCCCTACCTGCCCACCACCCACGCGAACGTGCGCCACTTCCGCGCCGAGCGCGATGGCGAAACGGTGGCGTGGTGGTTCGGCGGCGGCTTCGACCTGACCCCGTTCTACCCGGTCGACGAGGACGTGCATCACTGGCACCGGACCGCACGCGACCTGTGCGAGCCGTATGGCGGGCAGGTCCGCTACGACGCGCACAAGCGCTGGTGCGACGAGTACTTTTTCCTCAAGCACCGCAGCGAGACCCGCGGCGTGGGCGGGCTGTTCTTCGACGATCTGAGCGAGGACTTCGACCGCGACTTCGGCTATCTGCGTGCCGTCGGTGACGGCTTCCTGGATGCGTACCTGCCCATCGTCGCGCGCCGCAAGGACGCGCCTTTCGGCGAGCGCGAGCGCCAGTTCCAGTTGTACCGGCGCGGCCGCTACGTCGAGTTCAACCTGGTCTACGACCGCGGCACGCTGTTCGGCCTGCAGAGCGGCGGCCGCGCCGAATCCATCCTGATGAGCCTGCCGCCGCTGGTGCGCTGGGAGGACGGCTATGTACCGGAAGACGGCAGCGACGAGCAGCGGCTGGCGGACTACCTGCGCCCACGCGACTGGCTGGCCGAATTCGCCTGAGCTCGCTCTCCTGTAGGAGCGACGTCAGTCGCGACCGCACGTCATCCGATGCGTCAGGATTCGATTCAGCGCGGAAGAGCCGCCGTGGCGTCGCTTTAGAGGATGCATCAACTGCCTGGCGGCAACAGGATTGTCGAGGGCGCGCGGTCGCGACTGACGTCGCTCCTACAACCGCTGTCAGGGCTGCCGGCCCACCACCGTGATATGTCCGTTGTTCTCCAGCACGGCCAAGCGGATGTCGGCCATGTCCAGGCAACCGGCTTCGCGCATCGCCTTCTCGAAATCCTCGCGACTGATCAGCTCCCGCCGCAGCACCTCGCGATAGACCTGCCCGTCCCTTGCCAGCAGCACCGGCACGCCTTCGATCCAGCGCTCCACCTTCGGCGACCGCGCCGACACCAGGCCCACGCTCCAGTTCAGCGCGATCAGGGTGGCGGCCAGCAGCAGGCCGCCGCCGACCGACGTGTCATCGCCGAGCAGCGCGTTCTGCACCGCGTTTCCCAACAGCACGACCAGCAGCATGTCGAACGGCGTGAACTGCCCCATCGTGCGCTTGCCGGTCATGCGGATCATCGCCAGCAGAATGAAATACACCGCACAGGCGCGCAGCACGAACGCCCACCACGGCATGGCCAGCTGGAACATCGGTTCGAGGATCGCGCTCATGCGGCACCGCGTGGTCGAGGACTCCGCGCACGGTAGCGCACGGCATCGAGCCAAACGACAGGCAATAAAAAGCCCCGCAGACCAGGGGGAGATCGGCGGGGCCAGAGGAGCGGGACCTGGGGAGGGGTCGTCGCTCCGGGGGAGATCGCTCCAGGGGATGGGAGAGATCAGCGACAGACGTTGCATCTGTCGCGAGCTATATGACCACTCCGCACATGGATGGTTCGTGAAGATTCCGGTTAAAAAACCGTAAGATTCAGGAGGAATTCAGTTTATTGAACTGGCCGGTATACAAATATACCTGTCAGGGTTTTCCTGAACTTTTCGCAAGTGCATGTTCTGCAAGGAAAACGTTTTCAGACCCGGCTCAATGGGCCTCTTCCCAGTTGTCTCCCACCCCACTGTCGACCACCAGCGGAACGCTCAGTTGCGCGGCGGCGGCCATCCGTGAAGTCGCTTCGGCCAGCAGTTCCGGCACGAAACCGGCGTCGGCTTCGAACACCAGTTCGTCGTGCACCTGCAGGATCATCAGGGCCTGGTCGCGGTGATCCGCAAGCCACGCATCCACGCCGATCATCGCGCGCTTGATGATGTCCGCCGCCGTGCCCTGCATCGGCGCGTTGATCGCCGCGCGCTCGGCGCCGGCACGCTGGCCCTGGGTGCCCTTGTTGATGTACTCCAGGTACAGGCGGCGGCCGAACACGGTTTCGACATACCCGTGCTCGCGCGCCTGCTGGCGCGTGCGTTCCATGTAATCGCGCACGCCGGGGTAACGGCTGAAGTACAGCGCGATGTAGTCCTGCGCCTCGCCACGCCCGATCCCCAGCTGGCGCGCCAGCCCGAACGCACTCATGCCGTACATCAGGCCGAAGTTGATCGCCTTGGCGGCGCGGCGTTCGTTGGCGGTGACCTCTTCCAGCTTGCGGCCGAATACTTCCGCCGCCGTCGCCTTGTGGATGTCGGCGCCGGATTCGAACGCGCGCACCAGGCCCGGGTCCTGCGACAGGTGGGCCATGATGCGCAGCTCGATCTGCGAGTAGTCGCAGGCCACCAGCTTGCGGCCTGGCGGTGCCACGAAGGCCTTGCGGATGCGGCGCCCGTCGTCGGTACGGATCGGGATGTTCTGCAGGTTGGGATCGGTCGAGGACAGCCGCCCGGTCGCCGCACCCGCCTGGTGGTAGCTGGTGTGAACGCGACCGGTGTCGGGATTTACCATCTCCGGCAGCTTGTCGGTGTAGGTGCTGCGCAGCTTGGCCAGACCGCGGTATTCCAGGATCACCCGCGGCAGTTCGTGCTGGTCGGCGATGGCTTCCAGCGCCTCCTCGTTCGTGCTGGGCTGGCCGGTCGGCGTCTTCACCAGCACCGGCAGCTTCAGTTCGTCGAACAGCAGGGCCTGCAGCTGCTTGGGCGAGTCCAGGTTGAAGGTGCGGCCCGCCAGCTCGGTGGCCTTCTGCTGGGCGGCGAGCATGCGCTTGGACAGGTCGGCGCTCTGCCGGCGCAGTTCGTCGCCGTCGATCATCACGCCGTTGGCCTCGATGCGGGCCAGCACCGGCACCAGCGGCATTTCGATGTCGCGGTACACACGCTCCAGGCCAGGCTCCGCCGCCAGCCTCGGCGCGATCACGCGGTGCAGGCGCAGGGTGATGTCAGCGTCCTCGGCAGCGTAGCGGGTGGCGTCGTCGACGGCCACCTGCGAGAACGGGATCTGCTTCGCGCCTTTGCCGGCCACGTCTTCGTACTTGATGGTGTCGTAGCCGAGGAAGCGCCTGGCCAGGCTGTCCATGTCGTGGCGGTTGCTGCCGGCGTTCAGCACGAAGCTCTCCAGCATCGTGTCGTCGGCATAGCCCTGAACATCCACGCCATGGCGGCGCAGCACGTGCAGGTCGTACTTGCCGTGCTGGCCCAGCTTGCGCTTGCCGGGGTCGGACAGCACCGGGGACAGTGCAGCGAGAACCGCAGCGCGATCCAGCTGCGGCGGCGCACCGGGGTAGTCGTGCCCGACCGGCACGTACACCGCCTGGCCGGTCCGGGTGGCGAAGCTCAGGCCCACCAGGTTGGCCTGCATCGGATCCAGGCTGTCGGTCTCGGTGTCGAAGGCGAATTCGTCCGCGGCGCGCAACTGCGCCACCAGCGCCTCCAGCTGCTCCGGCGTGGTCACGGCAGTGTACTCGCCGGCGGCGCCCAGCGCCGGGTCGACGGCTTCGTCCGGCGCCGTCGTCGCGACGCGTCCGGTACCGCGCGCGCGACCCGGCTCCTTCTCGGCCACGGCGGATGCATCGGGCGACCCGCCTTCCAGTTCCTTCAGCGCCTGGTTGAAGCCGTAACGTGCGTACAGCTCGCGCAGCTCGTCGACATGGCGTTCGCGCAACGGCAGCGTGTCCGGACCGCCGTCCAGCGCCACGTCCGTCTTGATGGTGACCAGCTCGCGATTCAGCGGCAGGCGCGGCAACGCGGCGCGCAGGTTGTCGCCGATCTTGCCCTTGATCTCGCCGGCCCTGTCGATGATCGCGGCCAGCGAGCCATATTCGCCCAGCCACTTGGCAGCGGTCTTGGGCCCGCATTTCTCCACGCCGGGCACGTTGTCCACCGTGTCGCCCATCAGGGCAAGGAAGTCGACGATCTGCTCGGGGCGCACCCCGAATTTCTCGACCACGGCGTCGGCGGAGTCCAGACGGCTGCCGCTCATCGTGTTGACCAGCGCCACGCCCGGCCGCACCAGCTGGGCGAAGTCCTTGTCGCTGGTGGAGATGGTGACCTCCATGCCCTGCGCCGCGCCCTGCAGCGCCAGCGTGCCGATCACGTCGTCGGCCTCCACCCCATCCACGCGCAGCAGCGGGAATCCCAGCGCCTGCACGATGCGGATCATCGGTTCGACCTGCGCGCGCAGGTCCTCGGGCATGGGCGGCCGGTTCGCCTTGTAGTCGGGATAGAGTGCGTCGCGGAAGGTCGGGCCGCTGGCGTCCAGCACGAAGGCCACGTAGTCCGGCTTTTCCTTCAGCGTGGCGCGCAGCATGTTGACCACGCCGAACAGCGCACCGGTCGGCTCGCCCTGCGCGTTGGTGAGCGGGGGCAGCGCATGGAATGCGCGGAACAGGTAGCTGGAGCCGTCGATCAGTACGAGTCGTGTCATGCCGGCATTCTACGCCGCACCCCTGGGCACAGCGTCACGCGCGCCGTGCCGGCATCCGGCGCATAATCGGGCTGTCACTCCCCACCGGACGCCACCATGAACCGCATGACGACCCTTGCCCTGCCGTTGTCCTGCCTGCTGGCCGTGGCCGGTTGCGCTTCGACCGCGGGCAGCACGCCTGCCGACATCGACCTGGCCAACGCGCAGGTCGCGGTCCGCACGGAGAAGAACGGCGACACCATCGAGGAATACCGGGTAGCCGGCAACCTGCGCATGGTCAAGGTGACGCCGGCGCGCGGCGCGGCCTACTACCTGTACGACTCCGACGGCGACGGGCGCCTGGACAAGAGCAAGGACAACGTCGACGTATCGCCGGTGTACTGGAAGCTCTACGGCTGGTGAGGTCCCGCGCTCAGCGGATCACCAGCACCGGCACGCCGCAGCGGGCCAGCACTTCGCTGGTCTGGCTGCCCAGCAGCAGGCGGCCCAGGGCGCGCCGCCCGTGCGAGGCCATCACGATGAGGTCGCAGCCCTGGCGCTCGGCCGTGTCCACGATCGTCTCCGCCGCATAGCGGTCGGCCACGTGCAACAGCTGTGGCGTCACCCCTGCCTGCGCACCCTCTGCGGCCGCCGCATCCAGCACCTTGCGCGCGGCTTCGTTGCGGGCGTTCTGGAAATCCGGCAGCGAGGTCGCCACCGCGCTCCAGCCCAGTGCATCGTCGAAACCGGTGTTGATGGGTTCGCTGACGGTCAGCACCGTGGCCTGGGCCTGCAGCCGGGCCGCCAGCGCAAGGCCGTGCTGCACGCCCTTGCTGGCCCGTTCCGAGCCGTCCGTCGCGATCAGGATATGCCGGTACATGCCGCACCTCGTGGTGATGGGGTGCGGCCATTACACGCCCGCCGTGCTTAGGGCGCCGTGATCTGGATCAACCTGCAGCGCCTAGACGGCCTGCAGGTTGGCGTAGGCCAGCACCAGCCACTTGCTGCCCTCGTTGGCGAAATTGACCTGCACGCGCGCATGCGCCCCGCTGCCCTCGTAATCGGTCACCACGCCCGGCCCGAACTTGGCATGGGTGACGGTCTGGCCCAGCTTGAGTCCCGGTGTTTCCAGGCTGGCATGACCGGGCGCGGGACGGGTGGCGAAGCCGGAGGCCGGCCGGCTGACCTGCACGCGCGGGCGCACTTCGTTGAGCAGGCTCGCCGGGATCTCGCGCAGGAAGCGCGACGGGATGCCGTACATGTCCTGGCCGTGCAGGCGGCGCGCCTCGGCATAGGTCAGGACCAGCTTCTGCCGGGCGCGGGGGATGCCCACGTAGGCCAGGCGCCGCTCCTCTTCCAGCCGGCCACTCTCGTCCAGCGAACGGTTGCTGGGGAACAGCCCCTCTTCCAGTCCGGCCAGGAACACCAGCGGAAACTCCAGGCCCTTGGCCGAGTGCAGCGGCATCAGCTGCACGCCGTCCTCGCCTGCCTCCCCCTGGCCTTCGCCGGCTTCCAGCGCGGCGTAGGAGAGGAAGGCGCCCAGTTCGCTCATGCCTTCCGTCGCGTCGTCGTCGTCGATGCGGCGCACGAAGCGCGAGGCGACCGACACCAGCTCGTCCAGGTTCTCGGTGCGCGATTCGGAATCCAGTCCACCGCGGCTTTCCTTCGCCCAGTGCTCGCGCAGGCCCGATCGGACCAGTACGTGATCCACGCGCTCGGCCAGGTCCAGTTCGGCGGTTTCGCCCGCCAGCTGCTCGACCAGCGCCATGAACGCGGCCAGTGCGTTGCGTGCGCGCCCGGCCAGTTCCGTGCCCTGCGTGGCCAGCATGGCTGCCCCCCACAGCGACACGCGCGCGTTGCGTGCGAGACGGCGCACTTCGTCCAGCGTGCGCTCGCCGATGCCGCGTGCCGGCGTATTGACCGCGCGCTCGAAGGCGGCATCGTCCCCTCGGTTGGCCACCAGGCGCAGGTAGGCCAGCGCGTCCTTGATTTCGGCGCGCTCGAAGAAGCGCATGCCGCCGTACACGCGGTACGGCAACTGTTCCGACAGCAGCGCTTCTTCGAAGGCTCGCGACTGCGCGTTGCTGCGGTAGAGGATGGCGGCGTCGCCCAGGCTGCCGCCGTCGCGCACCCATTGGCGGATGCGCTCGACGACGAAGCGTGCTTCGTCCATCTCGTTGTAGGCGGCGTACAGGTCGATCGGCTCGCCATCGCCGGTATCGGTCCACAGCTGCTTGCCGATGCGGCCGGGGTTGTGCGCGATCACCGCGTTGGCCGCGCCCAGGATGTTGGCGCTGGAACGGTAGTTCTGCTCCAGCCGGATGGTCCGCGCGGAGGGATGGGCGCGCAGGAACTGCTGCATGTTCTCGACTTTCGCGCCACGCCAGCCATAGATGCTCTGGTCATCGTCGCCGACCACGAACACGTGTCCGGTGTCGCCGGCCAGCACGCGCACGAAGGCGTACTGGATGGCGTTGGTGTCCTGGAACTCGTCCACCAGGATTTCGCGGAAGCGCATGCGGTAGTGCGCCAGCAGGGCCGGCGTGTCGCGCAGCAGTTCGTGCGCGCGCAGCAGCAGTTCGGCGAAATCCACCAGTCCGGCGCGGTCGCAGCGCTCCTGGTAGCCGGCATAGACCTGCCGGCGCACGTCCAGCCAGTCGTCGTTCGGCGCCGGCTGGATGTGCTCGGGCCGCCGGCCCTCGTCCTTCTGTTCGTTGATCCACCAAGTGAGCTGCTTGGGCGGATACTTGCCCTCGTCCAGCTCCATCGCCTGCACCACGCGCTTCACCAGTCGCTGCTGGTCGTCGCTGTCCAGCACCTGGAAGGTTTCGGGCAGCTTCGCTTCCTGCCAGTGCAGGCGCAGCAGGCGGTGCGCCAGGCCGTGGAAGGTGCCGATCCACATGCCGCGGCTGCCATTGCGCAGCTGCACGTCGGCGCGCGCGCGCATCTCGCCAGCGGCCTTGTTGGTGAAGGTCACCGCCAGGATGCCGTGGGCGGGAACGCCGTGCACCTCGTTCAGCCAGGCGATGCGGTGCGTCAGCACGCGGGTCTTGCCGGAACCGGCGCCGGCCAGCACCAAGTAATGCCCGGGCGCGGCCGAGACGGCGTCGCGCTGGGCGGGATTCAGGTCATCGAGCAGGTGGGAGACATCCATCCGCGCATTTTACGGCCTGCGGCGGACCAAACCCTGAGACTCGGGCGATTCGACCCGGCTGGATGAGCCTCACGGAGATCCGCTTGCGGTGGCTATCGACCCATCCTGCGCCAGGATGGCGGCGATTCCCCTCCGGGAACGTCGCCATCGACAAGTCCCGGGTCAGTGCGCGGCGTGCTTTGCCGGCGCCGCACCATTCATCAACTTGTCGGTCCAGGCGATACCGATCGCCGACAGGATGAAGACGCAGTGGATGATCGTCTGCCATAGCACGCCATCCGGCGTGAGCTGCGTGCACTGGGCACTGGTGATCGCCATCTCGGCCTTCATCTGCGCCAACTGCGCGGACGAGCAGAACGGCAGGCCATTCAGCGCCCCCGCCGCGATGAAGGTCTTCAAGAGATGGATCGACGAGATACCGATGATCGCCATCGCCAGCTTCACCTTCAGCACGCTCGCATTGACGTGGCTCAGCCATTCCGGCTGATCCGGATGGCCTTCCAGGCGCAGGCGCGACACGAAGGTCTCGTACCCCCCCACGATCACCATCACCAGCAGGTTGGAGATCATCACCACGTCGATCAGGCCCAGCACGATGAGCATGATCTCCTGCTCGCCCAGGCCCGGGGCTCGGTGGATCAGGTGCCACAGCTCCTTGCCGAACAGGAACACGTAGACGCACTGCGCGACGATCAAGCCCAGGTACAGCGGCAACTGCAGCCAGCGCGAGGCGAAGATCAGGTTGGGCAGGAAGCCGAGACGGGAATTGGAAGGCTGCATGGGCCGGAACGGTCTTTTCCAAGGATGGCGCAGCGTAGCGGCCGGATTTGACGCTGCCAAGTCCGCGGCCGCGGCTAGACTGCCGGCTCTCCCCCGCGAGGAAGCGCCATGATCGACCTGTACTACTGGCCCACGCCCAACGGCCACAAGATCACCCTGATGCTGGAAGAACTGGCGGAGGCGGGGGCCAAGCTGGATTACCGCATCATTCCGGTGGATATCGGCAAGGGCGACCAGTTCAAGCCGGAGTACCTGGCGTTTTCGCCCAACAACAAGATGCCGGCGATCATCGACCACGCGCCCGCCGATGGCGGTGAACCGATCAGCGTGTTCGAATCCGGCGCCATCCTGCTGTACCTGGCCAACAGGACCGGTCGCTTCTTCGGCACCGACACGCGCCATAAAGTGGCCGTGAACCAGTGGCTGATGTGGCAGATGGGCGGCCTCGGGCCCATGACGGGACAGTACGGCCACTTCACCGTCTACGCGCCGGAGAAGATCGCCTACGCCATCGACCGCTACACGCGCGAAGTGCAGCGCCTGCTCGGCGTGCTGGACAGGCAGCTGGCGAAGCACGCCCATGTGGCGGGCGACGACTACAGCATCGCCGACATGGCGATCCATCCCTGGATCAACGCCTACGACAAGGCGCCACTGGAGCTGACGCCCCATCCCGCCCTGCAGCGCTGGCATGCGGAGATCGCGGCACGGCCTGCGGTGCAGCGCGCGTATGCGCTGAAAACGCAGGTCAATCCGGACGCCGGCAAGCCGCTGACCGACGAAGAGCGCAAGCATCTGTTCGGCCGGTAGCGTGCGCCATGCGCACGACGCACGGTGTCGGACCCAGCGGTCGTGCGCGCGACGCGCGCGACGGCGGCGGGTGCAATAATCCGGGCCTGACCGGCCCCGCCGCCCGAGACATCCCATGCGCCTTGCCCTGTTCGCCCTGATGACCGTCGCCACCGCATTGCCCGCCCACGCCGAGAAGCTCACTCTGGAAGCCATCACCGGCAGCGCGCCGCTGTCGGGGCCGACGCTGACCAAGCCACAAGTCGCGCCGGACGGATCGCGGGTGACCTTCCTGCGCGGCAAGGACCGCGACCGCAACCGGCTGGACCTGTGGGAATACGACATCGCCAGCGGGCAGACGCGCCTGCTGGTGGATTCGTCGGTGGTGCTGCCGGGCGAGGAGGTGCTGAGCGACGAAGAGAAGGCGCGCCGCGAACGCCAGCGCATCGCCGCGCTGTCGGGGATCGTCGACTACCAGTGGTCACCCGATGGCAAGGCGCTCCTGTTCCCGCTCGGCGGGGAGCTGTATTTCTACGACCTGACGAAGTCCGGCAGGGACGCGGTGCGCAAGCTGACGAACGGCGGCGGCTTCGCCACCGATCCGAAGATCTCGCCGAAGGGCGGCTTCGTCAGCTTCATCCGCGACCGCAACCTCTGGGTCATCGACCTGGCCAGCGGCAAGGAAGTGCAGCTGACCCGCGACGGCAGCGACACCATCGGCAACGGCGTGGCCGAATTCGTGGCCGATGAGGAAATGGACCGCCACACCGGGTACTGGTGGGCGCCGGACGATGCGGCCATCGCGTTCGCGCGTATCGACGAAACGCCCGTGCCGGTGCAGAAGCGTTATGAGGTCTATCCGGATCGCACTGAAGTGGTCGAGCAGCGCTACCCCGCCGCCGGCGACCACAACGTACTCGTGCAGTTGGGCGTGATCGCGCCGAAGACCGGTGCCAGGCCGCGCTGGATCGATCTGGGCAAAGGCCCGGACATCTACCTGGCGCGCGTGGACTGGCGAGACCCGCAGCGCCTGACCTTCCAGCGCCAGTCGCGCGACCAGAAGAAGCTCGAGCTGATCGAGACAACGCTGACGAACGGCACGCAGCGCACGCTGGTGACGGAGACCTCGACCACCTGGGTACCGCTGCACAACGACCTGCGCTTCCTGAAGGACGGACGCTTCCTGTGGTCGTCGGAGCGCAGCGGGTTCGAGCATCTCTACGTCGCGTCGGAAGACGGATCGACGCTGACCGCGCTGACGCAGGGCGAGTGGATCGTCGACGGCCTGCTGGCGATCGATGAGGCCGCCGGCCTGGCCTATGTGAGCGGCACGCGCGACGGCGCCACGGAAGCGCATGTCTACGCCGTGCCTCTGTCCGGCGGCGAGCCGCGTCGGTTGACGCAGGCGCCCGGCATGCACGCGGCCACCTTCGCGCGCAACGCCAGCGTCTTCGTCGACAGCTGGTCCAGCGACACCACCCTGCCGCAGATCGAACTGTTCAAAGCCGATGGCACGAAGTTGGCGACCCTGCTCGTCAACGACGTCTCCGACGCGACGCACCCGTACGCGAAGTACCGCGCCGCGCACCAGCCGACCGCCTACGGCACGCTGACCGCCGCGGATGGCACCACGCCGCTGCACTACAGCCTGATCAAGCCGGCCGGCTTCGATCCGAAGAAGCAGTATCCCGTCGTGGTCTTCGTCTATGGCGGCCCCGCGGCGCAGACGGTGACGCGGGCGTGGCCCGGCCGCAGCGACAGTTTCTTCAACCAGTACCTGGCCCAACAGGGTTACGTGGTGTTTTCGCTGGACAACCGTGGCACGCCACGCCGCGGCGCGGCCTTCGGCGGCGCGCTGTACGCCAAGCAGGGCACGGTGGAGGTGGACGACCAGCTGCGTGGCGTCGCATGGCTGAAGTCGCAGGCATTCGTCGATCCGGCGCGCATCGGCGTGTACGGCTGGTCCAACGGCGGCTACATGACGCTGATGCTGCTGGCGAAGCACGACGAGGCCTATGCCTGCGGTGTGGCGGGCGCGCCGGTCACCGACTGGGCGCTGTACGACACCCACTACACCGAGCGCTACATGGACCTGCCGAAGGCGAACGAAGCCGGCTACCGCGAGGCCAGCGTGTTCACCCACGTGGACGGCATCGGTGCCGGCAAGCTGCTGCTGATCCATGGCATGGCCGACGACAACGTGCTGTTCACCAACTCCACCAAGCTGATGAGCGAACTGCAGAGGCGCGGCACGCCGTTCGAGCTGATGACCTACCCCGGCGCCAAGCACGGCCTGCGCGGCAGCGACCTGTTGCACCGCTACCGGCTGACCGAGGATTTCCTTGGCCGCTGCCTGAAGCCGTAAGCGTTCAACGGGAAACGACCGGAGCCCGCGCATGCACGCCATCACCCCGCCCCCCTCCACCTGGTGGAGCCGTAACTGGAAGTGGTGCGTGCCGGTGCTGGCGGCACTGCTGCTCGCGCTGTTCGCCGCCTTCGTGTTCGGGATCCTGATGCTGGTCTTCGGCGCGATTAAATCCTCCGAACCCTACCGGCATGCGATGACGCAGGCGCAGACCGATCCTGCCGTCACGGCCGCGCTCGGCACCCCGATCCACGCCGGTTGGCTTGTGCAGGGCAATTTCAGCAGCAACGGCCCCGACGGCGAGGCCAACCTGTCCATCCCGCTGGACGGCCCGAAGGCCGACGGCACGCTGTTCGTCGTGGCGAAGAAGCACGCCGGCGAGTGGCGCTACGAAACCCTGGCGGTGAACGTGGAGGGCGGCGAGCGGATCGTGCTGGAAGACGACGCGGCGATGCCCCTGCCCTGATCCCCGAACGACGAAGGCGGCCCAGGGCCGCCTTCGCGCATCCGATCCTGGCGGACCGCGTCAGGGTTTAGGCGCGGGATCGGGTACCACGAGGGACGGATCCACCGGCGTGCCCGGCGGCACGTAGATGGCCACGCCGGCGGCCTGCTTCTGGGTGGTGGGGATGCCCACGCTCAGTCCGCCACCCGAGTGGCGGCCGTAGCTGCCCGCTCCGACCGACATGCCTACCGGCGAACCGCTGGAGCCCACGCCCAGCAGGACGACGCCGTTGGCGCCGAGGGCGGCGGCTTCGCGCTTCAGGCGCGCCACGGCGGCATCGGTCTGGCCCTGGGTGCCGAAGCCGACCGCGCTCTTGGACTCCAGCTGCGCGATTTCCTGCGAACCTGCCGGTGGCGTGCGGTAGATCTGCACCTGCGCAGGATCGATCGGCGCGCGGGCCTGGCCCAGCATGACCTTGGAGCTGCCCGCGCACCCGGCGACAAGCGCGGCGGCGAGCACGATGGCAACGGTACGGAACGACATGGCGGCTTCTCCCGGTGGCCCAGCGGCGATGTTCCGCCGCACCGCCTGAATACTGGCATATCCCGTCGCCGGGCGGTGCCGCGGGGCGGCGGGTTATCATTTCACCTTGACCATGCGCCTGTTCCCCGCACGATGAGCTCCGCTCCCGACCTCTCGCCCGCGCCGCAGCGGCTGGCGGTCGACTACATCCACGCTCCCGGCCCGCAGGCGCTGCTCGGCATGTCCGAAACGCTGGCGGTGTTCGGGTTCGGCGCGCTGGCGCCCAGCTCGGCCGCCATCGACGATCCCCGCTACCTGCACGTGCCGCTCTCACCGCTGCGTGAAGCCGCCGCGCCGTACGAGGTGTGGCGCTCGGCCGGTCCGGTGGCGACGGGCCGCGAAGGCGCCATCCGCTACAGCCACGATGGCGCGCTGATGTTCGGCGTGCTGGAATGGGAAGAACCGGACGGCGGCATCCTGCATGCGAGCGCCCATGCGTATGCCGCGCTGGTGGCATTCTGGCGGGACAGCGACTATCCGCACCTGCTGCGCATCTGGAACTACTTCGACGCGATCACCCTGGGCGAAGGCGACGGCGAGCGCTACCGGCAGTTCTGCGTCGGTCGCGTGCAGGGCCTGGGCGACGTGGACACGCGCACGCTGCCGGCCGCCACCGCCATCGGCAGCCGTGACGGCCGCCGGGTGCTGCAGGTGTATTGGCTGGCCGCCCGCGAGCCCGGCCTGCCGCTGGAGAATCCGCGCCAGGTCAGCGCCTACCGCTACCCGCGCGAGTACGGCCCGCAGTCGCCGACGTTCGCGCGCGCCCTGTTGCCGCCTTCGCCACGCGTGCCGCTGCTGCTGTCGGGCACGGCGAGCATCGTCGGCCATGCGTCGCAGCATGCCGATTCGTTGCGCGCCCAATTGGACGAGACGCTGACCAACCTCGACAGCCTGCTGGGCGCGGCGCGCGAACGCGCACCGACGCTGTCGCCGCACCTGGACGGCACCTCGCGACTGAAGGTCTACGTGCGCGACGCGGCCGATGCCGATGCCGTCGCCGCGCAGCTGGAAGCCCGCCTGGGCACGCGCGTGCCGTGGCTGATGCTGCATGCCGATGTCTGCCGGCGCGAACTGCTGGTCGAGATCGAGGGCATGCACGGCGTCGGCGCTTGAAGCGACAGGCCCATATCCGCATAGTGCAGACATGAGGCGCCACAACGCGCGCCCGACCACGGAGGATGTGCGATGGGACTGATCAGCCTGCTGTGGGGCATCGTGGCGATGCTGTGGATGGTGCTGGCCCTCATTCCCCTGCTGGGCTGGGGCAACTGGTTCCTGATCCCGTTCGCGGCGGTGGGCGCGATCATCGCGGCCGTCGGCATCCTGTTCACCCGCACCGAGCACCGTGGCCGCGCCAAGGCCGGGCTGGTGCTCAACGGCATCGTCATCGTGGTGGGGATCATCCGCCTGTCGCTGGGTGGCGGAATCGTCTGACACGCCTCCGAACGCAGCGTTCCGCGCTGCGACCGCCTGTCGCAGGCCCGGCCGGGCCGCGCGGGCGTATCATGCGGCGCTCTGCCAGGAGCCCATGATGGCCTACCCGTATACCCGCCCGCGCCGCATGCGCCGCGACGAGTTCTCCCGCCGGCTGATGCGCGAGAACGTGCTGACCACCAACGACCTGATCTATCCCGTGTTCGTGCACGAGGAAAAGGGCCGGGTGCCGGTGGCCTCGATGCCGGGCGTCGAGCGGCTGTCCATCGATGAGCTGCTGCGCGTGGGCGAGGAAGCGCTGGAACTGGGCGTGCCGGTGCTCGACCTGTTCGGCGTGCCGGATCCGGCGGCGAAGACCGCCGACGGCCGCATCGCCTGGGACGAGGACGGCATCATCCCGCGTGCGATCCGCGCCCTGAAAGCGCGCTTCCCCGAACTGGGCGTGATGAGCGACCAGGCGCTGGATCCGTACACCACCCACGGCCAGGACGGACTGATCGACGACACCGGCTACATCCTCAACGACGAGACGATCGAAGCGCTGGTGAAGCAGTCCCTCGCGCATGCCGCCGCCGGCGTGGACATCCTCTCGCCCAGCGACATGATGGATGGCCGCATCGGCGCGATCCGCGAGGCGCTGGAGAAGGCCGGCTTCATCAACACCCGCATCATGTCGTACGCGGCCAAGTACGCCAGTGCGTTCTACGGCCCGTTCCGCAGCGCGGTGGGCAGCGCCGGCAACCTGGGCAAGGGCAACAAGTTCACCTACCAGATGGATCCGGCCAACTCGAACGAGGCCCTGCACGAGATCGCGCTGGACCTGGACGAAGGTGCGGACATGGTGATGGTCAAGCCGGGCCTGCCGTACCTGGACGTGATCCGCCGGGTGAAGGACGAGTTCGGCGTGCCGACGTTCGCGTATCAGGTGAGCGGCGAATACGCGATGATCAAGGCCGCCGCCGCGAACGGCTGGCTGGACGAGAAGGCGTGCGCGCTGGAAGCGCTGACCGCGTTCAAGCGCGCGGGTGCCGACGGCGTGCTGACCTACTTCGCGCTGGATGCGGCGCGCTGGCTGCGCAACGGCTGACCTCGACCGCATGCGCTGTAAACGAAACGGGAGCCTCGCGGCTCCCGTTTCTGTTCCGGTTCCCGAATCAGAACCGCGCTTCGACGCCCAACGTCACCGTATCGGCACGGTTGAAGTCGCAGTCGTAGGTGTAGTCGTCATCGCAGTCGCTGTCGTAGTACTCGTCGGCGTAGACGAATCCGGTATACCCCAGCGTGATGTTGAAGTGGCGGTTGAGGTCCACGCCGACCGCCAGGCCGGCATAGCCGCCATCGGTGGAGAAGTCGCCACCGCCAGGGATGTCCTGTTCCGCGTCGAAGTAACCGCCGCGCACCATCATGAACCAGGGGCTCTCGCCGAAGTTCATGCGCGCGTTGGCGCCCACGGCCTTGTAGGTGGCCTTCGGATAGCGCCAGCCACCATCGGTCGTTTCGTCCAGCCGGCCGCCGGACAGCTCCACACCCACCTGCGTCCACGGACCGGCCTGCCAGCGGTAGCCCGCGCTGACGGCTACGGCGTCCTGCTCGACGTCTTCGTAGATCCAGCCCTGGCCGGCCTGCACGCCGACGAAGAAGCCGCCGTCGTCCTGCTCGCGTGCAGTGGTGTCGAAGGTGGCGGCATAGGGGGCCGGTGCCGGCGCCGCGACGGGCGCGGGGGCCGGCGGCGCGGCATCGGTCTGCACCGGCGTCGCCGGTTGCGTGGGCGCGGGTGCCGGCGCTTCCTTCTTGCGGAAGGCGTCGTAGGCCGGCGAGAGGGACTGGGCCTGGGCATGGAAGGCGAAGGCCACCAGGGCCAGTGGCAGGCAACGGAACAGCGTCATCGGATTTCCCCTTTCGGTCATGGTGATGTCCCCGCGTCCTTGCGGTACCGGCGGGGTGGCGTGGGTGCTCGGCTTGCGCCGCAAAGGCCTGCACATGCGGGGGCGTCGCGTGGCCGGTTCGCGGCCCGTGGATGCCCGCCCGGTTCCGGATGCGATGGAGGGTGACCGGACTCCCCTTCCGGCCCGCCTGTCGCCGTGATCCCTGGCGCCTTTGCAGCGGCGGCACAGTGCCGCGGCACCCACGGCCTGTCAAGCCGCCGGCCGCGCGCGGTAGACTCGGGCAGAGCGGCAGCGGCGCCCTCGTTCGCGGCGCGTCCCTGCGGCATCCCATTCCTCCTTTCCGACGGGGTCCCGCACCATGTCCAGCCATCGTTACGCCGTCTTCGGCCATCCCGTCGCCCATTCGTTGTCGCCACGCATCCACGCCGCGTTCGCGCAGCAGGCCGGCATCGCGCTGGAATACACCGCCATCGATGCGGCCCCGCACGATTTCGTCGCCGCGCTCGACCGCTTCGCCGACGACGGTGGCGCGGGCGCCAACGTCACCCTGCCGCTGAAGGAAGCGGCCTTCGCGATCTGCGCGCAGACCACCGACCGCGCGCGCCGCGCCGGTGCCGTCAACACGCTGACCCGGAACGAGGGCCGGTGGCATGGCGACAACACCGACGGCGCCGGACTGGTGCGCGACCTGACCGGTCGCCACGGTCTGGACCTGCGCGCACGGCGTGCGCTGCTGCTCGGCGCCGGCGGCGCGGCGCGCGGCGTTGCGCCTGCGTTGCTGGACGCGGGCATCAGCGAACTGATCATCGTCAACCGCACGGCCGAACGCGCGGACGCGCTGGCCGATGCACTGGGCGAACCCGACCGCGCGCACTCGCGCTACTGGCGGGACTTGGGCGACCTGGGCGACTTCTCGCTGATCGTCAACGCCACCTCGGCCTCGCGGCAGGACCAGGGCGCATTCACCCTGCCCTTCCACCTGGCCACGCCGCGCACGCTGGCCGTGGACCTGAACTACGGCGAGGCCGCCATCCCGTTCCTCGCCTGGGCGCGCGCCGCCGGCTGCCACGATGCGGTGGATGGACTGGGCATGCTGGTGGAACAGGCCGCCGAAGCGTTCGAGCACTGGCATGGCGTGCGCCCGGACACCGACCCGGTCTACGCCGCGCTGCGCGACCGGGACAAGGTGCTGGTGACGGCGGATTGAGCGGCGCGCCTGCGTTACCCTGCATGCAATCACGAATGGAGTAACGCATGGACGGCTTCCTCACCCAACTGCTGACGATGCTGGGCTACCAGCTGCCCGACCTGCTGGCCGGCGGGGCAGGCGTCGCGATGCTGCTGATGTGGGCGCCCGCCGCGCCGGGACGGCCGCTCGCGCTGGCGGGCACGGGACTGATGCTGGCGGCCGCAGTGTTGCGTGGCGCGATGAGCGCCTGGCAGGCCTGGCTGATCCACAGTGCGGCCGATGGATACGCCTCGATCAGCGGGATGATGTCGTTGTTCGGCGCCGTCGGCATGCTGCTCGGCGTGGTGTCCGCGGCAGGCCTGGTGATGCTGGCCTGGGGTGCCAGCCAGGCGATGCAGGCGGCACGCGCACCCGCCTAGGCGATAACCGCATACCCGCGGCGCGAATCGGAATAGGTCCGCGCGCACTTCGCGCGATGCCGGCCGGTAGCATCGTGGCATGACCCGACGCCTGCTGACCCTGCTCCTGTGCCTGGCAACCCTGCTGCCCTGCATCGCCCTGGCGCAGGACCAGTTCAAGGTGCTGGTGGTGGCCATCCCCAACCGCTACCACCACGACTACACCGTGGTCGCCAAGCCGCAGTTCGAACGCATGGCGCAGCGGCATGGCGTCGACCTGACCTGGTCGTGGAACAGCGTCCCTTTCGACGGCGACCTGTCGCCGTACGCCGCCATCGTGCTGCTCAACACGCCGGGCGATGAGTTGAAGGCCGCGCAGCGCACGAACTTCGAGACGTACGTGCGCAAGGGTGGCGGCGTGGTCGCGGTGCATCGCGCCCTGATCTTCAACCCGCCCGGCGAGTGGCCGTGGTTCGAGCGCCTGATCGGCCGCACGTTCCGCATCCACCCGATGGTGCAGACGGCGACCGTGCGCGTGGAGGATGCGTCGTTCCCCGCCACCTTCGGCCTGCCGGCACGCTGGATCTGGACGGATGAGTGGTACGAGTTCAACGCCCCGGTCACGCGCGGCCTGCGCACGGTGCTGAGCGTGGACGAAACGACCTACGACCCCACCCGCATCTGGCCCGGGCAGACCGCCAAGGGCATGGGCGCGCACCATCCCGTGGCGTGGTACCACCGTTACGACGGCGGGCGCGTGTTCGTGACCGCGCTGGGCCACACGCCGGCGCTGTACGACGATCCGCTCTACCTGGAACACCTGTACGGCGGGATCTGGTGGGCCGCGACCGGCAAGGGCATCGACGCGGCGCGCTGAGGCTTCAGTCCGCCGTGGAAACGGCGCACAGCTGCAGGCGGCGGCACAGGAAGGCGAGGTGCGCCTGTGGCGTACCCGCCCCGTCATACGCCAACACGGTCCAGCGTTCGCGTGCCCGCATGGCCTCGCCCGGCGCCAGCGTGCGGTACGGCGCATGCACTTCCATCTCCAGCAGGCCCGCGGCGATATCCTCGCCGTGATCGAGATAGAGCTCGACCTGTCCCTGTTGCGGATGGATGGCGCTGCGCGGCTGAAGTTCGAACCGGATGACGAACGCCTGGCCGTGCGCGAAACCGGCCATCCATCCCGCCGAAGGCTGCATCAGCACCTTCCCGCGACGGCTGGCGCCCGCCGTCGATGGCGGCAGGAAGGTGAACACTCCGCCATCGATGCGCCATGCGGGCGCCATCGCTTCCGCGGCTTCGATGCGGACGTCGGCGTCAGTGGCGACCGGCACGTACACGCGGGTGGCGGCCGAGGTGCGCGTGTTGAACCACAGATCGCGCGAAACGGGGCGGTCGCGGATGTTGCGCGCCAGCGCGGACACCTCCAGCGGGGCCGGATCGGCGGGATCGAACGCGAACGACTTCAGCAGACGCACCCCGGTGACGGGGCTGTCGATGCCTTCCAGCACCAGCCGATCGGGTGCGCGCGCCACCACGCGCGTCTGCGCGAAAGCCAGGTATGGATCCGGCGGCCGCACGGCGCGGGCGTCGCGGCGCGCCGGGTTCACCTGCTGGTCGGACCACCAGCCGCTCTGTGGGCCGAGCCATACATCGTGGCCGAGATAGCCGATGTCGTCCGCGGTCGCCGATACCGCCGGGTTCGGCTGCGAGGCCACCGGATCGCCGATCTTGATCAGGCTGGGCTGCCCCACCAGGCCGAAGGCGAGCACGCGCCCGCCCAGTGCAGGCGTGACCTCGAGGACTGCGTCACGCGACTGCAGACGGATGCGTTCGACGTTCGCGGCATCGGCCGCGAACACGTGCATCCACATCGCCGTCGCGAGCAGGAGGACCGCCTTCGTGCGCATGAGAGCCACTACAGCACGCCGTCCCGCTTCACCGCCAGGTAGCGCTCCACCAGCGCCGCCGGCAGCTCGTCGGCGGTGACATCCAGCACCATCACCCGGTGGCTGCGCAGGGCCTCGTGTGCGGCGGTGCGCTGCTCCAGGTAGCGCGCGACGGCACCGGCATGGAGGGCGCCCTGCAGGTCGCGCACCTCTTCGCCGAGCGCGGCGTCCAGCGACTTCTCGCGCAGACTGGCCACGCAGACCAGGTGGCGCCGCTGGAGCAGCCGCACCGACGCCAGCAGATCGTCGATGTCCTCGTCGCGGACGTTGGTGACCAGCATCACCAGCGCGCGCCGGCGTTGCCGCAGGCTCAGTTCGGTGGCAGCGGCCAGGTAGTCGGTGGCCACCGCGCGCGGC
>NZ_PDWV01000048.1 GCF_010093385.1 Pseudoxanthomonas mexicana
TCCGAACAGCGAGCCCACGCGCTGCAGGGCTGGCTTCATCACTACAACTGGCATCGACCACATGCCAGCCTTGGCTACAGGCCACCCATCACCCGAATCCCACTGAACAACGTGGTGGGTTTACACAGCTAGTCCCCGCGTCCCAGCGTCGCCAGCCGCAGGAAGGCTTCGATGCCGAGGACGGACGCGAACGGCTGGCCGGCGGCGGTGAAGCCGTCACGGTCCAGCTCGACAGCGACGCCTGCGTGCACGACCTGCACATCGCCTTCGCCAACGGCCGCCGCGCCCTGTACCCGGCGTTCGACCTGTGCCGCCAGCGCGGACTGCCCGTCATGCCACTGCCGGCCCGCAGCCGGGAAGAGAGGCTGGCCAGTGGCGGAGCGCGTGTAAAGGGCGAAACCGCAGGTTCCCACTGATCACACGCGCCCGGCCGCGCGCAGCGCCGCGAATTCCTCGTCGGTGAACAGTCGCGACCGCACCAGGAAGCGCACGCCTTCGCCGTTCTCCAGCGAGAACATGCCGCCGCGCCCGGGCACCACGTCGATGATCAGCTGGGTGTGCTTCCAGTACGCGAACTGTGGCGCGCTGATGTAGAAGTCGGCGCCACCGATCTCGCCCAGGCGCACGTCGCGATCGCCGACGATGAAGTCGCCCACCGCGAAGCACATCGGCGAGGAGCCGTTGCAGCAGCCGCCGGACTGGTGGAACAGCACCGGCCCGTGCCGGCTGCGCAGCGTGTCGATCAGCTGCAACGCCGGCGCTGTCGCGATCACCTGCAAGGGAGGGGTGGCTGCAGGGGGCGATGCGTCGGTCACGGGCGGTGCCATCCGGGGGCCGTCAGGCGGCGAAGTCCAGCACGATGCGGCCTTCGATGGTGCCGGCGTGCATGCGCGCGAACACATCGTTGATGTTCTCCAGCCGGTCGGTCGCCACCGTCGCGGCCACCTTGCCCATCGCCGCGAAGGCCAGCGATTCCTGCAGGTCCAGGCGCGTGCCGACGATGGAACCGCGCACGGTGATGCCATTGAGCACCATGCCGAAGATGTCCAGCGGGAACTGCCCCGGTGGCAGGCCGTTGAGCGACACCGTGCCGCCGCGGCGGACCATGCCGATGGCCTGCTCGAACGCTTTCGGCGATACCGCGGTGACCAGGGCGCCGTGAGCGCCGCCGATTTCCTTCTTCAGGTACGCCACCGGGTCGGTGGTCCGGGCGTTGACGGTGACGGTGGCGCCCAGGCGGCGCGCGAGCGCCAGCTTCGCGTCGTCCACGTCCACCGCCGCCACGTTCAGGCCCATCGCCTTCGCGTACTGCACGGCCATGTGGCCCAGTCCGCCGATGCCGGAAATCACCACCCAATCGCCTGGCTGGGTGTCGGTGACCTTCAGGCCCTTGTAGACCGTCACGCCCGCGCACAGCACCGGCGCGATCTCGACGAAGCCCACGTTGTCCGGCAGGTGGCCCACGTAGCCGGCGTTGGCCAGCGCATACTCGGCGAAGCCGCCGTTGACCGAATAGCCGGTGTTCTGCTGCGTCTCGCACAGCGTCTCCCAGCCGCCCAGGCAGTGCTCGCAGTAGCCGCAGGCCGAGTACAGCCACGGCACGCCCACGCGGTCGCCTTCCTTTACGTGGCGGACGCCGGCACCGACGGCCACCACATGGCCGACGCCTTCGTGGCCGGGGATGAAGGGAGGATTGGGCTTCACCGGCCAGTCGCCCTCGGCGGCGTGCAGGTCGGTGTGGCACACGCCACAGGCTTCGATCTTGACCAGGATGTCGCCGGCCGCGGGGCGTGGCACCGGCACTTCCTCGATTACCAGCGGCTTGCCGAATTCCCGCACGACGGCGGCCTTCATGGTGCTGTCCATCTGCTGCTCCGATAGTGGCCCGACAGGCCGCCAACCTACGTGGATGGCGCGCCGGGCACGTTGATTCCGATCAATCCCACGCGCACGCGCAGCGCCGCCCGTCGGACGGCGCCGCTTCGCAAGCGTCAGAAAAAGCCGAGCGCCTTGGGCGAATAGCTGACCAGCAGGTTCTTGGTCTGCTGGTAGTGGTCCAGCATCATCTTGTGGTTCTCGCGGCCGATGCCCGACTGCTTGTAGCCGCCGAACGCCGCATGCGCGGGATAGGCGTGGTAGCAGTTGGTCCACACGCGGCCGGCCTGGATCGCACGGCCCATGCGGTACAGGCGCGCTGCGTCGCGGCTCCACACGCCGGCACCCAGGCCGTACAGCGTGTCGTTGGCGATGGCCAGCGCCTCGGCTTCGTCCTTGAACGTGGTCACCGACACCACCGGCCCGAAGATCTCCTCCTGGAAGATGCGCATCCGGTTGTGGCCCTTGAACACGGTCGGCTTCACGTAGTACCCGCCGGCCAGGTCGCCGTCGAGCGCGTTGCGTTCGCCGCCGGCCAGCACCTCGGCGCCTTCCTGCCGGCCGATGTCGATGTAGGACAGGATCTTTTCCAGCTGTTCGCCCGAAGCCTGCGCCCCGACCATCGTGTTGGGGTCCAGCGGATTGCCCTGCCTGATCGCGGCGACGCGGGCGAGCACCTTTTCCATGAAGCGGTCATAGATCGACTCCTGCACCAGCGCGCGCGAGGGACAGGTGCACACCTCGCCCTGGTTGAAGGCGAACAGCACGAAGCCCTCCACTGCCTTGTCCAGGAAGTCGTCGTCCTCGGCCATCACGTCGGCGAAGAAGATGTTGGGCGACTTGCCGCCCAGTTCCAGCGTCACCGGGATCAGGTTCTGGCTGGCGTACTGCATGATCAGGCGGCCGGTGGTGGTCTCGCCGGTGAAGGCGATCTTGGCGATGCGCGGGCTGCTGGCCAGCGGCTTGCCCGCTTCCAGGCCGAAGCCGTTGACCACGTTCAGCACGCCCGGCGGCAACAGGTCGCCGATCACTTCCAGCAGCACCAGGATCGACGCCGGCGTCTGTTCGGCCGGCTTCAGCACCACGCAGTTGCCGGCGGCCAGCGCGGGTGCCAGCTTCCAGCAGGCCATCAGCAGCGGGAAGTTCCACGGGATGATCTGGCCCACCACGCCCAGCGGCTCGTGGAAGTGGTAGGCGATGGTGTCGCCGTCGATCTCGCCGATGCTGCCTTCCTGCGTGCGGATGGCGCTGGCGAAGTAGCGGAAATGGTCCGCGCACAGCGGAATGTCGGCATTGAGCGTCTCGCGGATCGGCTTGCCGTTGTCCCAGGTCTCGGCGTGCGCCAGCAGGTCCAGGTTCTGCTCGATGCGGTCGGCGATCCTCAGCAGCACGTTGGCGCGCTCGGTGGTGGAGGCCTTGCCCCAGGCGTCCTTCGCCGCATGCGCGGCGTCCAGCGCAAGTTCGATGTCCTCCGCGTTCGAGCGCGGCACCTGGGTGAAGACCTTGCCGGTCACAGGAGTGAGGTTGTCGAAGTACTGGCCCGAGCGCGGCTCGACCCATTGCCCGCCGATGTAGTTGGCGTAGCGCCGCTTGAAGAGGGCGGAAGGATCGACGGCCTGCGGGCGGGGGGTGGCGACTGCGTTCATCGGTGGCTCCGTGGAAAGATGGACCCGGTGCGGGTGCGACCCTCCGACGCAGGCCGCATGCCAACGAGATGTGCTGCGGTGCGCCATGGCGAGAACGCCGGTGACGAAAAGGATGGCGTGCCGTGGCTGCCGCGTTGCAGCATGAGAGGGGATTGCGCGGTGTCGCGGGCTGTGGTGTGTATCGGGACAGCGGGCGGTCGGGCTGTCGCAAAATGCGACACATCGCCTGCAGGGTCAGGGCGATGGCACGTGCACAGGACTTCCAGGGCGGCGATCCGATCGTCGAGGCGCGGCGCGCATTCTTCGAAGCTGGGCGCACGCCGGTGGGCCAGGTGCCCGGTGCGATCCTGCAGTCGTGGCGCCGCTGCCGCGGCCTGGGCCTTGCCGCGAATGCCCGGCCCGCGATCGAGCCCATCGACGCCCCGCGCCTGCGCGCCATGCGCGAGCAGCACGAGCGCCTGTGGCGGCTGGCGCGGGCGGAGGTGGAGATGCTGGCCGCCGATGCGGCCAACACCGGCAGCATCGCGATCCTCACCGATGCCGAGGGCTGGATCCTGGATGCCGAGGGCAGCGCGGCTTTTCTGGACAAGGCCGGTCGCGTGGCGTTGATGCCGGGCGCCTGCTGGAGCGAGGCCCGCGTGGGCACCAACGCCATCGGTACCGCCATCGCCGACGGCCGCGCGGTGGAAGTGCGCGGCGGCGAGCATTACGCGGCCCCGCACCGCATCCTCAACTGCGCGGCTTCGCCCATCTTCGATCCCTACGGACGCATGGTCGGCGTGCTGGACATCTCCGGCGACGCGTCGGTGGCGCAGGTGCATGCGCTGGGCCTGTCGCAGCTGGCGGTGGCGCACATCGAGCACCGCTACTTCGACGAAGGCATCGCCGATGCGGACCTGCTGCGCGTGCACAGCCAACGCGCACTGCTGGGCACCGCGCGCGAAGGGCTGCTGGCGTTCCGCAACGGGCGCCTGATCGCCGCCAACCGCGTGGGCCTGGCGCTGTTCGGCCTGGAACGCACCGACCTGGGACGCGCGTCGTACGACGCGCTGTTCGACGGCGCGGTCTCGCGCCTGCGCGACGACGGGGCGCTGCACGACCGCAATGGGCGGGTGCTCTACGGCCACGTGGACGAACCCACGCGCGCGCGGCGGGCACGCGCGGCCACGCCGATCACCGTGTCCCCGGCGACGTCGGCCCTGGATGCGGACGCGCCGCTGTTCGACGACGCGCAGGTGGCGGATCTCGAACGCGCGCGTCGCGTTCTCGATGCCGGCATCCCGGTGCTGGTGCTGGGCGAGACCGGCACGGGCAAGGAAGTGTTCTCGCGCGAGTTGCATCGTCGCTGTGCACGCGCGGGCAAGCCCTTCGTCGCGGTCAACTGCGCGGCACTGCCGGAGGGGCTGATCGAAGCGGAACTGTTCGGTTACGAGAGTGGCGCCTTCACCGGCGCACGCAAGGAGGGCAGCACCGGGCTGTTGCGCCAGGCCGAGGGCGGCGTGCTGTTCCTCGACGAGATCGGCGACATGCCGATGGCGCTGCAGCCGCGCCTGCTGCGGGTACTGCAGGACCGCGAGCTGTCGCCGCTGGGCGGCGGCAAGCCGGTGAAGCTGGATTTCGCCCTGGTCTGCGCCACCCACCGGCATCTGGAGGATGCGGTGGCGGAGGGACGCTTCCGCGCGGACCTGTACTACCGCATCTCCCACCACATCGTCGCGCTGCCGACGCTGCGGGCGTCGGACGGGCGCGATGCGCGGGTGCGCACGCTGTGGGCGCGGATCGGACAGGGACGTCGCCTGTCCGACGCGGCCCACGACGCCCTGGTCCGTTACGACTGGCCGGGCAACCTGCGCCAGCTGGTGGCCAGCCTGCGCACGCTGGTGGCGTTGAGCGAACCGGGCAGCGAGATCGGCGTGGACGCCTTGCCGGCCTACCTGCGCGCGCGGTTGCCGTCAGCGATGCCATCGCGGCCAGAGACGGTGGCAGCGGCGGGCGACCTGGATGCGATCACGCTGTCCAGCATGCGTGCGGCGGTGGAGGCCTGCGGCGGCAACATCGCCCAGGCGGCACGCCAACTGGGCATCAGCCGCAGCACGCTGTACCGTCGCCTCGGCGCCGATCCGCGGGCGTCCTAACCCAGGGAATGCCGATGCCGGCGAAGAAGTCCGCCGCGCCCGCCGATGTCGACGCCTTCCTCGCCGCACTGGCGCATCCGCAGGATGCCACGCTCCAGCGACTGCGCACCGCGATCCGCGCCCCGGATCCGCGCATCGGCGAGGACATCAAGTGGAACGCACCCAGCTTCCACCTCGACGGCCGCCATTTCGCCACGATGCAGTTGAGGAGGCCGGACAGCGTGCTGCTGGTGCTGCACCTGGGCGCGGGCCGGCGCGTGCTGCCGGCGGGCGCGATCGCCGATCCGACGGGACTGCTGACGTGGCTGGGCGCCGATAGGGCGACGCTGGCCTTCCGTCGCCCCGCGGACGTGGAGGCGCATCAAGCCGCCCTGCAGGCCGGCTGCGCCAGTGGGTGGCTCATCTCTGATCGCCGACAGGGACGAACGACACGGTCGCCGCCGCCGGGCCTGGCCGACAATGCCGTCGTACCCCGGATGGAGATGAGGATGAAACACGCATTCGCCGCCTTCCTGCTCGCCTGGCTGCCGCTGGGCGCGCAGGCGCACGAGAGCTGCCCGGACCGTTCGGCTTACGCGCCGGCACGCGAGATCATCGCCGATCTTGGCCGCATCACCGCGCCGACCGGCGTGCAGGAGGCGTACGCGGTGGAGATCGGCGGCATCCGCCAGTGGGTGAACGTGCGCGGACAGGACCGCGACAACCCGATGGTGCTGTTCGTCCACGGCGGCCCGGCCTCGCCGATCATTCCCACGCTGTGGCAGTTCCAGCGCCCGCTGGAGGAGTACTTCACGGTCGTCAACTACGACCAGCGCGGCGCCGGCCGGACGCTGCTGCTCAACGACCGCGACGCGGTCGCCGATACCCTGCACATCCAGCGCTATGTCGACGATGCCATCGCGCTGGCCGAATACCTGCGCACGCGCTACCACAAGCGCAAGCTGGTGCTGATGGCGCACAGCTGGGGCACCGTGGTGGCGATGCACGCGGCACTGCAGCGGCCGGACCTGTTCCACGCCTATGTAGGCATCGGCCAGGTGATCAACGTGCGGACCAACGAGCAGGTCAGCTTCGACTACGGCCTGCGTACCGCACGCGAGAAGGGCAACGCGGAGGCGGTACGGGAGATGGAGGCCATCGCGCCGTATCCGGGCGACCAGCCGATCACCCGCGAGCGCATCGTCATCGCGCGCAAATGGCCGCAGCACTATGGCGGGCTGACCGCCTACCGCGACAGTTCGGACTACTTCTACCGGGGGCCGCGCCTGTCGCCGGACTACGACGATGCCGCGCGCTGCGCGATCAACGCGGGCAGTGTGTTCACGCTGGGGCGCCTGCTGGACGAATTCCTGCAGGTCGATTTCGACGCCGTGGAGACGTTCCCCATCCCGGTGGTGATGTTCATGGGCCGGCACGACTACACCACGCCCTCGGAACCCACTGCGGCCTGGCTGGCGAAGGTGCGGGCGCCCTACAAGCAGGGCGTGTGGTTCGAGCACTCCGCACACATGATCCCGTGGGAGGAGCCGGGCAAGGTGCTGGTCAGCCTGCTGGAGCACGTGCGGCCGCGGGCCGTGGAGACGCCCGCGCGCTGAACGGCGCGGCGCGCGCGGCCGTCAGCGCACCGCGGCCAGCCGGCGCGGGGGAGGCTGTTCGCGCTGGAACAGCACCCGCTCCGGGCGATGCAGCGCGAAACCCTGGCCGTAGTCCACGCCCAGCGAACGCAGCGCATCGCAGATCTTCGGACTGGCGACCCATTCGGCCACCACCTTCAGGCCGCGCTGGTGGCCGATCTGGGCGATGGCGCTGACGATGGTGCGGCTCATCGGATCGGTTTCCAGGTCGCGGATGAAACTGCCATCGATCTTGATCAGGTCCACCGGCAGGTTCTTCAGATAGCCGAAGGACGACATGCCGGCGCCGAAGTCGTCCAGCGCGATGCGGCAGCCGGCGCGGCGCAGGCGCTCGATCACGCCGACCACCTTCAGCAGGTTGCGCACGGCCACCGTCTCGGTGATCTCGAAGCACAGCCGGTGCGCCGGCACCGCGTACTCGGTGATGCGCGCCAGGATGAAGTCCGCCAGGCCCTCGTCCTCGATGCTCGCGCCGGACAGGTTGATCGCACACGTGCCCAGGCGTAGGCCGCTCCCGTGCAGCTGGCCGAAATGCGCCAGTGCATTGCGGATCACCCAGCGATCGATGGCGGGCATCAGCCCGTAGCGCTCGGCCGCAGGCAGGAAGGCGCCGGGCAGCACCACGCCACCGTCCTCGTCGCGCAGCCGCAGCAGCAGTTCGATGCTGGTGGCGGTGTCGCCGCCATCCAGCGGCACGATCTCCTGATAGTCCAGCAGCAGGCGGTCCTGTTCGACGGCCCAGCGCAGCCGGCTGGCCCATTCCATCTCGCCCTGACGCCGGGTGGTCTCGTTGTCCTGGCGGTACACGTGCACGCGGTTGCGGCCGTTCTCCTTGGCCAGGTAGCACGCGGTGTCCGCCCAGGCCAGCAGGTCCTTAAGCGTGGGCTCCTGTTGGTCCACCACCACCACGCCGATGCTGGCGCTGACGGTGTAGGTGCGGTCCTGCCAGACGAACATCAGCGCCTCGATGCACTCGCGCAGGCGTTCGGCCAGCGCGCGCGCGCCCTCGGCATCCACGTGGAAGGCCATCAGGCCGAATTCGTCGCCGCCCAGGCGCGCCAGCACGTCGCCACCGCGCAGCTGCTGTCGCATGGCCAGCGCCAGCTGCGCCAGCAGCGGGTCGCCGGCCAGGTGGCCGGACACGTCGTTGATCAGCTTGAACTGGTCCAGGTCGATGTACAGCAGTGCGCAGGGATCGCACGCCACGCGGCCCTTGCGCTCGCTGAGGGCTTCCTCGACGCGACGCTCGAACTCGCGGCGGTTGCCCAGCTCGGTCAGCGCGTCGGGGGTCGCCTGGTAGCTGCGGCGTTCGGTCAGCTCGCGCTGTTCGGAGATGTCCGTGGCGACCATCAGCAGGTGCGCCCGTCCCTCCATGTCGACGTGCGCGATCGAGGCGCTGGCCCAGAAGGCTTCGCCGCCGGGGCTGAGCAGCACGGCTTCCAGGTTGCCCCAGTCGTTGCCGATGGTGTCGGCGTCGCGGGCGCGGTGCTGCAGCTGCGGATCGGAGAACAGCGCCGACAGCGGCAGTCCGGTCGGGTCGCCCAGGCGCAGGCGCGCCGCCTGGTTGGCGTAGACGATGCGGCCGTCGCGCGCATCGGCCAGCAGGACCAGCGCGGGCAGCAGTTCGTTGAGGGCGCGGAAGCGCAGTTCGCTTTCGCGATAGCGCTGGCTCATCTGTTCGCCCAGCGACTCGGCCCGTCGCCGGGTGCTGGCCAGCGACCACGCCAGCGCGGCCAGCAGCAGGCTGATGGTGCCGCCCCCGGCCAGCAGGGCCTGCAGCCGCCCCAGCTCCAGCGGTTGCGGGCGCGGAAGCATCTCGATGCGCCACTGCCGGCCGCCGATGTCCAGGCGACGCTGTTGCATGGGGATGCCGGCGGCTGCGGGCGCGGCGGAATCGTAGAACGGGTGCGCGCCGGCGGTGGCGTCGTAGATGCGCACGCGGAAGCCGTCCAGCACCGGGCCCGACAGGGCCGATTCCACCAGCGGCTGCAGGCGGATGCCGATGGCCAGCGCGCCGATCTCGCGGGCGCGCCGCTGGTTGGGCGTAGTCGGGGTGGGACCGTCGGAGTACACCGGCAAGCGCAGGGTGACGCCCAGCGGGTTCTGCCCGCTGGGTACCGACTGCTGCAGCGCGAACGGCGCGGAAATGACCACGGTGTCGGTATCGCGCGCGCGCAGCAGGGCGGCCAGGTTGGCCTTCTGCGTCACCATGTTGAAGCCGATCAGCGACGTGTTGGCTTTGTAGGGGGCGACGAATTCGTAGCGGTAGGACACCTGATCGGCCAGCGGCTCGCCTGCGGGCGAGCGGCGCGCGAACGCCACCGAGGTGTAGGCGGCCGGGGACAGCGGGCTGCGCAGGCTGGCGTGGTACTGGCTGAAGCGCGCCTGGTCCATCTGGTCGTTGGCCAGGAACACGGTCTGCATGGCGCGCAGCATCAGGGCCGCCTGCTCCAGCGGCACCCGTAGGCGCGCGGCCCCCGCGTCGGCCAGTTCGCGCCTCGCTTCCTCGGCGCGTTCCTGCAGGTCGCGCCACTCGCGATGGGCCACCACCGCGGTGCTCGACAGGCCCAGCAGCAGCACGCCCGCCGCCCACGCCAGCGGCGGCATCCGCGCGCGCGGAGAGGACAGGCGCCGTGAGGGCGTGTCGCCGGCGATCGTGGAGGTGGCGTCCACCTGCGGGGAGTACTCCTGCGTGAGAGGCGATCCGCCCCGTGGGGTGGACCAATGAAGGCATGCAGGCTTCGTGCCAAGCCCGTCGGATCGAGGTGTCGCGGTGCGCCAGGCGTTTTACCGCCGCGGGAAGGGCCTCATGCGTCAGTATCGGCCCCAGGGGGTCGTTCTTGACGAGGGTTACCGTGCCGTCGACGACGCGGTAAACGCAATTACGCCAGTGGCTGGATCGGTGATGCGGTGCGCACGCGCGATCGCGGCGCGACCCGTTTCGCTCGCGCGTGCGCAGGTTCGAGCGCCTCCAGCGCGCGATGCAGCAGGACCAGGTCCTGCAGGGCGCCCAACTGGTCGACCAGTTGGCTGATGAACCGCGGTGGCAGTCGCGCGGCCTTGCCACGCGGCGCCACTTGCAGCTTGCGCAAGGCCGACAGCTGCATGCGCAGGCGGCGCGACTTGCGTCGCCAGTCGTGCAGGTCGTCCACCTGGCCGCTGGCCATCGCCGTCGCCTGCGCGCGTGCCTGGCGCCGCTCCGAGCGCGCCAGGGCGTGGCGCAGGTCGCGGGCTTTCAGCCGCTGCCACGGCAGTTGTCGCAGCTGCTCGGCCTGGTGGTGGGCCTGGGCCTGGCGGCGCATGAAACCCGGGTCCTCGCACAAGGCTGCGGCCAGCATCTGCTCGTGGCGCCCCGCCAGTGCCGGCAGCAGGGCCTGCCAGTTCTCCCGTTCAGCGGGCTCGGTGGCTTCGCGTGCCAGAAGGCGCGCCACATCCTGCACCACCTGCCCGTCGCGCAGGGCGGACAGGTCGCGGGTCATGGCCCGCAGTTCGTCGTCGATCGCGTCCACCGCCTCTTTGCCCAGCGCGTCGCGCACCAGCGCGAGCAGCGAGCGCAGCCGGCGCAGGCTCTTGCGCGCTTCGTGCACGCCGGTCGGATCGTGCGGTGCGACGGCCAGCGCCGTGGCCAGCGCGCACGCCTCCTCGGCGGCGAGCAGGGCGGCACGCTCGCCCGTGCGCAGGGACGCAACACGGTGGCTCATCGGCGGGACCCACGGGGGCAGGACTCCAGTCTACGACTGCGGGACGCCTCCGGCGCCGGACGAGGGGGGAGGAACGAGGGCCGTTCGTCGGCGGCCATGGGCTTGGCGGCGGACGTCGGAAAAGGTATAAATCGTTTATATGATTTCTGGAGTCGGCATGGCCAAGTCCCGCAAAGCGCGTGAAGCGACCGGAACGGCCACGCCCGCCAGCGCCGATGACCGACCGGCGAAACTCGTGCGCGACAGTTTCACCATGCCGGCCGATGACTTCGCCCTGGTCGGTGTACTGAAGGGCCGTGCCCTGCAGGTGCAGCGGCCGGCCAAGAAAAGCGAGTTGCTGCGCGCGGGCCTGCACGCGCTGGCCGGGTTGTCGCCGCAGGCGCTCGCCCGGGCGCTGGATGCCCTGGCGCCGGTGAAGGCCGGACGCCCGAAGAAAAAATAGGCGCCGCGATCCGCGTGCGCATGTCGTCCGTGCGTCGCCCAGGCGCGTGGCCTTCCTTTCGTGATGTGTTGCCGATGAACGTTGCCGCCTTCCTCCATCGCCACCGCGTGGTGGCCCTGCTGTCGCTGTTGCTGCTGGCTCCGATGCTGGCGGCGTCTTCGCACGCGCCCGCCGGCGGCGACGTGGACCCGGGCCTTCGCGCCGGTTACCGCGTGCAGGACCTGGACTGGTTCGACTCGGCGCGCGATCGCGCGGTGCCGGTCAAGCTGTTCTGGCCGGACGCAGCGCGTACGCGTACCGGGCCGCTGGTGGTGTTCTCGCATGGCATCGGCAGCGCACGCGATGGCTACACCTACCTGGGGCGCTACTGGGCGCGCCATGGAATAGCCAGCCTCCACGTCCAGCATGTCGGCAGCGACCGCACGCTGTGGGAAGGCAATCCCTTCACCTTGGTATCCCGCTTCCAGCACGCGGCGGGCGACGCCGAAGCCATCGATCGCGTCCGCGACCAGCGCTTCGCCCTGGATCGCGTGCTGGCGGGCGACTGGGGCGCGCGCATCGACCGCGCGCGCATCGTCGCCGCCGGCCATTCCTACGGCGCCAACACCACCCTGATGTCGGCCGGCGCACGTGTCGTGCGCCAGGGCCGGGCGATCCAGTTGCGCGCCCCGCGCATCCGCGCCGCGATCGTGATCTCCGCGCCGCCGTTCTACGGCGACGAGGACTTCCGGCCGATCCTGTCCGGCATCACCATTCCCACCCTGCACGTGACCACCGCCGACGACATCATCCGCATCCCCGGCTTCGGCTCGGGCGTGGACGACCGCCTGAAGGTGTTCAACGCCACGGGGGGTACGCGCAAGGTGCTGGCGGTCTACCGGCACGGCACCCACAATGTGTTCACCGACCACCGCTATTTCGATTCGCGCGAAGTCAGCGAGGACGTGAAGCGGGCCACCGAATCGCTGTCGCTGGCCTTTCTCGACAGCACGTTCGAGGGCTCGCCTGCCAGACTCGCGCAGTGGCGCTCAGGCCACCGCGCGCTGCTGGCGCGTTACGAGACGCGCTGATTCAGGTCGCCGACCACACGGCCAGTTCGTAGCCATCGGGGTCGGTGAACTGGAAGCGCCGTCCGCCGGGAAAGGCGAAGATCGGCTTGGTGATGCGGCCTCCGGCTTGCTCCACCTGCGCCAGGCTGTCTTCCAACGCTGTCGAATACAGCACCACCAGGGCGCCGCCCGGCTGCGCCGCGCCGTGGGCGAATCCCCCTGTCAGACGCCCGTCGCGGAATTCGCAGTAGTCGGGGCCGTAGTCCTGGAACGTCCAGCCGAACGCGCCGCCATAGAAGGCTTTCGAGGCGGCGATGGAGGCGACGTTGAATTCGAGGTAGTCGATGCGGTGGTGTTGTTCGGCGGTGCTCATGGCGGGGTCCCGGTGAGAGAAGCCGCCAGTCTGGCGAAGTCCGAGCGGCGTGTCTTGGCGAAATCGGACAGTCAGCGGGCGACCTGCGCCACCAGTTGCGTCGGCGTCAGGCCGGTGAGGCGTCGCGTGTCGCCAGCGAGTTGGGCGGCGTCGTAATAGCCCGCGTCGAGGGCGGCCTCCAGCAGGTTGGCGTGGTGGTGACACCGTCGCAGGAAGCGTTGCAGCCGCAGGATGCGCGCGAGCAGCTTCGGTCCATAGCCGAACGCCTCGTCGCACCGGCGCAGCAGGGTGCGCTCGGTGATGCCGAGATCGCGCGCGAGCTGCGCGACCGAGGCGGGCTGCACGCATGAAAGTCGCGCATGCACCGCCTGCATCGCGGCGTCACGTGCCGGCGCGTCGAGCAGGATCCGATCGGCGAGCCATGCCATCGCGTCGGCGTCGCGCTCCGCCATCCGGTCGGTCTGCGTCGCCAAGCGCGCGATGCCGAGATCGCGCAGGTCCACACGCTGGTCGGCAAGGACATGCAACGGAACACCCAGCCAGCGCGTTGCCGCGCCAGGCGCGAACCGTAGGCCGCTTATCCGGCGACCCGGCGCGATCCGGGCGTACTGCGCGCGGGTGTCGGGCCCGGCGATGCGCAGGCGCTCGCCATCCCACAGCAGGTCGACGCAAGCGTCGGGCAGCACGAGCGCGGGACTTGCCTCCGTTCCCTGCACATATTCCCAACGACACAGCAGCGAGCGGCCGGGCGCGAAGGCGTGTTGTCGATAGCGGCCGCTCATCGTGGCGTGGCGTCAGCGCTCGGAATGTCCGCTCTCATCGTAATCGCGGCGCTCGAACAGGTGGGGCTGGATCAGTTCGATGAAGGCGCGCGCCTGCGGCGAGAGGAACTTGCCCTTGCGCACCACCACGCCGTAGCTGCGCGAGGGGAACCACTGGCTCAGCGAGCGCGCGGTCAGGCGGTCGCGGTCGCTCTCGGTCAGGCAGATGGAGGCGATGACGGAGATGCCCATGCCCATGCTGACGTACTGCTTGATGACTTCCCAGCCGCCCACCTCCAGCGCGACGGTGTAGGGCACGCGCGCCTGCTGGAACACCAGGTCCACCAGTCGGTAGGTGACCAGCCGCTTGGGCGGCAGGATCAGGCCGTAGGGCGAAAGATCCTCCAGGCGCAGGTCGCGCTTCTTCGCCAGCGGATGGTCCGGCGGTGTGATCAGCATCGGTTCGAAACGGTAGACCGGCGCGTAGCTGAGGTCGGCCGGCACGTCCAGCACCGAGCCCACTGCCAGGTCCACGGCATCCGAGCGCAGCAGATCCGTGCCATCGGCGCTGGCGGCGTTGTGCAGGGTCAACTTCACCTCGGGGTGCTGCTGGCGGAAGTGCTCCACGATCTTCGGCAGCAGGTACAGGATGGTGGAACTGTTGGCGGCCACGTTCAGTTCGCCGGCCTCCAGTCCGCTGACCTTCTCGCGGAAGGTCGCGTCCAGCCCGTCCAGTCCCGCCACCAGCGGCTGGGCCAGTTCATACAACACTTCGCCTTCCCGGCTGGGTGCCAGCCGGCGCCCGCTGCGCTCGAACAGGCTGACCCCCAGCTCCCGTTCCAGCGCCTGCAACTGCAGGGTGATGGCGGGCTGGCTGACGAAAAGCGCCTCCGCAGCGCGCGACACCGACCCCAGGCGCACCGTCTGGCAGAACGCCCGCAGGGGCTTGAGCCGATCGGATTTGTAGGGAAATCGCGGAGTTGGCGCTTCTTTAGAGCTCACGATCTAACAAGGTATAAGCAGGACTTATTTAATGCATTGACAAAACTGTTTTGTCAAATAATTGAAGCAGGGAGCACTGTGCCAGTCCAGCAAGACGCCAGGAGTTCCCCATGTCCGCTACCGCTTTCGCCCTGCCGCCGCGCGACGCCCGTGCCGATCGGCCCACCCCCGGCATCGCCCTGACCACCAACCTGGTGGGGCAGGACGCCCTGCTGCCCCCGGGCGCGCTGGCGCTGCTGGTCTCGCTGCATCGTGCGATCGAGCCCGCGCGCCAGGTCCGGCTGGCCGCGCGCCGCGAGCGCCAGGCCTTCTTCGATGCCGGCGGCCTGCCCGACTTCCGCGAGGACACCCGTGCCATCCGCGAAGGCGACTGGACCGTGGCCCCGGTGCCGACGGCCCTGCAGGACCGCCGGGTGGAGATCACCGGACCGGTCGACCCGAAGATGGTCATCAACGCACTGAACTCCGGCGCGAAGGTGTTCATGGCCGATTTTGAGGATTCCACCTCGCCGACCTGGCAGAACCTGCTGACCGGCCAGCGTGCGTTGATCGGCGCCGTGCAGGGTGACCTGGCGTTCACCGCCGAGAACGGCAAGCAGTACGCGCTGAAGCCGCAGGATGAGCAGGCGGTGCTGCTGGTCCGCCCGCGCGGCTGGCACCTGGATGAGAAGCACGTGCTGATCGATGGCGCGCCGATCGCCGGCGGGCTGTTCGACATCGCGGTGTTCGCCTGGCACAACGCCCGTGCGCTCCAGGCCCGCGACCGCGGCCCGTACTTCTACCTGCCCAAGCTGCAGAGCATGGAAGAGGCCGCGCTGTGGGAAATCGCGCTGTCGCACATCGAGGCGGCGCTGGGCCTGCCGCACGGGCAGATGAAGGTCACGGTGCTGATCGAGACGCTGCCGGCGGTGTTCGAGATGCACGAGATCCTGCACGCGCTGCGCGAGCGCATCGTGGGCCTGAACTGCGGCCGCTGGGATTACATCTTTTCCTACCTGAAGACCTTCCGTCGCCACGCCGACAAGGTGCTGCCCGAGCGCGGCCAGGTGACGATGACGCAGCCGTTCCTGAAAGCGTATTCGGAACTGCTGATCCAGACCTGCCACCGGCGCGGTGCGCACGCGATGGGCGGCATGGCCGCGCAGATCCCGATCAACAACGACGAAGCCGCCAACGAACAGGCGCTGGCCCGCGTGCGCGCCGACAAGCTGCGTGAAGTCACCGCCGGCCACGATGGCACCTGGGTGGCGCATCCGGCGCTGATCCCGGTGGCGAAGGCGATTTTCGATGAGCACATGCCGCAGCCCAACCAGCGCGGGGTGCTGCGCGAGGACGTGACGGTTACCCGCGACGACCTGATCCGTCCGTCCACCGGCACCATCACCCGCGCCGGCTTCGAGGGCAACGTGGAGGTCTGCGTGCGCTACTTGGCCGCGTGGCTGGACGGCAACGGCTGCGTGCCCATCCACTGGCTGATGGAGGACGCCGCCACCGCCGAGATCTCGCGCGCCCAGATCTGGCAGTGGCTGCACACGCCCGACGTGCACCTGTGCGACGGCACCCAGATCGACTATGCCCTGCTGCAGCGCACGCTGGCCGCGCTGCCCGCGAAGCTGGGCGACCACAGCCGGCTGCCGGGCGGGGAGCGCATCTCCGAAGCCATCGCCCTGCTCGACGCGCTGAGCCGCGCCGACGAGCTGGCCGACTTCCTGACCCTGCCCGCGTACGACCGCATCGACTGATCGAAAGCCGGGAGTCGGGAATGGGGAATCGGGATTGGTAGAGCCCTCCCCATCACGTATTCCGATGTCATCCGCACCGAACTGAAGTACCCCCATCACGGAGTATCGCCATGAGCACCAAGCAACAGCAGATCGACGCCATCCAGAAGGACTGGGACAGCAACCCGCGCTGGACCGGCATCAAGCGCGACTACGCCGCCGCGGATGTCGTCCGCCTGCGCGGCAGCCTGCAGCCGGAGTACACCCTGGCCCGCCGTGGCGCGGAGAAGCTGTGGAAGCTCGTCAACGGCGAGGCGAAGAAGGGCTACGTCAACGCGTTCGGCGCGATCAGCGCCGGCCAGGCGATGCAGCAGGCCAAGGCCGGCTTGGAAGCCGTGTATCTGTCCGGCTGGCAGGTCGCCGCCGACGGCAACACGTCCGAGACCATGTATCCCGACCAGTCGCTGTACGCCTACGACTCGGTGCCGACGATGGTCCGCCGCATCAACAACACCTTCCAGCGCGCCGACGAGATCCAGTGGAAGGCCATCTGCGACGGCTCGGCGAACGAAGCCGACGCCATCGACTTCTTCCTGCCCATCGTCGCCGATGGCGAGGCCGGGTTCGGCGGCGTGCTGAACGCCTACGAGCTGATGAAGAACATGATCATCGCCGGCGCGGCGGGCGTGCACTTCGAAGACCAGCTGGCCGCGGTGAAGAAGTGCGGCCACATGGGCGGCAAGGTGCTGGTGCCCACCCAGGAAGCGGTGCAGAAGCTGCAGGCCGCGCGCCTGGCCGCCGACGTGCTGGGCGTGCCGACCATCGTGCTGGCCCGCACCGACGCCGAAGCCGCCAACCTGCTGACGTCCGACTTCGACGCCAACGACCAGCCCTTCGTCACCGGCCAGCGCACGGCGGAAGGCTTCTACCGGGTCAAGAACGGCCTGGAGCAGGCGATCAGCCGCGGCGTCGCCTACGCGCCGTACGCCGACCTGGTGTGGTGCGAAACCGGCACGCCGGACATCGGCTTCGCCCGCGAGTTCGCCCAGGCGGTGCATGCCAAGCATCCGGGCAAGCTGCTGTCGTACAACTGCTCGCCCAGCTTCAACTGGAAGAAGAATCTGGACGATGCGCAGATCGCCCGCTTCCAGGACGAGCTGTCCGCGCTGGGCTACAAGTACCAGTTCATCACCCTGGCCGGCATCCACATCAACTGGTTCAACACCTTCAAGTTCGCCCACGACTACGCGCGCGGCGAGGGCATGAAGCACTATGTCGAACAGGTGCAGGAGCCGGAATTCGCCGCACGCGAGAAGGGCTACACCTTCGTCTCGCACCAGCAGGAAGTAGGTGCGGGCTACTTCGACGACGTCACCACCGTCATCCAGGGCGGCAGCTCCAGCGTCACCGCGCTGAAGGGCTCGACCGAGGAAGAGCAGTTCTACGAAAAGGAAAAGGCGGCCTGACCGCTGCCCACAAGGATGCAGCAAAGGAAACGCCGGCTTTCGCCGGCGTTTCTTCTTTCAACGTTGCGGGAAGAAGGTGCGCGCTTACTTCTTCACCTCCTGCGTATGCCCCTTCAGTGCCTCGGCCAGCCCGGGCACGCCATCCGCGCCGACCGGCACGCTGATGCTCGAACCGGTGAAGTCCTTGCCGATCGGTTCGGCGCGACCGCCCAGGCACTGGGCCAGGAAGCCCTCGGTCACCGCGTTGAACGCCTTGTTGTTCTCCGGCCGGGCGAAGCCGTGGCCTTCGTCGGGGAACAGCACGTAGGTCACCGGGATGTTCTTGGCCTGCATCGCCTTCACGATCTGGTCGCTCTCGGCCTGCTTCACGCGCGGGTCGTTCGCGCCCTGGCCGATCAGCAGCGGCTTCTTGATCTGGTCGGCACGGGTCAGCGGTGAGCGTTCGGTCAGCCACTTCTTGCCCGCGTCGGTGCGCGGATCGCCCATGCGCTTGGCCAGCTGCTCGAAGAAGCTGGCCCAGTACGGCGGCACCGTGCTCAGCAGGGTGTTGAGGTTGGACGGGCCGACAATGTCCACGCCGCAGGCGAAGGCATCCGGCGTGAAGGTCAGGCCGGTCAGCGTGGCGTAGCCGCCGTAGCTGCCACCCATGATCGCCACCTGGTCCTGGGTGGTGACGCCCTGCTTGACCGCCCACTGCACGGCATCGATCAGGTCGTCGTGCATCTTGCCGGCCCACTCGCCGTTGCCGGCGTTGGTGAAGTCCTTGCCGAAGCCGGTGGAGCCGCGGAAGTTGACCGACAGCACCGCATAGCCGCGGTTGGCCAGCCACTGGTTGTAACTGCCGTAGCCATAGGAATCGCGCGCCCATGGGCCGCCGTGGACCAGCAGCACCAGCGGGACGGGCGTTTCGGCCTTGCCGTCGCTGTTCGCGTCGGCGCTGCGCGGCAGGGTCAGGTAGCTGACCAGCGTCTTGTTGTCGCGCGAGGCGATCTCCACCGGCCACTGCGGGACCAGCGGCTTGCCTTCCAGCTTCGGTCGCGCGGAAAAGAGCTTGGTGAGCGTGCCGGTGCCGCGGTCGTAGCGGTAGTAGACCAGCGGCGCTTCGGCCGCCGAGTACGCGACGATCCAGGTCTTGTCGTCCAGCGTGCGCGTGTTGACGGAAACATCGCCCGGCCCGATCGCCTCCAGCTTCTCCAGATCGGCCCGGATCGCGGGGTCGAGCACCTTCCACTCATCGCGCAGGTAGTCCACCGACACGGCCTGCACCTTGCCCGTTGCCGGGTCGGCCAGTGTGCCGCCGACGTCGGCGCGCGTGTCTTCCAGCACCAGCGTGCGCTTGCCGCTGGCCACGTCGATCGCGAACAGCGCCGCCGTGTTGCGGCCGCGCGAATCGGTGAAGTACAGCGTCTTGCCGTCCAGCGTCAGGCCGCCTGGACTGGTGGTCAGCACGTCCTCGAACGGGATGTCGTCGAACTTCTCCCACGCCCCGTTGGCGCCGCGCCGCAGCACATCGGCGCCGCCGTCCGGGCGCGAGCGCTGCGCGTACTTGAGGGTGTAGTCGGCGTCGGCGATGTAGCCGGCGATCTGCGCGTCGTTCTTCTCCAGCAGCGTGCGGTTGCCGCTGGCCAGATCGACCTTGTAGATGTCGTGCCACTGGGCGTCGCGGTCGTTCATGCCGACCAGGATCGTGCCGGGGTGCTTGGGGCTGACGCCGGCGACCTGGGCGGTGGTCTTCGGGAACGGTGTCAGGTCCTTCGCCTGACCGGTCTTCAGGTCCACGGCATACAGATGGAAGTCCTCGTCGCCGCCGCTGTCGCGCAGGTACAGCAGCGTGTCGGGGTGGTAGGACCAGAAGTAGCTGCGGATGCCGCGCGCCTTGTCCTGGGTGACGGCCCTGGCCTGCGACGGGTTGTCGGCCGGGGCGACCCAGACGTTGAGCACGCCATCGACGGCGGCGACCCAGCTGAGGTACTTGCCGTCGGGGCTGATCTGCACGTTGGCGCGTTCGGGATTGCCGAACAGCGCGTCGCGCGCGATCAGTTCGGTTCCGGCGATGCGGTCGGCGGCGGACGGCGCGGCCTGCGCGGCGAGGGCGAGCGCGACAGTCGAGGCCAGCAGCGTGAGGCGGAATGCGGGGTGGCGCATGGGCGGACTCCAGGGTGGCGAAGTGGGAACAGCGGACAGGACGTCCGCCGGCACGAGGTGTGACCCGAGTAGACCACACCGCATCTTCCGCCGCCGTGGCCGGAGGTCATGCTGCGTTGCCGCGATCCAGCCCCCGATAGCCCAGGGCTTCGGTCACGTGCGCGGTGGCGATGGCCTCGCTGCCGGCCAGGTCGGCGATGGTGCGGGCCACGCGCAGGATCCGGTGCAGGCTGCGCGCCGAGAGCTGCAGGCGCTCCACGGCACGCTCGAGCAGGGCCTGGTCGCGCGCCTGGAGCCGGCAATGGGCCATGGTTTCCGATTGGCCCATCCGCGCATTCGGTTTACCGCAGCGCGCCTGCTGGCGCGCGCGCGCGGCGACGACGCGGGCCTGGATGGCGGCCGTGCCTTCGCCGTCCGGCGCATCGGGCCGGAGTTCATGCGGCGGCAGTCGCGGTACGTGCACATGCAGGTCGATACGGTCCAGCAGCGGGCCTGACAGTCGGCTGCGGTAACGCCGGACCAAGTCGGGCCCGCAGCGGCAGCGACCGCTCGGGTCGCCCGCCCATCCGCATGGGCACGGATTCATGGCGGCCACGAGTTGGAAGCGGGCCGGGAATTCTGCGGTCCGCGCGGCGCGCGAGACGGTGACCGTGCCGGACTCCAGCGGCTCGCGCAGGACCTCCAGCGCGGCGCGTGACCATTCCGGCAGTTCGTCCATGAACAGCACGCCGTTGTGCGCGAGGGAAATCTCGCCGGGCCGCGGCTGTGCGCCACCGCCCACCAGCGCCACCGCGCTGGCAGTGTGATGCGGGGCGCGATACGGGCGCTGGCGCCAGCGGGCCGGGTCCAGCCCACGTCCGCTGACCGAGGCGATGGCGGCGCTCTCCATGGCCTCGGCGTCGCTGGCTTCGGGCAGCAGGCCGGGAAGACGCGAGGCCAACAGCGTCTTCCCGCAGCCGGGGGAGCCGATCAGCAGCAGGTGGTGCCCGCCTGCGGCTGCGACTTCCAGCGCGCGCCGCGCGTGCACCTGGCCGCGCACGTCGGCCATGTCAGGAACGGTGGAGGGCAGCGGCGGTGGGGCGACGGCCGCGGGCAGCGCCTTGCGCCCCTCCAGCAGCGCGCAGACTTCCAGCAGGGTCCGGCCGGTGAACGCGTGCCCCTGGCGCGCCAGGGCTGCCTCGGCGCCGCTGGGCTCGGGAACGACCAGCGTGCGCCCGCTGGCCGCCACCGCCAGCGCGGCCGGCAGCACGCCGTCGACCGCGCGCAGTTCGCCGGTCAGGCTGAGTTCGCCCAGGAACTCGTAGTCCGCAAGGCTCTCCCGCCGGATCTGTCCGCTGGCCGCCAGGATGCCCAGCGCGATGGGCAGGTCGAAGCGCCCGCCATCCTTCGGCAGGTCGGCCGGCGCCAGGTTGACGGTGATGCGACGCGTGGGGAATTCGAACTGCGCGCACAGGATGGCGGCGCGCACGCGGTCGCGGGACTCCCGCACCGCGGCTTCCGGCAGGCCGACGATCTGCGTGGACGGCAGGCCGCCGGACAGATGCACCTCCACGCGGACCGGGGGCGCGGACACGCCCGCCCGTGCCCGGCTGTTCACCAGGGCCAGACTCATGGCGGCGGGATCAGGACTGCGCGGGCCTGTCGGCCAGCTGGGCTTCCAGCGTGGCCACGGTGCGTTCGAGTGCTTCCAGCTTCTCGCGCGTGCGCAGCAGCACGGCCTGCTGCACGTCGAACTCCTCCCGCGTCACCAGGTCCAGCTTTGCCAGGCCCGCCTGCAGCGCGGACTTGAAGGTCTGCTGCAATTCTTCCTGCGAGTCGCGCAGGCCGGGCGGCACCAGCTGGCTGAGGCGGCGGGCGAGGTCGTCGATGTGGTTGAGGTCGATCATGTCTGGTCTCCGGCAGTGCATCGAGCTTGCGAGGCGTGCAGGAGGGCGCGCCATCGGGGATCGCTGCGCAGCACTGTCGGAAAAGTCCGGGCGGCGAGGCGGCCATTGAACCGCGACAAGCCCCGTGGCCGCAACCGCGGTCCATCGCGGCGCGTTATCCTGCACCCAGCATTCACGGGAGGATCCTGCATGAAAATGGTCATGGCCATCATCAAGCCGTTCAAGCTGGACGACGTGCGCGAAGCGCTGGCCGAAGCCGGGATCGCCGGCATCACCGTCACCGAGGTGAAGGGTTTCGGCCGGCAGAAAGGCCATACCGAACTCTATCGCGGCGCCGAATACGTGGTCGATTTCCTGCCGAAGGTGAAGCTGGAAGTGGCCGTGACCGAGGAGCAGGCCGAACAGGTGGTCGAAGCCATCGTGAAGGCTGCCGGCACCGGCAAGATCGGCGACGGCAAGGTGTTCGTCTACGATCTGGAGCGGGTGGTGCGTATCCGGACGGGCGAACTGGATGCGGATGCGCTCTGAAAACGGAGTCCCCGAGATGACGCAGCTCCGCGAGTTCGACGGCCGCCTGGAAAAAGCGCTTGCCTGGCTGGAGGAGTCCGGCATCCGACGCAGCACGTATGCGCCGCCGATGTTCCGTCTGCTGTGGAAGGCGGGCGTCCGGATCCCGCCGCCCCACATGAATGGGTTCGTCGTGAATGCCTTCGTGATGGGCGGGTTCTTCGCCACCGTCTGGGGCCTGATCATGTGGCTGGCGCTCTGGTCGTGGCAGGGCAAGCCTTTCGTCGCGGTGGTTGCCACATCGCTGAGCGCCGGCGCACTGTTCGGCCTGATCATGGCGGCCTACCTGGTGGCGCAGGCGCGCCACTACCAGGTGCCTCGCTGGCTGACGTTCACTGCGGACTGAAGCCGGAGAGGTCAAAGAAAAGCCCCGCATCGCGGGGCTTTCTTCTTCTCTGGCGGCAGGTCGCTTACTCGCCCAGCGCCTTCGCCACGAACGGCGGCGCCACCAGCACGCCGGTGTGCAGGTGCGCGGTGTAGTACAGCGTGTCGAACGGCTTGGCGGCGGCATCCGCTTCGCGGAACGCAAAGTCGAAGCCGGCCTGCTTGCTGGCGAGGGTCACGCTCCACCAGCCGGTCGGGTAGCACGGCTGCGGGAACGGCAGCGTCTTGAACGACTGGAAGCCGGCCTTGCCCATCTCGGCGCGCATGTCCTTGATCAGGTCCAGCAGCGCCAGCGGCGACTCGGACTGCTGCACCAGCAGGCCGTCGGGCTTGAGCGCGCGGTAGCAGCTCTCGAAGAATGCCTTGTTGAACAGGCCTTCGGCAGGACCTACCGGATCGGTGGAGTCGACGATGACCACGTCCACGCTGCCGGGCTCGCAGTTGGCCATGTAGGCCACGCCGTCGTCGAACAGCAGCTCGGCGCGCGGATCGTGGTTGGATTCGCACAGCTCGGGGAAGTACTTCTCCGCCATGCGCGTGACCTGCTCGTCGATGTCGCACTGCGTGGCCTTCTCCACGCCGGGATGCTTCAGCACCTCGCGCAGCGTGCCGCAGTCGCCGCCGCCGATGATCACCACGCGCTTGGGCGCAGCGTGGGTGAACAGCACCGGATGGCTGATCATCTCGTGGTAGAAGAAGTTGTCGCGCGTGGTCAGCATCATCGCGCCGTCGATCACCATCAGCTTGCCCCAGTCGGTGCTGTCGTAGATCTCGATCTTCTGGAACGGCGACTGCACCTCGTCCAGCTTGCCGGTTGTACGGAAACCGATGGCGGAGCCGGTGTGCGAGAAGTGTTCGATGAACCAGGTGTCGTTGGCGGTCATGGGCGATGTCCTGCGGGTGAAGAAGGGAGGCTGTTCCCTTCTCCCTTCGGGAGAAGGTGGCGCGCAGCGCCGGATGAGGGGCGAATGACGTAAGGGCGCTGGATTGCCCGGACTTCCGTTGCTCCTCACCCCAACCCCTCTCCCGCGGGGAGAGGGGCAGAAGCTGAGGGCGCGCATTGTAACGGACCCATGTGACCGCAGCCTGTAGAATGCGCCTCCGCTCGCCTGCCTTGGAAAACCGCCATGCCCTGGTCCACCGACCACGCCCGCAAGACCTACTCCGTCCCGCACTGGGCCGAAGGGTATTTCGACGTGGACGCCGCCGGCCGCATCGTGGTGTCGCCCAAGGGCACGCAGGGCCCGGTGATCCCGCTGCCGGAGGTGGTGGACGCAGCGCGCGCGCAGGGCGCCCAGCTGCCGCTGCTGGTGCGCTTCCCGGACATCCTGGGCGATCGCCTGGGTAAGCTGCAGGCCGCGTTCGCGCAGGCGCAGGCCGACTGGGAGTACAAGGGCGGCTACACGGCGGTCTATCCCATCAAGGTGAACCAGCATCGGGGCGTCGCCGGCACGCTGGCCTCGCACGCGGGCGAGGGCTTCGGTCTGGAAGCCGGCAGCAAGCCCGAGCTGATGGCCGTGCTGGCGCTGTCGCGCCCGGGCGGGCTGATCGTCTGCAACGGTTACAAGGACCGCGAGTACATCCGCCTGGCGCTGATCGGCCGCAAGCTGGGCCTGCAGACCTTCATCGTCATCGAGAAGCCGTCCGAGCTGGCGCTGGGGATTGAGGAGTCGCGCGCGCGGGGCGTGAAGCCCGGCCTCGGGGTGCGCATGCGCCTGGCCACGCTGGGCGCGGGCAAGTGGCAGAACAGCGGCGGCGACAAGGCCAAGTTCGGCCTGTCACCGCGCCAGGTGCTGGACCTGTGGAAGCAGCTGCGCGAAGCCGGCCTGCAGGACACGCTGAACCTGCTGCATTTCCACATGGGCTCGCAGATCAGCAACGTGCGCGACATCGCCAACGGCATGCGCGAGGCGACGCGCTATTTCATCGAGCTGTCGAAGCTGGGCGCGAGCATCAGCCATGTCGACGTCGGCGGCGGTCTGGGCATCGATTACGAAGGCACGCGCTCGCGCAGCTACTGCTCGATCAACTACGGCATCGGCCAGTACGCCAGCAACATCGTGCAGCCGCTGGCCGAGGCCTGCGAGCAGCACGGCCTGACGCCGCCGCGCATCGTCACCGAGTGCGGTCGTGCGATGACCGCGCACCACGCCGTGCTGGTGGTCAACGTGTCGGAAGTCGAGCAGGCGCCGGAAGGCCGCGTGCCGCCCGCGCACGACGACGAGCCGGCGGTGATCCGCCACCTGCGCGAGATCCACGGCGAGCTCGACACGCGCCCGGCCGTCGAGCTGTTCCACGAAGCGCAGCATCACCATAGCGAAGGCCTGTCGCTGTACGCGCTGGGCCAGATCGACCTGGTCCACCGTGCGCGCATCGACGACCTGTTCTACGCCATCGCGCATGCCGTGCGTGCGCGCCTGAGCAGCGACGAGCGCAGCCACCGCGACCTGCTGGACGAGCTCAACGAACGGCTGGTCGACAAGTACTTCGTCAACTTCAGCGTGTTCGAGTCGATTCCCGACGTGTGGGCGATCGACCAGGTGTTCCCGATCGTGCCGATCGAGCGCTTGGACGAAGCGCCGGCGCGGCGCGGCATCATCGCCGACATGACCTGCGACTCGGACGGCATGGTTAAGACCTATGTCGAGAACGAGGGCCTGGATTCCTCGCTGCCGCTGCATGCCATGAAGCCCGGTGAAAGCTATCGCCTCGGGATCTTCCTGGTGGGCGCCTACCAGGAAATCCTCGGCGACATCCACAACCTGTTCGGCGACACCGACGCGGTGGAAGTCAGCGCCGATGCCGGCACCGGCTACCTGATCACCCAGCAGCGCCGCGGCGACACCACCGACGTGATGCTGGACTACGTGGGCTACAAGCTGGAAGACCTGCGGTCCGCTTACCGTACGCGCGTGGAAGAGGCGAAGTTGCCCGCGGATGAAGCCGTGGCGCTTTCCGAAGCACTGGAAGCCGGCCTGACCGGGTACACCTACCTGTCGGACGAACCGCTGGGCTGAGGCCGGTCACCCGGCGACAGGCCTGCTGCAGCAGGCCAATGCGGCCTGCCGCAGCGCGACCATCAGCCTGAGCAGCCGGCACGGGCATGCGTCAGCCACGGGTACGTCCTCCGCGGTTCGGCTTGTTCATGACGACATCTTCGATGCGTCGTGCCGCAAAAGCGCCAATTGCAGTTCCACGCGCTTGAGCTCACGCAGCATGCGGTTGGCTTCCATGTGGCTGCCCAGGAACGACTTCATGATCATCGTGAACTGGAACAGCACGATCGCCAGCACGCCCCATTGCACGGCCGCCATGACTTCGGTGGCATGCCAGCTCCGCCATAGCGAAACACCGAAGCCCGCGACGGCGGCGATCCCGCACAGATAGGCCACCCACACCACCCAGCCCAGCGAGCCGTGGAACAGCCCGAAGGCCTGGGAGAAATAGCCGGGTTCGCCATGCTGCGCCAACAGGTCGCGATCCTCGGCCGAGAGGGTCTGCTTGATCAGGTCATCAGTCTTGTTCATCGGTGCTTCCTTCCAGTCGTGCGCGGATCTTGCGCCGCGCATGCATCAGCCGGGTCTTGACCGTTCCCGGGGGCACGTCGAGCGCGACGGCGATCTCCGCCACGCTCAGATCTTCCAGATAGAACAGCGACAGCGCCGCGCGCTGGGGCGCGGGCAGGGCCTGCATTTCCGCCCTGACGATGGCCAGCTCCGACGCGCGTTCGCCCGCCGCGTCCTGTTCGCCAGGCACCACCGCCTCAGGCTCGATCTCGACGAGGTGGGTGCGCTCGAAGTGCCGTCCGCGGAGCGCGCGTGCGCACCGGCGGGTGACGATGCGGAAGGCCCAGGCCGGGAACGCCGCCACATCGTCCAGCCGGCGGAGTCCGCGCAGGATCTCGACCCAGGCTTCCTGGACCATGTCGCGCGCAAGATCGGGATGACCCGTCAGCCGCCATGCGTGCCGAAGCAGGCGCGGCTGCCAGCGCGCGACCAGACGCTCCCACGCGGGGCGATCGCCCGTACGGGCCGCCGCTGCGAGGTACTCGTCCAGTATACGTTCGCTGTCCCGCTGCACGCGTCCGCCCCCGTCTCCGTCTGTCGGGAATCAAGGTGCCGGATTCGAGGGAAACGGTTCAATCCGGCGCGGAGACATTGCAGCGCGACCGGCGCCGACGTCCGCCCTAGACGCCCCGATGCACCTGGAAGCCCGCGAACGACTGCGTCACCGGCATGATCTCCAGCCGGTTGATGTTGAGGTGCGGCGGCAGGGTGGCGACGTAGAAGATCTGTTCGGCGATGTCGTCGGCCGTCATTGGCTGCGCCCCCGCGTAGAGCTTGTCCGACGCGGACTGGTCGCCGTGCGTGCGGACCAGGGTGAACTCGGTTTCGGCCATGCCGGGTTCGATGTCGGTCACCCGTACGCCGGTGCCGTGCAGGTCGCTGCGCAGGCCCAGCGAGAACTGGCGAACGAAAGCCTTGGTGCCGCCATACGTGTTGCCGCCCGGATACGGGTAGCTGCCGGCGATCGAGCCGATGTTGATGATGGCGCCCTTGCGCTCCACCAGCAGCGGCAGCAACCGGCGGGTGACGGTGACCAGCGCCAGCACATTGGTTTCGATCATCGTGCGCCAATCGTCCAGCGAAGCCTGCTGCGCAGGTGCCGTGCCCAGCGCCAGTCCGGCGTTGTTGACCAGCAGGTCGATGTCGCGGAAGGCCGCGGGCAACGCATCGAGGGCGGCGTCCAGTGCCGTTTCGTCGCGGATGTCGAATGCGGCGGCGTGCACCTTGTCCGCCCCGAGCGCGTCCACCAGTGCCTGCAGGCGATCGGCGCGGCGACCGGTGGCGATGACGCGCCAGCCGGCGGCCACGAAGCGGCGGACGGCAGCGGCACCGAAGCCTGAAGTGGCGCCGGTGATGAGGGCGGTGCGGGTCATGGGCGATCCTGCGGAAACGGGGAAGGGTCGGGTCAGGCGGTCGCGCGCATCGTGCGCTGCGCCTGCCACTGGGCACCCAGATGGGCGCCCAGCGCCGCCGCGGCGAGCGACAACACGGCGCTGGCGGCATTCATGCGGAAGATGGCCAGGAGCGGGCGCCCGCCATCGATGGCCGGCAGCGCGATGCTCGCCAACAGCACGAACGTGGCGATCCACAGGGCGAACGTCAGCCCCAGCGCCACCACCAGGAACCGCCGCCCGGCGATACCCCCGCCGAGCGCCATGCAGGCGGCGGTGACCAGATAGCTGATCGGCGCGAGGTAGCCCAGCGGCGTGGACACCATCTGTTGCCAGGCGGGCGGCAGGAACCGCGACGCAAGCCAGGACGCGGCCAGCAGGGCGACGAGCACCATCACCGGGGCAAGCGTCATGCGCTGCCAGGGGCGAAGGCGGCTCACTGCGCCTTCACCGCCATCGCGGGCAGGCCACCGCTGGCGAGCTTCTGCTTGGCTTCGGCCAGTTCGCTGGCGGTGCCGTAAGGCCCCATTCGGACGCGGTAGACGGTCTTGCCATTGATCTGCGCCGATTCCACGCGGGCGCTCAGGCCCAGCATGGCGATCTTGGCCTTGGTGGCTTCGGCATCGCCGGATGCCCCGAAGGCGCCGGCCTGCAGGATGTAGCGGGCGCCGCTGTCGGCACTGGCCACCGTGGCGGCGGGCTTGGGCGCCGGTGCCGTGTCGGGGGCGCGCGGCGTTTCCGCGGCCGCGCGGGGCGTCGGCGTCTCGTCGATCGGTGCCGGCTGTGCGGTGTCGTTGCCGGCAGGCGTCGGCACGACGGTCGTCGACTGGCCGCTCAGCGCGGCGCGTGCCCTGCGGGCTTCTTCCTCGCGCGCGCTGGCGGCGAGTTCGGCATCGGACATCTGCACTTCCTTGCCGGGCAGCAGGGTGTAGAAGTCGTACTGTGTTTCCTTGGTGCCGGCCTCGTCGGGCGTCGCGGCGGTGGCCGGTGCATCGCTGGCGGGCGCGTCGGGCACCACCGCTTCCACGTCGGCGCTGTCGATCGGCGCGGGCTGCGCGTCGGGGTTGGGCTGCGGGCGGAAGAAGCTGTCGCCGTCCTTCTTGCCCAGGCCCGGCACGATGAAATACACCGCCAGGCCGATCAGCAGGCCCAGCACCAGCCATACCCAGGCGGGGGTGGCGTGGCCGGAATTGCGGGTGGCCTGGTTCTTGCCGCGTCTTGCTGCCATGTACTGCTTCTCCGCTTACATCTTCTCGGGCGCACTGACGCCCAACAGGTCCAGTCCATTGGCCAGCGCCTGGCGGACCGCCAGGGCCAGCGCCAGGCGCGCGTCGCGCGCGGCCGCATCGTCGATCAGCACCGGCGTGCCGGCGTACCACGTGTGGAAAGCATAGGCCAACTCGCGCAGGTATTGCGCCACGAGGTGAGGCTCCAGCGCGTCGCCGGCGGCCTCCACCACTTCCGGATAGCGCGACAGTTCCACCATCAGCTGCAGCGAGGTGTCGTCGTCCAGCCGCGCCAGGTTCGCCAGGCCGTTGGCCTGGTCGTAGGCGTAACCCTTCTCGCCGGCCTGCCGCAGCAGGCTGCACACGCGGGCGTGCGCGTACTGCACGTAGAAGACCGGATTGTCGTTGCTCTGCTGGCGGGCCAGGTCGATGTCGAACGTCAGCTGCGAATCCGGCTTGCGCGCGATCAGGAACCAGCGCGTCGCATCGGCGCTGGTTTCCTCGATCAGGTCGCGCAGGGTGAAGTAGCTGCCGGCGCGCTTGGACAGCTTCACTTCCTCGCCCCCTCGCATCACCGTGACCATCTGGTGCAGCACGTATTCCGGATAGCCCGGCGGGATGCCTTCGCCCAGCGCCTGCAGGCCGGCCTTCACGCGGGCCAGCGAGCCGTGGTGGTCGGCGCCCAGTTCGGTGATCGCGCGCTCGTAGCCGCGCTGCCACTTGCTGAGGTGGTAGGCCACGTCCGGCACGAAGTAGGTATAGGTGCCGTCGGACTTGCGCATCACGCGGTCCTTGTCGTCGCCGAAGTCGGTGGACTTCAGCCACAGCGCGCCGCCTTCTTCGTACGTGTGGCCGGACGCGACCAGCTTGCGCACGGTCTCCTCGACCTTGTGGTCGGCGTACAGCGAGCTTTCCAAGAAGTAGCGGTCGAACGACACGCCGAACGCGGCCAGGTCCAGGTTCTGCTCGCGGCGCAGGTAGGCCACGGCGAAACGGCGGATGGCGTCCAGGTCCTGTGGATCCTTCGCGCCGGTGACCACGTGGCCTTCGACCTCGACCGAGTCGCCGTTGAGGTAAGCCTGCGCCACGTCGGCGATGTAGTCGCCGCGGTAGCCGTCTTCCGGCCAGCCCTCGCTGTCCGGTGTCAGGCCCAGGGCGCGGGCCTGGGTGGACTTGGCCAGGTTGTCGATCTGAACGCCGGCATCGTTGTAGTAGAACTCACGCTTCGCATTCCAGCCGTTGGCTGCCAGAACGCGCGCGATGCAGTCGCCGATCGCGCCGGCGCGGCCGTGGCCCACGTGCAGCGGGCCGGTCGGGTTGGCGGAGACGTATTCCACGCCCACCGTGCGGCCGGCGCCGCGTTCGTTGCGGCCGTAGGCGGTGCCCTGCGCCAGCGCGGTGGCGACTTCGCGCTGGTAGGCGCCGGGGCTGAGGTGAAAATTGATGAAGCCCGGGCCCGCGATCTCCACCTTGGCCACTTCGTCGCTGGCCGGCAGTGCGGCGACCAGCGCGGTGGCGATGGCGCGCGGATTGCTGCGCGCGGCCTTGGCCAGCTGCATGGCGGCATTGGTGGCGAAGTCGCCGTGTTCGCGGGTCTTGGGGCGCTCGACCACGAAATCCGGCGTGGCGGTGTCGGCCGGCAGGGTGCCGGCGGAGCGCAGGGCATCGATGCCCTGGGCGATCAAGGCGCGGAGGGAAGCTTTCACGGGAGACCGTCGTGTTGCGTGGGAACCGCCTATTCTTGGTTTTCCCGGGCCCTGGGTGGGCGCGTCGCGGTTCAGGGGGGGCGGGGG
>NZ_PDWV01000049.1 GCF_010093385.1 Pseudoxanthomonas mexicana
ATGGCCCGCCTCTCCCCTCTAGCCCGCGTGCGCGCCGTCCCGGCGGGATCTTCCGGCCGGGGCCCCCTGCCCCGGCCGAAACCGCCCCACATCCTTGTGCGCCGCCCTGCGGGTTTTCCCCGCCGGGACTGCCGGACCTCAGGGACCCCAAAAGCCCGCACGGAGAGATCCGGCGTGCACGCCGCCGCCGTTGCTCTTCGGCCCCCCATGAGGCACGGCGAGCGGGCCGGGCAAAACCCGCAGGGCGCCATCATGGATGACGGCGTTTCCGTATGGCACAGGGATGTGCCATACGGAAATTCCCGGCCCGCTCGCGGACCCGGAGCGAAGCGCAGGGCGTGCCGCCTGGGGTGTGTTTCTTTGCTCCTTTCTTTGCACAAGCAAAGAGGCGCTTCTCAACAGCCGAATGGCTGGTCAAGGGAGGCCCCCGCGGCGAGCGGCGCCATGTATCCAATAAACAAAGTCCATCCCGCAAGGCCATGAAACAAATGCCATCGTGGATGTGGTGCCAAACCCACGCCTGGTGGGACAGTGTCTTCGTTGCCCCTCTCCCAACCCCTCTCTCCCACCGGGACATCCTTCGATCGCCGCAGCGAGAGGGGCTTCCACCCGCCGCTCGCGCCAGGATGAACTCCTACCCCCAGTCAAAGGGTTTTCCGATACCCCCCTGTGCCCACCGACCAGGCCAGCACCCGTCCGCGCGTTATCCTTGTCCCCATGTCGTCCCCCGCCCTCGAAACCCTCCAGCGCGTCTTCGGTTACAGCGCCTTCCGCGGCCACCAGCAGGCCATCGTCGAACACCTCGCCGCGGGCCACGATGCCCTCGTGCTGATGCCCACGGGCGCCGGCAAGTCGTTGGGCTACCAGGTGCCCGCACTGCTGCGCGAGGGTACCGGCATCGTGGTTTCCCCCCTGATCGCGCTGATGCAGGACCAGGTGGACGCCCTGCGACAGCTGGGTGTGCGCGCCGCTTTCCTGAATTCCTCCCTGGCCGCCGACGAAGCCGCCCAGGTGGAGCAGGCCCTCCTGCGGGGCGATCTGGACCTGCTGTACGTGGCGCCGGAGCGGCTGCTGACGGGGCGCTTCCTGTCGCTGCTGGACCGCAGCCGGATCGCCCTGTTCGCCATCGACGAGGCGCACGGCGTCTCGGCCTGGGGCCACGACTTCCGCCGCGAATACCTGGAACTGGCCCTGCTCCACGAGCGCTGGCCCGACGTGCCGCGCATCGCGCTGACCGCCACCGCGGACCCGCCCACCCAGCGCGAGATCGCCGAGCGGCTGAACCTGGTGGCCGCGCAGAAGTTCGTCAGCTCGTTCGACCGCCCCAACATCCGCTACACCGTGGTGCAAAAGGACAACGCCCGCCACCAACTGAGGGACTTCCTTCGCAAGCACCGGGGCGAGGCAGGCATCGTCTACTGCCTGTCACGCAAGCGGGTGGAGCAGTTCGCCGATTACCTGGCCGAGCAGGGCTTCAATGCCCTGCCCTACCACGCCGGCCTGGATGCCGAAGTGCGTGCGCACCACCAGCGGCGCTTTCTGCGCGAGGACGGCATCGTCATGGTGGCCACCATCGCCTTCGGCATGGGCATCGACAAGCCCGACGTGCGCTTCGTGGCGCACGTGGACCTGCCCAAGTCGATGGAAGGCTACTATCAGGAAACCGGCCGCGCCGGCCGCGATGGCGAGGCCGCCGAAGCATGGCTGTGCTACGGGCTGGGCGATGTGGTGCTGCTCAAGCAGATGATCGAGCAGTCCGAGGCGGGGGAAGAACGCAAGCGCCTGGAGCGGCGCAAGCTGGACCAATTGCTCGGCTACTGCGAATCCACCCAGTGCCGGCGGCAGGTGCTGCTGGCCGGTTTCGGCGAGGTATACCCGCACGACTGCGGCAACTGCGACAACTGCCTGAGCCCCGCCGAGACCTGGGACGCCACCGAGGCCGCGCAGAAGGCCCTGAGCTGCGTGTACCGCAGCGGTCAGCGCTTCGGCGTGAACCATGTGATCGACGTGTTGCGCGGCAGCGAGAGCGAACGTATCCGCCAGTGCGGCCACGACCACCTGACTACCTACGGCATCGGCAAGGACCTGGACGCCACCACCTGGCGCAGCGTGTTCCGGCAGCTGGTGGCCTGCGGCCTGCTGGAAGTGGAGGCCGAGTTCGGCAGCCTGCGGCTGACCGAAGGCAGCCGCGCGGTGCTGCGTGGCGAGCGACGCCTGCAGCTGCGCAAGGAACAGCGCGAGCGGCGCGAACGCGACCGCAGCCCTCGCAGCGGCGTGGCCGTCGAGGCCGCCGACCTGCCCCGCTTCCAGGCCCTGCGCGACCTGCGCGCGCAGCTGGCGCGCGAGCAGAACGTGCCGGCCTACGTCATCTTCCACGACAGCACGCTGCGCACCATCGCCGAGCAGCAGCCCGCCACGCTGGACGACCTGGCGCGTGTGGGCGGCATCGGTGGCGCGAAGCTGGCGCGCTACGGCGAGCGCGTGCTGGAAGCCCTGGGTGCGGTCGGCTGAGTTCGGCCGCGAAGGCGTCCGCATCAGCCGGCATTCAATTCCCGGCTGTTAGCGTTCCCTGCAGGTGCCCGCCCGGCGCGCCGCTTCCAGGAATCCAGCATGAAGACGTTGCCGTTCGCTCTGCTCGCCTTGCTGACAGCAACGCCCGCCTTGGCCCAGTCGAACGCCGAGGCTCTGGATCTGGCCCTGCCCAGCGCCCGTGCCTACGCCAACGCCGCCCCCGGCACGTGGTACGGCGACCGCCAGCAGGCAAAACCGAAGGGACCGCGCGCCGAAGTGCCTGTCGACCCCTGCGCCTGGTACGGCGATGACGACGGCGATGGCGTGAGCGGCAGCATCACCACCGGCATCGGCTACAGCAAGGGATACGGCCGCAGCACCTACAACGCGGCCAACCTCAACCTGTGCAAGACCACGTACAACGACGAAGGCAAACCGCGTACGTTCAACCTCGACATCCATGTCGGTCGTTCCGATGGGCCCGGCTTTAACTACGGCCCCGGTCATGGCCCCGGACCGATGATGCGGGCCGCGCCGCGCCCCTGATCCGCCGTCAGCTGCGCGTGGCCTGGCGCGCAGCGCCGGCCACGCACAGCAGCAACGCGACGAGCAGGCCGAACGCCATCGGCAGCGAGGTCGCCTTGGCGACGAAACCCAGCGCCGCAGGCCCCAGCAACACGCCCGCGTAACCCATCGTGGTGACGGCGGCCCCCGCCAGGTGCGTGGGCCTGTCGTGCTGCCGTCCCGCCGCGGAGAACATCACCGGCACCACGTTCGCGGCGCCCGCACCGACCAGCGCGAAGCCTGCCAGTCCTGCCATCGGCGACGTACACAGGATGGCCACAGCGAAACCCGACGCAGCGACGAGCGCCCCGCAGACGACCACCCGGAACGCGCCCCATGCCTGCACGATGCGGTCGCCGCTCAGGCGACCGAGCGTCATCGTCACCGCGAAGGCCACATAGCCGAAGCCTGCGGTTGCGGGGTCGGCATGACGCACGGTGCTGAGGAAGACCGCGCTCCAGTCCAGCACGGCGCCTTCGGACAGGAACATCGCGAAGCACACCGCGCCCAGCAGCAGCACGCGGCCGCGCGGCAGCACGAACGCCGGATGATCGCCTTCGCCGCCCTGCGCCAGCAAGCCACTCCGCGCCGCGGCCAGCAGCAGCGCCGCCAGCACGGCCGTACCGGTGATCGCGACCAGCGGCGACGCACCCCATGCCAGCGCACCCGCCACGCCGCCGGCGCCGGCGATGCCGCCGACGCTGTACATGCCGTGGAACCCGGACATCATGGCGCGCCCGCTGGCGCGCTCGACGATCACTGCCTGCAGGTTCATCACCACGTCCAGTACGCCCAGGCTGGCGCCAAACACGGCCAACGCCGCCGCCAGCACCAGCATCGTGGGCGCGAGCATCAACGCCGGCATGCACAGGACGACCATGGCCCCGGCCACGAGGATCGTGCGCCGGCAGCCGAAGCGCGCGGCCAGTCCGCCGGCCAGCGGCATCATCAGCACGGAACCGACGCCCAGGCAGAGCAGCATCAGGCCCAGTTGCGCATCGTCCAGCGCGAGCTTGCGCTTGGCGAACGGAATCAACGGCGCCCAGGCCGATACCGCGAAGCCGGCGATGAAGAAGGCGAGACGGGTGGCGATGCGTTCGCGCGCGCCGGGGCGGTCCGCGCCCGCACGGCCGTGGAAGGCCTCAGGGACCGACATGCCGCGTCAGGACGCGAGCAGCTCGAACTGCACCGCCTCGCCCGCCGTGGCCGAAGGCGCGACCCACAGGTCGAACAGGCCAGGCTCTGCCGCCAACTGGTTGTCGACGCCATGGAAGGCGAGGTCGGCACGCGTCAGGGTGAATTCGACATCCAGCGACTGTCCGGCGGCCAGGGCGACCTTGCGGAACCGCTTCAGCTCGCGGACCGGCCGCACCCGGCTGGCGATGCGATCGCGCACGTAAAGCTGCACCACTTCTTCGCCATCGCGCGCATCGGCGTTGGTGATGCGCGTGCGGACCGTCAGCGTGTCGTCCCAGCCCAGCCGGACGGCGCTGAGCTGCGGCAGGCCGTACTCGAACCGCGTGTACGTCAGCCCATGGCCGAACGGATACAGCGCCGCATGCGGCACCTCACGCCAGCGTGTCTGGAAGAAGCGCGGCGTGCCCGGCACGTTGGGACGGCCGGTGGCGGGATGGTTGTAGAAGTACGGCTGCTGGCCGGCATCCTGCGGGAAGCTCACCGGCAGCCGCGCCGAGGGGTTGTAGTCGCCGAATACCACATCGGCCACCGCCGGCCCGGTCTGCGTGCCGAGGAACCACGTCACCAACAGCGCCTGCGCATCGCGCACCGCGCCTTCCAGCGCCAGCGCACGGCCGTTGCGCAGCACCACCACGACGGGCGTGCCGGTTGCGGCGACGGCCTCGGCCAATGCCTGCTGTGCTGCGGGGATCACGATCTGCGTACGCGACTGCGCTTCGCCGGAGAAGTCGTGCGGTTCGCCCAGCGCCAGCAGCACGACATCGGCCGCGCGTGCGGCCGCCACCGCGGCCTCGATGCCACCTTCGACGGCGTCCTCGATGCCGCTACCCGGCACGACGACCAGTGCGGACGGATCGTCCAGCGCGGCGCGCAGACCGGTCTCCAGATCGACCATGCGCGAGGCATCGCCGAAGATGTTCCAGCAGCCACCGAGATGGGCGGTGTCCTGCGCGAACGGCCCGATCAGCGCAATACGCTGGCCGCTCTTCTTCAGCGGCAGCACGTCGCCGTCGTTCTTCAGCAGGACGATGGACCGGCGCGCGCCGTCGCGCGCCAGCGCGTCGTGCGCAGGAATGTGCGACTGGTCCGCCTCGCGCGCGGCGTCCAGGCAGCGGTAGGGGTCGTCGACCAGGCCGGCCGCCGCCTTCCCGTGCAGCACGCGGCGCACCGCCTCGTCGACCTCGGCCATCGACAGCCTGCCCTGCTCCACCAGCGCGGCCACGTGGTTGGCGTACACGCCGCTCTGCAGGCTCATGTCCAGGCCGGCCGACAGGGCCTTCTGCGCCGCATCGGCCTCATCGGCCGCATAGCCGTGGGCGACCAGTTCCAGGTCGGACGTGTAATCGGAGACAACGAAGCCCTCGAACTTCCACTCGCCGCGCAGGATGTCGGTCAGCAGTTCGCGGTTGGCGGACGCGGGCACGCCGTTGATGTCGTTGAACGAACTCATCAGCGTCAGTGCGCCGGCATCCAGGGCGGCCTTGAACGGCGGCAGGTGCACGTCGCGCAGGGTCTGCGGCGCCATGTCCACGAAGTTGTAGTCCAGGCCGGCGGAAATCGCGCCATAGGCGGCGAAGTGCTTGGGCGTGGTCAGCAGCGAATCGGGCGCGGTCAGGTCCCCGCCCTGGAAGCCGCGCACGCGGGCGGCGGCGAACTCGCAGGACAGGTACACGTCCTCGCCGGAGGTTTCGGCCACGCGGCCCCAGCGTTGGTCGCGCGCGACATCCAACATCGGCGCGAACGTCCAGTGGATGCCGGCCGCAGTCGCTTCCTTCGCGGTGGCCCGCGCGGTGCGCTCGGCCAGGTCGGGTTCGAAACTGGCGGCTTCGCCCAGCGGGATCGGGAACACCGTGCGCATGCCGTGGATCACGTCGGCGCCCAGCAGCAGCGGGATGCCCAGGCGGCTCTCCTCCACCGCGATCCGCTGCGCCTCGCGGCCCTCGGCCGCGCCCACGCCGTTGAACAGCGCGCCGACGCGGCCGCTGCGGATCTGCTCGCGCACCTGCTCGGCATCGCGGGCGAAGGTCTCCGGGTTGACCTCGAAGGCGAACGGCCGCAGCGCATCGGCAAAAGCGCCGAGCTGACCGATCTTTTCCTCCAGCGTCATGGCGGCGATCAGGCGCTCGATCCTTCGCTGATGCGGCATGTAGGCGATCCTCCCGGGAACGCGGGTGTTACGGAGACGGCATTATGAAAACGTTTACAGTCAGGGTCAAACCCCGCCAGGGAGGGCCTCGGCGTCCTCCCGGGACCACCCGCCTCAGCCCGCCATGCCGGAGTGCCGCAGCAGGGCGTCGATGCGCGGCGCACGACCGCGGAAGGCGCGGAAGTTCTCACCGGCGGGACGGCTGCCTCCCCGCGCCAGGATTTCGTGGCGGAAGCGTGCCCCGGTAGCCGCGACCTCGCCCGGCGCTTCCTCGAACGCCGCGTAGGCGTCGGCACTGAGCACCTCGGCCCACTTGTAGCTGTAATAGCCTGCCCCGTAACCGCCGGCGAAGATGTGGCTGAACTGGTGCGGGAAGCGGTTCCAGTCCGGCGGCACGTTCACCGCCACTTCGGCGCGCACCCGGTCCAGCAGCGCCAGCACGCTGTCGTCGGTCGCATCGAAACCGCTGTGCAGCTGCATGTCGAACAGCCCGAACTCGAGCTGACGGACCGTCGCCATCCCACTCTGGAAATTCTTCGCCGCGACCATCCTGTCGAACAGCGCGCGCGGCAACGGTTCGCCGGTGTCGACGTGCGCGGTCATCGCCTGTACCCGCTCCCATTCCCAGCAGAAGTTCTCCATGAACTGGCTGGGCAGCTCCACCGCATCCCACTCCACCCCGTTGATGCCGGCCACGCCCAGCTCACCGACCTGCGTCAGCAGTTGGTGCAGGCCGTGCCCCATCTCGTGGAACAGGGTGGTGACATCGTTGTGGCTGAGGGTCGCGGGCCTGCCGTCCACGCCTTTGCCGAAGTTGCACACCAGGTACACGATCGGCGTCTGCGTCCCCCGCGCGGTGTCGCGCCGGTTGCGGCAGTCGTCCATCCAGGCGCCGCCCCGCTTGCCCTCGCGAGCGTACAGGTCCAGGTAGAACTGGCCGACCAGCGTGCCCCGGTCGTCCACCAGCCGGTAGAAGCGCACATCCGGATGCCAGGTGGGCGCCGCATCCTGCTCCACACGCAGGCCGTACAGGTCGCCGATCACGCCGAACAGGCCCTTCAGCACCGCCGGCTCGGTGAAATACTGCTTCACCTCCTGCGCCGAAAAGCTGTAGCGCGCCTGCTTGAGCTTCTCGCTGGCGTAGGCCAGGTCCCAGGCTTCGACGGTGTCCAGCCCCAGGTGCTCGCGCGCGAAGGCTTCCAGTTCGGCGCGGTCGCGCTGCGCATGCGGCTTCGCGCGCGCGGCCAGGTCGCGCAGGAAGCGCAGCACCTCGTCCGGCGTGTCGGCCATCTTGGTGGCCAGCGAATAGGCGGCGTAGCTGTCGAAGCCGAGCATGCCGGCCAGCTCCATGCGCAGCGCCAGGATGCGGTCGATCAGCGCGGAGTTGTCGAGCGCCTCGTTGCCGCCCAGCTCCGACGCGCGCACCGCGTTGGCCCGGTACAGCGTCTCGCGCAGCGCGCGGTCGTCGGCGTAGGCCTGCACCGGCAGGTAGCACGGCATCTGCAGGGTGAACTTCCAGCCGGGCTCATCGTCGGCCTTGGCGGCGGCGCGCGCGGCGGCCACCACGGCGGCGGGCAGGCCGCCGAGGTGCTGCTTGTCCTTGATCCAGAATTCGTATTCGTCGGTGGCGTCCAGCACGTTCTGCGAGAACTTCGCCGACAGGGCGGCGAGTTCTTCCTTCACCTCCGCGAAGCGCGCCTTCTGCGCGTCCGGCAGCTCCGCGCCGCCCAGGCGGAAGTCGCGCAAGGCGTTCTCCAGCACCTTGCGTCGCGCGTCGTCGTAGTGCGCGGCCTCGGGCGCATCGGCCAGGGCGCGGTACTGGCGGTACAGCGCCAGGTTCTGTCCCAGCGCGCTCCAGAAACGCGTCACCTTCGGCAACTGCGCGTTGTAGGCGCCGCGCAGGGCGGGCGTGTTCACCACGGCCTCCAGGTGGGTCACCTGGTTCCAGGCCCGGGCAAGACGCTCGGTCGCGTCGTCCAGCGGCACCACGAAGGTGTCCCAGGTCACCGGCGAAACCGCTTCGGCGGCGGCGACCGCCGCTTCCGCTTCGGCCAGCAGGGGGTCGATGGCCGGCGCGATGTGCTCGGCACGGATCTCGTCGAAACGCGGCAGGCCCGAGAAGTCGAGCAGGGGGTTGGTCATGGGAACACCTGGTGCGAAGGGAATTCAGAGGGGCCAGTCGGCCTGCGCCAGCGGCGGCAGGCCGCGTCCGGCGACGGCGGTCGCGACGGCATCGTCGCTTTCCACGATGGGGATGCCGCGCTCCAGATACCAGTCCCGGTTGTAGTAGCTGTGCGCGTACCGTTCACCGCTGTCGCACAGGATGCTGACGATGGAACCGGACCGGCCGGCGGACCGCATGCGTTCGGCCGCGGCCAGCACGCCGACGAAGTTGGTACCGGTGGAGCCGCCGACGCGCCGGCCCAGCACGGCGCTGACGTGACGCATGGCGGCCAGGCTCAGCGCATCCGGGACTTTCACCATCGCGTCGATACAGGCGGGGATGAAACTGGGTTCGCAATGAGGACGCCCGATCCCCTCGATGCCGGACCCGCGTCCGCAGGTCAGCGCCGTATCCTCGCAGCCGGTGCAGGCACCCCGGTACTGGTCGAAGAACACCGAATGCTCCGGATCCGCGCACAGCACACGGGTGGGATGGCGGCGATAGCGGACGTAGCGCCCCAGGGTGGCGCTGGTGCCGCCGGTGCCCGGGCTGCACACGATCCAGTCGGGAATGGGGTGCGGTTCGGCGTCCATCTGCTTGAAGATGGATTCGGCGATGTTGTTGTTCGCCCGCCAGTCGGTGGCGCGTTCGGCGTAGGTGAACTGGTCCAGGAAATGGCCGCCCGTCTCGCAGGCGAGCTGCCGCGACACGGCATTGATCGCGCCCGGATCCTCGACCAGATGGCAGCGGCCACCCTGGAACTGGATCGCGGCGATCTTGTCCGGCGAGGTCGAGGACGGCATGACGGCGATGAACGGCAGGCCCAACAGGCGCGCGAAGTAGGCTTCGGACACGGCGGTGGAGCCGCTGGACGCCTCGATAACAGGCGCGCCTTCGCGCAGCCATCCGTTCGACAGCGCGGACAGGGACAGCGAGCGCGCCAGCCTGTGCTTCAGGCTGCCCGTGGGATGGCTGGACTCGTCCTTCAGGTAGACATCGATGCCAGGAAAGCCGGGCATCGGCAACGGGATGAGGTGGGTATCGGCGGACCGGTTGAAGTCCGCTTCGATGCGCTGGATCGCCTGCGCCGTCCAGTCACGTGCTGCCGTGGTCACGCCGCCCCCTTGCGTGCGCCGATGCGAAAGCGGCGCGGTGATGGCGCGGCGGCGGGATGTGCGTGGTGGGCCGTGAAGGATTCGAACCTTCGACCAAAAGATTAAAAGTCTTCTGCTCTACCGACTGAGCTAACGGCCCGGGAACGCATCCCGGCCTTGCACCGGGATGCGCATTCTAGCGCATCGTCCGCGAGGGGGCGAAGTCCGCCCGGTTCACGCGTAGTGCGTGGGGTCCGGCACGCCCGCGTCGGCGAAGCCGGCGGCGCGCAGGCGGCAGGCATCGCAGTGCCTGCAGGCGCGGCCCTGGTCGTCGGCCTGGTAGCAGGACACCGTCTGCGAGAAATCGACGCCCAGGCGCATCCCCTCGCGCACGATGTCGGCCTTGCTCAGGCGCAGCAGCGGCGCGTGGATGCGCAGGCCAGCCCCTTCCACCCCCGCCTTGGTGGCGAGGTTGGCGAGCTTCTCGAACGCCTCGATGAATTCCGGCCGGCAATCCGGATAGCCAGAGTAGTCCACCGCGTTGACGCCGCAGAAGATGTCGCTGGCGCCCAGCACCTCGGCCCAGCCCAGCGCGACGGACAGCATGATGGTGTTGCGCGCGGGCACGTAGGTCACCGGGATACCGGGGCCGCCGGCCTCGGGCACATCGATGTCGTCGGTCAGCGCCGAGCCGCCGATGCTGCGCAGGTCCACGTGCACGGTCTTGTGCGCCACGGCGCCCAGGGACTGGGCCACGCGCGCGGCGGCGTCGAGTTCGGAGGTGTGCCGCTGGCCGTAGCGCACGCTGAGCGCATGCACGGCGAAGCCCTGCGCGCGGGCGATGGCGACGACGACGGCGGAGTCCATGCCTCCGGAAAGTAGGACGACGGCGTTTTTCATGTGCGGGATTCGGAGTGGGGATTCGGGATTGGCAACGGCGGAATAGGATGTGCTTGAACGTTGTGGCGACCGGTCGCTCGGTGGGTGCTCGTGGGAAGCGCGTGCTGTCGGCTTCACGAATCACGAATCCCGAATGCCCGATCCCCGCCCTTAACGCCCCGGCTCGTCGTTCCACAGCAGCTTGTGCAGTTGCATCTGGAAGCGTACCGGCAGGCGGTCGGCGACGATCCAGTCCGCCAGGTCGCGTGGATCCAGTTCGCTCTTGCTGGGCGAGAACAGCACGTCGCAGCGCTCGGCCAGCCGGTGCTCGGCCCCCATTTCGCGCGCCCATTCGTAGTCCCCGCGGCCGCACAGGACGAATTTCACCTGGTCGCGCGCAGTGAGTAGCGGAATGTTCTCCAGCCGGTTGCGGGCCATCTCCTTCGAGCCGGGCGTCTTCAGGTCGACCACGCGCGAGACGCGCGGATCCACGCCGGCGATGTCGATGGCGCCGGAAGTCTCCAGCGAGACGTCGTAGCCCGCATCGCACAGCTTCTGCAGCAGCGAAAGACAGCGCTTCTGCGACAGCGGTTCGCCACCGGTCACGCAGACATGCCGCACACCCTGGCGCGCGACTTCGGCCACGATGTCGTCGATCTCCCGCCATTGCCCGCCGTGGAAGGCGTAGGCGGTGTCGCAGTACTGGCAACGCAGGGGGCAGCCGGTCAGGCGCACGAACACGGTGGGCCAGCCGACGGCATTCGCCTCTCCCTGCAGGGACAGGAAGATTTCGGTGATCTTGAGGCGTTCCAGCGGGGACTGGACGATCTCGCTGGGGCGGGCGGCGTCGTTCATGGGGTGCGCATGATACGCCCTGACCGTGCGGCAGCCCGCAGCAGCGCCCGGGCCTGCCCTAACGGCTCAGCGCAGGCGACCCAGCTGGATCGCGCGCAGGCGATCGTCGGCCGTGCGGGCGACGTCGGTACCGGGGTACTTCGCGACGACCTCGGCCAGCGTGCGCTCGGCCTCGGGCAGTTTGCCCTGCCCGTAGTCGCACAAGCCCAGCTTCAGCAGGGCGCCGGCAGCCTTGTCGTGCGTGGGATATTGGGCCAGCAGCGCGCGGAACTGGTCCGCCGCCAGCGCGTAGTTCTGGGTGACGTAGTAACTCTCGCCCAGCCAATACAGCGCGTTGGGCGCGTAGACACCCGACGGATACAGCTGCAGGAAGCTGCTGAACAGCTGTGCGGCGTCGGCGTAATCGCCGGCCTTCAGCTTGTCGAATGCAACGTTGTATGCGGTGCGTTCGTCGCCGGCCGCGGACATCGCGCCGAGGTCGCCATGCACGCTGGGCGGGCGCTCGGTGGCGGCGGGGGCAACGGCAGGCGCCGGCGCAGTGGCCGGCGCGGATGTCGGGGTGCTGCTCAGCGGAGGCGTCGCGGCAGGCGCGGGAGTGACCGGCGCGGCACCGCCTTCCAGGCGGTTGAGGCGGCCGTCCAGATCCAGGTACTGGTCGCGGTTGCGCTGCTTGAGCTGTTCGTTCTCGTTCTGCAGCTGTTCCAGCTGGGCCCGCAGCTCGCGCAGTTCCGTTTCCTGCTGGGTGATGCGGTTGAGCAGGTCGAGGTTCTGCTGGGGGTTGTTGGCCTTGGCTTCCAGCGCCGCGACGCGGTCGGCCAGGCTCACGCGCTGGGCATGGGCGGGAGCGGCGGCCACCAGGGCCGCCGCAAGAACCAGCATGTACTTCTTGGCGATCATCGTGACGACGACGGCTTACTTCGCCGTGTAGACGATCTCGACGCGACGGTTCTGCGACCAGCAGGACTCATCGGACTGGGTGCACACCGGGCGCTCTTCGCCGTAGCTGACCACGGTCAGCTGGCTGGCCGAACCGCCGGCAGCCTGCAGGGCCGAATTGACGGCATTGCCGCGGCGCTCGCCCAGGCCCAGGTTGTACTCGCGGCTGCCGCGCTCGTCGGCGTGGCCTTCCAGCGAGATGCGCGAGGACGGACGGTCGCGCAGGTACTTGGCGTGGCAGCCCATGATGGCCTGGAACTCCGGCTTCAGGGCGTCCTGGTCCAGATCGAAGTACACCACGCGCTGGCGCAGGCAGGCGTCGGTATCCAGGTCGTTCGGGCCGTACACACCGGAGGTGGTGGGCGCGGTCGGGGTGGTCGGCGCGGTGGTCGTGGTGTCGGCGGGCGGCGTCGACTTGACGTCCTTCTTGCAGCCAGCCAGCACGGCGACGGACATCAGGGACAGCATCAGCACACGGGTGGTGTTGTTCATGGTCATTCCTTGCGTCATGGGGAACGGGGGATCGAAACTACATTGTAGACATAAACTTAACGGGCGGTCCGGTAGGGCGACCACGCCGGCTCGCGCACATCGGCATTGGCCACGACCAGACGCTGGCGTACGCGCGCGTCGGCCGAGACGGCATACAGCACGCCCCGCCCGCCCTCACGCGCGGCATACAGCACCATGCTGGCATTGGGGGCGAAGCTGGGGGATTCGTCCAGCGAGCCCGGCGACAGCGACGACCAGCGAGCGCTGCCCAGGCTGCTGTCCATCAGGGCGATGCGGTAGTTGTTGCCCGCGCCCTGCACGACGGCGATCTTCTTGCCATCGAAGGACACGGTGGCGGTGGCGTTGTACGTGCCCTCGAACGTCACCCGGCTGGCGCTGCCGCCTGCCGCCGGAACGCGGTAGATCTGCGGGCGACCGCCGCGGTCGGAGGTGAAGTAGATGGTGCCGCCGTCCGCGCTCCACACCGGCTCTGTGTCGATGGCGGAGGTGTTGGTCAGCTGGCGCAGCGAACGGCTGCCCAGGTCCATCACGTAGATCTCGGGATTCCCGCTGCGCGACAGGGTCAACGCCAGCTGGCGGCCATCGGGCGAGAACGACGGTGCGCCGTTGATGCCGCGGAAGCTGGCCACCTTCTCGCGCGCGCCGGTGGAGATGTCCTGGATATAGATGGCCGAGTTGCCGCTTTCGAAGCTGACGTAGGCCAGCCGGCGGCCGTCCGGGCTCCACGACGGCGACAGCAGCGGCTCGGCCGAGCGCCCCACGGTCTGCGGGTTGTAGCCGTCCGAATCGGCCACCATCAGCGCATAGCGCGTGGCCTTGCCGGTGCCGGCCGCGGTCACGTAGGCGATGCGGGTCCAGAAGGCGCCACGCACGCCCAGGATCTTTTCGTAGATGGCATCGGCCATCTGGTGGGCCACGTCGCGCATGGCGCTGGCGCGGGCGGTCATCGCCAGGCCAAGCATGCGCTCCTGCTTGGCCACGTCGAACAGCTCGTATTCCACCCGGTAGCTGCCGTCGCCGGCATCGGCCACGCGACCGACCACCAGGTAGTCCTGACGCAGTGCGCGCCAGGTGGGGTACTGGATCTCGCCGCCCCGCGTCGGGCGCTCGGTGATGCTGGCCACCGGCAGGGTCCGGAAGGCCCCGGAACGCTCCAGGTCGGCACGCACCACCGCCGCCACATCGGTGGCCGGCGCAGCGGCCGTGCCCTGGTAGGGCATGGGCACCACGGTGATGGGCAGGGCGGAGGCGTTGCCGCCGATGATGTCGATTTCCAGACCCTGCTGCTGGGCGGAAGCCAGCGCGGGCAGGAGCGTGAAGAGGACGAGGGCGAACCAGCGCAGCGGTTTGATCATGGGCACGGCAACTCTGCGGTTGGGCGGGGCGGCACAGGGATACCAGCCTCCGCGTGAACGTTTTAACAATTGTGAACGAGGATCGCGAAAACGCCGCGTGAAGTCAGCGGTCCCGGGCCTCGAAGTTGAGCGTCAGGGTACGCGCGAACACCGATTCGTAGCCCCGGTACGGCAGCGGCTGGGCCTTCAGCACCGCGCGCTCCACCGAATCCTGGCCCGCCGCGTCCATCGCGCACCCGGGCTGGACCTTCGCGCTCATCACCTCGCCGCCCGGCAGTTGGGTGATCACCACCCGACAGCGGGTGCCGACCGGCACCGACTCGGGACGGGTCCACTGCCTCAACACCGCCTCCTGGATGGCCGCCGCATAGCGACCCCGCAGGTCCGCGTCGGTACCGCCATTGCCGGCCGGGGCCGCGGGCTGGCCGTACTGCGACTGGTTGGCCGACGCAGCCGCCTGTCGCGCACGCGCATCGGCCAGCTGGCGCAGTTTCTGCTCGGCCAGCTGCGCCTCGCGGGCGGCCTGGGCACGCTGCCGACGGATTTCCTCCAACCGCTTCTTGTCGGCTTCGGCCTTCTGCTGCGCCTCGGCGGCGACGCGTTTCTGCCGGTCCTCTTCCTGCTGCGCGGCCAGGCGGCGCTGCTGCTCGGCCTGCTCCTGGCGCTTGCGTTCGGTCAGGTCGATCTGTTCCTGGCGGCGCTTGGCTTCCTGCTCCTGACGGGCCCTTTCCTGCGAGATCGCATCCAGCCTCGCCTCGTCCTGTTCGGTCGTATCGGGAACGGGAATGCGCTCCTGCGCCTCGGTCTGGCGTTCGACCGGCGCATCCTGCGGGGACGGCTCGGGAATCGGCTGCGGCGGCGGCACGGTATCTTCCGGCGCCGGCTCCTCCACGGGCTCGGGCAACGGCGCAGGCGTGAAGTCCAGCGCGCGCTCGACCGCGCGCTGGTCGGCGGCAGACGCGTCCAGCGTGGCCTCCATCGTCGGCGCACCGGCCGCATTGAGGCGATCGCGGTCCCAGGTCAGCAGCGGCGACACGATCAGCAGCACGGCCAGCAGCAGGTGCAGGCCGACCGCCCAGGCGACCGCCCTGCCCAGCCCTTCGTCGCGTTGGGCCGGATGGCGCGGGGCGACTTCAGCGTGCATTGCCACCCGCGTTGGTCATCAGGCTGACATTGCTGACCTTGGCGCGACGGAGCACGTCCATCGCATCCAGCACCTTCTGGTAGGGCGCCGAACCTTCGGCCGCCACCATGATGCGCAGCTCGTTGCCCTGCTCGCCCCGGATCGCGGCGACCTTGGCCTCCAGTCCAGCAGCGTCCAGCACTTCAGGCTGCTTGGCTTCCGGCAGCTTCAGGCCGAAGCGGCCGTCCGGATAGGCGATGACGATGATGGGCTCGTTGCGGGTCTCGACAGCCTTCGCGCTCGACGACGGCAGCTTGACGTCCACGCTGAGCGTCAGCAGCGGCGCGGTCACCATGAAGATGATCAGCAGCACCAGCATCACGTCGATGTACGGCACGACGTTGATCTCGGACTTCAGCTTGCGGCGCTTGCGATGGAAGATGCTTCCGGCCATGGGGAGCTCCGCTTACTCGCCCGAACTCTGGCGCTGCAGGATCGAACTGAATTCCTCGGCGAAGCTCTCGTAGCGCACCGACAGACGCTCGACGCGGGTGGTGAAACGGTTGTAGGCCCACACCGCCGGAATGGCGACGAACAGGCCGATCGCGGTGGCGAACAGCGCTTCCGAGATACCCGGCGCGACGGCGGCGATGCCCGCCTGCTCGCCGCTGTTGAGCATGTCGTGCATGGTGACCATGATGCCGAACACAGTACCCACCAGGCCCACGTAAGGCGCGGTCGAGCCGATGTTGGCCAGCAGTTCCAGGTTGCGTTCCAGCTGGTCGACCTCGCGCGTGTAGGTCACGCGCATCGCGCGCTGGGCGCCTTCCAGCTGCGCGCGTCCGTCCAGGCCGCGCTTGTCGCGCAGGCGGGTGAACTCGCGGAAGCCGGCTTCGAAGATCGCCTCGAGCCCGGTGACGACGCGATTGCGGTCGGCGGCGCCGGCATAGAGCTTGTGCAGTTCGGCGCCGGACCAGAACCGGCCTTCGAACTCGTCGGCGTCGCGGTTGGCGGTCTTGAACACCCGCGCCTTGCGGAAAATGATGATCCAGCTGATCAGCGAGCCGGCCAGCAGCAACAGCACGATCAGCTTCACCGGCAGGCTGGCCTTGAGCATCAGGTCGATGTAGTTGATCCCGCTGTGCACGGTTTCGGCCGTGGCCTGGGCGGCGGCGGCGGCGGTTTCCGGCGGCAGCGCCTCCACCACGGTGTCCTGGAAGGCCAGCAGCGTTGCGATCATCCGTCGTTCCTCGATTCTCGTGTTGTCTTGCGTGTCGGGTTAAAGCGGCGGGCCCGGGGTCTCGAGCCGGCGGAACTCTTCGTACAACGTCTCGGGCAGCGCAACGGGTCTGAACCCGGACGCGCTGAGCGCCGCGACCTTCACCTCGGCGGTGAGCAGCACCTCACCGCCGCGCTCGATCGTCTGGGCGAACACCACGCTGGCCCGCTTGCACTGGTGGATGCGCGCGCTGACCTGCAGCAGATCGTCCAGCCGGGCGGGGCGCAGGAAATCCAGGCGCATCGCGCGGACGGCGAACACCAGGTCGTGGGTCTGGCGCAGCTGCTCCTGGGCGTACCCGCGGGCCCGCAACCACTCGGTGCGGGTCCGCTCCAGGAAAGCGACGTACTGCGCGTGGTACACCACGCCACCGGCGTCGGTATCTTCCCAATAGACGCGTGTCGGAAAGATGAACGGAGCCGCATCCACGGCGATCGTCTTCGAATCAGTCGTCAAAGCATGCGCTCCCGCACGGCATGGTGCATACCAACCTGAAACCAGTGGCGCTCAGAAGAGTTCGCCTGGCGCGTCGCTCGCATCCGGCACCCTGCCCTTCGGCATCAGGCCCAGGTGCAGGTAGGCCTTGCGGGTAGCCATGCGGCCGCGGGCGGTGCGGATCAGGAAGCCCTGCTGGATCAGGTAAGGTTCGATGACGTCCTCCAGCGTGCCGCGCTCCTCGCTGAGCGCGGCGGCCAGCGATTCCACACCGACCGGTCCGCCATCGAAGCTGTCGATGATGGTGCGCAGCATGCGGCGGTCCAGTTCGTCGAAGCCCTCGGGGTCCACTTTCAGCATCTGCATCGCGGCGCGCGCCACGTCCACGTCGATGTGGCCGTTGGCCTTGACCTGCGCGTAGTCGCGCACGCGCCGCAGCAGGCGGTTGGCGATGCGCGGCGTGCCGCGCGCGCGACGCGCGACTTCGGCGGCGCCCTCCGGCACGCCGTCCATGCCCCGGATGCGCGCCGAACGCTGCACGATGCGGGTGAGTTCCTCGGGCGAATAGAATTCGAGCCGCTGCACGATGCCGAAACGGTCGCGCAGCGGCGCAGTCAGCAGGCCGGCGCGCGTGGTGGCGCCGATCAGCGTGAACGGCGGCAGGTCCAGCTTGATCGAACGGGCCGCGGGGCCCTCGCCGATCATGATGTCGATCTGGAAGTCTTCCATCGCCGGATACAGCACCTCCTCGACCACCGGCGAGAGACGGTGGATCTCGTCGACGAACAGCACGTCGTGCGGCTGCAGGTTGGTCAGCAGCGCGGCCAGGTCGCCGGCCTTCTCGATCACCGGGCCGGAGGTGACGCGCAGGTTCACGCCCAGCTCGTTGGCGATCACGTGGCTCAGCGTGGTCTTGCCCAGGCCGGGCGGCCCGAAGATCAGCACGTGGTCCAGCGCCTCGCCCCGCCCTTTCGCCGCCTGGATGTAGATGTCCAGCTGCTCGCGCACCGGCTTCTGGCCCAGGTACTCGTCCAGCCGCTTGGGCCGGATGCTGGCCTCGATGGCGTCGTCTTCGCGGGTGGCGGAGGAATCGATGAGGCGGTCGGCGGTCATGACGGGATTATGGACGAAACCGTCGCCCATTCACCGTCAAATCTCGACCTGCGCGCCCAGTTCCACCAGGCGGTTGCCCGGAATGCGGAAGAACCCCGTCGCCGGCGCGGCGTTGCGGTGCATGGCCGCGAACAGCTTGTCGCGCCAGATCGGCATGCCGCCCTGCCGACGGGCCACCACCGTCTCGCGGCTGGCGAAGTAGGTGGTCTCCATCGGATCGAAGTACACGCCGCCCTGGTCGCAGGAGCCCATCAGCGCCTGCGGCACGTCCGGCGTCTCGGCGAAGCCGTAGCTGATCACCACGCGATAGAAGTCGTCGCCGATGGGCTCGATCTTCAGCCGTTTCTTCTTCGGCGCGTACGGCACCGTCATGGTTTCCACCGTCAGGAACACGTTGCGTTCGTGCAGCACCTTGTTGTGCTTCAGGTTGTGCAGCAGCGCGTGCGGCACCACGCCCTTGTCGGCGGTCAGGAAGATCGCGGTACCCGGCACGCGCACCGGCGGGGCCAGCATCAGGCCGGGCAGGAAGGTATCCAGGCGGATGCCGTCCTTCTGCACCTCGCCATGCAGCAGTTCGCGGCCGCGGCGCCAGGTGCGCATCATGGTGAAGGCGGTGATGCCGATGAACAGCGGCACCCACGCGCCGATGCCGGTGACCAGCTTCGCGCCGTTGGCGAACAGGAAGGCCAGGTCGATCACCAGGAACACGCCGCACAACGGCAGCACCCAGCGGCGGGAATCGGGCCAGCGCGTGTACGCGACGATCGCCAGCAACAGGGGGGCGATCAGCATGGTGCCGGTGACCGACAGGCCGTAGGCCGTGGCCAGCGCGCCCGAGCTCTGGAAGCTCAGCACCAGCACCACCACCGCCAGGTACAGCATCAGGTTGACCGACGGCACGTAGATCTGGCCGATCGTGTCCTTGGAGGTGTACTTGATGTGCAGGCGCGGCAGGTAACCCAGCTGGATGGCCTGGCGGGTCACCGAGAACGCACCGGTGATGACGGCCTGCGAGGCCACCGCCGCGGCCGTGGTGGCCAGCACCAGCATCGGGATCTGCGCCCAGTCCGGGATGGACATGTAGAACGGGTTGGCCACCGCCTCGGGATGGCGCAGCAGCACGGCGCCCTGGCCGTAGTAGTTCAGCACCAGCGCCGGCAGCACGAAACCGAACCAGCCCCAGCGGATGGGTTTCTTGCCGAAGTGCCCCATGTCGGCGTACAGCGCCTCGCCGCCGGTGACGGTCAGCACCACCGCACCCAGGATCAGCACCGCGTGCCAGTCGTGGGTGACGAAGAAGTGCCAGGCCCAGAATGGATTCAGCGCCGCGAGCACCGACGGGTTCTGCGCGATGTTGTAGATGCCGAAGCCGGCCAGCACGATGAACCAGGTGATCATCACCGGGCCGAACGCCTTGCCCACCTTCGCGGTGCCGAAGCGCTGGAACGCGAACAGGCCGGTCAGGATCACCAGGCTGATCGGCACCACCCACCGGGTGAAGACCGGCGACACCACCTCCAGGCCCTCCACCGCGCCCAGCACGGTGATGGGCGGCGTGATCATGCCGTCGCCGAAGAACAGGGCCGCACCGAAGATGCCGAGGATGCCGACCGTATAGTTCAGGCGCGAGCCCTTGGTCAGGCTGCGCTGCGCCAGCGCGGTCAGCGCCATGATGCCGCCCTCGCCGTCGTTGTCGGCGCGCATGATCACGATGACGTACTTCAACGTCACCACCAGCAGCAGCGACCAGAAACCCAGCGACAGCAACCCGCGGACCGTGTCCGCATCCGGCGTCAGGCCGAAGTGCGGATGGAACATTTCCTTGATGGTGTACAGCGGGCTGGTGCCGATGTCGCCGAACACCACGCCGACGGCGCCCGCCACCAGGGCGACCATGCCGGCCTTCGAATGGCCGTGTTGCCCGGCGTCGTGGGGAGATGAGGGGGTGGACATGGCGGCCGGAAGGGTAGCGCTGTGAAAGTGAAGGGGTGCTCTAGGCGGCGGTCAGCGCAGCGCCGACTGCAGCGCCTTGCGGATGATCGTCGCGGCCTCGTCGCCTGGCGCAGTGGCGTCGCGCGCCATGCGGGTGGCTTCGGCCGGCTTGTAGCCCAGCTGCTGCAGGGCGATGGTCGCCTCGGACTGCGGATCGGCCGGCAAGGCACTGATGCCGCCCACGCCGGTGCCGATCAGGTCGGCCGCGCGGTCGCGCAGCTCCACCACCATGCGTTCGGCGGTCTTCTTGCCGATGCCGGGGATGCGCGTCAGCGCGGCGATGTCGCCCGCCTGCACCATGCGCGCGAATTCGTCCACGCTGGCACCGGACAGCACGGCCAGCGCGATCTTCGCGCCGACGCCGCTGACCTTCTGCACGTCGCGGAACAGCCTGCGCTCGCCCTCGCGCAGGAAGCCGTACAGCGCCACGCTGTCCTCTTTCTGCGCATAGTGGGTGAACAGCAGCACTTCGCGGCCCACGTCGGGCAGGTCGTAGTGCGTGCTCATCGGCGCTTCCAGTTCGTAGCCGACGCCACCCACGTCGATCACCAGCCACGGGGGCGACTTGTACGCCAGGATGCCGCGAAGACGTCCGATCATTTCCTGCTCCAGGCCAGTTGCGAACTCACGCCCAACCGCTTGGCGGTGGCGCGCACGTGCGCATGGGTGATGGCGACGGCCAGCGCGTCGGCGGCATCGGCCTGCAGTTTGCCGTGCAGGTTGAGCATGATGCCGACCATGTGCTGGATCTGGGTCTTCTCGGCGCTGCCGCGCCCGACGACGGCCAGCTTCACTTCCTTGGCCGCGTACTCGTGCACGGGCAGGTCGCGCAGCACCACGGCGCTGATGGCGGCGCCGCGCGCCTGCCCCAGCTTGAGGGCCGAATCGGGATTGCGCGCCATGAACACCTTCTCGATGGCGACCTCGTCCGGCTGCCAGGTGGCGATGACGGCCGTCAGTCCGTCCAGCAGCACGCGCAACCGCTGCGGGAAATCCTCCGCCCCCAGCAGCACCAGCGGCGCGTGGTGGACATGGCTCACCCTGCCCGCGCCATCGACATCGATGATGCCGATGCCGGTGCGCTGGGAACCGGGGTCGATGCCGAGGATGCGGGTCATTGGAGCCGGGATGGGGGATTCGGGATTCGGGATTCGACGCCGGCGGAGGCAGGACGGGGTATCGGGTGGCCGGGAGAGCGCTCTTGAGCATCCCGGGCCCCGAATCCTGAATCCCGGCCGTCAGGCATACGCATCCGCGCCCAGCTCGGCGTTGGAATAGACGTCCTGGACATCGTCCAGGTCTTCCAGCATATCCAGCAGCTTCTTCACCTGCAGCGCGGTGTCGCCCTGCACGCTGATGTCGTTGTCGGCCCGGAAGGTGATCTCGGCGTGATCCGGCTTCAGGCCGGTGGCTTCCATCGCGTCCTTCACGCCCTGGAAGGCCTCCGGCGCGGTGACCACGTCGATCGAGCCGTCATCGGGGTACACCACGATGTCGTCGGCCCCGGCTTCGATGGCGGCTTCGGTGATCTTTTCTTCGTCCGCGCCCGGCGCATAGCTCAGCACGCCCAGGCGCTTGAACATGAAGGCCACCGAGCCCTCGGTGCCCATGTTGCCGCCGCATTTGCTGAAGGCATGGCGCACGACGGCCACGGTGCGCACGCGGTTGTCGGTCAGGCAGTCGACGATCACGGCCACGCCGCCGGGTGCATAGCCCTCGTAGCGCACTTCCTCGTAGACCACGCCTTCCAGTTCGCCGGTGGCCTTCTTGATGGCGCGCTCGATCACGTCCTTGGACATGTTCGCCGCCAGCCCCTTGTCCCCCGCCACCCGCAGCCGCGGGTTGTTGGCGGGATCGCCGCCGCCGGCACGGGCCGCCACGCCGATCTCGCGGATGATCTTGGTGAAGATCTTGCCGCGCTTGGCGTCGGTGGCGTTCTTGCGGGCTTCGATGGACGGGCCTCTACCCATGGTGACTTCCGGAGTGCTCTGACAAGGGCGCGGTTTATCCGCGCCCCCCGCCCGCATCATGGCCCGCTGTCGAAGCGGCCCTCGCGCAGGAAATGCGCCGCCTGGCGCGCCGCATGGGCGGAGAACACCAGCCCGGTGTGGCTGGCCGGCACCACGCAGTGCGCGGCCAGCCCCGGCAGACGGGTTTCTTCCAGCGCGACCGTGCCATCGGATTCGCCCCCGAACCGGGTGATCAGGCGGCCGATGCCCCGCGCCACGTTGCCCGCCACCATCCCGACCGGCACCGTGCCCTCCCAGGGAGGGCAGCCGGCCTGCAGCAGGCCGCCGCTGCGGCCCAGCACGGGCGCGGTCCACGCCCGCCGTCCCAGGTCACGCGCGGCACCGCTGCCGCACAGCGGCGAGCCCAGGCAGACCATGCGCTGCACCGGCAGGCCAGGCGCGCGGCGCAGCGCCTCGAGGCCGATCAGTCCGCCCGGGCTGTGCCCCACCAGATGGACGGGCGGCCCGCCCTGCAGACGCGCGATCAACGCGGCAATGGCGGGCTCCGGCCCCCCGCGGATGCTGGGGTAGCCGAAGGCTTCACCTTCGAAGCCTTCGTGCCGCCACCGCCGCGCCAGCGGCGTGAGCCAGGATTTCGCATTCCAGATGCCATGCACCAGCAGCACGCGTGGCGTCGAGGAGGGCTGTGCGGTCATGGCCGGAAGTGTGGTGTAAGCCTGCGCGGGCCGCCAGCCCGTTCAGTGCGTCGCATGGGCGCGCTTCCATTCGCGTGGCGACAGCCCGCTGTGCGCCTTGAACGCGCGTGACAGCGCGGCTTCGCTGCCATAGCCCACGTCCGATGCGACCACCTTCAGCGGCTTGCCATGCCGCAGCGCCTGCTGCGCCAGCCCCACTCGCCAGCCCTGCAGGTACTGGCCGGGCGTGATGCCCAGCGACTCGCGGAAGGTCGACGCGAACACCGTGCGCGACATGCCCGCCACGCGCGCCAGATCCTCCAGCGTCCAGTCCTTCGCCGGCGCCTCGTGCATGGCGACGATCGCATTGCGCAGGCGCGGATGGGAAAGCCCGGCCAGCATACCGCCCTTCACCTCGCCGGTTTCCATCAGCTGGCGCAGCACCTGGATCATCACCACCTCGAACAGGCGGTTCACCAGCGCGGTGCGTCCGCAGCGCTCGGTGAAGGCCTCCTCGAACAGCAGGGCCAGCACGTCCCCGGCGCCATGGATGCCCGACAGGGGCAGGCAGACCGCGTCGGGCAACGCCGCACAGATCGGATTCTGGTCGCCGCCCTCGAACCGCAACGTCGCGCAGGTCATGTCGGCACCACGCACCGGGTCGCTGATGAAGCGGTGCGTCAGCGCGCGCGGGAAAAGCAGCAGGCTGGGCTCGTCGATGCGCAGCGAGGTCGCGCCATAGACCACCTCCAGCGGCCCCTGCCGGATCAGGTGCAGCTGACCCAGCCCCATGTCGGCCTCCAGCGTGTTGATGCCGCACAGCGCACCGGCATTGAACACCTGTGCGCTCACCGAGAACCGGTCCAGCAGGACAGCCAGCCGATCGACCATGTCGGAACTCAAGATCAAGTTTTCAGGATTCTATATCACCCTTCGTACCGACGTGGCGCGCAAAGTACACCTCACCGGACGGCCCCCCGCCCCGGACCATCCCCTCCCCAAGGAATACCGCCATGTCCATCGAAAAGATCCTCTACACCGCCACCGCCACCGCCTCGGGCGGCCGCGAAGGCCAGGCCACCTCGTCCGACGGCGTGCTCGACATGAAGCTGACCACCCCGCGCGAGCTGGGCGGCGCCGGCGGCGACGGCACCAACCCGGAGCAGCTGTTCGCCGCGGGCTATTCGGCCTGCTTCCTGGGCGCGCTGAAGTTCGTCGCCGGCAAGCAGAAGGTCGCCCTGCCCGCCTCGACTACCGTCACCGGCAAGGTCGGCATCGGCCAGATCCCCACCGGCTTCGGAATCCAGGCCGAACTTACCATCGCCGCCCCAGGCATCGCCCGCGAACAGCTGCAGGCCCTGGTCGACGCCGCCCACATCGTCTGCCCGTACTCCAACGCCACGCGCGGCAACATCGACGTGACGCTGGTGATCGCCGACTGACCCCTCCTCCTGCCCCGCCCACTACAGGAATCCTCGCCATGAACGCCATCACCCGCACCATCGCCGCCACCGTCCTGGCCGTCGCCACCCAGGCCAGCCTGGCCGCCCCCGCCAGCGTTCCCGCCCCGGTCGCCGTCGAGCGCACCGCCAGCTACATCACCACCGCCGACGGCGTACAGCTGTACTACAAGGACTGGGGCCCGAAGAACGGCCCGGTCGTCCCCTTCAGCCACGGCTGGCCGCTGTCGTCTGACAGCTGGGAGTCGCAGATGATCTTCCTGGCCGCCAAGGGCTACCGCGTGGTCGCCCCCGACCGCCGCGGCCATGGCCGCTCCAGCCAGCCGTGGGACGGCAACGACATGGACCACTACGCCGACGACCTGGCCACGGTGATCAACACGCTGGATTTGAAGGACGTGACCCTCGTCGGCTTCTCCACCGGCGGCGGCGAAGTGGCGCGCTACATCGGTCGCCCCGGCACCCGCCGCGTCAAGAAGGCCGTGCTGATCAGCGCCGTGCCGCCGCTGATGCTGAAGACCGCCGACAATCCGGGCGGCCTGCCGATCGAGGTGTTCGACGGCCTCCGCAAAGGTTCGCTGGACAACCGCGCGCAGCTCTACAAGGACATCGCCTCGGGCCCGTTCTACGGCTTCAACCGCCCCGGCGCGAAGGTCTCGCAGGGCCTGATCGACAGCTGGTGGGCGCAGGGCATGCAGGCCGGCCACAAGAACACGTACGACTCCGTCGCCGCGTTCTCGGCCACCGATTTCCGCGCCGACCTGAAGAAGTTCGACATCCCCACCCTGGTCATCCACGGCGACGACGACCAGATCGTCCCCATCGACGCCTCCGGCAAGGCCTCCGCCGCGCTGATCAAGAACGCCAAGCTGATCGTCTACGCTGGCGCCCCCCACGGCCTGACCGACACCCACAAGGACCGCGTCAACCAGGACCTGCTGGACTTCCTGCAGAAGTAAGTTCCAAGACACAGACAAAGCAACGGCCGCATCAGCGGCCGTTTGCTTCTCTGCTTTGAACATCCGTGTCCTAGCCAGACCCGAAGGGCGGCGGACAAGGATGTCCGCCGTTTTCCGATTCGCCAGGAAGGCGAACCGGAAAATCCCGATAGCAATGACGCGATGGGATTGCTTCGTCGGGGAATGGCCTTTCTTTTGGTGACTTTTCTTTGGCCAGACAAAGAAAAGTTACCCGCTGGCCCGAAGGGCAAGCGGAAGCTGTGCATCAAGCGACTAAGGCCGCATCACGTCTAAGGATGAACTCATCATCCAGCGTCTTTCCCACGGGAAATTTGTACTCCCCCACCCTCACGAACCCCTGCCGCGCATAAAACCGCTGCGCACCGAAATTCTCCGACCACACCCCGATCCACAGCGTCCGCGGCCCATCCCTCAACAACCACCGCTCCACCTCGGCGAACAGCTTCCCGCCCCATCCAGCGTTCTGGTACGACGCCAGCACGTACAAGCGCTTCAGCTCGCCATCGCCCGCCTTCACTTCAGGATGCGGCAGCCCACACGGCCCGGCCGCCGCATGGCCCACGGCCACACCGTCGTCCTCCAGCAGCAACACCGCATAGTCCGGATGGGACAGGATGACCTTCTGCTTTCCCACCTCGTAGGCATCGGCGAGGAACGCCGCCAGGTCCTCGGCCGGATACAGATGGCCGAAGGTCTCGGTGAACGTACGCGACGCCAGGTCCGACAGCACGGCCGCGTCATCGACGGTGGCGCGACGGATCCGCACGCTCACGCGCCCTCTTCGTCCTCTTCCTCTTCGTCCGCCTCGTCTTCCTCGTCGGCGTCTTCGTCTTCTTCCTCTTCGTACTCTTCTTCGTCTTCTTCTTCGTAATCGTCTTCGCCGAAGTCCTCGCCGTCCCAGCGACCCTGGCCGTCCGGCACGAAGGTCACCGCCATCGCGGCCGGCGACGTGCCGACGCGCACCAGCCAGCCACCGAACACGCGCGCGCGTTCCGTCACCAGGCCCGCATCGGCGCCTTCATTGCCCAGGCGTTCCCACTCAAGCGAAAAAGCAACTTCCGTCATCTTGGCTCTCTTGATGTTAAGCCCCCTTGAGTCAAGGGGGCGCGGCGTCAGCCGCGGGGTTGTGGCATGCAACGGCGCGGGGCCCGTCATTTCGCCCAGGCGAAATGACGGGGGCTTGACCGCTTAGCGGTCAAGTCCGCGGACGAACCTGGATATGGACTTCAGCAAGCTGCTCGTCCGGGATCGGCGACGGCGCGCTGGTCATCAGGCACTGCGCCGTGGTGGTCTTCGGGAACGGGATGACGTCGCGGATCGACTCCGTGCCGGCCATCAGCGCCGCGATGCGATCGATGCCGAACGCGATGCCGCCATGCGGCGGGGCGCCGAAGCGCAGCGCATCCAGCAGGAAGCCGAACTTCGCCTCGGCCTCTTCCGCGCCGATGCCGAGCAGCTCGAACACCGCGCCCTGCATCTCCGGACGATGGATACGGATCGAACCGCCGCCGATCTCGTTGCCGTTCAGCACCATGTCGTAGCCACGCGACACCGCGGTCTTCGCATTGGCGCGCAGGTCGGCGATGTCGTCGACCGCGGGCGCGGTGAAGGGGTGGTGGAGCGCGACGTAGCGCTGCGCGTCCTCGTCCCACTCGAACATCGGGAAGTCGGTGACCCACAGCGGCTTCCATCCGTCCTGGACCAGACCGAAGTCCTTGCCGGCCTTCAGGCGCAGCGCACCCATGAAGTCGCTGACCTTGTTGTAGCCGCCCGCGCCGAAGAACACGATGTCGCCGTTGCCCGCGCCGACGTGCTTCACCAGGGCCGCGAAGGCGTCCTCGGCGAAGAACTTCCGGATCGGCGAGGAAATCTCACCGGCATCGTCGATCTTGATGTAGGCCAGGCCCTTCGCACCGTACTTGGCGGCGTGCGCGGCGTACTCGTCGATCTGCTTGCGGCTCAGCGATGCACCGCCGGGGATGCGCAGCGCGGCGACGCGCCCGTCCGGGTCGCTGGCGGCCGCGGTGAACACGGCGAACTCGCTGGACTTCACCAGATCGGCCACGTCCACCAGCTCCAGCGCGATGCGCAGGTCCGGCTTGTCCGAACCGTAGCGGCGCATCGCCTCGGCCCAGGTCATGCGCGGGAACGGCGCATCCAGTTGAACGTCCATCACCTCGGCGAAGATGTCGCGGATCATGCCTTCCACGGTGTCCTGCACGTCGCGTTCGCGCACGAACGCGAATTCCATGTCGAGCTGGGTGAATTCCAGCTGGCGGTCGGCACGCAGCGCCTCATCGCGGAAGCAGCGCGCGATCTGGTAATAGCGGTCGAACCCCGCGACCATCAGGATCTGCTTGAACAGCTGCGGCGACTGCGGCAGCGCATAGAACTCGCCCGGGTGCATGCGCGCCGGCACCAGGAAGTCGCGCGCGCCCTCGGGCGTGGCCTTGGTGAGGATGGGTGTCTCGATGTCCTGGAAACCGCGTGCGTCCAGCCAGCGGCGCAGCGCCTGCACCAGGCGGATGCGGGTACGCTGCTTGCGCTGCATGTCGGGGCTGCGCAGGTCCAGGTAGCGGTATTTCAGGCGGATGTCCTCGCCCGGGTTCTCGTGGTGGTGGAACGGCAGCGGCTCGGCCTTGTTGAGCACGGTGATGCGGGTGGCAATCACCTCGACCTGGCCGGTGCGGATCTTGGCGTTGACCGACTCGCGCGCGCGCACCACGCCCTCGACCTGCAGCACGTCCTCGTAGCCCAGCGAGGCGGCGACCTTGAACACCTCGGCATTGGACGGATCCACCGTCACCTGCACGATGCCTTCGTGGTCGCGCAGGTCGATGAAGCACACGCCGCCGAGGTTGCGGGCGACATCGGTCCAGCCGCACAGGGTTACGGTCTGGCCGATCAAAGCCTCGTCGACGAGGCCGCAGAAATGGGTACGCATGGGGGCTCCACTGGGTTCGGACCGGGGCCGGGACATCCCGCGGCGTGACAGGCCGGTCAAGCCCGCTAGTTTACCCGCTCCCCTGCCCTCCGGCCCGGGGCCTGCCCCTGCACAGCCTTAACCGGCCGGGCGTATGCTGGCGCCTTCCCAGGAGGGTGTCGCCATGAAGAAGCCGTTGTTGCAGTCCGTTTTCGTACTGTTGCTGGCCTTGGCGGCCGGCAGCGCCTTCGCCCAGATCGCGCCCAAGGCCTATGCACCGGAAAACGTGCGCACGCTGTCGGTGCAGGACCAGACCCGGGTCATCAGCCTGGAGTATTCCGAACAGTCACGCGGTCGCCGCATCCCGGACGACCAGTTGCGGTTCTACCTGGACCAGGTCAACCGCTCCAACTGGACCTTCAGCCGCATCAAGCAGGACATCGCCCAATCGCTGGGCGGCAACAGCGGCGGCTGGAACCCTAACC
>NZ_PDWV01000004.1 GCF_010093385.1 Pseudoxanthomonas mexicana
CCCCCACCCGCCGTTGCTGGCCGCCCGTGGACTGACGTTCTCGCGCAACGACGAGCCGGTGTTCGGGCCGCTGGATTTCGCCGTGGACGCGGGCGAGGCGCTGCTGGTGCAGGGCGGCAACGGCGTGGGCAAGACCACGCTGCTGCGGGTGCTGGCCGGGCTGCTGCGCGCCGATGCCGGCCAGATCGATATCGACGGACAACCCGCCGGCCCGTCCCGGCGGGCGCATGCGATGGCCTATCTGGGCCACCTGCCCGCGCTGAAGGCCGACCTGAGCGCGCTGGAGAACCTCCATTTCCTGTGCGGCCTGCATGGCCGCCGCGCCCGCCAGATGCCCGGCCACGCGCTGGCCATGGTCGGCCTGGCCGGCTACGAGGACGCCCTGGCACGGCAGCTCTCCGCCGGGCAGAAGAAGCGCCTCTCGCTGGCCCGCCTGTGGCTGTCGCCTTCGCCGCTGTGGCTGCTGGACGAGCCCTACGCCAACCTGGACCTGGACGGCATCACCCTGGTGAACCGGATGATTTCCGCGCATCTGCGCGAGGGCGGTGCCGCGCTGGTCACCACCCATGGCGCGTATGCCGCCCCGCCGGTGCAGACCCGCATGCTGCTGCTGGAGCGCCCCGCATGAACCCAGCGCCTTCGCTCTTCCAGACCGCCCGTGCGCTGATCGTGCGCGACGTGCAGTTGCTGTGGCGCCGCCGTGGCGATGCGCTGCAACCGGCGCTGTTCGCGCTGCTGGTCGTCGTGCTGTTCGCCCTCGGCCTCGGCACCTCGCCGCAGGCCTTGTCGAAGGTCGCGCCCGCCGTGCTGTGGGTCGCCGTGCTGCTGGCCGGCCTGCTGTCGCTGGACACGCTGTTCCGCGGCGATGCCGAGGACGGCTCGCTGGAGCAGTGGATCCTGGCCCCGGTGCCGCTGGCCTGGCTGGTGCTGGTGCGCGTGCTGATCCACTGGGCCACCACCGCCCTGCCGCTGGTGCTGGCGGCGCCGCTGCTGGGCGAGATGCTGCACCTGCCGCGCAGCGAACTGCCGATGCTGCTGGCCACGCTGGCGCTGGGCACGCCGCTGCTGAGCCTGCTGGGCGCGGTGGTCGCGGCCCTGACGGTCGGCATGAGGCGCTCTGGTATCCTTGTGGCCCTGCTGGCGCTGCCGCTTTACGTGCCCGTGCTGGTGTTCGGCGCCGGCGCCGTGGCCGCCAGCGCGCAAGGGCTGGATGCCTCCGGCGCCCTCCTCTGGCTGGCCGCCGGCCTGCTGCTGTCGCTGCTGCTCGCCCCGCTGGCCGCCGCCGCGGCGATCCGCATCGCCCTGACCTGAAGACCGACGCTGCGCATGAATCCCCAGGCCGTATGAACCCACTGCTCCGCTGGTTCCACCAACTCGGTTCGCCCCCCTACTTCGACCGCTTCGCGGCGCGCTGGACGCCGTGGTGCTATCTGGCCGCGATCGTGCTGCTGGGCGTGGGCCTGTGGCAGGCGCTGTTCGTGGCCCCGGCCGACTACCAGCAGGGCGACAGCTTCCGCATCCTCTACATCCACGTGCCCAGCGCGTGGATGAGCATGTTCGTGTTCGGCCTGATGGCGTTCTACGCGGCCATCGCGCTGGTCTGGCGGATCAAGCTGTGCGAGATCCTGGCGATGGCCTGCGCGCCGACCGGCGCGGCGTTCACCGTCATCACCCTGGCCACCGGCAGCATCTGGGGCAAACCCATGTGGGGCACGTGGTGGGACTGGGACCCGCGCCTGACCACCGAGCTGCTCCTGCTGTTCCTGTACCTGGGCGTGATGGGCCTGTACGGCGCCATCGACGACCGCCGCAACGCCGCGCGCGCGGCCGGCCTGCTGGCCATCGTCGGCGTGGCGCTGCTGCCGGTGATCCGTTACTCGGTGGTGTGGTGGAACTCGCTGCACCAGGGCCAGACCATCCGCGTGTTCGGCGAGTCCAGCATGGACAGCAGCATGACGCTTCCGCTGGTCCTGATGGTGATCGCGACGAAGTTCTGGTTCGCCGGCTCGCTGCTGGCGCGCGCACGCGCCGACAACCTGCGCCGCGAGGCCGGCAAGGACTGGGTGGCGAAGCTCGCCGCCACCAAGGGAGCTGCGCCGTGACCTACCTGGAATACGTCATCGGCGCCTACGCCGTGTTCGCCCTGGTGCTGGCATGGGATTTCCTCGCGCCGCGCCTGCAGGTGCGGCGCGAACTGCGCGCCGCCCGCCTGCGCGCCGCGCGCGAGACCCGCCGCCACGCCGCCCCCGCCGACCTGGAACGCTGACCGCATGAATCCCGTCCGCCGCCGCCGCCTGCTGTTCGTGCTGCTGGCCCTGCTGGTCGCCGGTGCCGCCACCGCGCTGATCGCGATGGCCCTGCAGCGCAACGTGGCCTATCTGTACACCCCGGCCGAAGTGCTGCGCGGCGATGCCAGCGAGCGTGCCCGCTTCCGCCTGGGCGGCATGGTCGAAAAAGGATCGTTCAAGCGCGAGAACGGCTCGCTGGTCTCGCACTTCCGCGTCACCGATGGCGATGCGCAGCTGACCGTGCGCTACGACAAGATCCTGCCGGACCTGTTCCGCGAGGGCCAGGCCGTGGTCGCCACCGGCGCCATGCAGGACGGCGTGTTCGTGGCCGAAGACGTGCTGGCCAAGCACGACGAGACTTACATGCCCAAGGAAGTCGCCGACAAGATGGGCAAGGCGCACCAGAAGCACGACGTGCAGGCCGCGCCGACGGGGACGGCGAATTGAGCGGGGAGATGCCTGCGGCCCGCCATGGGCGTGCATGCTTCTGCGCGCAAAGTCGCTGGGTCCCGGCTTTCGCCGGGATGACGGCCTCTCTCACACACGGCAATCGGCCCTATGCTCCCTGAACTCGGACAAATCGCGCTGATCCTCGCGCTGCTCGTCGCCGCCCTGCAGGCGCTGCTGCCGCTGGCCGGGGCGCATCGCAACAAGGCCGCGTGGATGGAGGTCGCGCGTCCGGCCGCCTACGCGCAGCTGTGGCTGGTGATGCTGGCCTTCATCGCCCTGACGGTCGCGTTCGTGCAGCAGGACTTCTCGGTGAAGTACGTCGCCGACAACTCCAACTCGCTGCTGCCGATGGTCTACCGCTACACCGCGGTGTGGGGTTCGCACGAGGGCTCGCTGCTGCTGTGGGCGCTGGTGCTGGCGATCTGGACCGGGGCGGTGGCGCTGTTCTCGCGCGGGCTGCCGGACGTGGTGATGGCGCGCGTACTGGGCGTGATGGGCGTGGTGGCGGTGGGCTTCCTCGCCTTCCTGATCTTCACCTCCAATCCCTTCATCCGCCTGCTGCCCTCGCCGGGCGAAGGCCGCGATCTCAACCCGCTGCTGCAGGACCCGGGGATGATCATCCATCCGCCGCTGCTGTACGTGGGCTACGTGGGCTTCGTGGTGCCGTTCGCGTTCGCCATCGCCGCCCTGCTCGACGGCCGCGTGGACGCGCGCTGGCTGCGCTGGACGCGGCCGTGGACCAACATCGCCTGGGGCTTCCTGACCCTGGGCATTGCGCTGGGCAGCTGGTGGGCCTACTACGAACTGGGCTGGGGCGGCTGGTGGTTCTGGGACCCGGTGGAGAACGCCAGCTTCATGCCCTGGCTGGTGGGCGCGGCGCTGATCCACTCGCAGGCCGTCACCGAGAAGCGCGGCGCGTTCCGCGGCTGGACGCTGCTGCTCGCCATCGCCGCGTTCTCGCTGTCGCTGCTGGGCACGTTCCTGGTGCGCTCGGGGGTGATCACCAGCGTGCACGCCTTCGCCGCCGACCCCAGCCGCGGCGTCTTCATCCTGGTCTTCCTGGGCATCGTGATCGGCAGCTCGCTGCTGCTTTATGCCTGGCGCGCGCCGCAGCTGGCGGACGACGCCTCGGAGAAGTCGTACTTCGCCGCCAGTTCGCGCGAGACCCTGCTGCTGGCCAACAACCTGCTGCTGGCCGCGGCCTGCGCGATGGTGCTGCTGGGCACGCTGTATCCGTTGATCGCGGATGCGCTGGACCTGGGCAAGATCTCGGTCGGCCCGCCCTACTTCAGCCTGCTGTTCATCGTGCTGATGGCGCCGCTGGTGGCGCTGGTGCCGTTCGGCCCGCTCACCAGGTGGCAGCGCGACAATGCGTCGCGGCTGGGCGCGATGCTGCTGCCCTGGCTGCTGCTGTCGATCGTACTGGCCGTCGTCGCCTACTTCCTGGCGCCGCAGGGCAAGCTGAAGGCCGCCGCCGGCATCCTCGGCGCGGCGTGGGTCGGCCTGGGCACCGTGCGCTTTGTCTGGTCGCGCCTGCGCGCCAATGGGCGTTTCACCCCCGAGATGCTGGGCATGACGCTGGCGCATACCGGCATCGCGGTGTTCCTGGTCGGCGCGCTGCTGGTGGAAGCGCTGAACGTGCAGCGCGAACTGGCAGTGAAACCGGGCCAGACCGTCGAGGTCGGCCGCTGGGGCTTCCACTTCCAGGGCGTGGATGAAACGCAGGGCCCGAACTACCTGTCCGACCGCGGCCACGTGCAGGTGCTGCGCGACGGCCGGCCGGTGACGCTGCTGCATCCGGAGAAGCGCGCCTACGCCAGCGGCGGCCAGGTGATGACCGAAGCCGGCATCCGGCCCGGCGTGCTCGGCGATGTCTATGTCGCCATCGGCGAACCCCTGGGCGATGGCGCCTGGGCGCTGCGCGTGCACATCAAACCCTTCGTCCGCTGGATCTGGCTGGGCGCCGCGCTGATGGCGCTGGGCGGCTTCGTCACCGCCGCCGATCGCCGGTTCCGCAATCACCGCAAGTCCGAGGCGACCCCCGCATGAACAACGCGTCCGAACTCCCGCCGTCGCCCCCGCGTTCGCGTGGCGCGCTGACCTTCGCGCTGATCATCATCGGGCTGTTCTTCGTCGGCCTGATGGGCCTGCTGTACTACGGCGTGAAGCAGTCCGACCGCGCCGGCCGCGACGCGCTGCCCTCGCCGCTAATCGGCAAGCCGGCACCGGCCTTCGACCTGCCGCTGCTGCACGAGCCGAACAAACGCGTGACCAACACCGACCTGGCCGGCCAGCCCTACGTGATGAACGTCTGGGGCAGCTGGTGCCCGGAATGCCGGGTCGAACATCCGGTCCTCACCCAGTTCGCGCTGACCAAGCGCGTGCGCTTCATCGGCTACAACCTGAAGGACGAACGCCCGGACGCCCTGCGCTGGCTGGAGCAGTTCGGCAACCCGTACATGATGGTGCTCGCCGACGTGGAAGGCCGCACCGCCATCGACTGGGGCATCTACGGCGCGCCGGAAACCTTCCTGGTGGACGGCAACGGCGTGATCCGCTGGAAGCACGTCGGCGCCATCGACCAGGCCATAATCGACCACCAGTTGATTCCCGCGCTCGAGAAGATCGAAGCCGGCCGATGAGTACTTCTCCCGTCCTACTGCTGCGCGCCTTGCTGCTGGCCCTGCTGGTTGCCGTCGCCGCGCCCGTCTTCGCCCAGGCCAGCGACCCCCCCCCGCTGCAGTTCAACGACGCGGCCGAAGAGGCGCGCTTCCACAAGCTCACCGCCGAACTGCGCTGCGTGATGTGCCAGAACCAGTCGCTGGCCGATTCCAACGCGCAGATCGCCAACGACCTGCGCCGCGAAGTGCTGGACCTGATGCGCCAGGGCAAGGACGACGCGCAGGTGAAGCAGTTCCTGGTGGACCGTTACGGCGAGTTCGTGCTGTACAAGCCCGACGTGGCGCCCGGGACCTACATCCTCTGGTTCGGCCCGCTGTTGCTGCGGCTGGCCGGCGGCGTGTGGGTCGGGCGCATCGTGGCGCGCCGCGCGAAACAGCCGGGCCCCGCCACCGACGACAACGACCAGGAGTGGTGATGACCCCCTTCGTGATCCTCGCCATCGTGCTGTCCGTGGCCGTGCTGCTGGCGGTGCTGTGGCCGCTGTGGCGCGATGCGCGCGGACTGGTGCTGGCCGGCGTGGCGACGCTGGGCGTGGCCACCTTCGCGCTGTACCGCGTGGTGGGCACGCCCGCCGCGCTGGAACCGCAGGCCGCCGCCGCCATGCCGACCACGCTGGAAGAGGCCATCGGCCAGCTCGAAGCCGAGCTGAAGAAGAAGCCTAACGAACCCGAAGGCTGGCGCCTGCTGGGCAAGTCCTACGCCGCGCTGCAGCGCTACGCCGACGCGCAGAAGGCCTTCGAGCGCGCCGTGCAGCTGATGCCCGACGACGCCGACCTGCTGGTGGAAGCCGCGCAGGCGCGCCTGTTCAACAACGCCGAGCGCAAGCTCGATGCGCGGGCCCGGGAGATGCTGGACAAGGCCATCGCGATCAACCCCGACCACCAGCGCGCGCGCTGGTTCGTGGGCCTGGCGCAACGTCAGGAAGGCAGGCACGCCGAGGCCGCGAAGACCTGGGAGCCCCTGCTGGCCAAGGTCGATCCCAACACCGCCGCCACCCTGCGCACGCAGATCAACGAAGCCCGCGCCGAAGCCGGCCTGCCGCCGCTGGCCGATGCCGCGCCCGTCGCGGACGCATCGCCCGCGCTGCTGACGGTCACCGTCGACCTCGCTCCCGCGCTGAAGGACAAGCTGACGCCGGATGACACGCTGTTCGTGTTCGCCCGCCAGGTGGGGGGTCCGCCGATGCCGGTCGCCGCCAAGCGCCTGCCGGTGTCAGCGTTCCCCGTCACCGTGCCGCTCGGCGACGGCGACAGCCCCATGCCCACGCTGAAGCTCTCGCAGCTGCCACAGGTGCAACTGGTCGCGCGCATCGCCAAGGGCAACGGACCCGCCGCGCAGTCCGGCGATCTGGAAGCCGCCGCGGTCACCGCCGACGTGAAGGCAGGCAACACCTACACGCTGACGATCGATCGCGTGGTGCCGTAGGGCCGGACGCGGCGGACGTTACGCATCCGCATCTGTCGTACGCCTCCGCATCCGTTGGGCATTCTTGTACGCGGGCGTTGCTGAAATGGCATCGCCCCGCCGCATTGCCTACACTGCCGCGATGACCGAATTCATTCCCCCCGGCACCCGCTTCCATCCCCTGCCCTCGCCGTTCCGCATGAAGCGCGGTGGCGCGCTGCATGGGGCGCGGGTGGCGTACGAAACCTGGGGCACGTTGAACGAACGCCGCGACAATGCGGTGCTGATCGTCACCGGGCTGTCGCCGGATGCGCATGCCGCGCGCACGCCCGGCAATCCGGCCGATGGCTGGTGGGAGCCGATGCTGGGCCCGGGCAAGCCGATCGACACCGACCGCTGGTTCGTGGTGTGCGTGAACTCGCTGGGCAGCTGCAAGGGTTCCACCGGCCCGGCCTCGGTGAATCCCGATACCGGCGCGCTGTATCGCCTGGACTTCCCCGAGTTGTCGGTGGAAGACGGCGCCAACGCGGCCTTCGACGTGGTGCGCGGGCTTGGCATCGAACAGCTGGCCTGCATCATCGGCAATTCGATGGGCGGGATGACCGCGCTGGCTTACCTGCTGCTGCATCCGGGCGCGGCGCGCACGCACATCAACATCTCCGGCAGTGCGCAGGCGCTGCCGTTCTCCATCGCCATCCGTTCGCTGCAACGCGAAGCGATCCGGCTGGACCCCCAATGGAACGGGGGCCAGTACGACGACGAGACGTATCCGGAATCGGGCATGCGCATGGCGCGCAAGCTGGGCGTGATCACCTACCGCTCGGCGCTGGAATGGGATGGCCGCTTCGGCCGGGTGCGGCTGGAATCCGACCGCCCGGACGAGGATCCGTTCGGCCTGGAGTTCCAGGTGGAGAGTTATCTGGAAGGCCATGCGCGCCGCTTCGTGCGCCGCTTCGACCCCAACTGCTATCTCTATCTCAGCCGGTCGATGGACTGGTTCGACCTGGCCGAGTACGCGGACGGGGATGTCATGCAGGGGCTGGCGAAGATCCGCGTGCAGCGGGCGCTGGCCATCGGGGCGGCCACCGACATCCTGTTCCCGCTGCAGCAGCAGCAGCAGATCGCCGAGGGCCTGGCCGCGGGCGGTGCGCAGGCGGAGTTCCTGCCGCTGGAATCGCCGCAGGGCCACGATGCGTTCCTGGTGGACTACGACCGCTTCGGCCCGGCGGTGGCGGGGTTCCTGGCGGGGATCTGAGCCCTCGCGGTTCCCTTCTCCCTCCGGGAGAAGCGCCTGCTCCGTACTCGACACGGGGTGGCGCGCAGCGCCGGATGAGGGTGTGCGAGCCATAAGGCTGTTCGCTTCTCCCCGCTGCGGAGAGAAGGCGCCGAAGGCAGATGAGACTGGGGGAACCTCGAAGCTGTTCCCTTCTCCCCGCGAGGCGGGGAGAAGGAACGGCCAACCCTCCCGCACCGCAAAACCCCGTTCGCGCCCACCCGGCTAAACTGGGGACACATTCTTACCGGGGCCGTCCCATGACCCTCGATTTTCCGGGCGCCGACAAGCTGGTCGCCTCGCTGGATGCCGCCGTCGCCCTGGGCGACGACCGTGCCGTCACCGATGCGCTGCGCAAGTCGCTGTGCGAACTGATCTGCGATGAGGAGGTCAGCCTGCCGGCGTGTGTGCTGGAGCCGATCTCGGACCATTACGCGCGCCGTGAGCTGTACACCAGTCCGGAGCATGGCTACAGCGTGATCGCGATGACGTGGGGGCCGGGCCAGGGCACCAAGATCCACGATCATTCGGGCATGTGGTGCGTGGAGGGGGTGTGGCGGGGGCGGCTGGAGATCACGCAGTACGAGCTGGCCGAGCGGGATGACGTGCGGTATCGGTTCGTGCCGGCCGGCACCATCGAGGCGGGCACGGGGTCGGCGGGCAGTCTGATCCCGCCGCACGAGTACCACACCATCCGCAATCCCAGCGACAAGGCCATCGCGGTGAGCCTGCACGTGTACCAGCGCACGATGGTCCGCTGCGGGATCTTCACGCCGGAGGACGAGGCCGGTGGCGGGGGCTGGCAGCGGCGCGGCGAGCGGCTGTTGGGCACCGATCAGGTCAACTGAGGGGCTGTGGGGGCCCGGCCTGTCGGCGGGGGTGCCGGCTCGGCTATACTTCGCCTCCGCGCCGGAGTGGCGGAATGGTAGACGCAGCGGACTCAAAATCCGCCGCCCTTAAAAGCGTGTGGGTTCGAGTCCCACCTCCGGCACCAGATAAAACAAAGGGTTAGGCTTCGCGGCCTAGCCCCTTTGTTTTGGCTGCGCTACCTGTAGCCCCTGGGTAGCCCTACAGGGTGTAGCACGACAAATACGACGATCGACCCAGCGCGTCGACTATTCTAAGTTCCCCATTCACGGAGGAACGGCATGACGCAAAAGTACACGCTCCCACAGGTATTCAATGAGGCCGCGTTCCCGGAAGTCGTCTTCGTGCCTCCCGCCGAATTCAAGTTCGTTCGCGCTTCCCTGAAGACGCCCGGCAAGCACGTAACAATTGCCGGGCCATCGGGCACAGGAAAGACCACCCTTATTCGTCGCCTCTTGCGAGACCTCGACATTGGGGAGACAGATTTCCACTGGATGAATGGCAGGCAATACGCGGGAATTGAATCCGGCTTAGCCGTATTGGCTCAATCGCTGGGGTGCGCTGTAGATTTCGAAGAGATCACGGAGCTGCTTAATACCGTGAAGCACGTGATCATCGACGATTTCCACTTTCTGCATTCGGCCGCCAGGAAAGAAATTGCGGCTAATCTGAAGTTGTGGCACGAGAAGAATGTTCGCTTCGTCATAGTTGGAATTGCTTCGTCAGCCGATGAGCTTCTACAGGTGGACCCAGAGTTGGGGATTCGAAACGACCCCTATAGCTTCAAACAGCAATCACCAAAGTTCATTGAAGAACTTCTAACCTTGGGCGCCAACGCGCTGAACATAAGCTTCTCTGGCGCGTTAACTGCTGAGATTGTACAGGCTTGCAATGGGGTACCTTCCATCGCGCACGTCATTGCACGCATATGCTGCGTAAGCACGGATATCGAAGAGACGCAAGACGACCTCACTGTTTTAGAGCTAAACCTTCGCGACCTTCGAACTGAGGTGCTTCGCATTTTCCATGGCAAGTATCGTGACAAGGTCGTTGCCCTTGCGAAGGGTAAAAGGCAAGCTCGCGCAGTCCATAACACCTACTTCGATATCGTCTATTACATAATTAAGTCTGAACTTTCGGAAATCCCTCAAGAAAATCTCTATCACGCGATTGTCGGAAACATCGGTGACGCCAAAGAAAGAGCGCGAAAGGCTACTTCTTTCTATAACTGCATGAACAACCTCAGCGAGGTCATCGAACAGCAGGGACTGTCAGACACAATGCTCTACAACAAGGGCAGCAAATCAGTCTCCATCGAAGATCCATCCTTCAGATTCTATTTATCCCTGCTTGACACGGACGAAATAAAAGCACGTATCCACGTTCGAAATAGTGAGTACCCTTATGACGTTGCAGTTTCATTTGCCGGCGACGTTCGAGCTACCGTCGAGCAATTTGTCTCAGCTCTAAAAGCAAGAGGGCTCAACGTTTTTTACGATTTCGATCAGCAGGCCCAACTATGGGGAACAGATCTACGAGTAAAGCTATCTGAAGTCTACGCCGAAGAAGCTCTCTACATGGTCGTATTCTTGTCCGATAGTTACCCAACGCGTGACTGGACAGACCTAGAACTACAGGTAGGCAAAGCAGCGGCGGCGAAGCGTACTGACGAGTACCTGCTACCACTTCGACTGGATGACGTTAACGTTGTTGGCATTAAATCAACCATCGGGCATCTCGACTTAAACGACATCGGAATAGATCAAGCCGCGGATATCCTCGCTGAGAAAGTCTCTCAACACTAAGGAAAGAACGATGGCTGAGATCGTATACAACTGCCCTCGCTGCAAGTCCATTAAAACTACTCTAGACGTATTTAACCACCACACGCTTTATATCGAATACGGCTGGAAACGAAGCGGGGAAATGCACGTCGTGTGTCGTGCCTGCCGGAAGGGCTCAATTCTGGTGGTTTCGCAGCGGGAATTGGAGGACTATATTGAAGCCGCATGGAAGGCTGGCTTGCATAGCCAGAAAGGAAATGTAAACGGATTTTTGGAAGTTGCCGGGCACATTAGCGCCAAAGATGAATCGAGCATCGAACCTCCGGAGCACTTGCCCCCGCGCATTGACATAGCTTTTCGCGAAGGAGCGACGTGCCTAAGCGTGAAATGCTACAACGCAGCGGCCGCAATGTTCCGACTCTGCTTGGACATGGCTACGGAGAACCTTCTGCCCGAAGGAGAGGTTGCAGGCCTAAATGCGAAAGTCAGGCGGTCGCTAGGCTTGCGTATTGAGTGGTTATTCAGTGCCGGAATATTGCCTTTGGCTCTTCAAGACCTCTCCAATATCATTAAAGACAATGGGAATGACGGCGCACATGAGGGCACCGTAACGAAGGAAGATGCAGAGGATCTTTCAGACTTCACCTTTGCTCTTCTCGAGCGGCTATTCACTGACCCACGAAAAATTGAGATTGCGAGAGAGCGTCGGAATAATCGACACAATCCCTGACGAATTAACGCGCCCACTCCACCCGCACGGCGTCCACGGGGTCGGGCCGTGACAGGCCGAATACGGCGAGCGCCAAGGCCAGAACAAGGTCGTCGTGCGCCCCTTCGCGGGCGTTGAACGTGGCGTTCCCGGCGTCGGGAAAGCGGACTCGAAAGTCCTGCAGCTCCCGGGCCAGCAAGGCCGCATCGGGCAGGCTCGCGGCAATGCGGAGGTCGCCTGAGTGCAGCAGGGCTTGCAGTTTCGACACCAGCGCGCCTTTCGGCACCGACCACGCTGCCCGGTTGCCCGATACCTCGCGCCCGCCGGTAAGCCGGCCGGCGACTTACTCCACGCTCTTCGGCGAGATCACCAGCGAAATGCTGCTCATATCCGCACAGCCTGCAGTTCCATAGGCAGGGCTGAACGAAGTGAAGCCCCGACATCGCGCGCTTCGACGCCTTAGTCGTCTACTTCATCCAGCACCACGAGTGAAGGATTCGACTGCGCCGCCGATCGCGTCGGGATCCGGATCAACAACGACGACATCCTCGGTGTACATGAACGCTTTGTACTTCAGGTCCGAATCCATTCGGGTGACGCGGACGCGGCCATCATCAAGCTCGACCATGACGGACCGCGTTGCACCAACGAAACTCTTCTCGCTCTTGAAGCCAAGCATCTTCCCCGCGACACTCGCCCTGGAGTTTGCGAAAACCCCTTTCACTGCTCCTCCCGAACGCGATAGAGCGTCCAGCGTCAGTTTCCCAATCTCTCTGGTCTCCACCGTTTCGATGGCGTCGGAAACATGGCAGACCTGCCAGAATCCCTCCGGCATCTTGGTCGAAGCGGCGAACACGTATCGTCCACCTGAAAAATATACGCTTGCAGTCCTGGTAATCATCTGACCTCAACAACTCAGAAGTGACATTCTTACCGAATTCGTGACGAGGCCGGCTGCGCCATCCTAGAAACATCGTTGTGATTTCGTCTGGGCCACGGTTGCCTAAGATGCCCGCTTTGACATCGCGGCGCACCGAAATCTCGACGAAGGGTAGACCGGCTCCGCCTTTGACAACCGCTTCGCTCCACCCATCCCAAGTGCTACCGGCCTGGAGGCTTCATACGCGCGACATGTCCGGCCAATCCGGATGATGGGTGGAGGCATACCACTGCTGCGCTCTGGATAGTGCCTCGGGCTTGCTCAGATCGGCCTTGGCGAAGAAGAACCAGCGCACATCCCCGGCGCGGCCCTGCTGCTCGTGCACAAGACGATAGGCATTGAGGCGCGAATCCGTGTCGGGGTCCAGCCGGCCGCCGACGTACTCCACGCTCTGCGGCGAGATCACCAGCGAAATGCTGCTCATAGCCGCACAGCCTGCAGTCCCTCCTTCCACTGCAGGGCCACGACACACCGCGGCGACGGTGCCAACTGCCTGCGTGATCCCGGGCGCCCGGACCAGAAGTGATACTCATCCCTGACGTGCTCGTTCACGTGCGTGACCATGCGATGCGCAAAGGAGGCCTGCGCGACCGTCCGCAGCGGCTCAGGCAGATCGGCAGGAATGGGCCAACCCTCGTTCTCGGCGCATTGCACCGCCTGGTTCTGAAGGTCCTGGGTGATTCCCGGAAACGGGGACTGGCTCGAGACGACGCGATGTCGCTTGATGTTCATGAGACGGCTCCAACCCTTGTGCGACCCGGCACATTGCGGGCGCGGCAGGTAACCGGCATCGGAGTTCCGCGTTACCGCACGCTAGCACGTGCGCTGGCAGCCCCGGAGACATTCGGACGAACGGAGCTCACACGGCAGTAACAACGGAAAGCGCACGGTAGCGGCGTTACGGTGCAATACCGTATCGGCTGCTCAGCCGCGCAACACCTCCTCCTACTCTCCGCATTGAGCTTGCGCCTGGCATCTCGCCAGGCCACGGCCTTGGCCGTCCGCTCGACCCGCAATGGGTCCACTCCGCAGGAATTCCCATGCAAATGCAACAGAAAGAAGGCCTCGCCCAACAGAATCTGGTGGGCACGCTGAAGAGCAACACCTCGTTTTCCACCTTCATCAACGCCATCGACAAGGCGGGACTGACCGCGTCACTGGACGGCACCGAGCAGTACACCCTGTTCGCGCCCACCGATGAAGCGTTCTCCGCGCTGCCTGCCGGCACGCTGGATCGCCTGCTGCAACCCGCCAACAAGGACGAGCTGGCGTCACTGGTCAACTACCACCTGGTCAGCGGTCGCAAGACGACGGCCGATGTCGGCAAATGGCAGTCGGCGCGCACGGTGCAGGGACAGGCCGCACCCATCAAGGTCGCCGAAGGAACACTGAGCGTAGACGGCGCCCACGTCACCCGCCCGGACATCATGGCCCGCAATGGCGTGATCCACGGCATCGACAAGGTGAACATCCCGGAAGCAAACCCTCACGGAGGGGTGGTTGCAACGGAAGGCCGGCGGCGGGGAAAAATCCCCGCCGTTTTTTTTGCATCAACGCTTCCGAGGAAGGCGCACACGGCTCACGCATCGCCGGGCCGTGCCGCAGGATGGGGTGAGCCGCAGGCCGGACCTCGCACGCAAGATCGCAATCCGCGCACAAAAAAGGGAGGCGCGCCGCGCCTCCCACCACAAATTTATATAACGCCCCGGGGCTTGCGGCAAGGCCCGTTGCGGGCTGCAGTATCGCCGGCCTGTCGATAAGGCAGGCCACCGGAACACCACCCCCATGCGCGATACCGAGATCTACTACCACGGCACCAAGGCCACGCTGGCGCCCGGCGACCTGATCGCCGCGGGCTACACCTCCAACTTCGGCAAGCGCCGCACCGCCCGATACGTCTACCTCACCGCCATGCTGGAAGCCGCCGCCTGGGGCGCGGAACTGGCCGTCGGCGAAGGCCGTGGACACATCTACATCGTCGAACCGACCGGCCCATTCGAGGACGACCCCAACCTCACCAACCAGCGCTTCCCCGGCAATCCCACCCGCTCGTACCGCACGCGCGACCCCCTGCGCGTGGTCGCCGAAGTGAAGGGCTGGATAGGCCACACACCCGAACAGCTCAGCACCATGCGCGAGCGCCTGGCGGAACTGTACCGGCAGGGCGTGGAAGCCATCGAAGACTGAGGTGCGGCCGCCTGCGTACATCGCCTCTGCCGAACGGAATGAAGCCCGACATCGGCGCCGACACCGGCATCCGATGTCGGGCTTCACCGGCCCCGGCTTCGTGCGTGATCCGTCTCGTGTTCGCCAGCCTACGAGGCCGGATCGAATCCGAACACGCGCAGTTCCTGATCGCAGCGGCAGGCCTTGGCAAGCCGTGCCGCCCAGGCGATCGCCTCCTCGCGCGAGGGCAGTTCCAGCACGGTGAAGCCGCCGGTAAGCGGCGGCGCCCACGGATAGCCGCCTCCCGCCACCGCACCGTCCGCCGACCCGCGCCCCGGCGGTTCGCGTTCGTCGATGCCGCCACCGAAGACGTACACGCCCGCAGCCTTCGCCTGCTCGATCACCGCATGCGAATCGCGGCCCGCCGCGTCCAGTTCATCCCCGGTGGCGACCATCGCGGCGCTGGGGAAGGAGATCAGGTATTTCATTCGGCGTCCTCTGCTGGCGGGGCAACGGAATCACGCGGGACGGTGGTGCCGCCCCACGCGCGTGCAATGCAACCTCCCCTCACCCTTCAAACCGCTCAACCCTACGCATCGCGCTGCCCCGCATAATCCCTCCACCTGATGCACACACGTGGCGGAACACGCATGAAGACGATCGGACTGATCGGCGGGATGAGCTGGGAATCGACGCTGCCCTATTACCGCCTAGTCAACGAAGGCATCCAGGCGCGGCTGGGCGGTCTGCACTCGGCGCGGATCGCGCTGTACAGCGTGGACTTCCACACAATCGAACAGCTGCAGCGCGCGGGCGACTGGAACACCGCGGGCGCGCTGCTGGCCGATGCGGCGCGGCGCGTGCAGGCGGCCGGGGCCGACCTGCTGGTGCTGTGCACCAACACCATGCACAAGGTGGCGCCGCAGATGGAGGCGGCGGTGTCCATCCCGCTGCTGCACATCGCCGACGCCACCGCCGCGGCCATCACGGCGGCCGGCCATCGCACCGTCGGCCTGCTGGGCACGCGCTTCACGATGGAACAGGACTTCTACCGCCAGCGCCTGCAGGACCGGCACGGCCTGCAGGTCCTCGTGCCGGACGCCGACGACCGCACCCGCGTGCACGACGTGATCTACGACGAACTGTGCCGTGGCGTGGTCCGCGACGCCTCGCGCGAGGCCTATCGCCACGTCATGGACGCACTGGTCGCCCGCGGCGCCGAGGCCATCATCCTGGGCTGCACCGAGATAGGCCTGCTGGTGGGGCCGCAGGACGCACGCGTGCCGCTGTTCGACACCACGGCCCTGCATGCCAGCGCCGCGGTCGAGGCCGCGCTGGCGGACTGAGCCCTCAGCCGGCGCGCGGGAGCCGGGCGACGACCTTGATCTCGAAATCGAAGCCGGCCAGCCAGGTCACGCCGAGCGCGGTCCAGCTCGGGTACGGCGGCTGAGGGAACATGTCGTTCTTGACCGCCAGCACGGTGTCGAACTGGCGCTCGGGATCGGTGTGGAAGGTGGTCACGTCCACGATGTCGTCCGGGCTGCAGCCCGCGGCACGCAGGGTCGCCTGCAGGTTGGCGAACGCCAGGCGCACCTGCGCTTCGAAATCCGGCTCGGGCGAGCCGTCCGCGAGGCTGCCCACCTGCCCCGACACGAACAGGAAGCCATCGGCGCGCACCGCGGGCGAATAGCGGTGATGTTCGTATAGGGCCTGGCGGCCGGCGGGAAACACGACGTCACGGGGAGGCATGGGGAATCTCCTGGGCGGGGCCGGCGGCCCCGATCTATGCGGACCACTCTCGGCAGGACGGCGACCGGGATATACGGCGCGATCCGGGGATCACCGTTTGTAGAATCCAAACAATTCCCGCTTCCAGGAGCCCGCATGGACCGCATCGATGCGATGCAGGCCTTCGTCCGCGTGGTGGAAACCGGCAGCTTCACCCGGGCCGCCGACACGCTGCAGACCAGCCGCACGCGGGTGACCCAGCTGGTGCAGCAGCTGGAGACGCACCTGCGCGTGAAGCTGCTCCACCGCCCCACGCGCCGGGTCAGTGCGACGGCCGATGGCGCGGCGTACTACGAACGGGTCGTGCGCCTGCTGGCCGACCTGGACGACGCCGAGACCAGCCTGTCGGCCGCCTCGGACGCACCGCGCGGACGCCTGCGCGTGGACGTACCGGCGCCACTGGCCAGCCTGATCGTGGTGCCGGCCCTGCCCGCCTTCCACGCGCGCTATCCGGACATCCAGCTGGACCTGGGCGCCAGCGACCGCAAGGTGGACCTGATCGACGAGAACGTGGACTGCGTGGTGCGCGGCGGCGAGCTGACCGAACCGTCGCTGCGCGCGCGCCACGTGGCCGACCTGGCGCTGGGGGTGTATGCCGCACCCGCCTATCTGGCGCGCGTGGGGACGCCCGCGCATCCGCAGGCGCTGGAAAGCGACCCCCATCGCATCGTCGGCTATCGCGGCGCGCGCACGGGCGCGCCGCCGGCGTACGCGATGCAGCGCGGCAGCGAGCAGGTGCGTGTCCACGGCCGGCATGTGCTGTCGGTGGACGACGGCAACGCCTATCTCGCCGCCGGCCTCGCCGGCCTGGGCGTGCTGTGGCTGCCGCAATACATGGCGCGCACGCCGGTCGCGCGTGGCGAGCTGGTGCCGCTGTTCGAGGACTGGCAGCTCGCGCCGATGCCGCTGTACGTGGCCTTCCCGCCCAGCCGGCATGTCAGCCGCAAGCTGCGGGTGTTCATCGACTGGATCGTGGAACTGCTGGCCGGGCACGCACCGGCCATCACGCCGCCGGGATGATGCAGGCGCGGCACGTCACCTGATCGCCATGCAACGCCGCGCAGACGGCCCATGGCGCAGGGCCGCCGTGCAACCAGCCCCGCCGTTGCGCAGCCGACGCTAGGGCCTGAGCCAGTGCAGCATGTCCGGATAGCGGCCGCCGGTATCTCCGTCGGACAGCGGCCCGACCACCGTCATGCCACAGCGCGCCAGTCCCGCGCTGCCCGGATACACGCCCATCGAGAACGTGGCGATCAGCGCCTCCGCATGGCCGTGGTACCCGCCCGGGTGGAACAGCACCGCCGCATCCAGGCCGATCTTCACGCAGGCGGCGTACGCCCAGGCGGTCGCTTCGGCTTCGCCACCGTGGGCGGGCTCGTCCTGCGTGGCCAGCGCGTCGGACAGCGCGGCACGCGAGGCGGCGGGCGTCACCGCGATGTGGCCCGCCTCGTGCAGCAGGTCGCCCGGCCATTGCAGACGCTGGCGGTCGAACACCAGCGTGCCGTGGTGGATGCGGACGCCCGGCAGGAAACAATCGTCCGGCAGGCTGCCTTCCGTCACCGGAAGGCCGATCCCGCGCAGAAAGGCCACGATCCTGTCCGTCGCTCCTGCCTGGTCTTCCCCCTGCACGATGTTGCTCCCCGACGACGCCGTCGCACGATGATAGGGGCAGGCAGCCGCCCTCGCCTCGTATCCCTGCCGGGCTTCGCCGGCTCGGCCAACCCTGTTGCGCTACGCCAGACCGCCCTGATGCCGGGGGCGGCCGGCCGGCTCAATGCCCTGCATTGAAGCCCGCTGCCTCGTCGCGATGCGTACCCAGCCGGTCCACCAGCGACTCGCTGGCGTGGTTCAGGCCTTTCACCTCCACCTCCGCGCCGTGGCGACGCAGCTTCAGCACCACCCGGTCCAGTGCGGCCACGGCGCTGGTATCCCAGAAATGCGCCTGGTCCAGGTCGATCACCACCTTCCGCGCCGCATGCAGGTAGTCGAAGCTGTTGGCGAACTGCACCGCAGAGGCGAAGAACACCTGCCCGCGCACCGTGTACACGCGCGTGCCGTCGGGGTGGTCCTGGTCTTCCACCTGCAGCATGGCGCTGACCCGCCGCGTGAACGACAGCGCCGTCAGCAGCACGCCGGTCAGCACGCCCTTGGCCAGATCATGCGTGGCCACGGTCACGACGACCGTGCCGATCATGATCAGGTTGGCGGTGCGAGGATGGGTCTTCAGCTCGGCGAAGCTCTTCCAGTGGAAGGTGCCGATGCTGACCATGATCATCACCGCCACCAGCGCGGCCATCGGGATCTGCGAGACCCAGCCGGACGCGTAGACCACCAGCAACAGCAGCAGCACGCCCGCCACCAGGCACGACAGGCGACCGCGGCCACCGGAAGAGACGTTGATGACCGACTGCCCGATCATGGCGCACCCCGCCATGCCGCCGAAGAAGCCGGTGACGATATTGGCCGCGCCTTGGCCGGCGCATTCGCGGCGACGGTTCGTGGGCGTGTCGGTCATGTCCTCGACGATCTGGGCCGTCATCAGCGACTCCAGCAGGCCCACCACGGCCAGCGTGGCCGAGACCGGCAGCAGGATCTTCAGCGTGTCCAGCGTCCACGGGATATCCGGGAACAGGAACGCCGGCAGGCTGTCGGGCAACGCGCCCATGTCGCCGACCGTGCGGATGTCCAGGCCCAGCCAGAGGCAGGCGATGGTCAGCACCACGATGGCCACCAGCGGCGACGGCACGACGTTCGTCACCCGCGGCAGCAGGTAGATGATCGCCAGGCCCGCTGCGCACACCGCGTAGACGGTCCATGGCATGCCGATCAGTTCCGGCAGCTGCGCCATAAAGATCAGGATGGCGAGCGCGTTGACGAAGCCCACCACCACCGAGCGCGACACGAAGCGCATCAGCGTGTTCAGGCGCAGCGCGGCGGCCAGCAACTGCAGCAGGCCGGCCAGGATGGTGGCGGCGAACAGGTACTGCAGGCCGTGGTCCTTCACCAGGTCCACCATCACCAGCGCCATGGCACCGGTGGCGGCGGAAATCATGCCGGGGCGGCCACCGGCGATGGCCGTGACCACGGCGATGCAGAACGACGCGTACAGGCCGACCTTGGGATCGACGCCGGCGATCAGGGAGAACGCGATGGCCTCTGGGATGAGGGCCAGCGCAACGAGGATGCCGGACAGGATGTCGGCACGGACATTGCCGAACCACTGCTCACGCAGCGGGTAATTGACGGACATGGGATGACTCCGGCGCCAGAAGGGCGCGCACAACGAACGAAAGGAAAGGACCCTTGGGCCGCGGGAAGCGCGGCGGCATGACGCCAGCGTCGAAGGGTCAGGGCGGCGTCATCGGACCGGCGCGGAAAATCGGGTGGCCGGCAGTGTATGGCAACGCAACAGGTGCCTCAAGGCGGGCATCGCGCGCGTAAGCTGTCGCCATGACGACGTTCGCATCGCTGCTGGGCACCGCGCTTCCACTGATCCAGGCCCCCATGGCCGGCGCGCAGGATAAAGTGCTGGCCCTCGCGGTTGCCCGCGCCGGCGGCCTGGGATCGCTGCCCTGCGCGCTGCTGGAGCCCGCTCGGCTGGAAGCCGCGCTGCAGGCCTTCGCCGCGCTGCCGCAACCGATCAACCTCAACTTCTTCTGCCACACCATGGCCGAACCCGATCCCGACGCGGAGCAGCGCTGGCGGCAGGCCCTGGCCCCGTACTACGACGAATACGGCATCGTCCCGCCCACGCCGTCCACCGAAGGCGCACGCCGGCCGCTGGATGCGGCGACGGTGGATCTGCTGGCAGCGTTCCGTCCCCGCATCGTCAGCTTCCACTTCGGCCTGCCCGATGCCGCGCTGCTGGCGCGCATCAAGGCCTGGGGCGCGGTGGTGCTGTCCTCGGCGACGACGGTGGAGGAAGGCGTGTGGCTGCAACGCCATGGTGCGGATGCGGTGATCGCGCAGGGCATCGAGGCCGGCGGCCACCGCGGCCATTTCCTGTCCGACGACCTGTCGCGGCAGCCGACCACACACGCGCTGGTGACGGCGCTGGCACGGACGTTGACGGTGCCGGTGATCGCCGCGGGCGGCGTGGGCGACCGCGCCGACGTGCGCAGGCTGCTGGACGCAGGCGCCAGCGCGGTGCAGGCCGGCACGGCCTATCTGCTGTGCCCGGAGGCCACTCCCTCGCCGGTCCATCGCGCCGCCCTGGTGCAGCCGGCGCGCGAGGCCGCGCTGACCAACCTGTTCAGCGGCCGGCCCGCACGCGGTCTGGTCAACCGATTGATGCGCGAGCTGGGTCCGCTGTCGGACCGGGCGCCCGCCTTCCCCTGGGCTTCGCAGGCGCTCGCGCCGCTGCGTGCCGCCGCCGAGGCGAGCGGCCGCGACGACTTTTCACCGCTTTGGTCCGGCGCCCGGCCCGGCACGCTGGCCGGCCTGGATGCCGCACAGGTGACACGCCGCCTGCTGGGCGTGGACTGAGCGCACGGCGCGCACAGGCGGCGGGATTCGCGCGGGCTGCAGCGGGTTCGATCCGCGCCAGCGGGGTTTCGTCGCAAGTCCGTTGCGGAGGAGGCGCACAGGATCAACGCTGTCGCCATTCGATCTCTCGTGCCCGAGGACCCGGAACATGAAGACCCTGATCGCGCTGCTGGCCTGGTGCCTGCTGTTCGTCCTGTGCTGGCCGCTCGCCCTGCTGGCGCTGGTGGCCTGGCCGCTGGTCTGGCTGCTGTCGCTGCCGTTCCGGCTGGTCGGCATCACCTGCTCGGCGCTGTTCGCGTTCCTGCGTGCACTGCTGATGCTGCCGGCGCGCCTGCTGGGCGGGCGTCCGCAGGCACCGCTGGTGTCGGCATGACCCGGGCACGTTCGCGCCTGGCGAAGGCCGCGCTGACCGGCCTGATGGGCAGCATGCTGCTGTTCGGCGCGGTGGAATCCGCCGCCGCGGCCGAGCGTTCGCCCGAGCAGCTCACGCAGGTGATCGACGGGCTGGACACCGCGGTCTTCGATGCGTTCAACCGCTGCGCCGATCCTGCCCGACTGGCGGAACACGCGGCCTACTTCGACGCGGCGGTGGAGTTCTACCACGACAACGGCGGCGTCACCTGGAGCCGCGACGAGATGATCGAGCGCACGCGCGCCCACGGGTGCGGGAACTACCGGCGCGGGCGCGTGCCGGGCACGCTGAAGGTCTTCCCGATCAAGGATTTCGGCGCCATCGCGCAGGGCACGCACCGTTTCTGCCCGATGGGGTCGACCGCCTGTGCGGGCGAAGCGGACTTCGTGATGGTGTGGCGCGAGCGCGACGGCCAGTGGCAGGTCACGCGCGTGCTAGCTATGCGCATCGGCAGGCCACGCACTGAGGGCGCGCGACTTCGCCCCCGCTTCACACAGCCTCCGTCACCGGCGCACGCCAGCCGTGGATCCTGCGTCCGGCATGCCCGCCGCCGACACGGAGACTGATCATGACGCACGACACCTATCGCAACGCGATCGCCTGGATACGGGTATTGCGCCCGCTCGTGTGGGCTGGCGCGGCCCTGTTGCTGCTGACGCCGTGGGTCGCGATGCGTTTCACGGACGAGGTGGCATGGACGGGAGGCGACTTCGTGGTGTTCGGCGCGATGCTGCTGGCCGGCTGTGTCGCCTTCGAGACGACGGCGCGTGCCGCGCGCGTGCCCAGCTACCTGCTGGCCGGCGCCATCTCCATCGGCGCCGGCTTCCTGCTGCTGTGGGCGAACCTGGCCGTGGGCATCGTCGATGAACCGGGCCATCGTGCCAACCTGCTCTTCCTTGGCGTGCTGGTGGTCGGCGCGCTCGGCGCCGGCGTTGCCAGGTTGCAGGCGCGTGGAATGTCCCGTGTGCTCGTCGCGATGGCGCTGGCACAGATGGCGGCGGGCGGCATCGCGATGGGCATGGACACGCAGGAATCACCGACGTTCGTGCTGGCCTTCACCGGCCTGTATGTCGTCGCCTGGCTGTTGTCCGCACTGCTGTTCCACAAAGCGGCCAGAGCACTTGCTGCCGGCTGATCAACGCGGCTTCGGGTGCCAGAGCGCGTTGACGATGATCCAGCGGTCGCCGAAGCGGCCCATGTGGAAGTGATCGACGAACCACGGCGTCTCCAGGCGGACGGCCGCCGTCTCGGCGGTAACGTCGAGGATGCGGCAGCTGCGGTTCCACTGGTCCTTCGGTGTCTTCAGTACGCCCTGCCGGGTCAGCGAGACCAGTTCGTCCTTCGACATACGGCGCAGGCCGAGGCGCTCGTCGGGCGTGTCGCCGATGACGGCGCGCTTGGCCAGGTCCGGGTGCAGCGCGCGTGCCACGCGCGCCGGGTCGGCTTCCAGCAGGCCGTCGATGTAGTCCAGGCAGGTCGCCTCGATGGCGGCCAGGGTGGCGGCATCGGCCGCAGGGGCGGGGGTGGAGGCAGCGGTGGCCGCCATGACCAGGGACAGCAGGGACATGGGAATTCCTCTCGGTGCGGGGCGGGCCATGCTCGCCGGCCCGCCCCGCGCCCACACGTGCCGGAAGTCTGCCGGGCTACAGGTAGCCGGGGTTCACCGGCGAATGGTCCCAGTCGTCGTGGCGGCCGTTTTCGTATTGAACGGGAATGGCGGCCAGCTGCGCATCGTCCATGCCGTCCAGCGTGGCCACGTTGACGGCATGGAACCATCCATCGAACGGCGCCATGTCCAGGTAGCCCTTGCTGAAGCCACGCACCCCGCAATGGCCGCAGAAGTAATGGTGCACGTGGCCGTCGGGCCAGGACGAGTCGCGTGCCCGGTAGTCCGACAGGACGTCGGCGCCCTGCAGCAGTCGGAAGCTGCCCTCCCCCAGTGCGAACGCCTTCCACATGCGGGTCTTCAGGCAGAAGCGGCAGTTGCAGCGGCGCGTGCCCGCGGCAAGGTCCAGCTCGCATTCATAGCGGACGGCGCCGCAGTGGCAGCTGCCGGTGTAGGTGTGCGTGGCCATGATCGCGGCCCGGATCAGGCGCGACCGCAGCCGCCGGACGGCGACTCTTCGATCGGCCGCACTTCGCATTCGATGTCCCACTCGTCGCCATGCACCTGCAGGAAGCGGCGGGTTACGGCGAGGGCCTCGTCCAGCGAGTCCGCCTTGAGGATGGCGTAGCCGCCGATCACCTCCCGGGCCTCGGCGAACGGTCCGTCGGTCACGGTGATGCGGCCGTGTTGGGAGCGCACGCGCGCACCGTGCGACGAAGGCAGCAGGCCGGCGGTATCCAACAGTACGCCCGCGGCGGACAGCTCGCCGATCAGCGCCATCATCTCGTCCATCAGCCGCTGGCTCGGCTGTTGGTCGGTGGTTTCGTCAACCCGGATCATCGAAAGGAATCGCATGCATGGCCTCCTGGGCACGGAATGTGTCAGGACGACGAACGGGGATGCGCGGATTCGACAGACCGGCGGCTCAGGGCAGCCAGAGTTTTTCCAGCTCGCGAAAGCCCCACTTCTCCGGCGACTCGATGCCGAGGATGCGCTCCCTGCCATCGCTGGCGGCCAGGTCGATGTCGACCTGCAGCAGCTGGGTGCGCGACTTGGCCGAATAGAACACGCGCACGCGCGGGGCCAGCAGGGTGGCCGGATTCTGCTCCACCACCACCGCCAGGCGGTCGCTGGACAGGCGGACCAGGGTGCCCACCGGATAGATGCCGAGGCTGCGCACGAAGGCCTTCAGCAGATCGGCATCGAAATGACCCTGCCAGCCGGCCATGCGACGGAGCGATTCGCCGGGGTCCCAGCCGGCCTTGTACGGACGGTTGGAGGTGATGGCGTCGTAGACATCGCAGATCGCGCCCATGCGGGTGAGCACCGGCAGGGCGCTGCCCGGCAGACGGTCGGGATAGCCGGTGCCGTCCACGCGCTCGTGGTGGTGGCGGGTGATGTGCAGCACGCCCTCATGGGTGATGCCGCCCTCGCGCAGCAGGCGCTCGCCGTGCACCGGGTGCTGGCGGATGACGTCGAATTCCTCGTCGGTCAGCCTGCCGGGCTTGTTCAGCACGTCCAGCGGCATGGCGGCCTTGCCCATGTCGTGCAGCAGGCCGCCCAGTGCGGCCTCGCGCAGCTGCGCGTCGGTCAGGCCGATCTCGCGGCCCAGCATCACCATCAGGGCGCTCACCGCCACCGAGTGCAGGTAGGTGTAGCTGTCGGCGTCCTTCAGGCGCGCCACGCTGACCAGCGCGGTGGGATGGCGGTCGACCGAACCGGTGATCTCGTCTATCAGGGGCATCGCCTGGCCGGCATCGATGCCGCGCCCCAGCCTCGCCTCGCGGAACATGGCCTCCACGGCATCGCGGGCGTCGCCGCAGATGCGGCGGGCACGGGCCAGTTCGGCGGCGAAGTCGGGCCGACCGTCGGGGACCAGGACGCGGCGCCGCTCGCCCTCCTCGGCAGCGGCGGCTTCCTGCGGCCATGCCGTTGCCTCTTGCGACGCGGGTTCGGCATCGGATCCGCCATCCAGTTGGCTGCGCGCCAGGTCCACCACGACCTGCTGCACGCCGCTGTCCTGCAGCTGCGCCAGACGGACCTCGTCCAGGACGAACGAGGTGCGCCAGAACGGATGCTGCATCCAGGGCCCCAGCAGCCGCTGCACGTGCATGCCGGGCCGGAGCTCCGCAACATCGAAAGTTTTCAACATGCACGACTCCGCGGACGGGGCTATCCTCCGGGCTCCGGCGACGCCGGCGGGACAGGCCCGGCCGCCCCAGGGACGATATCGGCACGGGAGGCCACATGCTGAAGACCTGTTCCGGCAGCTGCCATTGCGGTGCCGTGCGATTCCAGGCGGACATCGACCTGGCCCAGCCCACCCACCGCTGCAACTGCTCGGTCTGCCGGCGCAACCGGTTCTGGCCGGCCATGTGCCCCCGGAGCGCTTCCGCCTGCTGGCCGACGACGCACCGACCGAGTACCGCTTCAGCACGCGGCGCAACGCGCACTACTTCTGCCGGACCTGCGTCGTGCGCCCGTTCGGCGTGGGCAACGACGTGCCCGACGGGCAGCGCATTTACGGGATGAGCCTGGGCTACCTGGAGGACGTGACGCCCGAGGAACTGGATGCCGCGCCGATCACGTACGTGGATGGCGCGCACGACCGCTGGGACCACGCACCGGCGATCACCCGCTACCTCTGAGCGGACGCGCCGGGTTCGGGGGCCTCGTATTGCACCTGGCCGCCGCGCATCACCCACACCACGTCGGACAGCGCCAGCACGTCGTCGGCCGGATCGCGACCCAGCAGCACCAGGTCCGCGTCCATGCCGGGCGCGATGCGCCCGCTGCGCGCGCCATGGCCGAAGCGGCGCGCCGGCTCGGTGGTCAGGCTGGCCAGGATGGCGCGCCAGTCCATGCCGGCGCCGGCCATCAGGGCGTACTCGCGATGCGGGTCGCTGTCGTGGATGTAGCCCACGTCCGTGCCGAACAGCACCGGCCCGCCCGCCTCGCGGAACGCGCGCAGCTGCGCCTGCCCGACGGCCAGAAAGCGTTCGATGACGGCAGGTGGCACGCCTTCCTTGCGCAGTTCCACCTCGAACAGTTTCAGCGACGGCACCAGCGCCATGTCGGCGGCCACCAGCCGCTGCGCCATGCCGTCCGGCCACGGGCCATCGATGGGCGTGCTGTGCGCCAGCACGTCCACGCCCGCCTGCAGCGCGATCTCGATGCCCTGGGTGGTGCTGGGATGCGCGAACACCGGGCGGTGCGCGGCATGCGCCGTTTCCACCACGGCAAGCGCCACGTCAGGCGCCATGTGCACCACGCCCCGCGGGCCGCCGACCAGCGCGCCGATGAACAGTTTGGCGCCGTCGGCACCCTCCTCCAGTTGCGTGCGTGCACGGGCACGCGCGGCGTCCGGTGTGGCGACCTCGGCCGAGGGAGCGCCGTGCTGCTTCATCACATCGCGGACGTAGTGCGGCGTGCCGTCGGCGGGATAGAACGGCGCATCCACGGTGAGGATGCGCGGGCCACGCACGTCGCCGGCCTCGATACGGGCGCGCAGGCGACGCGCATTGCCCGGCAGTCCGCCCAGGTCGAACACGCTGGTGAACCCCCAGCGCGTCAGCAGCGAACGGACTTCGAGTTCCAGCGCGGCGGCCGGTGCGTCGGCCACTTCCGTCAGGCCGGGCAGCAGGAAGTGCACATGGCTGTTCCAAAAGCCGGCCACCAGCACGCGGCCGTCCGCATCGATCCGGCGCGCATCGGCCGGCACCCGCACCTCGCCTGCGCGACCGACCGACACGATGCGCCCATCGCGCACCACCACGACGGCATCGGCCAGCGGTGCGGCCTCGGGCGAGGCCACGACGGTCGCCCGCTCGATGGCCCAGGTCTGCGCGCGCACGGCGCCGGCCATCGTGCACGCGGCCACCAGGCACCCCAGCCACCACGTCCATCCGTGTCGCATCACCAGTCTCCGCCTGCGGCCTGACGGCCGGGAGGGGCAGTCTAGGGCACCGTGGCGCGGCTACGCCCGGACTGTGAGAAAACGCGCGCCCTGTCATGCATTTGCCACAGTGCGTCGAGCTTTTGCTAGGCTGCGGGAATCGTCGCCCAACGGCCGCGCGCAGGAACTCCCGTGAGCACTACGACCGATCATCTGGAAAACGTTTTCAGCGACACGTCACGCTCGCCGCTGCGACCGCGACCACAGGTGGATCTGTGCAGGCGCGGCGAGATCCGCGCGGAGAAGTTCCTCGACGCGGCCACCGAAGTGTTCGCCGAGAAGGGCTACCAGCACGCGCGGCTCAGCGAGATCGTCGCGCGCGCCGGCGGATCGCTGGCCACGCTGTACCGCATCTTCGGCGACAAGGAAGGCCTGGCCAGCGCCATCCTCGAGCGCAGGCTGGACATGCACATCCACTTGCTCAGCGACCTCAACCTGACCGAACTGCCGCCCGAGCAGGCGCTGCGCCGGGTGGCGATCCGCATGGCGCAGGTCATGGCGCGCACCGATTCGCAGGTGGTGTACCGCATCGTGATCGGTGAGGGGCAATCGTTCCCCGCGCTGCGCGACTGGTTCCTGGACCATGCGGTGGCGTCGATCCGCGCGACGCTGGCCGACTATTTCGAACAGCAGGTGGCCGCGGGCCGCATGCGCCTGGCCTCGCCTCAGGCCGCCGCCGCGCAGTTCTACATGAGCCTGTTCGGCGACCAGATCTTCCGCCTGGCCGCGGGCAGCCATCACCTGCCCGACGTGGACACGCTGGAAGCGCAGGCGCTGGCGTCGGTGGAACTGTTCCTGCAGGGCGCCCTTCCCCGCTGACCACCGAGGGGGCCTTCACCCGGCCCTGCACCGGCACCTGCCAGCATCTCCGCGTCATCGGAACGCGAGGCATGCATGGATCTGAAGAGCGGATATCCCTTCTGGGCGGTCAGCAACGGCCTGATGCAGGCCTTCCCGCGCCTGGCATCCGACCATCGATGCGACGTGGCCGTGCTCGGCGGCGGCATCACCGGCGCACTGATCGCGGATGAACTGGCCGGCCACGGCTTCGACGTGGCGATCCTCGAACAGCGCGATATCGGCTGGGGCAGCACGGCCGCCAGCACGGCGCTGCTGCAGTACGAGATCGACACCCATCTGGTCGACTTGGCCAAGCGACACGGCGAAGCCGATGCCGCCCTCGCCTACTGCGCCTGCGCCGACGCCATCGACCAGCTGCATGCGGTCGCCTCGGCGTGGCGCGATGTGGGCTTCGCGCGCAACGCCAGCCTGTACTACGCCAGCCGCCGCCGCGACGTGCGCGCGCTGGAGGAAGAACACGCCGCTCGGCGGCGACATGGGCTGGAGGTCGAGCTGCTTGATGCCGGACGCGTGCAAGACGACTATGGCTTCGACGCGCCTGCGGCCCTGCTCAGCCGGCAAGGCGCGCGCGTGGATCCGTACCGCCTGACCCATCGCCTGCTCCAGCGCCTGCAGAAGCAGGGGGCTTCGGTGTTCGACCGGACACGTGTCGTCGAGATCGAGACGACGTCTCGTGGCGTCGCGTTGCGCACGGACACCGGGTTCACCGTGCGCGCCGCGCATCTCGTCATCGCGGCGGGATACGCCAGCCAGCACTGGCTCAAGAAGTCGGTGGCGCGCAACCGCAGCAGCTATGCCGTCATCAGCGACCCGCTGTCCGAGGAAGCGCTCGGGTTCCTGTCCGATACGCTGTTGTGGGAAACCGCGCGCCCGTATCTCTATGCGCGCAGCACGTCCGACCGCCGGCTGTTGATGGGTGGCGAAGACGACGCTGTCGACATTCCCGCCAAGCGCGACGCGCGGGTCGAAAAGAAGGCGCGGACCCTGCTGAAACGGCTGCACGACCTGTTCCCTGCGCTGGAGATCACGCCGGCGTTCTCCTGGGCGGGCACCTTCGCCGAAACCGAAGACGGGCTGCCCTTCTTCGGTCCGCATGCGCAGTGGGGACCGCGGGTGCATTTCGCGATGGCGTACGGCGGCAATGGCATCACCTACAGCATGCTGGGCGCCGGATTGCTGCGCGCCCTGATCGAACGGCGCCCGCACCCGTTGTGGCCACTGTTCTCGTTCGAGCGCCTGGAACGCTGAACTTCGCGCCACATTTCCTTGACGCCGACGTCATGTCCGCATCACGTGCAACGGCGCAGGCTGGCTGCACCTCCCGACTGGAGCACCCCTCATGCCCCGTGGCGAAAAGTCCGCCTATACCGACAAGCAGAAGCGTCAGGCCGAACACATCGAGGAATCCGAGCGCGAGCAAGGACGATCGAAGGAGGATGCCGAACGCATCGCCTGGGCCACCGTCAACAAGCAGGATGGCGGCGGCAAGAAGTCCGGCTCGGGCCGCGCGAAGCCTCACTGACCGGCGCGACCGTCCCAGGGCCACCAGCCCTCGCCCGTCAGCGCGTAGCGATCCGCCGCGCGCTCGAAGGGATTGCGCACGCTGACGCCCCCGCACAGCAGGTAGAGCGGCAGGAACAGCGGGCCCAGCACCATGTACTGGTAGACGTGCGCACGCTCGTGGTCGCCCAGGCGGATGCGCGGATGCCGCGTATGCCCGGCACGATGCTCGTAGGTGACGCACTCGGCCTCCAGCGTCTCGCCGGTATGCAGGATGCTGTTGCCGAAGGTGATGGCGCCCCCCGGACCCCAGGGCCAGCGATGGAACACGAGCGCGAAATCGCGGCGACTCCATTCCGCGCGCGCACCGAACGCCATGCCGACCACCCCGGCCAGGACGCCGACCGCGGTATTGGGCACGGCCCACACGATGCCGAAGGCTCGCGCCACCCACAGCCCGGTGACCGACATGGATCAGTCCTGTTCGTTCGGCATCAGCAGCCAGAGGATCAGGTAGACCAGGATGCCGGGGAACGCCGCCGAGGCGATGGAAACGATCACGAAGATCACGCGCAGCAACGTGGAACTCCAGCCGTAGCGATGCGCGATGCCGCCCATCACGCCCGCGATCATGCGGTCGTTCAGCGACCTGGCAAACGGCTTGGATGCGGTACTCATCGCCAGCAACTCCCCACGGTGGTCCGCAGCCAGTCTAGCGCGTCAGCGACCGGGCGCGCCTGAACCGCGCAGCGCATCCAGCCGGGCCTTGAACCAAGCGGCAGCCGGCTGCGCGGGCTGGCCCGGGCACCGCACCTGGTAAGCCCGTCCGCTCATGCTGCTCTTGGACGCGGCGCGCTCGATGAACTGCTCGGCGGTGTCGACCAGGTCGCGCTTCAGCAGATAGTCGTACTTGCGTTGCAGGTGCCTGCGTGCCTCATCGCGACCATGCCACGTGCCGTTGCGCTGGAACTCACACGACGAGGCGGACAGCGCGTCCATCAGGCCCTGGATTTCGCGCTTGGCGGTCGGCGACGGTGCGGCGGACACGAGCCCGGAAAAGGCGATCAGACAGGTGACGAGCGCGAGGCGTGACAGCATGGGATTACCCTATCGCAACAGAGGTGAAGGAAGCGAACGTCTGTAGGAGCGACGTAAGTCGCGATCGCACCCCCCGATGCGCCGACACCAGCAGGCCGGTCGAACAGAGAGATCTGGCTCCATCGACCTTCATTCCCTGTCGGATCGCGGTCGCGACTTACGTCGCTCCTACAGAAGGCACTGCGTACGCTTACCGAGCGCGCTGCCCCAGCCAGTGGTGGATCGCGGTGGGCACTTCGCGCTGGGCGCGGCTGGAGACGTAGATGCCGATGTGGCCGCCCTTGAAACTCAGCTCGGTGTAGTCCGCCGTACCCACCACGTCCTTCAACGCCCGTGACGCATCCGGCGGCACCAGGTGGTCCTGCTCGGCGTAGATGTTCAGTACCGGCATGTCGACGAAACCCAGATCCACCGTCTCGCCGCCGATCTCGATACCGCCCTTGATGAAGCCGTTGCGCTGGTAGAACTGCTTGATGAACTGCCGGAAGGCTTCACCCGCCAGGTCGGGCGAGTCGAAGATCCACTTCTCCATGCGCAGGAAATCCTCGATGGCGCGTTTGTCGTCCAGGATGTCCATCAGGCCCACGTACTTCTGCAGGTTCAGCCGGAACGGCTTCAGCATCAGGTAGCAGGCGTTCATCATGTCGGCGGGCACGTTGCCCAGCGCGTCGACGAACAGGTCCACGTCCAGTTCGCGCGTCCAGTGCGACAGCATGTTGTCCGGCGTGTGGAAATCCACCGGCGTGACCATGGTGATGAGGTTCTTGACCTTCTCCGGGTGCAGCGAGGCATAGCAAAGGGAGAACGCACCGCCCTGGCAGATGCCCAGCACGTTGACCGCCCCGCGCCCGCTGCTGTCGCGCAGGTGGTCCACCGCACCATCGATGAAACGGTTGATGTAGTCGCCCAGTTCCAGGAAGCGGTCCGAGCGGTCCGGATAGCCCCAGTCGATGACGTACACGTCTTCGCCCTGTGCCAGCAGCCCCTTTACCAGGGAGCGGTCGTGCTGCAGGTCCACCATGTAGGGACGGTTGACCAGCGCGTAGACGATCAGCAGCGGCACCTTCGCCGTCGGCGCCTTCTCGCCGACGAAGCGGTACAGCACCACCTTGCCGTCGCGCCAGACTTCCTGCTTCTGGGTGGCGCCGTAGTGGACATCGTCCACCTCCGGCAGCGTATGCAGGCCGGCGGAGAGTTTCTGCACCAGCGTGGTGGCTTCCTGGGCCAGCGCCTCGGCGGTGAAGTTGAGCGGTCCGTTCACTTGCCTTTACCCCGCTTCGTCTTCCCGGCGGCCTTCGGCGCCTCGGTGGTCGCGGCGCGCGCGGCATTGCGCGCCACCCAATCCTTCATCGACACGACCGACGCCGGCTTCGCGGCAGGCGCCGCTGTCTTTTTCGGCGTTTTCCGCGAGGACGACGTCTTCGGCACCGCCTGGGCGACGGACTTCTTCACCTTGGCAGGCTTTTTCGCGACGACCCGGGGCGCCGCGACGACGGGTTCCCGCTTGCTTGCCACCGGCGCAGCGGCGGCGATGGTCCGCCGTGCAGGCTTCTTCGCTGCCTTCTTCTTGGCCGCCGGACGCGGCTTGGGCGCCGCCTTGGAGGCTGCTGCCTTGCGGCGGACAGGCGAACGCTTTTTCGCCGCTGTCGGTTTCGCTGCGGCAGGCGCGGACGGAGGCGGTGCCTGCACGCTGACCGGTGCTTCCGTGGACGCCGCGGTGCGTGGCGCCGGGGCGCGACGAGCGGGTGCGGCCTGCACACGCGTCAGCTTTCGCACGGCGCGCTCCAACTCGACGATCTTGCGATGCGCGGAATCCACCTCGGTGCGCGTCGGCATGCCGAACAGGGAGCAGACCTGCTCCACCTCACGCTGCACGCCCAGCCGCAGGCGCGCCTGCGCATTGGCGAGGCCGGCAAAGGCATGGCGGAAATCCTCGGACAGGGCGACCTGGGCGTAGGCCTCTTCGGCTGCGTCGATCCACAGGTCGAACAGCGCGCGCGCGTTCTGCAGCTGGCGGCCCGGTTCGGCGTGCTCCTCCAGCTTGCGCTCGAAGCGCGCGAATGCGTCCTGCGCCACCTGCAGCATCAGCTGGTCGTATTCGGCGACGCGCTGCTGGTAGTCCTGGTAGGCCTGGGCCAGATGCTGCCAGCGTTCCTGGTGCTCGCGCGTCAGGCCGAAGGTCGGCACGTGCAGCCAGCGGTCGCCATCACGCTGCAGGTTCTCCAGCCATGGACGCAGCTGCTGCATCCAGTCGTCCAGTCCGTGTGCGCCCCCCTGCATGCTGCGGAAGATGTCGGCGAAGGGATTGTGCGCGGGCGTGGGGTCGGCCATGCCCAGCGCGGAGCGCCAGGCGCGGCCGATGTCGGTGGCGTCGTGATCGCGGCCGGTGAACTGGGCGGCGACCTGCTGCATCTGGCCGAACCACTGGCTGGCCTGCCGCTGGAAGCGGCCGACGGCCTCGTCCACCTGCGCCTGCCCACCGGGCACCAGCTTCGTCCACCAGTCGACCGTCTGTTGCCAGCCCGGGGCTGCGCCCGGCATCGGCATCGCCGGCCCTGCGCCAACCTGTCGCAGGGCGTCGCCCCACAGGCTCCAGTACTGCTGGGCCACCGATTCGAAATCGCCCGGCCACGGTGGAACGGAATTTGCCATGTGCCCTCCCTTCCCGACCGATTCTAGCCGCGGCCGGCGGCGCGTGCATGACGCGCCTTCACCTCACGGCTCAGGGCTTGGGAATGCGCAGCGTCTTGCTGATCATCAGCGTGCCGGATATGGCGTACAGCAGCACCAGCGGGTGCAGCAGCCACGGGCCCAGCTTCAATGATCCCAGCCACAGTTGGGGACCCACATGGCCCAGATAGGCCGCCACGGCCAGCACGATGACCACCACCAGGCTGGTGGGAATGGGCGTACCCTCGAAGAACTTCACCTTGTCGCCGCCCTCGGCCAGCGTCTCGGCGGTGACGTTGTAGCGCGCCAGCCGGCTCACGCCGCAGGCGACGAAGTACGACAGCACCAGCCAGTCCCAGCCGCCCTGCATGCCGCAGGCATAGGCCAGCGCGGCCGGAGCGACGCCGAAGGAGATCACGTCGGCCAGGGAATCCAGTTCGCGCCCCAGCACCGAGGCCTGCTTGCGCCACCGCGCCACGCGGCCGTCCAGGGCATCGAAGATGAAGGCCAGCGGGATCAGCGCCATGCCGATCATCAGGTCGCGCAGGATGCCTTCCTGCAGGAAGCGCATCGACGCGAAGATGGCCCCGGTGCCGCAGAAGGCGTTGCCCAGCGTGAACCAGTCGGCCAGCTGGAAGTCGCGGATCATGGAGAAGTGTCGGGACATGGGGGCGTCGGTGGCCGGAAACGGCCTACAGGGTAAGCCGAACCGGGTGAATCCGTCGTGGGGGCGTGCGGCTCCTGTAGGAGCGACGTAAGTCGCGACCGCAGACCTGAGCGGTCCGGCCAGAAGGGCCACGCAACGGATCCTGGCTGCTCTGTTGCCGCGGTCGCGACTCACGTCGCTCCTACAACAGCAGGCTCAGCGCGGAATCGCGAACTGGCTGGCTTCCACGCTCCCCGCGCCGCGCGGATTGGCATTGATCAGCGCATTGGCCGGCAGTTCCCTGCTGCCATCCAGCGTGGCGTCGACCTGGTCCAGGGCAGCGTAGACGTAGGGCAGCAGGGGCACATAGCGCGCCCCGTAGGCCGGCAGCGCCAGGAAGCCGTCGAAGTGCTGCGCATGCCGCACCTGCCAGTAGCGCACGTCCGGATTGGCGGCGCGCGCGGCCTCCACGTACGGCGCACTGGAGAACGCCGGCGGCACCAGCCCGTCATCCAGGCCGTGGATCACCACCACGGGGCGGCGCGTGCGCGGAAAGCGTGCCGCGGTCTGTGCGATGCCGGCCTGCACGCGGCGCGCGTCGTCGCCGTCGCCCGTCTGCAACGCACGCAGGCACTGCAGTCCCGGCAGGGTGAAGTCCGGCGGTGCCAGCTTCGTGTCCACGATGCCCACGCCCGCACCCGGCGGAATGCCGCTGCCGTCCGACCACCATGCAGCACGTTCTGCGGCGCTCGCCGCACGTGCACTGAAGTCCGGATTCTGCGCGGAGAACGCGAATCCGCACGGATGCTCGCCCACGCCGTAGCGGCCATAGGCCGAGGCGTAGGTGACGGCCACCGCGCGCCACAGGTCGAAGCCCACGCTCAAGGCGCCGGCCACCAGCGCGTCGTCTGTCCAGCCGTTCGCCTTCAGCTGCGCCCGGGCCGAAGCGGCCTGCGCCTTGGCATCGCCACCGGTGACCAGGCCCGCCGCCTTGAGCGTGGCGCAGCGCGCGGTCCACAGCGGCTCGACCTGTGCACGCAGCGGCGGCTGCGGCAACGTCTCCGCCGGCAGGTCCAGCAGCGCGCACGGCATCAGCAGTGCGGCTTCGGTCGTGTAGTCGTACAGCGAACGCGCGCCCGGCGCATCGGCGGCGTAGATGTTGGGCTCACCGGCGACGACGGCATCCAGCCAGCCGCCCTCCTCTTCGCTGGCACGCAGGACCGCGCCCCCGCCATTGGAAATGCCGACCGCGATGACGCGCGTATTGTCGAAGCGGAACGGCGCCGCCTGCGGGAACGCCTGGTCCAGCGCGGCCAGCGCGAACTCGGCGGCCTGCTTCACGTGCCGGCCCCAGTCCGCTTCCGGATTGTCCTTGGAATGTGCGTGCTTCACCGCCACCCCGCTGGCACCGACCGGCGCGTCGGGTGCGAAGGCCAGCGCATCGGTGCCCAACGCGCCCACCGTGCCGTCCTCGCGCGCGCCCTGCTGCTCGTCCAGGTCGAAGTAGTCCGTGCCCGCGCCCTTGTCGGTGTAGGCGACGGCGCAGCCCTTCGGCAGGCCCCACGGTGCGGCGACCGCGATGGCGCCATAGATGCCGCGCGAACCCGACGACGCGGTGACCACGATGCAGCGCTTGCCCGTATCGAAGTGGTCGGGCACCTGCACCAGCACGCGGTGCGGCTGTGCCGTTCCCGGTACTTTCGCCAGCGCCGAGTACTCGCGTCCCGGCACGCTGGCCACGCTGCCGTAGGCCTGGCCGTAGCCGCCGGTCGGCGACAGGTCGGCGATCCCGCGCCAGTTCCCCCAGATCGCCCGGCGGCGCAGTTCGGCGGCCGTGGGCTGGGCCGGATCGACGAACGCGGGCGCCGCCATCGCGCGCAGGCCGTCCAGGCCCAGGCCCGCGGTCAGCAGGTCGTCGTGGCCGCGATGCTCGGTGACGCGCTGGGGCTGGATCATGTGGGCCACGGCCTCGGGCTTGGAGGGGGCGCTGGTGCAGCCGGCGAGCATCGCCGCCAGCCATACGCCACAGGAAAGTCGCATCGTCGCGTTCATGCCTGGATTGCATCCATGGTTCCGATCAATGCCACGAAACTACCGCGCCGCGGAAGTCCCGTCATCGTACTTTGGTACCACGAACGGCGGACGCCTGCCTGCTACCCTAGCCTCAGCACGCAGGAGCCCCCATGCAGAAGACCCACACCCTCCTCATCACCGGCGCGGCCAGCGGCATCGGTGCCGGCATCGCCGCGCAGCTGGCCGAAGCCGGCCGCCACGTCATCGTCAGCGATCTCAACCTCGAGGCAGCCGAGGCGGTCGCGGCGCAGATCCGCGCAGAGGGCGGTTCGGCCGAAGCGGTCGCGCTGGATGTCACCTCGCAGGACAGCATCGATGCCGCACTCGCGGCGATCTCGCGCCCCATCGATGTGCTGGTCAACAATGCCGGCCTGCAGCATGTGTCGCCGCTGGAGGAATTCCCGATCGAGAAGTGGGACTTCCTCGTGCAGGTGATGCTGGTCGGCGTGGCCCGGCTGACCCGCGCCGTGCTGCCGGGCATGCGCGAACGCGGCTTCGGCCGCATCGTCAACATCGGCAGCATCCATGCGCTGGTGGCCAGCCCGTACAAGAGCGCCTACGTGGCAGCCAAGCACGGGCTGGTCGGCTTTTCCAAGGTGCTGGCGCTGGAAACCGCCGACACCGACATCACCATCAACACCGTCTGCCCCAGCTACGTGAAGACGCCGCTGGTGGACAAGCAGATCGCCGACCAGGCACGCACACGCGGCATTTCCGAGGCCGACGTGGTCAGCCAGGTGATGCTGAAGCCGATGCCGAAGGGCGTGTTCATCGGCCTGGACGAACTGGCCGGCATCACCGCCTTCCTCACCTCGCCGGCCGCCCGCAACATCACCGGCCAGACGATCGTGGTGGACGGCGGCTGGACGGTGCAATGAAGCGAGTGGATAGCCGGGAGGAGTGAGGAGTGAGCCAAAGCTCGCCTCCACTCACTCCTCTCCCCTCACTCCTGCCCTCCCATGCCCAACCTCCTGATCGCCGACGACCACCCGCTGTTCCGGGCCGCCCTGCGCGGCGCGGCAGCCGATGCCGTGGCCCAGCTGACGGTGCGCGAGGCGGAATCATTGGATGGCGTGATCGCCACGCTGGAAGCGCACGACGACATCGACCTGGTGCTGCTGGACCTGCACATGCCCGGCAACCATGGCTTGGCGGGTCTTGCAGCGATCCGCGCGCAGTTTCCCGCGGTCGCGGTAGTGGTGGTGTCGGCCAACGACGATCCGCGCGTGGTACGTCGTGCGTTGGACCACGGGGCGGCCGGCTACCTGCCGAAGAGCTCCGGCCTGGACGAACTGCGCGACGCCATCCGCAGCGTGCTGGCCTGCGAGCAGTGGCTGCCGGCGTCGCTGCGTGGCGCGGTGGCGCGCGCCCAGTCTTCCGAACACGACACCGAACTGGCCGGGCGGCTCGCCAGCCTGTCACCGCAGCAGTTCCGCGTACTGACGCTGGTGGCGCAGGGCCTGTTGAACAAGCAGATCGCGGACCGCCTGGACGTGCAGGAGCGCACCGTCAAGGCGCACCTGTCCGCCATCTTCGACCGCCGGGGGGTACGCAATCGCACGCAGGCCGGGGTGGTGCTGCGGGAACTGGAGCTGGCGGATCCGGCGCGGCAGATCGAGGGCTGAGCGCGGGACCGCGCCTCCCTCTCCGCCCTGCCATTGCAGCGGACCGTCATCCCGGCGAAAGCCGGGATCCACCTGGCTCCTGCCGTTGACTGCTCTGGCGTGCCGTGGAGAGGAGCAAGCTGGGTCCTCGCGTTCGCTGGGACGACGGCGTCGGAACCGTCATCCCGGCGCAGGCCGGGACCGAGCGACTTTCGCGACTAACATGCGTAGCAAGCGAAAGGCACTGGCCCCCGGCTTTCGCCGGGATGACGGTTCATGGCGTGAAACAATCCGCCAGCACGGCCGCTGCAGACGCTGATCATAATTTCGCCACACACCTTGACAGCGTTGTGCCGCAACGCGTGCCGGCGCTTATCCACATGTTGGTCGACAGACCATCCACACCCGGTGTGGACAACCCGGACAACGACCCGTCATGCACTGGTCAAAATTTCGCCACACATCTTGACAGCCCTGCGGCACAAGGCGCCGACGCGGTTATCCACACGGTTTCCCCAATGTCATTCCACAGCTGGTGTGGACAAGCGGGATCGTGGAACATGCGGCCGCTCCCTGTAGGAGCGACGTGAGTCGCGACCGTGGGCCTTGGCCTCCTTTGTTCCATGGATGACACGGACCAGGAGAAGCATGCGCCGCGGGAATCAGCGCTCATCCAAAGTGCAATGACCCCGCTGCATTCCGGTCGCGACTGACGTCGCTCCTACAGGGCCGAGCAGTGCGGCCTCAGATCCGCGAGTAGTCCCACGACACCATGCGGCCATCGCGGTACGGCATGACGCCGTGGAAGCCGCGCGGGTCGTTGTCGAACACCAGCGGCAGGAAGTGGCGGTCGCCGTCCCAAAGCGGCAACGTCATGATCTTCTCCACCGGCACCCATTCCAGCGTGCCTTCCGGATTGCGCTCGAACGGTGTGCCGCTGTACGCCGTGATGACGAAGACGAAGCCCAGCCAATCCTCGCCGTGCTTGCCGAAGCCGGGCCAGCTGATGGTGCCGCGCAGCGTCATCGCGTCGCAGTCGATCCCGGCTTCCTCATGGATCTCGCGACGCATGCCGGCCACCACGTCCTCGTCGCGCTCGATCTTGCCGCCCAGGCCGTTGTACTTGCCCAGGTGCTGGTCGTCCGGGCGCGCGTTGCGGTGGATCAGCAGCACCTGCGAGCGGTCGGGCGAAAGCACGTAGCCGAGGGTGGCGACGATGGGGGTGTAGGGCATGGGAGATCGGTGAGCAGCGGAGTGGTGATTCTACCTTTGAACCATCGACCGTCGTCCCAGCGAACGCTGGGACCCATTTTGATGTCGATCTCCGCGGATTGCCCGTCCTGCGCTCGGAACCGCAAGAGCAAGATGGGTCCCAGCGTTCGCTGGGACGACGATGCGCCATCACATCGCCCGCGCCGCCAGCAAACGGTCCAGCACCGACTTCAGCGCCAGCGGCCGCACCGGCTTGGCCAGCAACGGCAGGTCGGCGTCGCGCACTGCGCGGCGTACCGCGTCGGTCTGGTCGGCGCTCAGGATCAGGCACGGCCGTTGCCCATGCGTGGTACGCAGGCGTCCGGCCAGCGCAACGCCCGTGTCGCCGGCATCCAGGTGATAGTCGAACAGCCACAGGTCCGCATCGCGCTCGCGCAATGCGGCGTCGGCCGATGCGCCATCGGCGGCGATCGCCACGCTGCATCCCCATCCCACGAGTACCTGGCGCAGTGCCTCGAGCGCATCGGGATCGTTGTCCACCGCCAGCACGTGGCGGCCGGCCAGGCCAGGCTTGCCGGCCAATGCAGGCATCGCTGCCGGTGGCGTCACCCGCACCAGGTCGACGGCGAAGACCGCGCCGTGCCCCACCCGGCTGCGCAGCGACAGGGGCGCGTCCAGCAGCGCGGCGATGCGGTCGGCGATCGACAGGCCCAGTCCCAGGCCCTGCCCCGGCACATCGTCGCCGCGCCGGAATTCCTCGAAGATCCGCTGCTGTTCGGCCTCGACGATGCCCGGCCCGGTATCCCACACCTCCACGCGCACACGATCGCCGCGGCGACGCACGCCCAGCAGTACGCCACCCCGTGCGGTATAGCGCACGGCATTGGCCAGGAAGTTCTGCAGGATGCGGCGCAGCAGTTGCGGATCGGTATGCACCCAGGCACGCGTGGGCACCATCGCGAACGACAGGCCGCGCTCGCGTGCCAGTACGCGGAATTCCGACGCCAGCGGCTCCAGCACTTCCGTCAATGGCAGGTCGCGCGGCTCGGGGACCAGTCCCCCGGCCTCCAGCCGCGACATGTCCAACAGGCCGGTCAGCAGGTCGGTGGTGGAATCCAGCGCGCCGCGCACCTGCAGGGCGGTGTCGCGCTGGCGCTGTTCCGGCAGCTGCTGCGACAGCGCGTCGGTGAACAGCTGCGCGGCGTGCAAGGGCTGCAGCAGGTCGTGGCCGATCGCGGTGAGGAAGCGGCTCTTGGCATCGTTCGCATGCTCGGCCTCGCGCTTGGCCGTTTCCAGCAGCGCGGTGCGCTCGGCGACGCGCTGCTCCAGCGTCTCGTTGGCCTGCTTCAGTTCGCGCTCGGCCTGGCGCGAGGCGGTCACGTCGGTATACGTAGCCACGAAACCGCCGCCCGGCATGGGATTGCCGCGGATCTCCACGATGCTGCCGTCCGGGAACACGCGTTCGGTCAGGTGCGGCGTACCCGCGCGCATGAAGGCCAGCCGCCGGTCCAGCGCCCGTTCGTCCTGCCCGCGCTGCGGCATGCGCTGCAGTGCCCAGCGCGTGAGGTCGGCGATCGGGCGCCCGACCTGCAGCAGATCGGACGGGAAACCGAACATCTGCGCATAGCGGCGGTTCCATGCCACCAGCCGCTGCTCGCGGTCGATCACGCTGATGCCCTGGCTCATGTTCTGCAGCGCGGCTTCCAGTACCTGCTGGTTGAAGCGCAGGTCCTGCGAGACTTCGCCGACGATGGCCGCCACCGTGTCCAGGTCCCCGCTCTCGCGTCGCGCCGCATCCAGCAGCAGGCGTGCCGAGGCCGAACCCAGCACGGCCGACAGTTCGCGCTCCAGACGCGCCTCGATCACGCCGGGCACCGGGCCGCTGCGCGGCGCCTCGGCCAACAGTTCCTCCACGCGCTCGCGCGGCAGGAAGCGGCGGCCGGCGTCGCGCAGGGTCTTGGCATCGAAACCCCGGCTGTCGAGCCGTCGCGGCGTGGCGCCGCGCCAGCCCATCACCAGCAGCGTCCCCGCCGTGCCCAGGAACAGGCTCACGCCGACCGCGCGGCCCAACCGGCTCCATCCGGTCAAGCCGAAGAAACCATCAGGCGAGAGACCGGCGATGCCGAACGGGCCGGCCGGCAGCCAGGCCGGCGCCACGCCGCGCGCGTCCATCGTCACCGGCAACAGCAACAGCCATACCCAGACCGCGAAACCGGCCACGATGCCGGCGATCACCGCGCGCGGCGGCGTCTGCGGACGCCAGATGGCGAAACCCAGCGCAGGCGCCAGGGTGGCCAGCGCCGAGAACGACACCGCGCCCACGTCGGCCAGCGCATCGTTGCCCGCGATCAGGCGGCTGTAGGCCCACGCGAGCAGCATCACCGCGACGATGCCGATGCGCCGCTGCGCCAGCACCGCGCCGCGCAGGTCGCCGCCCGTGCCGCGGAGCCAGCCGCCCCGCAACAGGCCCGGTGCCAGCCAGTGGTTGCCGATCATCAGGCTGAGCGTCAGCGTACTGACCACCACAATGCCGGTGGCCGCGCTCAGTCCGCCCAGGAAGGCCAGCAGCGCCAGGCCCTGCTGCCCCTGCGACAACGGCAGTGCCAGCACGTAGAGGTCGGAAGGCCCTGCATCGCCGAACATCGCGCCGCCTGCACGTGCCAGCGGCAGCAGCGGCGCGGCCATCAGCACCATGTACAGCGGGAACAGCCAGCGCGCCGTGCGCACATGGCGCTCGTCGCGGCATTCCACCACGCCCACGTGCACTTGGTGCGGCAGGGTGAACATCGCCAGCACGCCCAGCGCCACCAGCGGCAGGAAGCCGTAGGTGGTGGACGGCGGCGCCTGCACGGGCGGAACTTCGGGAAGTTCAGGCAGGCCCCACCAGACGAACACGCCCAGCGCCAGCATCGCCGCCAGCTTGAACAGCGACTCGAACGCCATCGCCAGGATCAGGCCGCGGTTGTGCTCGGCCGCGCTCGCGCGGCGCGTACCGAACAGCATCGCGAACACCGCCATCGCCAGCGCCACGTACAGCGCGCTGTCCTGCCAGGCCGGCAGCGCATCGTTGCCCGGCGACCGCGTTAGCAGGGCGAAGCTCATCGCCACCGCCTTCAACTGCAGCGCGATGTAGGGGATCAGGCCCAGGGCGGCGACCAGGGTGACGGTGGCCGCCAGCCATCCGTCCTTGCCCAGCCGCGTGGCGATCAGGTCGGCCAGCGAGGTGGCATTCGACTCGCGCGCCATCCGCACCAGCCGTACCAGCAGGAACGCGCCGAACACATACAGCAGGATGGTGCCGACGAAGGTGGGCGGCAGCGGCCACCCGTAGCGCGCGGCCTGGGTCACCGTGCCGAAGAAGGTCCACGACGTGCAGTACACCGCCAGCGACAGTGCGTAGATGTACGGCCACTGCACCGCGAGCACGCGCGGATGGCGCTCGGCGTAGAGCCCCGGGCCGAACAGCCCGCCCAGCCAGAGCAGCCCCGCCAGCACCACGATGCCGATGCTCAGCATGCTTCCTCGATGGTCCTGTACGCCCAGCCACGATCTTACCGTGCCGACGATCGGCACTGTTCCCTGTGCATTTCCGTGGCCGACGCCTCCGCAGGGCCTCGTTCTTCCTCATGACGAAGCCGGTCGGAACGCTCCTGACGAGGGGATTGCCGCCACGCGGTTCCGTCATCGCCGGGCCCAAGGGGGTGCCCACACGGAGTCGAACAAGGAGATCGTCATGCACAACCCCATATTCCTGCGCGCCGCCGCGCTGTCCCTCGTGCTGCTTGCCGCATCCGCGCCCGCCTGGGCAACGCGCACCAGTACCGCGCTCGGCATCTGCATATCGCGTGGCCCGGACTGCAGCATCGCCAACAAGGGCGACAACTACGAGATCTGCGTCAACAACACCGACGGCAAGCAGTGCGTCAGCTGTCCCAACCTGGCCCAGGACAAGCAGGAGTGCTCGGTCGCCAGGACCGACAAGGGCACCCCCGCCCCGGCCACCGGCGTGGCCGGCCTGCTGGCGGAAGAGTACCCGGCTTCGCCGCGCAAGCCCGAACGTCCCGTCCGCAAACCCTGAGGCGCGCGGGTCTTCCAGGCACCCGCGGACGAACGACGACGCGGCGCTGCATGCACAGCGCCGCGTCGCCCGGGGCCATGCGTCAGAAGTCGTAGCGCGCGGTCAGGCTGTACTGGCGCGGCGGACCGTAGAAGCCCGACAGGACGCCCAGCGCCGCCTGGAGGTTGTAGCCGGTGGTGCGGTACTCCTCGTCGGTCAGGTTGGTCCCCTGCAGCGAGAACGACCATGCATCGTTCGCGCGCCAGACCACGCCGGCACCGAGCAGGCCGTAGCCGGGCTGCTTGATCGCCTCGCTGAGGTCGGTGGTGGGATAGACCTCGGACTGATAGGAGTAGGTCACCCGCGCGGACAGGTTGCCCCCGTTCGCGAGATCGGTGCGGTATTCCACGTTGAGCGCACCGGAGAATTCGGGCGCGTTGGTGAAGTACTGGCTGTCGGCGACATTGACGCCGCCGGTGATGAACTCGTCGTACTTGGCATCCAGCCATGCCAGGTTGCCGCTGATGAGCCAGTTCTGGCTGGGCAGGAACTGGTACTCCACCTCCACGCCGTTCACCGTGCCCTTGCCGGCGTTGGTGAAGTCGCCGAAGAACTGCGGATTTCCGTTGCCGTCGATGTACTGCGTGAACACCGACAGCTGGATGTCCTCGTACTTGTTGTGGAACGCCGACAGGTTCAGGAACATGCGCTGGTCGAGGAACGACATCTTGCTGCCGATCTCGAAGCTGTCGACCGACTCGTCGTCGAACGGTTCGCCCGAACGCGGCACCGCCGTGGTGTTGGCGCGGATGTTGTAGCCACCGGACTTGAAGCCACGGGAGGCCAAGCCGTAGATCATGATGTCGGGCGTGATCTGATAGTCCAGCGAGACCTTCGGCGAGACGTTCTTGAAATTGATGGTCTTGTCGAAGTTCGCAGCGACCACGCCGTTCGGGACCGAGAACGTGGCGTCGGTGTAGCCGATGTTGTAGGCCACCGCATGCTTGTCCTCGTCGGTGTAGCGGGCGCCGACGTCCAGCTTTAGGCGATCGGTCAGGTCGAACGTCCAGTCGGTATAAATGGACAGACTGCTGGTGTTCACCACGCCCTGGGTGTCGCCGAAGCTCAGGCCGAAGAAGTTGTTCAGCACCTGGCCGCCGGCATCACCATCGAAGTGGTAGATCCCGACCACGCCGCGCGCACGACCCCCGCCATCGTAGTTGGCCTGCACTTCGTTGGTCACCTGGCTGTCGCTGTAGAACGCCTTCACGTCCGCGACCGGGAACGGCGTCATGTCGAAGTCGATATTGGTCTCGGTATCCGACTCCCGCTTGGCGACGATGTACTTGAACGCCCAGTCGTCGTTGGGACGCCAGTTCACCGTCGCCGACAGCCCCTTCATCTCGGTGTCGTTGACGTTGGGCATCGCACTATAGATGTCGTAGCGGCTACCCATCGGGGTATAGGCCGACAGTCCCGGGAACAGGAAGTTCGCCGTCGCACTGGTGTTGGCGGACAACAGCTTGCCGCCGCGCACGCCGGACTGGTCGTCCAGGTAATCGAAAGCGAACTGCACGTCGAAATCGTCCTGCGAGTAGGCACCCAGCTGCAGGCGGACCGCGTTGATCTCCTTGTCGCTGACCTCCTGGCCGTTGAACTTGTTCTCGCCGAAGCCGTCGCGGTTCATGCTGGCCACGGACACGCGGCCGCGCAGGCCGCTGTCCTTGCCGCCGATCTCGCCGCCCAGCGCCGCCTTCACGTCCAGCTGGTTGTAGTTGCCCACCGTGACCGAGGCGAAGCCCGTGGTCTCCTGCGGCAGGCCGCGCGAGATGTACTTGATGGCGCCGCCGATGGTGTTCTTGCCGTACAGCGTGCCCTGCGGGCCGCGCAGCACCTCGATGCGCTCCACGTCGAACACGTCCAGCAGCGCGCCCTGCGGACGGGCGATGTAGACGTCGTCCAGATAGATGCCCACGCCCGGATCCACGCCCCACAGCGGATCGGCCTGGCCCACGCCGCGGATGTAGGCGGTGACGGGGCTGGTGGAGCCGCGCGCCGCGTACACGGTCAGGTTAGGCACCTGCGCGTCCAGATCGCCTAGGTCCTTGATGTTCAGCTTGTCCAGCGTTTCCGGCGTGAACGCGGTGACGGCCACCGGCACGTCCTGCAGGGGTTCTTCACGCTTGCGCGCGGTGACCTTGACCGAATCCAGCGTGGTGGCGTTGGTGGCTGGCGTGTCGCCGGCCGGCGCGGCGTCCTGCGCCCATGCCACCGGCACGGACGACAACAGGACGCAGCCGATGGCCAGGCTCAGATGCTTGCGCTTCATGGGTCTCCCCTCCTCCCGGGTATGACGTTGGCGGCGGACGGATGCCGCCGATTGAAGCGAACACTAGGGGGTGGCCCGCGCGGAGGGCATCGTACCTTCGTACAGTGGGACGGCCGCCACGGCCCTGCGGATACTCGCCGCACCTGCAACCGGCGCTGACCGAGGAGTCGTGGATGTCGTTCCTGATCGTGCTGGCCGCGCTGTGCTTCCTGATGTTCGTGGCCTATCGCGGCTACAGCGTCATCCTGTTCGCGCCCATCGCGGCGCTGGGCGCGGTGCTGCTGACCGATCCCTCGCTGGTGGCACCCATGTTCACCGGCCTGTTCATGGACAAGATGGTCGGCTTCCTGAAGCTGTATTTCCCGGTCTTCCTGCTGGGCGCGGTGTTCGGCAAGCTGATCGAGATCTCGGGCTTCTCCAAGGCCATTGTCGCGGCCACCATCAAGGTGGTCGGCGCGCAGCGCGCGATGCTGTCCATCGTGCTGGTGTGCGCGCTGCTGACCTACGGCGGCGTGTCGCTGTTCGTGGTGGTGTTCGCGGTGTATCCGTTCGCGGCGGAACTGTTCCGCCAGAGCGACATCCCCAAGCGGCTGGTGCCGGGCACCATCGCGCTGGGTGCCTTCACCTTCACGATGGATGCGCTGCCGGGCACGCCGCAGATCCAGAACATCATCCCCACCTCGTTCTTCGGTACCACCGGCTGGGCCGCGCCGGTGCTGGGCACGATCGGCGGCGTGTTCATCCTGATCGTCGGCATGAGCTACCTGGAATGGCGCCGCCGGGTGGCCGCGCGCAACGGCGAGGGCTATGCCGGCAGCGAGGAACTGCGCAACGAACCCGAACCCTTCAAGGGCGACCGCCTGGCGCATCCGCTGATCGCGATCCTGCCGCTGCTGCTGGTGGGCGTGGCCAACTTCCTGTTCACCCGCTGGATTCCCGGCTTCTACGGCGAAAGTCAGTCCTTCGTGCCGGCCGTGATCGGCAATCCCGCGCCGGTCGTGCAGGAGGTCTCGAAGGTCGCCGCGATCTGGGCCGTGCAGGGCGCACTGCTGGTCGGCATCGTGTCGGTGATCGCGTTCGCATGGAAGCCGGTGTTCGCCAGCTTCGCCGAGGGCACCAAGAGCGCCATCGGCGGTGCGCTGCTGGCCTCGATGAACACGGCGTCGGAATACGGATTCGGCGCCGTCATCGCCGCCCTGCCCGGCTTCCTGGTGGTGGCCAATGCGCTGCAGGCCATTCCGAACCCGCTGGTCAACGAAGCGATCTCGGTCACCGCGCTGGCGGGCATCACCGGTTCCGCCTCGGGCGGCATGAGCATCGCGCTGGCGGCGATGGCCGACAGCTTCATCGCCAACGCGAACGCGGCGGGCATCCCGATGGAGGTGCTGCACCGCGTGGCCTCGATGGCCTCCGGCGGCATGGACACGCTGCCCCACAATGGTGCGGTGATCACCCTGCTGGCCGTCACCGGCCTGAGCCACCGGCAATCCTACAAGGACATCTTCGCCATCACGCTGATCAAGACCAGCGCCGTCTTCGTGGTGATCGGCGTGTTCTACGCCACCGGCCTGGTCTGACGCGGTGCCCGGCATGGCCGGGCTGTGCGCGCGGTCGCAAACGCCGCGCAGGGTCCTGGCCAATACTTCCGCCATCCTGGGGAACGTGGGAAACACCGCATGGCGCGCTATACCCTTCCGTGGCGCCGGTTCGCTGCGCGCGGGCCCGTCCGCCGCACCGCGGCCGGCCCGGCCCTCCGCACCCGCGCGGAGACCGACGCACCGGTGCTGCGGCGCAAGGCCGACCTCACCGCCCAGGTCCGCCAGCGACTGAACCGGCTGTACGGCTGGAAAGGTGGCGAACGGGCCAGCCCCAAGGACACGACCCCCGCACCTGAAACCGCCGCCGCCGCCGGCGGTGGGCGCGTGATGATGGGCCAGTCCAATCCGCGCCTGCTGACGATGGCGCGACCTCCTTTCGCGGTGCAGGCCCTGAACAACCTCAGCTACGGCGCCACCGCGGCGCCCGTTGCCGAATTCAAGGCGCTGGGCAGTCCCGCCCGCCAGCGCCTGGCCAACTGGGTGGACTGGCAGCTCGACTGGGACGCCATCGACGACAGCGCGGTCACCAACCGCCTCAGCGCTGCCGGCTACACCACGCTCAACAAGTCGCTGACCCAGCTGTGGGCCGACCATGTGGTGCCGGACCCGGAGTACAGCGTACGCATGCGCCCCGCCAACGAGGTGCAGCGCGCTGCCTTCGTGCGCGCGGTGTACTCGCGGCGGCAGCTGCGCGAAGTGCTGGTGAACTTCTGGCACGACCACTTCAACGTGCTGGGCACCGACTTCAGCGTCGGCCCGGTGTTCGTGCACTACGACCGCGACGTGATCCGCGCCAACGCCAAGGGCAACTTCCGCACGATGCTGGAAGGCGTGGCCCAGAGCACGGCGATGCTGTACTACCTGGACAACATCAACAATTCGCGCTCAGGCCCGAACGAGAACTTCGCCCGCGAACTGCTCGAGCTGCACACCCTGGGTGCGGAGAACTACCTGGGCTTCATGGACCCGTTCCAGGTGCCGCCCTGCCCCGAGGATCCGGCCTACCCGATCGGCTATACCGACATCGACGTGTACGAGACCTCGGCCGCCTTCACCGGCTGGTCGGCGAAGAACGGGCACTGGCAGTTCCCCACCGAGAACGACGGCACCTTCGTCTACCGGCAGTCATGGCATGACGCCGGCCCGAAGTTCCTGCTCGGCATGCTGATCTATCCCGAGCAGCCCGCGCTGAAAGACGGCCGCGACGTGCTGGACCGGCTGGCAAGCCACCCGCGCGTGGCCAAGTTCATCTGCAAGAAGCTGATCCGCCGCTTCATCAGCGATACGCCGAAGCAGGCGCTGATCGACAGCGCAGCGGCGATCTTCCGCGCGAACTGGCGCGCCCCGAACCAGATCGAACTCGTGCTGCGGCACATCCTGAATTCCGACGACTTCATCAACAGCTTCGGCCAGAAGAACCGGCGCCCCTTCGATGCCGCGGTGGCCGCGATGCGCACGCTGGGCGGCGACTGGACGATCCGGCTGGACCACGGCCGGAGCAACGACTTCATGTGGCTGTACGGCTTCACCGGCCATGCGCCGTACAACTGGCCCGCCCCGAACGGATATCCGGACACGGGCCTGGCGTGGTCGGGCTCCAACTCGTTCGCGATGACCTGGCGCGTGCTGGGCTGGCTGACCGAGACCAAGGACGGTGAGGTACCGCTGCATCCGATCGTCGACACCACGCGCGCCCACGTGCCGGTCGCCAACTGGACCGCGAACAACCTGGTCACCTGGGGGTGCACGCGCCTGTTGGGCTACCAGCCGGAGGCCGCGCGCAAGCAGGCGCTGGTGGCATTCATGGCCCAGAACGGCGACCCCAACACCTACGTCATCACCGACACCAATACGTGGCAGGGCAGCGACCTGAAGCGGCACTACAACCACGAGCGCCTGCGCGGGCTGGTGGCGCTGATCCTGATGACTCCCGAATTCATGAGCCGCTGAGGGCCCGCCATGCGCGATTTCAAACTGACCCGACGCGAATTCGTCAAAGGCTGCGGCAGCGCCGCCATTGTCGGCGCCACCGGCGGCACGCTGATGTTCGCCGATCCCGTCGACGCGGCAGTGAACAGCTACGACACCGTCGTGCACCTGTTCCTGCGCGGTGGCCTGGATGGCCTGAACCTGGTGGTACCCACCGGCGGCGCGGACCGTGGCTTCTACGAAGAGGCGCGCCCCAGCCTGCAGATCGCCACCAGCGGTGCCTACGGGGCGCTGCCGCTGTTGTTGGCGAACGGTGCGGACACGGGCTTCGGACTGCATCCCTCCGCGACCGGCCTGCGCGACCTGTGGAACGACGGCAAGCTGGCCATCGTGCATGCCTGCGGCATGGCCACCACGGTGACGCGCAGCCACTTCGACGCGCAGCTGTACATCGATCTGGGCACGCCAGGGAAGTATGGCTCGCCCACGGGTTGGATGACGCGCGCGTGGGAAACGCGTCCGGGCGGCACCGGCACCCTGCCCGCCTTGGGCGTCAGCGGCACGCAACCGGCGGGCCTGATGGGCGCCGTGGACGCGCTGACGATGAGCAGTCCCTCCGACTTCTCGCTCAACACCACCGCATGGAGCTGGCAGCGAACGCGGTCGGATTCGCCCGCCGGGCTGCGCGGCGTGGCCGAGACGGTAGCATCGCTGTGGAATGGCCAGACCGGCATGGAGATCACGGGCCGCCGGGCCCATGGCGCACTGCGGCTGATCGGCCAGCAGGGCTACGCCAGCCTGCCGGCGAGCTGGCCGACCGGCACCTTCGCCCAGCAGCTGTGGACCATCGCGCAGTCCATCCGCTTCGACCTGGGCCTGCGCTACGCCACGCTCGACCTGGGCGGCTGGGATACGCATGAAGGCCAGGGCACGGCAGGCAGCGGTTACCACTACTACCAGAACAAGATCAACGAGCTTTCTGCCGCGCTCGCCGCGTTCTACGCCGAACTCAACGCCAGCGGCGAGATGGCGCGGGTGACGGTGGTGGTGCAGTCCGAATTCGGCCGCCGCGTCCGCGCCAACGCCAATGGCGGCACCGACCACGGCTACGGCAACCCGCTGCTCGTGCTCGGCGGCGCGGTCAACGGCCGCCGCTTCTACGGCAGCTGGCCGGGGCTGAATCCGGAAACGCTCTCGCCCACCTTCGGCGACGTGCCGGTGACCACCGACTACCGCCGCGTGATGTCGGAAATCCTCATCCGCCGCATGGGCAACGCCAACTTAAGCCAGGTCTTCCCCGGCTACACCGGCTACGCGCCGCTGGGCATCGTGCAGGGCACCGACCTGGCGCCGAAGCTGGAGGGGGCCGCCATCGCGGCGTCGATCCCATCGCTGTTGGCGCCCGGTACAGGCACCCCGACCGCGACCGATAACGCCGCCACCGAACGTGTCGTGCCCGACTGGCAGCGTCGTGGCCCGGTGGACCGCATGCTGGTGCGACGGGAGCGTTGAATCACCGCCTGCAGGACGGGCTTCAGTTCCGAGCCGTCACTGCAGGCGCGATGTCGTCCACGGATCGGGACGCCTGCGCGCTGCGCGGGCGTCTGCAATGCGACCGGCAGGCATCGGGCTGAAGCCCCTCCCGCACGGCAGCGATGTCATCACCCCTTCCGCGCGTGCCACGCCTTCAGCAGTTCGGCTTCCTTCTCGCGGGTGATGCCGGCGCCCAGTTTGGCCTGGCGTTCGGCGGGCAGGCTGTGGAACCAGGCGAGCAGGTCCTGCACGGTGGTGGCCAGCGGGCGGAAGGTCAGTCCGGCCGCGATCGCGCGTTCGTTGCTGACTGCGCCGTAGCCGGCATACGGATTGTCCTTGGACGGCACCCAGATCGGCAGGCCGACCTGCTGCTCGTCCAGGAACGCCGGCGACACGTGGGTCAGCGTCATGCCGCCGCCGGTGACCGCCTGGCAGCCGTACAGCATGGCGTCCATCGACAGCGGGTAATCCGGACCACAGGCATTGAAGGTGCCGGTGGTGCCGGCCTCGGCCAGGCGGATCATCCATTCGCCCAGGTCGCGGCCATCGATGATCTGGATGGGATCGTTGCCATCGCCCGGCACCAGGATCTCGCCGCCCTGCGCCACGCGGTGCGGCCAGTAGGTGAAGCGGTCGGTCTCGTCGCGCGGGCCGACGATGTAGCCCGGGCGCACGATGGTGACGTTCTTGCCGAACTGCTTGTGCGCTTCGGCTTCGCTCAGCGCCTTCAGCGGACCGTAGAGGTTCTCGATGTCGGCACGCAGGGTCTGCTGCGTTTCGGCCATAGCATCCTTGCCCTTGTACTGCGCCAGCGGCGAGTTCTCGTTGATGCCCGGCTTGCTGCCGTCGGCATACACCGAAATGGTGGAGATGAAGAGGTAGTGGCCCACGTTGCCCTTCAGCACCTGGCCGGCATCGCGCACCCAGAACGGCAGGCTGGTGGGGTTGTCGATGCAGACGTCCCACGTGCGGCCTTTCAGCGCGGCGAGATCGCCGGTATTGCGGTCGCCGTGCAGTTGCTCGACCGCGGCCGGCCACTCCGGCGACGGGCGCTTGCCGCGGTTGAACAGGGTGACCTTGTGTCCGCGCTTGAGCGCGTACTCGACCTGGAACGGGCCGGTGAAGCCGGTGCCGCCGAGGATCAGGATATTCAGCGGCTTGGCCGCCTTGCCCACGGGCTTGGCTGCGCCAGCAGCGGTGGCGAACGACGGCAGCGCGGCCGCGGCGGCGGCCATCGCGCCCAGCTTGAACAGGTCACGACGGGTGGTCATGCGGTGCTCCCCAGCGGTGTCAGGAAACCGACTAGATAGCACCGCCCCGACCGGCAAGCCCCTGCCGGAAGTCGTTATGACTTCCTGTGAACCAGCGATGGGGGGGGCCGCGGGGGCCGAGCCAGCTCCGCATACCGCAGCGCGTAGGATGGGTGGAGCGCAGCGATACCCATCAAGGAGCACTTTGAGGCCACGATGATGGGTATCGCCTGCGGCTCAACCCATCCTACTCACGCGTACCAAGTGTCTTCCAGATACCGCGGGCGGCAGGCCAGGTAACCGCCGACCAGCAGCACACCGACGCAGGCCGCAAGAAATGCCATCGGCAGGGTCCAACCGTGCGTGCGTTCGTGCAGCAGGCCGAACGCCAGCGGTCCCGCGCAGGACAGCGTGTAGCCCACGCCCTGCATGAAGCCGGACAGCGCGGCGGAACCTTCCGGCGTGCGCGTGCGCAGGTTGATCAGGGTCAGCGCCAAGGGGAACGTGCTGGGTCCCATGCCCAGCAAGGCCACCCACAGCGCGGGCGCCGCCATCGGCGCGAGCAGCAGGCCCGCGAACGCGGTGGCATAGAAGCCGGCGCAGACCACCACCACGATGAAGGGGTTGCGCATGCGCACCGCGATCAGCGGCATCGTGAGCGAGGCCACCAGACCCAGCGCGGAGAACAGCGCCACCATCGTGCCGCCCAGAGCGGGGGTACCGCCGGCTTCGACCAGCAACTTCGGCAACCAGGTGAACATCGAGTACGTCACCAGCGAGGTCATGCCGAACATCAGCGCCATGCCCCAGGCCACCGGCGAGCGCCACGCGCGGCCGGCAGGACGAGGCGCAGTCAGTTCGGGCGCTTCGTCGTCGACGGTGACGGCGGCATCGTGCACGCGCGCCAGGGGCGAGGCCGTGCTGCGCTCCTGCCACAGCACCAGGCACCACGGCACTGCCGACGCTGCGGCGAACACCGCCCACAGTCCCAGCGAGATGCGCCAGCCTGCGGCTTCCATCACCGGCACCGCGACCAGCGCCGGCAGGATGGTGCCCGCCTGCAGCACGGTGATGTACAGCGTACTGACCGTGCCCACGCGGTCGGCGAAGTAGCGCTTCACCAGCGGCGGCAGCACGATGTTGCCGATGCCCATGCCCGCCAGCGCGGTGAGCGAGGCCGCCACCAGCGCCGTCGTGTCGCCTGCAGCACTGCGCAGCAGCAGGCCCAGCATGGCCAGCAACATCGCCAGCAGCGCGGTCCGCTCCAGGCCCATGCGGTGCGCCAACGCCGGCGTAGTGACACCGAACAGCGCGAACGCCGCCGTCGGCAGCATGCCGAACACGCCCGTCATGGTCGCGCCGAAACCGAATGTATCGCCCAGCGTATCGAGCAGCGGCGTGAGCGAGGTCACCGCGGTGCGCAGGTTGAAGGCGGACAGCACGATGCCGAGCAGCACCAGCCCGCGGCCGGACCAGAGAGCTGCTGGCGCGGCCGCGTGTGTATTCGACGAATTCATGGACGCCATTATCGGCGACGGCACGTCGGCATTCTTCGCATGCACGAAGACGCTGTGTCCTGCGCGATCATGCATGGCGTGAATCCTTCTGCCCGCCTGCGGGGAGAAGGTGGCCGAAGGCCGGATGAGGGGCAACGAAGCCAAGGCACTCAACGGGACGCCAGCCGGACCGACCGAAGGGAGAGCAGCACGCGATGCATCACGCACGATGAAACATCGCGGCTCCGGCATCGCCCCTCAGCCGCCCCCGTATCAGGTACGGGGCAAGCTCTTTTCCCTCTCCCCGCGCGCGGGGAGAGGGAAAAGAGTCCGCAACATCGCTCAATGGAGGTGTTCGGCACCATCCAAAGAAAAAGCGGGCCGAAGCCCGCTTTTCCGTCACGCCTTGCGATGTCGTGCGGCTTACTCGGCCGACACGCCCTCGCCTTCTTCCACGGCCTTGATCGACAGGCGGATGCGGCCCTGCTTGTCGACTTCCAGCACCTTGACCTTGACCACGTCGCCTTCCTTCAGCGCGTCGCTGACCTTCTCGACGCGGTCGTTGGAGATCTGCGACACGTGCACCAGGCCGTCCTTGCCCGGCAGGATGGTGACGAACGCACCGAAGTCCATGATCTTGGCGACCTTGCCTTCGTAGATGCGGCCCGGCTCCACGTCGGACGTGATCTGCTCGATGCGGGCCTTGGCGGCCTGGCCGGCGGCGCCGTTGACCGAGGCGATGGTGATGGTGCCGTCGTCCTGGATGTCGATCTGCGTGCCGGTTTCCTTGGTGATGGCCTGGATCACCGAACCGCCCTTGCCGATCACTTCGCGGATCTTGTCGGGGTGGATCTTCATGGTGATCAGGCGCGGCGCGAACTCGGACAGCTCGGCGCGCGGCGTGGTGAGCGCCTTCGACATCTCGCCCAGGATATGCAGGCGGCCCTGCTTGGCCTGCGCCAGCGCGGCCCGCATGATCTCCTCGGTGATGCCGTCGATCTTGATGTCCATCTGCAGGGCGGAGATGCCCTCGGCGGAACCGGCCACCTTGAAGTCCATGTCGCCCAGGTGGTCTTCGTCACCCAGGATGTCGCTCAGCACGACGTAACGGTCGCCTTCCTTCACCAGGCCCATCGCGATGCCCGCGACCGGCGCCTTGACCGGCACGCCGGCATCCATCAGCGCCAGCGAGCTGCCGCAGACCGAAGCCATCGAGGAGGAACCGTTGGACTCGGTGATTTCCGAGACCACGCGGATGGTGTACGGGAACTCTTCCATTGTCGGCATCACCGCCAGCACGCCGCGCTTGGCCAGGCGGCCGTGGCCGATCTCGCGGCGCTTGGGCGCGCCGAAACGGCCGCACTCGCCCACCGAGAACGGAGGGAAGTTGTAATGGAACAGGAAGTGTTCCTTGTACTCGCCGCTGACGGCGTCGATGATCTGGCCGTCGCGCGCGGTGCCCAGCGTGGTGACCACGATGGCCTGCGTCTCGCCACGGGTGAACAGCGCCGAGCCGTGGGTACGCGGCAGCACGCCGGCCTTCACGGCGATCGGGCGCACGGTGTCCAGCGCGCGACCGTCGATGCGGACCTTGGTGTCCAGCACGGAATCGCGCATCGTGCGGTATTCCAGTTCACCGAACTCCTTCGACAGTTCGGCCTTGTCCCAGCCTTCGGATTCCATGCGGCCGGCCAGCTGCTCGGTCACGTCCTTCTTGATGGCGGCGATGGCGTCGCGGCGCTGCAGCTTGTCGTGGATCTTGAAGGCTTCCACCAGCTGGCCACCGACGGCTTCCTTCAGCGCGGCGATCAGGGCGGTGTTCTTGGCCGGGGCGACCCAGTCGGACGGCTTGGTGCCGGCTTCGACGGTCAGCTCGTTGATGGCGTTGATGACCTTCTGCATCTCGCGGTGACCGAAGGTCACGGCGCCCAGCATCACGTCTTCCGACAGCAGCGCGGCTTCGGATTCGACCATCAGCACGGCGCCGCTGGTGCCGGCGACCACGAGCTCAAGCTGCGATTCCTTCAGCTCGGTGGCGGTCGGGTTGAGGATGTACTGGCCGTCCTTGTAACCGACCTTGGCGGCGCCGATCGGACCCTGGAACGGGGTGCCGGCCAGCGACAGCGCGGCCGACGCGCCGATCAGGGCCGGGATGTCGCCGTCCACTTCCGGGTTGAGCGAGATCACCTGGGCGATGATCTGCACCTCGTTCTTGTAGTCCTCGGGGAACAGCGGGCGGATCGGACGGTCGATCAGGCGCGAGATCAGCGTTTCCTTCTCGGTCGGACGGCCTTCGCGCTTGAAGAAGCCGCCGGGGATGCGGCCGCCGGCATAGAACTTCTCGACGTAATCGACGGTCAGCGGGAAGAAGTCCTGCCCTTCGCGCGCGCTCTTGGCGGCGACGGCGGTGACCAGCAGTACGGTGTCGTCGACGTTGACGATGACGGCGCCGCTGGCCTGGCGTGCGATTTCGCCGGTCTCCAGGGTGACGGTGTGCTTGCCGTACTGGAAGGTTTTGGTGATCTTTGCCACGTGGTTTCCTTGGGGATGCCTTGTTCGGGTTGGACCGGGCGCGACCCTTGCCGCGCGCGGGTGGCCGGGGGTGCCGGCCGGTGCTTCAGCGTGTGCGGGCCCGGTGCGGCCCGCGGGTACAGCGCATTCCGTTCCCTGAAATGCAAACCGCGGCGCATCTCTGCGCCGCGGCGGGGTCTTGCATCAGCGGCGCAGACCGAGCTTTTCGATCAGGGCCTTGTAGCGCTCGTTGTCTTTGCGCTTCAGGTAGTCCAGCAGGCTGCGGCGGCGGTTGACCAGCTGCAGCAGGCCACGACGACTGTGGTGGTCCTTCTTGTGGGTCTTGAAGTGGCCGCTGAGGTGCTCGATGCGGGCGGTCAGCAGAGCGACCTGGACTTCCGGGGAGCCGGTGTCGTTGGCGCCGCGGGCGTTGTCGGCAATCACTTTCTGGGTATCGACGGACATGGTGTTCTCTCGTTGGATGCGTGACCTGCAGGAACGCGGGCTGTCCTCCGCGCGCACCGCCTGGTTCGCCGTTGATGAAGCTGGGGAATGGTGCAGAGGCCGGTATGAAACCGGCGGCGTAGTGTAGCCGCCAGGCCCTTTTGAAACAAGGTTTTATTGGCTGTCGGCCGCCGGGATGGCCGCCTGCGCGATCCAGGTGAACAGACGCTGCGGCGCCAGCACGCCGGCCGGATCGACCGTCGCCAGCCCCAGCACGCGTCCATCCGGGCCATGCACGGCCACGGGTCCGTCGCTGGGCGGCTGCCCGCGCAGGCGCTGGCCCTGCCCGAGCCGGCGGGCGGCTTCGGCATCCACGTCGACCCGGGGGAACCCCACCAGGCCGGCCTCGATGGGCAGCAGGCAGGCGTCCAGGGCCGCCTCGCCCCTTTCCCGAGCCAGAGTCTGCAGAGCTTCCAGGGTGAACATGCGCGGTTCCCTGAACGGCTCCACCCAGAGCCGGCGCAGCACCCCGACATGGGCACCGCAGCCCAGCGTCTCGCCCAGGTCACGGACCAGGCTGCGCACGTACGTGCCGGAGCCGCACTCCACCCGCAGGGCGATGCGCCCGGGCGCGATGTCGAGGAGGTCGATCGCGTGGACCTCTACCTCGCGCTCGGGCGCTTCGATGGCTTCGCCCCGGCGCGCCTTGACGTACAGCGGCTCTCCCCCCTGCTTGAGGGCCGAATAGATGGGCGCACGCTGGCGGATGCGGCCCAGCAGCGGCGCCAGCGCCGCCTGCACGGTCGCCCTGTCCAGCGGCGGCACGGGACGCTCGCGCAGCGGCATGCCGTCGGCATCGTCCGTATCGGTGGTGGTCCCGAGCACGGCGACGGTGTCGTAGGCCTTGCGCGAACCCAGCAACAGGCCGGCGATCTTGGTCGCTTCACCGAAGCACAGGGGCAGCAGGCCGGTGGCCAGCGGATCGAGGCTGCCGGTATGGCCACCCTTCTCCGCACGGAACAGCCGCCGGGCCGCCTGCAGGGCGGCGTTCGAGCTCATGCCCTGCGGCTTGTCCAGCAGCAGCAGGCCATCGAGGCGACGGAAGTGGATGCGTCCTGCCATGCGGTCTCTAGGGTACGTCGGTGGGCGTGAGGGCGAAATCGTAGGGCCGAGCCTGCCCGACTCCCTGGTATCGCCGACGCCCGGAAACCGGCCCGAAGGGCAGCGGAGCGAGCTCCGCCCTACCGCCCGACCTGTCAGGCTTCGCCGTCGGCCGGAGGCGGCGGCAGGTCGCGCAGCAGGTTCTCGATGCGTTCGCCGCGATCGACGGAGTCGTCGTAGTGGAAGTGCAGCTCCGGCACGTGCCGCATCTTCACGCGGCGCGCCAGCTCCATGCGCAGGCCCCAGGCCAGCTCCTTCAGGCCCTTGACCGCTTCCACCGAACGTTCGGGCATGAGCGCGGTGACGAACACCTTGGCATGCGCCATGTCGCGGGTGACTTCCACGTCGGACACGCTGACCGACGGCAGGCCGTGCTCGCGTACGGCCTCGTGCACCAGCGTGCCCAGCTCGCGGCGGAGCTGGGCGGAGACGCGGTCGGTGCGATGGAACGACTTGGTCGGCATGATCAGAGCGTGCGCTGCACTTCGATGCGCTCGAAGCACTCGATCTGGTCGCCCGGCTGGACGTCGTTGTAGGCCTTCACGCCGATGCCGCACTCGGTGCCATTGCGCACTTCGTCGACGTTCTCCTTGAAGCGGCGCAGCGATTCCAGTTCGCCCTCGAACACCACCGTGCTGGCGCGCAGCACGCGGATCGGCTTGTTCCGCTTGACCGTGCCCTCGACCACCATGCAGCCCGCGACCGCGCCGAACTTGGAGCTGCGGAACACGTCGCGCCCTTCGGCGATGCCGATGATCTCTTCGCGGATCTCCACGCCCAGCAGACCCGATGCCACCTGCTTCACCTGGTCGATCACGTCATAGATGATCGAGAAGTAGCGCAGGTCCACGCCGTTGGCTTCGATGATGCGACGCGCGGAGGCGTCGGCACGCACGTTGAAGCCGATGACCGTGGCCTTGGAGGTGACCGCCGAGTTGGCGTCGGACTCGGTGATGCCGCCCACGCCGGAGCTGATGATGTTGATGCGGATCGATTCGTTGGACAGCGCGGTCAGCGAATGGCGCAGCGCCTCCACCGAGCCCTGCACGTCGGCCTTGATGATCAGGTTGAGGCTGAGCTGGCCTTCGCCCTTGCCCAGCTGCGCCATGATGTCTTCCATGCGGCTGCCGGCGGACTGGACCAGGCGCGACTCGCGGCGCTTGGCGTCGCGCTGCTGCGCCACGTCCTTGGCCAGGCGCTCGTCCTCGACCACCACGAAGTCGTCGCCGGCTTCGGGCACGCCCGACAGGCCGAGCACCTGCACGGGGATGGACGGGCCGGCCGAAGGCGGCTGGCCGCCGGTCTCGTCGAACAGCGCGCGCACGCGGCCGTACTGGATGCCGCACACCAGGTAATCGCCCTTCTTCAGGGTGCCCTGCTGCACCAGCACCGTGGCGACCGGGCCGCGGCCCTTGTCCAGCGAGGACTCGATGACCACGCCGCTGGCGCGGCCTTCTTCCACGGCCCTCAGCTCCAGCAGTTCGGCCTGGATGGAGATGGCATCCAGCAGGTTGTCCACGCCCTGACCGGTCTTGGCGGAGATCTCGACCATCTGGGTGTCGCCGCCGAAGTCTTCGGCGACCACTTCCTCGGCCAGCAGCTCGTTCTTCACGCGCAGCGGGTCGGCATCGGACTTGTCGATCTTGTTGACCGCCACGATCAGCGGCACCTTGGCCGCCTTGGCGTGCTGGATGGCTTCGCGCGTCTGCGGCATGACACCGTCGTCCGCAGCCACCACCAGCACCACGATGTCGGTCAGCTTGGCGCCACGGGCACGCATCGCGGTGAACGCGGCGTGGCCCGGGGTATCCAGGAAGCTGATGACGCCCTTCGGGGTTTCTACGTGGTAGGCGCCGATGTGCTGGGTGATGCCGCCGGCTTCGCCGCTGGCGATCTTGGTGCGGCGGATGTAGTCCAGCAGCGAGGTCTTGCCGTGGTCGACATGGCCCATGATGGTGACCACCGGCGGACGCGCGACCTTCTCGCCCTGCTGTTCCTCGGCGTGCGCCAGCAGTTCGCTTTCCACGTCGTTGGCGTCGGCGCGGATCGCCTTGTGGCCCAGTTCCTCGGTCACCAGCACAGCGGTGTCGTGGTCGATGGTCTGGGTGATGGTGGCCATCACGCCCATCTTGAACAGCGCCTTCACCACGTCGCCGCCCTTCAGCGCCAGCTTCTGCGCCAGGTCGGCCACGGTGATGGTGTCGCCGATGGACACTTCGCGCACGACCGGCGCGGTCGGGCGTTCGAAGCCGTGCGCACCGCCACCGCCACGGCTCTGTTCATGGCGACGGGGGGGCTTGGACTTGCCGCGCGACGCACCACGGCGCGCGCGATCGGCGGCCGACAGGTGCAGCTGGCCGGCGAAACGGCTGGTGCTGTCGTCGTCCTCGACGCCGGCCACCATCACGTGCGAACCGCGGGTCTTGTGCTTGGCGGCAGCCGCGTTGCGGTCGTCGGCACGCGGCGGATCCTTGCGCACCACCTGCTTGGGCACGTGGTGGCCCGGCGTGGCGGCACGGGCCGGTCGGGGCGACTCGTCCCCATCCACGGCGGTGGCGCCGGCGGCCAGCGCGGCAGCCTCCGCTTCGGCCTGCGCGCGCGCCGCTTCGGCTGCGGCCCGGGCCTCGGCTTCCTCCTGCCGACGGCGCTCGAGTTCTTCGGCGCGCTTGGCGTCTTCCTGGGCGAGGCGCCGCTGTTCGTCGAGATTGCGCTGGCGGGATTCCTCTAGCTTGCGCAGGATCTCGGCGCGCTCCGGATCGGCTTCGCTCTGCCAGTTCGTAGCAACGGACTCGGCGTCGGTCGGCTTCACGTAGGTGCGCTTCTGGCGCACCTCCACGGCCACCGTGGTCTTGGTGCGGCCGGCGGCGACCGTCACTTCCTGCACCTTGCGGCGGTTCAGTGTGATCTTCTTGGGCGCAGCCTCATCCGTCGCGGCATCGCTCTTGCCGTGCGAGCGCTTGAGGAAGCCGAGCAGCTTCACTTTTTCCATGCTGGTCACGACCTGGTCGGGACCGCTGAAGCTCATGCCGGCCTCGGCCAGCTGCTCCAGGAGTTTCTCGACCGGCGTGTTGACCAGTTCAGCGAGCTTGCGGATGGTGGTTTGCTGCGACATTCGGATCCTAGGTTTCTTGTTGCGCCCCCCTGGCGGTGGAGGGGCAACCCTTTTCGAGAGGGGGGATTCTAAGCCCTGCGGGTGCCAGGGCGGTGTTCATGGGTGGCTCATGCGCCGCGTCCCGGGCGGGCCCGGGCGGCGCTCATGCGCCACGCTCCAAACGGGCGATTTCCTCGGCGCGGGCGGCCAGGATCAGCGCGGCGGCGCGCGCCTCGTCCAGGCCCTCGATACCAAACTCGACCACTTCGTCGGCGGCCAGGTCGGACAGGTCCTCGCTGGTGCGGACGCCGTGCGAGGCCAGCGCGAATGCGGTCTCCTCGTCCATGCCTTCCAGCGCCAGCAGGTCCTCGGCCGGATGGTCGTCCTCCAGGCCTTCTTCCTCGGCCAGCGCCTCGTTCAGCAGGGCGTCGCGGGCGCGCGAGCGGAGCTCCTCGACGATGTCCTCGTCGAAGCCTTCCACGGCCAGCAGTTCGCCGACCGGGACGTAGGCGATTTCCTCGACCGTGCTGAAGCCCTCGGCGACCAGGATGGCGGCGATTTCCTCATCCACTTCCAGCTTGTCCATGAACAGCTGGCGGGCGACGGCCTGTTCGGCCTCGCTCTTGGCCTGCACCTGGTCGGCGGTCATGACGTTGAGCTGCCAGCCGGTCAGGCGGCTGGCCAGGCGCACGTTCTGGCCGCCCTTGCCGATGGCCTGCGCCAGGCGGTCCTCCGCCACGGCCAGGTCCATCGAATGCTTCTCTTCATCGACGATGATCGACTGCACTTCGGCAGGGGCCATCGCGTTGATGACGAAGGTGGCCGGGTTGTCGTTCCACAGCACGATGTCCACGCGCTCGCCGTTGAGCTCGTTGCTCACGGCCTGCACGCGCGAGCCGCGCATGCCGATGCAGGCGCCGATGGGATCGGGGCGGGTGTCGTGGGCCAGCACGGCGATCTTGGCGCGGTCGCCCGGATCGCGCGCGCAGGCCTTGATCTCGACCAGGCCCTGACCCACTTCCGGCACTTCCAGCTTGAACAGCTCGATCATGAACTCCGGGGCGGCGCGGCTGATGAACAGCTGCGGGCCGCGCGGCTCGTAGCGCACGTCGTACAGGTAACCGCGCACGCGGTCGCCGGCGCGCAGCACGTCGCGCGGGATGCCCTTGTCCTTCGGGATGAAGGCCTCGGCGTTGCCGCCCAGGTCCACGTAGATGTTGCCGCGCTCGGCGCGCTTGACCACGCCGGTGACCAGCTCGCCCACACGATCCTTCCAGGCATCGACCACCTGCGCGCGTTCTGCTTCGCGGACGCGCTGCACGATGACCTGCTTGGCGGCCTGGGCGGCAATGCGGCCGAAATCGGGGTTCTCGATCTTCTCTTCGATCCAGTCGCCCACTTCCGCGCCTTCGGCCTCGTCCTCGGCGTCCATCAGGCGGATCTGGCGATCCGGCGATTCCATCACCACGTCGTCGGCCACCACTTCCCAGCGGCGGAAGGTCTCGTAACTGCCATCCTTGGGATCGATGGCGACGCGCACCTGCACGTCCTGGTCCAGATAGCGCTTCTTGGCGGCGGAAGCCAACGCGGCCTCAATGGCCTCGAAGATGACTTCGCGCGGCACGCCCTTCTCGTTGGCCACCGCATCCACGACCAGCAACAGTTCCTTACTCATTGATCACTCCGCGCGCGGCTTGCGGGCCGCCGGTTGGTTGGGTTTCTTCTTGGCTTTGCCGGCCGGGGCCCGCTTGGCGCCGCCAGCCTTGGCACCGGCCTTGCGGCCGGCACCGGATCCGGGGTTTTCGGGCGCCAGGCCCAGCGCCGCCCAGTCGGGAACCAGGCGCGCCTTGTCGATATTATCGAACGCCACCGGCATTTCGGCGCCGTCCACGACGAACACGATGCGGTCGCCTTCGATGCGGGCGATGGTGCCCTGCAGGCGGCGACGGCCGTCCTGGGGCAGCTTCATCACCACCTTCGCCGACTCGCCTGCGAAGCGGGCGTAATGCTCCAGCCGGAACAGCGGCCTGTCCACGCCGGGCGAAGAGACTTCCAGCGTGTAGTTGCCGGAAATCGGATCTTCCACGTCGAGCTGCGCGGACACTTCGCGGCTCACCGCCTCGCAGTCCTCGATGTTGACGTGGCGGGTATCGCGTTCGGCTTCCTGCACATCGATGTACAGGCGCAGCGTGGCGCCACCGGGTGCCGGCAGGTACTCGATGCCGAGCAGCTCCACGCCCAGGGACTGGACGGTCGGTGCCAGCAGGTTGGCGATGTCGTTGGCCTTCTCGCTCACGGATTCGATGCCGTTGTCGGGGATGGTGCGGTACGGGTCGCGAAAACAGACAAGGGGCCCGATGGGCCCCTTGTCCGATACGCTGGATGTCGGTGCAACGACGGGAACATGCGTCGTTGCGTGCCCAGGTTCTTCGTCGGCCGCCTGGTGAAGGCGGCCTCGGATAAACATGGTAGCGGGGGCAGGATTTGAACCTGCGACCTTCGGGTTATGAGCCCGACGAGCTGCCAGACTGCTCCACCCCGCAGCAGAGGCGAGATTATGATGAATGCGCCGATTTATTGCAAGCCTTGCGGACTATCGGCGTGGGGCATCGCATTCATCGCGCGTTGCCGGCCCTGGGTGGACCGGCGGCTCCCCGGGTAACGTGATCAGCCTGCGAACGCCAGCTTGCACCACGCCATGATCGGGTTCCAGGCGATGCCCAGCGCCAGCAGCGCCAGTGCGTTGACGCCGAACACCAGCGGCACCACGCGATCCTTGCGCGCGGGCGGTATTTCGCCCACGGGTTCGTCGAAGTACATCACCTTGATCACGCGCAGGTAGTAGAACGCACCGATCACCGCGCCCAGCACGCCGACGATGGCCAGCCACAGGAAACCGCCGTTGACGGCCGCGCCCAGCACCACCAGCTTGGCCCAGAAGCCGAGGAACGGCGGCACGCCGGCCAGCGAGGCCATCACGCACAGTACCAGACCGGCCTGCCACGGGTTGCGCGCGTTCAGGCCCTTGAAGTCGTCGATCCGGTCGGCTTCGAAACCCTGGCGCGACAGCACGATGATCGCGCCGAACGCCGCCGCCGACAGGATGGCGTAGCTGATCGCGTAGAACAGCGCGGCGGAGTAGCCGACTTCGCCGCCGCCGGCGAAGCCGACCAGCAGGAAGCCGACATGCGACACCGTGGCATACGCCAGCATGCGCTTGAGGTTGGTCTGCGCGATCGCGATGACGTTGCCGATCACCAGCGATGCGGCGGCCAGGCCGGCCAGCAGCCACTGCCACTGCGCCGCGGCCGGGCCCACGCCGTCCTGCAGCAGGCGGAACGCCATGCCGAAGGCGGCCAGCTTCGGCGCCGCGCTGATGAACAGCGTCACCGGTGTCGGTGCGCCCTGGTAGACGTCCGGCAGCCACATGTGGAACGGCGCCGCGCCCAGCTTGAACGCCACGCCCGCCACCATGAACACCACGCCGGTGAGCAGCAGCAGGCGCTGGTCGCCGCCACCGCCGAGCGCGGTGCCCGTGGCGTCGAAGATCGCCGGCAGATGCAGCGAACCGGTTGCGCCGTACACCAGCGACATGCCATACAGCAGCAGACCCGAAGCCAGCGAGCCCAGCACGATGTACTTCATCGCCGCCTCGGTGGCCAGCCCGTCGTCGCGGTTCAGCGCGACCAGGGCATACGAGCACAGCGCCAACAGTTCAAGGCCCAGGTAGACCATGACCAGGCTGCCGGCGGACACCATCATCATCATGCCGGCGGTGGCGAACATCACCAGCACCGGCGCCTCGCCCGGATACAGGTTGCGCTCGCGCAGGTACGGCCAGCCATACACCAGCGACAGCGCACTGACCGCGACGATCACCACCTTGCTGACATCGGCCAGCGTGTCGCGCACGAACATGCCGCTGAACACGCTGCCCTGCCCGCCCACGCCCGTGGCCAGCATCCAGACCACGACGACCATGACGACCAGCGCCAGAGCATGGGTGATGAAGCGGCGGGCGTTGTCCAGGAACAGGTCGAGCATCAGCAGGGCGAACGCCCCCGCGATCAGGGTCAGCTCGGGCAGCAGCGGCTGCAGGTCGGCGGCGGAGATGGGCATCGGCGTCGTCATGGTTCTTCCTTACAGCTTGCTGTTGGCGAGCTGCATCGCCAGTTGCGCGATCGACGGCTCCATCAGGTCCGTCAGCGGCTTGGGATACACGCCCAGCGCCAGCACGCAGGCGGCGAAACCGCCCAGCACCAGCGCCTCGCGCAGGGACACGTCCTTCAGTTCGGCCACGTGCGCGTTGGCGACGTCGCCCAGGATGACCCGCTTCACCAGCCACAGCGTGTAGGCCGCACCGATCACCAGCGTGGTGGCGGCGAAGAAGGCGATCAGCGGATGCTGCTGGAAGCTGGCCAGGATCACCATGAACTCGCCGACGAACCCGCTGGTGCCCGGCAGGCCGGAATTGGCCATGCCGAACAGGATGAAGAACGCGCCGAACCAGGGCATCGTGTTGATGACGCCACCGTAGTCCTTGATCATGCGGGTGTGCATGCGGTCGTAGAGCACGCCGACGCAGGTGAACATGGCGCCGGAGATGAAACCGTGGCTGATCATCTGCACCATCGCGCCCTGCAGGCCCAGACGCGCGCCGTCCAGGTTGCCGTAGTCGCGCACCAGGCTGAAAGCGATGAAGATGCCCAGCGTCACGAAGCCCATATGCGAGACCGACGAATAGGCGATCAGCTTCTTCATGTCGTCCTGCACCAGCGCCACCAGGCCCACGTACTCCACCGCGATCAGCGACAGCACGATGACGAACATGGCCCACTCATGGCCGGCATCCGGCACGATCGGCAGGCTGAAGCGCAGCAGGCCGTAGCCGCCGATCTTCAGGGCGATCGCCGCCAGGATCCCCGACCCCGCGGTCGGGGCCTCCACGTGCGCATCCGGCAGCCAGGTGTGCACCGGGAACATCGGGATCTTCACCGCGAACGCGATCAGGAAGGCGAAGAACAGCCACGTCTGTTCCTTCGCGGTCAGCGGCATCGCGTACAGGTCGGCCAGCTGGAAGCTGCCGCCCTTGATGTACAGGTACACCAGGCCGACCAGCATCAGCACGAGCCCAGGAACGTGTACAGGAAGAACTTCAGCGACGCATAGATGCGGCGTGGACCGCCCCAGACGCCGATGATCAGGAACATCGGGATCAGCATCGCCTCGAAGAACACGTAGAACAGCACCGCGTCGCTGGCCGCGAAGATGCCGTTGGTCAGGCCTTCCAGGATCAGGAACGCGGCCACGTACTGGGCCACGCGCTTGTTCACCGACCCCCACGCGCCAGCCAGCGTCAGCACCGTGATCAGCGTGTTGAGCAGCAGCAGGGCGACGGCGATACCGTCGGCCCCCAGGTTGTAGTGGATGTCGAAGCTCGGGATCCAGGCGTGGCTCTCGATGAACTGCAGGCCCGGATTCGCATAGTCGAAACCGCTCAGCAGCCCCAGGCTGAAGACGAAGGTCAGCACCGCCACGGCGAAGCCCAGCCAGCGGGCCGCGCCGGCGCGGGCATTGCCCAGCGCGAGCACCAGCGCGCCACCCAGGATGGGCAGCCAGATCAGAACACTAAGCAGGGGCCAGTTCGACACGTTGTGGTATCCGTTGAGTTCTTCGCCAGGACGTCCCGCGGGGTGCGGTCACGTCAGGTCGTTACTGCCAAAACGTGATGACCGCGCCCAGCAGCAGGATCAGGCCGACGATCATCGCGAACGCGTAGTGGTACAGGTAGCCGGACTGGGTCTTGCGCAGCAGCTGCGCGCCCAGGTCGACCAGCTTCGCCGTGCCGTTGACCGCGGCGCCGTCGATCACGTGGCTGTCGATCGCGCGCGACACCTTGCCCAGCTTGACGCCGCCGCCCGCGAAGCCGTTGATCCACAGGTGGTCAGCCCAGTACTTCTTGTCCAGGATATTGGTCAGGAAAGCGCCCACCGAGCTGTTGCGGATCTTGCCCGGCAGTTCGGGCTTGAACAGGTACAGGAAGGTGGCCAACAAGAAGCCGCCCAGCGCCAGCCAGAACGGCGGCATCTGCATGCCGTGGATCGCGTAGCCGACGGGACCGTGCCAGAACTCTTCCTTCAACGACATCACGGTGTCGCGCGCCGAGATGGCCGTGGTCGGATCCAGGCGCAGGAAGTCGATCGCGCCGAGGAAGAATGGCGTGGCCTCGTGGTGCCCGGTCCAGTCCGTGCCGAACAGCATCGGGCCGATGGTGAAGAAGCCGATGAAGATGGAGGGAATCGCCAGCAGCACCAGCGGCACCGTCACCACCCACGGGGACTCGTGCGGCTCGTGCGCACCGTGGTGCCCATGACCGTGGTCATCGTGCGCATGGTCGTCGTGCGCGTCGTGCCCGTGGGTATGGTCGTCATGCGCATCGCGGAAGCGCTCCTTGCCATGGAACGTCAGGTACAGAAGGCGGAAGCTGTAGAAGCTGGTGACGAACACGCCCAGCAGCACCGCCCAGTAACCGTAACTGGCGATCCATTCGCTCGGGCCCTGGTAACCCTGCGCGGCCATCACGCCCATCTCGGCCACCTTCTCGCCCACCTCGTGCGCCACGTGCTGGTGATGCTTGGCCGCCTCGATGATGGTGTCCTTCGAGTAGAAGCCGGAGAAGAACGGCGTGCCGACCAAGGCCAGCGTGCCGATCAGGCTGGTGATCCAGGTGATGGGCATGTACTTGCGCAGGCCACCCATCTTCCGCATGTCCTGCTCGTGGTGCATGCCGATGATGACCGAGCCGGCTGCGAGGAACAGCAGCGCCTTAAAGAAGGCGTGCGTCATCAGGTGGAACACGGCCGCCGAGTAGGCCGACACGCCCAGCGCCACCGTCATGTAGCCCAGCTGCGACAGCGTGGAGTACGCCACCACGCGCTTGATGTCGTTCTGCACGATGCCGATCAGGCCAGTGAACAGCGCGGTGGTGGCGCCGATGAACAGCACGAAGTCCAGGGCCGTCTGCGACAGCTCGAACAACGGCGACATGCGCGCCACCATGAAGATGCCGGCCGTCACCATCGTCGCGGCGTGGATCAGCGCGGAGATCGGGGTGGGGCCTTCCATCGAATCCGGCAGCCACACGTGCAACGGCACCTGGGCCGACTTGCCCATCGCGCCGATGAAAAGGCAGATGCAGGTCAGCGTGGCCATCGACCAGATCACCGGCTGGTCCAGCACCTGCCAGGTCTGGCCGAACATCGTCACGGCCCCGCTCCACACCGGCACGGCCTTGCCCGCCAGCAGCGTGGCATTGGCGAACACGGTGGCGTAGTCCAGGGTGCCGAACATCAGCAGCACGCAGCCGATGCCCAGCAGGAAGCCGAAGTCGCCCACGCGATTGACCAGGAAGGCCTTCATGTTGGCGAAGATCGCCGTGGGCCGCTTGAACCAGAAGCCGATCAGCAGGTACGACACCAGGCCGACCGCTTCCCAGCCGAAGAACAGCTGCAGGAAGTTGTTGCTCATCACCAGCATCAGCATGCTGAAGGTGAACAGCGAGATGTAGCTGAAGAAGCGCTGGTAGCCCGGGTCTTCCGCCATGTAGCCGATCGTGTACAGGTGGACGAGCATCGACACGAAGGTCACCACGACCATCATCATCGCCGTCAGCTTGTCGATCATGAAGCCGACGTGGCCGGTGTAGTTGCCGACCTCGAAGAACGTGTACAGGTTCTCGTTGAACGGCGACGCGCCCTGCACCACCAGCTGGTACAGCACCCAGCAGGACAGCGCGCAGCTGACCGCCACGCCCAGGATGGTGGCCGTGTGTGCGCCCGCACGGCCGACCAGGCGGCCGAACAGGCCGGCGATGATCGAGCCCAGCAGCGGCGCCAGCACGATGGCCAGCAGCACGTTCTTGGAGAGGGGGACTTCCATACCGGTCATCGGTGCATCAGCCTTTGAGCGTATCGACTTCGGCCACGTTGATCGTGCGCCGCGTGCGGAACAGGGTGACCAGGATCGCCAGGCCGATGGCGGCCTCGGCCGCGGCCACGGTGAGGATGAAGAACACGAAGATCTGACCGGCGGCGTCGCCCAGTTCGCGCGAGAAGGCGACGAAGTTGATGTTGACCGACAGCAGCATCAGCTCGATCGACATCAGCAGGACGATGACGTTCTTCCGGTTCAGGAAGATGCCGGCCAGGCTGATGCAGAACAGCACCGCGCCGAGCGCCAGCAGATGGCCTACGGAAATCATGCCTTGCCCTCCCCTTCCGCCGGCGCACTGGCCGGCACGTCACGCACCGGCTTCTCGGCCGGCATGGACACCATGCGGATGCGGTCGCTCGCCTTCACGCGCGACTGCTCGGCCGGGTCCTGCGCCTTGGTGCCGGTGCGCTTGCGCAGCGTCAGCATCACCGCGGCCACGACGGCCACGGTCAGGATGACGGCGGCGAACTCGAACGGCAGCAGGAACTCGGTGAACAGCGTGCGCGCCAGCCAGGCGGTATTGGATACCTCCGCGGCGGCCGATGCGGCATTGTCCGGGAACGGCGTGGCCGTGCGCGCCTTGATGCCGATCAGCACCAGCATCTGGCCCAGCATCACCACGGCGACCAGCAGGCCGATCGGGAGGAACTTCACCCAGCCCTCGCGGATCTTCACGATGTCGATGTCCAGCATCATCACCACGAACAGGAACAGCACCATCACCGCGCCCACATAGACGAGGATCAGGGCCACGCCCAGGAACTCCGCGCCCACCAGCAGCCAGGTGCAGGCCACCGAGAAGAACGTCAGGATGAGGCACAGCACGGCATGCACCGGGTTGCGCACGCTGATCACCGCGCCGGCGGCGACGACCGCGACGGTGGCGAAGGCGTAGAAACTGATCAGGACCCAATCCATGCTTCGGACCTCAACGGAAGGCGGCGTCGGCGGCGCGGCGCTCGGCGATCTCGGCTTCCAGCCGGTCGCCGATCGCCAGCAGCTGCGGCTTGGTGACGATGTTCTGCCCGCGCTTGTCGAAGTGGTACTCCAGCACGTGCGTTTCCACGATCGAGTCCACCGGGCAGCTTTCCTCGCAGAAGCCGCAGTAGATGCACTTGAACAGGTCGATGTCGTAGCGCGTGGTACGGCGGGTGCCGTCCTCGCGCGGAGCCGAGTCGATGGTGATCGCCAGCGCGGGGCACACGGCCTCACACAGCTTGCACGCGATGCAGCGCTCCTCGCCGTTCGGATACCGGCGCAGCGCGTGCAGGCCGCGGAAGCGAGGCGACTGCGGGAACTTCTCCATCGGGTACATCAGCGTGTACTTCGGCTTGAAGGTGTACTTCAGCGTCAGCCACAGGCCCTGGAGCAGCTCCAGCAGCATCAGGCTCTTGAAGTAGTGCACAACCTTGCTCATGTCTTACACACCCTTCTCGAACACGCCGAAGAACACCAGCAACGCCGTCACCGCGATCCAGAAGATCGTGAGCGGGATGAACACCTTCCAGCCCAGGCGCATGATCTGGTCGTAGCGGTAACGCGGGAAGCTGGCGCGGAACCAGATGTACGCACTGGCGAAGAACAGCACCTTCAGCAGCAGCCACGGCCAGCCGCCGGTCCAGATCCAGTCGATCCACGGCGACACGTCGGCGGTGATCCAGCCCTGCAGCGGGCTGAGCCAGCCACCCAGGAAGAACAGCGACACCAGGAAGCTGACCAGGATCATGTTGGCGTATTCGGCCAGGAAGAACAGCGCGAACGCCGCACCCGAATACTCGACCATGTGGCCGGCGACGATCTCAGACTCGCCTTCCACCACGTCGAACGGCGAGCGGTTGGTCTCGGCGACGCCGGACACCCAGTACACGATGAACAGCGGGAACAGCGGCAGCCAGAACCACTCGAAGAAGCCGGCGTTGCCGGACTGCGCCATGACGATGTCGGTCAGGTTCAGGCTGCCGGCGGCGATCAGCACGCCCACCAGCGCGAAGCCCATCGCGATCTCGTAGCTGACGACCTGCGCGGCCGAGCGCATGGCGCCGAGGAAGGCGTACTTCGAGTTCGACGCCCAGCCCGCGATGATGATGCCGTACACGCCCAGCGAGGTCATCGCCAGCAGGTACAACAGGCCGGCGTTGGCGTTGGACAGCACCAGCTGGTAGTCGAACGGCACCACCGCCCACGCGGCGAACGCCGGGGCCAGCACGATCAGCGGCGCGATCACGTACATCGCCTTCTGCGCACTGCTGGGCTGGATGATTTCCTTGAACAGCAGTTTGAAGACGTCGGCGAAGGCCTGGAAGATGCCCATGCCCACGTACATCGGACCGTGGCGCACGTGCATCCAGCCGATCAGCTTACGTTCCCAGACCACGTAGAACGCGACCGAGATGATCACCGGCATGGCGATCGCCAGGATCTTCAGCACGATCCACAGCACCATGCCGATGTCGCCCAGCCCGAAGAACCACTCGCGCAAGGGACCGACAGCGTTGATCAGGAGTTCGTTCATGCGCTCACCACCGTCACGCGTCCGGCACCCAGCGGCGCCGTGGCGCCGTAGCCGCTTTCGATCCAGGCGGCACCCGCGGCGACGCGGGCGTCCACCACCACCGCCAACGCAGCGGTGCCGATGCCGTTGCCGACCTTGGCGACCTGCCCATCGGCCACGCCGGCGGCCTGCGCGTCGGCCGGGTTCAACACGATGCGGGCGCCGACATTCAGCGGATGCGCCTGCAGCGCTTCCGCCCGGCGGACCGTACCGTCGGTCCGGTAGATCGCCGCGCTGACGGCCAGTTCCAAGCCTTGGGCACTGGCCGCAGGTGCTGCGGATTTCGCGATGGCGACGGGCTTGGTGTTGCTGATTGCGTCGCGCATCCCGGCCGCATCGGTGAACTCGAAACCGGCCAGCTGCAGTTCGCCCCCCAGGGCGCGCAACACCTTCCAGCCCTCGCGGGCCTCACCCGGCAGCTTGCCGGAGGCCTGGGTGTGCTGGTTCTTGCCATCGAGATTGGTCAGCGTAGCCTCGACCTCGGGCAGCGCGCCGATCGGCAGGATCACGTCCGCGACGTCGCGCGTGGACGTGCAGGCGAAATGGCTGAAGGCCACGACCTTCGCTGATGCCAACGCCTTGGTGGCGGCCGGCGTGTCGGCGAAATCCAGGCCCGGCTCGATGCCGTAGATGACGTAGGCGCTGCGCGGCTCGGCGAACATGCCGGCCACATCGCGACCGCTCGGCAGCACGCCATGGCGCGCCAGGCCGACGGCATTGGCACCCTGCGGAATGCGGCACAGCGAGGCGCCCGTCGCGGCGGCGAAGTCGTCTGCGGCGGAACGCATGGCGGCGGCCTGCGGATGGTTCTCGGCAATGCCGCCGACGATCACCACGGCACGATTGGCGGCCTTGGCGACATCGCGCAACGCGGCGTCATTGAGGGCGCCGGCCAGCTGCGATGGCGCGACGATGCGCTTGCCGGCGATGCTGAAGGCGAAGTCGAAATCGACCGGATTGACCACGTGCACCTTGGCGCCCTTGCGGACGGCCTTGCGGATGCGCTGGTGCAGCAGCGGCAACTCATGGCGGATGTGGGTGCCGAACAGCACGATGACATCGGCCTGCTCGATCTCCGCCAGCGGCAGCGCGAACGGCTCAGCGACGGCACCGTCGGAGAAGTCGCGGTTGTTGATGCGGTGGTCCAGGTTGCCGGTGCCCAGGCCTTCGGCCAGCCTGGCCAGCAGGCCGCCCTCCTCGTTCGACACGGCCGGATGCACCAGCACGCCGAGGCTGTCGCCACGATTCGCGCGCAGGATCTCGGCCGCGGCGGACAGGCCTTCCGCCCACGACACTTCGCGCCACTCGCCATTGACCTTCTGCAGCGGCTTCACTGCGCGGTCCTCGGCATACAGGCCCTGGTGCGAGTAGCGGTCGCGGTCGGACAGCCAGCACTCGTTGACCGCCTCGTTCTCGCGCGGGACGGTACGCAGCACCTGGCCGCGGCGCGCGTGATGGAACAGGTTGGAGCCCATCGCATCGTGGAAGCCGACGGATTCGCGCGCGATCAGTTCCCACGGACGGGCGCGGAACTGGAACACCTTGTTGGTCAGCGCACCCACCGGGCAGACGTCGATGACGTTGCCGGAAAGTTCGGTGGTCAGCGGCTTGCCGTCGTAGGTGCCGATCTGCAGGTTCTCGCCGCGGTACATGCCGCCCAGCTCGTACGTGCCGGCCACGTCCGCGGTGAAGCGCACGCACCGCGTGCACTGGATGCAGCGGGTCATCTCGGTGGCGACCAGCGGACCGATGTCCTCGTCCGGCACCACGCGCTTGCGGTCCTGGAAGCGGCTGACCGAACGGCCATAGCCCAGCGACAGGTCCTGCAGTTCGCACTCGCCGCCCTGGTCGCAGATCGGGCAGTCCAGCGGATGGTTGATCAGCAGGAATTCCATCACGTTGCGCTGCGACTTCAGCGCCTTGTCGCTGCGCGTGGCGATCTTCATGCCATCCATCACCGGCGTGGCGCAGGCCGGTGCCGGCTTCGGCATCTTCTCCACTTCCACCAGGCACATGCGGCAGTTCGCTGCGATCGGCAGCTTCTCGTGGTAGCAGAAGCGCGGGATCGGGATGCCGGCCTTGTCGGCCGCCTGGATGATCATCGAACCCTTCGGTGCGGCCAGCTCCACGCCGTCGATGAAGACGGTGACGTGGTCCGGCGGCAGGTTCGGGTTGACGGGCTGCGCACTCATGCGGCCACCTTGCTCTCAATGACCGTACCGGCGCGCTGGTCGTCGACCAGGAAGCGCTTGTTGACGATCGCGTATTCGAATTCGTTCCAGAAGTGGCGCAGGAAGCCCTGCACCGGCCATGCGGCGGCCTCGCCGAAGGCGCAGATGGTGTGGCCTTCGATCTGGCCGGCGGCCGCCTTCAGCATGTGCAGGTCGTCCAGCGTCGCCTTCTGTTCGGCGATGCGGGTCAGCATGCGGTACATCCAGCCGGTGCCTTCGCGGCACGGCGTGCACTGACCGCAGCTTTCCTTGTAGTAGAAGCGCGCGATGCGCTGGCACGCACGCACCATGCAGGTGGTGTCGTCCATCACGATGACGGCACCCGACCCCAGGCCGGAACCGGCCTTCTGGATGGCGTCGTAGTCCATCGTCAGGCCCATCATCACCTCGCCCGGCAGCACCGGCATCGAGGAACCGCCCGGAATGACGGCCTTCAGCTTGCGGCCTTCGCGCATGCCGCCGCACAGCTCCAGCAGGTCGGCGAACGGCGTGCCCAGCCGGATATCATGGTTGCCCGGACGCGCGACGTGGCCGGACACCGAGAAGATCTTGCAGCCGCCGTTGTTCGGCTTGCCCAGGTTCATGAACCACTCGGCGCCATTGCGCACGATGGCGGGCACCGAGGCGTAGGTCTCGGTGTTGTTGATCGTGGTCGGCTTGCCGTACAGGCCGAAATTGGCCGGGAACGGCGGCTTGAAGCGCGGCTGGCCCTTCTTTCCTTCCAGCGACTCCATCAGCGCGGTCTCTTCGCCGCAGATGTAGGCACCCGCGCCCAGTGCGTTGTACAGGTCGATGTCCACGCCCGAACCGAGGATGTTCTTGCCCAGCCAGCCGTGCTTGTAGGCCTCGGCGGTGGCTTCTTCCAGGTGCTCGAACGGCTCGTGGTGGAACTCGCCGCGCAGGTAGTTGTAGCCCACGGTCGAACCGGTGGCGTAGCAGGCGATCGCCATGCCCTCGATCACCGCATGCGGGTTGTAGCGCAGGATGTCGCGGTCCTTGGCGGTGCCGGGCTCGGATTCATCCGAGTTGCAGAGGATGTACTTCTGCATGTCGCCCTTGGGCATGAAGCTCCACTTCAGGCCGGTCGGGAAACCCGCGCCGCCGCGGCCGCGCAGGCCGGACTGTTTGACCATCTCGACGACGTCGGCCGGCGGGATCTTCTCTTCGATGATCTTGCGCAGCGCGGCGTAACCGCCGGTCTTCAGGTAGTTCTCGTACGACCACGGCTTGTCGAAATGCAGCGTGGTGTAGACGGCCTGGTGCTCCTTGGGAGCCGGGCCGACCGGGCCGTAGCCTTCTGAACCATGCTTGTTTGAATCTGGGGAATGGCCTGCCATGTGCTTACTCCAGCCCGTCCAGCAGCTCGTCGACCTTCGCCGGCGTCAGCTTCTCGTGGTAATGGCCGTTGATGACCACGACCGGCGCGCCGCAGCACGCGGCCACGCACTCTTCTTCGCGCTTCAGGTACACGCGGCCGTCGGCCGTGGATTCGCCCAGCTTGCAGCCCAGCTTCTTCTCGGCGTGCGCGACCAGGTCCTGGGCGCCGTTGAGCCAGCAGCTGATGTTGGTGCAGAAGGCGACGTTGTTGCGGCCGACCTTCTCGGTCTCGAACATCGAGTAGAAACTGGCGACCTCGTAGGCCCACACCGGCGGCAGGTCCAGGTACTTGGCGACGGCGGCGATCAGTTCGTCGGTCAGCCAGCCGTTGTTCTGCTCCTGCGCGGCATGCAGGCCCTGCAGCACCGCAGAGCGCTTGCGGTCCGGCGGAAACTTGGTCAGCCAATGGTCGATGTGCGCGCGCGTCTTATCGCTCAACGCCACCAGCGGATCGACGTTCTGCGCCGCTTCGAAATTACCCGTGGCCCTCATCGGTCCACCTCACCAAAGACAAGATCATAGGTACCGATCATCGCGACGACGTCGGGGAGCATGTGGCCGCGCACGATCTCGTCCATCGAGGACAGGTGCGCGAAGCCCGGCGCGCGCAGCTTCACGCGGAACGGCTTGTTGGCGCCGTCGGACACCAGATAGCAGCCGAACTCGCCCTTCGGCGCCTCGACCGCGGCATAAGTCTCGCCGGCCGGCACGCAGTAGCCTTCGCTGAAGAGCTTGAAGTGATGGATCAGCGCTTCCATGTCGTCCTTCATCTCCTCGCGCTTGGGAGGGGCGACCTTGAAGTTCTGCACCATGACCGGGCCCGGATTGGCCTTCAGCCACTGCACGCACTGCTTGATGATGCGGTTGGACTGGCGCATCTCGGCCACGCGCACCAGATAACGGTCGTAGCAGTCGCCGTTCACTCCCACGGGGATGTCGAAATCGACCGCATCGTACTTCGCGTAGGGCTGCTTCTTGCGCAGGTCCCAGGCGACGCCGGAACCACGCAGCATCGCGCCGGTCATGCCCCAGGCGCGCGCCTGCTCCGGCGCGACCACGCCGATGCCGACGGTACGCTGCTTCCAGATGCGGTTGTCGGTGAGCAGCGTCTCGTACTCGTCGACGCGCTTGGGGAACTCGTTGGTGAAGTCTTCCAGGAAGTCCAGCAGCGAGCCTTCACGCGCCTGATTGAACTGCTTGAGCGCCTTGCCCTTGCGCCAGGGCGATTCCTTGTACTTCGGCATCCGGTCCGGCAGATCGCGGTAGACGCCGCCCGGCCGGTAATACGCCGCATGCATGCGCGCGCCGCTGACCGCTTCGTAGCAGTCCATCAGTTCTTCGCGCTCGCGAAAGGCGTACAGCATGACCGCCATCGCACCCAGGTCGAGTGCGTTGGAGCCGACCCACATCAGGTGGTTCAGGATGCGGGTGATCTCGTCGAACATCGTGCGGATGTACTGCGCCCGCTCCGGCGCCTCGATGCCCAGCAGGGTCTCGATGGCACGCACGTAGGCGTGCTCGTTGCACATCATGGACACGTAGTCCAGGCGATCCATGTAGCCGATCGACTGGTTGAACGGCTTGGACTCGGCCAGCTTCTCGGTGCCCCGGTGCAGCAGGCCCACGTGCGGGTCGGCACGGACGATGGTTTCACCGTCCATTTCCAGGATCAGGCGCAGCACGCCATGCGCGGCCGGATGCTGCGGGCCGAAATTCAGCGTGTAGTTGCGGATCTCCTGCTTGGCTTCGGCAGGGTTGCTGGCGAACGCAGTGCCGGATTGCGGATTGCTCATGCCTTGCCCTCACGCGCGGCGGCTTCGCCAGCGGCGGTCTGGTAGCGCGCGTCGTCGCGGATCACGCGCGGCACGCCGACGCGCGGCTCGACCGAGGTGACCGGCTCGTACACCACGCGCTTCTTCTCTTCGTCGTAGCGGACTTCAACGTTGCCGATCAGCGGGAAGTCCTTGCGGAACGGATGGCCGACGAAACCGTAGTCGGTCAGGATGCGGCGCAGGTCCGGGTGACCCTCGAAGATGATGCCGTACAGGTCGAAGGCCTCGCGTTCGAACCAGTTCAGGCCCGGCCACACGTCGCAGAGCGAGGCGACGACCGGCAGGCCGTCGTCCGGCGCGAAGCAGCGCACGCGCACGCGGCGGTTGTGCTGGTAGGACAGCAGGTGCAGCACCACGGCGAAGCGATTGGGGCGGGCGGCGTCGCGCGGACGCTGTTCCCAGTTGAAGCGGCCCGGACCGAAGCCCTCGACGCCACGACTGAAGCCCTCGGACGACACGTCGGCGGTATCCCACTCGGCGCTGCCGTAGCCCAGGTAGTCCACGCCGCTGATGTCGACGGCCTGCTCGAAGCCGAATTCGTCGCGCAGGGCCAGCGCCACGGCGTGCCAGGACGCGGACGGCACTTCCAGGGTGATTTCGCCGCGCGGCTCGGCGACGCTGACCGTCGCGTCGCTGAAACGCGCGCGCAACCGGTCGGTGAAGTTTGCAGCTTGCTCAGCCATGGGGCGTGGCGTGCTCTAGAGAAAGGGATCGGGGGAGAGACGGATCAGCGTGCGATGGTCTGCGTGCGCCAGATCTTCTTCTGCAACTGCAGGATGCCGTACACCAGCGCTTCGGCCGTGGGCGGGCAACCGGGCACGTACACGTCCACCGGCACCACGCGGTCGCAGCCGCGCACCACCGAGTACGAGTAGTGGTAGTAGCCACCGCCGTTGGCGCAGCTGCCCATCGAGATGACCCATTTGGGGTCGGGCATCTGGTCGTAGACCTTGCGCAGCGCCGGGGCCATCTTGTTGACCAGCGTGCCGGCCACGATCATCACGTCGGACTGGCGCGGCGACGGGCGGAACACCACGCCGTAACGGTCCAGGTCCAGGCGCGAGGTGCCGGCGTGCATCATCTCCACCGCACAGCAGGCCAGGCCGAACGTCATCGGCCACATCGAACCGGTGCGCGCCCAGTTCATCAGCGCGTCGACGCTGGTGGTCACGTAGCCCTTTTCCAGCAGCGGGTTGTCGCCTTCGGGGCGCAGGATGTCGTCCACCCGCCCTTCCGGGATCGGGTTGTTCATCAGACGGTCGACGGTCTGGATCACTCCCATTCGAGCGCTCCCTTCTTCCAAACGTAAACGAAGCCGAGGAACAGCATGCCCACGAACAGGCCCATCGTGACCAGCGCACGCGGACCCAGCTCCTGGAACACCAGCGTCCACGGAACAATGAAGATGATTTCCAGATCGAACACGATGAACTGGATGGCGATCAGGTAGTAGCGCACGTCGAACTTCATGCGCGCGTCCTCGAAGGCCTCGAAGCCGCATTCGTACGGGGACAGCTTCTGCGCGTCGGGACGACGCGGACCGAGGAAGCGTCCGGCCACCATCAGCGCGATGCCGATGCCGGTGGCGACGATCAGGAACAACAGGGTGGGCAGGTAATTGGCCAGCACTCGCTTGTCTCTTCTTGTCCTATCCGCCGACGCGCGGGGGCGCGGTCCGGCATGCATCGGGCTCGCATCGCAGGCCTGGCCGCGTCGCTTGTGGCGACCGGCCCGCAGCGAAACCGCCCGGACCCACCTTCCGCGGGCGCCCTTCCGCAGCACGTACCGGGCATCCGATGAATCGGCGGGATTGTAACGGTTTGTGAACTAGCTAGTAAACGATTACCCGCGCTTTTTAAGCTTGCCGGCAAAAGAAAAAACCCGCCGTAAGGCGGGTTTTTTGTGTCGGGAACGACGCTGCCGCCGACCCGCCGGTGTTGGTGCCCAAGAGGGGACTCGAACCCCTACGACTTTCGTCGCTACCACCTCAAGGTAGTGCGTCTACCAATTCCGCCACCTGGGCATTGAAACCTGCGCGACGCCTGTCGCGTCCCGCCATTGTATCCGGGCTCAGCCGCCTTGCGACGGGGTTACCGGAGGCTGCTCGGACGCAGGCGCGGCCTGCTGCGGCGCAGCGGGCGCATTGCCGGCCGGCGCGGCAGGCGCCTGCTGGATCGGCGTGCTCGGCACGGTCGACGGCTTGGGCAGGTCACCCACCGGCGCTTCGGCCGCTGCAGGCAGCTGCGACATCACGCCGAGGTTCTGCTGCGCGGCCGGACGTGCGCTGTGCGTGGCATACCAGGCCATGAACAGGCTGATACCGAAGAACGCGATGGCCAGCCATTTGGTGCTCTTGGAGAGGAAGTTGGACGCGCCGCGCGCACCGAACACCGTACCGGAGGCACCCGCACCGAAGCCGGAGCCGGCCTGTGCGCCGGAACCACGCTGCATCAGCACCAGCGCGATGATGGCGATGGCCACCAGCACGTACACCACATTCAGGATCAACATCCACATTTGGAATCAGTCTCAACCGGTTGAGTCGTCGGCCCCCTGCGGGGCCGGTCTTGCCGGGTCAGCCCCGGCCGGCCGCCGCTCGCGCGATGGCCAGGAAATCCCGGGCGACCAGCGAAGCACCGCCCACCAGCCCTCCATCGACATCAGGCTGCGAGAACAGTTCCGCGGCGTTGTCGGGCTTGACGCTGCCCCCGTACAGGAGGGGCAACGAATCGGCGATTCTAGCATCGCGCGCGGCCACTTCGCCACGGATGAAGGCATGCACGGCCTGCGCCTGGGCCGGGGTGGCGGTCAGCCCGGTGCCGATGGCCCAGACCGGCTCGTAAGCGATGACGGCACGTTCGAAGGCCTGCGGGCCCGCCAGGTCGAATACGGCTTCCAGCTGCTTGAGGATGCGGAACTCGGTCTGCCCGTCCCTGCGCTGCTGCTCGGTCTCACCCACGCAGAGCACCGGGATCAGGCCTGCGTGCTTGGCCGCGACGAACTTGCGGGCCACGAATTCGCTGCTCTCGTTGTGGTATTGCCGGCGCTCGGAATGGCCCACCAGGCCATAGCGTGCACCCACGTCGACCAGCATCGACGCCGAGACTTCGCCGGTATAGGCGCCCTTCTCGTTGCTGCTGACGTCCTGCGCGCCGAAGGCCACGCCACGGTCGCCGTAATCCTCGATCAGTTCGCCCAGATAGGGCAGCGGCGGCAGGACCAGCACGTCCACCCCCTCCAGCGGCAGGCCCGCGACCAGTTCGTCCATCAGCGCCGTGGCGAATTGACGGGTGCCATGGAGCTTCCAGTTGCCGGCCACGAGCTTGCGACGCATAAGACCAATTCCTGTCCAGTTCGGGGCCGCGCAGTCTAGCCGATGTTGGGCAACGCACCTACCGGCCGCGCTATCTTTCCCGTCCTATGTCCGCACAGGCGTCGTCCATGCCCTCTGCCTCCCCTGCCCCGCCTCCGGGCTATGCGCTGGTGACCGGCGCTTCCAGCGGCATCGGCGAACGGATCGCACGCGAGTATGCGCGCCGGGGCGTGCCACTGGTGCTCACCGCCCGGCGCGCGGATCGGCTGCATGCCCGGGCGGAGGAGCTGCGGGCACAGGTGGCGGTGGAAGTGGTGGCCGCCGACCTGGCCGAACCCGCCGCGCCGGCCGGCCTGGTGGAGGAACTGGATCGGCGCGGGGTGCGGATCCGCATCCTGGTCAACAACGCCGGCTACGGCATGCCGGGACGCTACCGCAGCAGCGACTGGGCCGACCACGCCGCGTTCATGCAGGTGATGACCACCGCCGTATGCGAGCTCACCTGGCGGCTGCTGCCCGCGATCCGCGCCGACGGACGGGGACGGATCCTCAACGTCGCATCATTCGCCGCCCTGATGCCGGCCGCCGACGGGCAGACCCTGTACGCACCGGCCAAAAGTTTCCTGCTGAAGTTCAGCGAAGCACTGGCACTGGAGAACGCCGACCGCGGCGTCCACGTCACCGCGCTCTGCCCGGGTTTCACCTATTCCGAATTCCACGATGTCACCGGCACGCGCGCCCGCATGCGGGTGTCGCCGGGGATGTGGCTGCAGGCCGAGGACGTGGCGTGCGCCGGCATCGACGGCAACGAGCGCGGCCAGGTGCTGGTGGTGCCCGGATGGCGCTACCGGGTGCTGCACGCCATCGTGAAAATGCTGCCGCACCGCGTGGCGATGGGGATGATGGCGCGCAACTCGCGCAAGGTTCGCCCGCTCGACTGAATGGCCGGAAACGCACGACGCCGGCAAGCCGGCGTCATGGGATGCAAGTATCGCGGGAAGTGGCGCGCTTACTTCAGCTTGATCTCGCGCAGGCGCTCTTCCAGATAGCCCTGCGCGGTGATCGGCTCGGGGTAGCGCTTCGGGTTGTCGGGCGTGATCGTGGACGGCAGTACGTCGATCAGGAAATCCGGATTCGGGTGCAGGAAGAACGGCACCGAGTAACGCGGCTGGCGTGCCTGTTCGCCCGGGGGATTGGTCACGCGGTGGGTGGTGGACGGGTACACGTGGTTGGTCAGGCGCTGCAGCATGTCGCCGATGTTGACCACGATGGTGTCGGCATCGGACGTGAACGGCACCCACTCGCCCTTCTTTGAGAGCACTTCCAGGCCCGCGGCGCTGGCGCCCACCAGCAGCGTGATGAGGTTGATGTCCTCGTGCGCGCCGGCGCGCACGTTGGGGATGTCGTCGGCGGTGATCGGCGGGTAGTGGATCGGGCGCAGGATCGAGTTGCCGGAATCGGTCTTGTCGGCGAAATAATCTTCCGGCAGGCCGATGTGCAGGGCCAGGGCCGACAGCACGCGCGAACCCAGCTGGTCCAGCGCCTGGTACAGGCCGTAGCCGTGCTCGCGGAAGCCGGGCACTTCGGCCGGCCACAGGTTCGGCGGCATCACGTCGCGGTATTCGGAATCCCCGGGAATCTCGCGGCCGATATGCCAGAACTCCTTCAGGTCGAAGTGCTTGGAGTCCTTCGCAGTCTCCACGCCGAACGGCGTGTAGCCGCGCGCGCCGCCGCCGCCGGGCACGTGGTACTTCTTCTTCACCTCATCCGGCAGCGCGAAGAAACGCTTGAACACGTCGTACGCGGCATCGATCTGCGCCTGCGGGATGCCGTGGTTGCGAATGCCGGCGAAGCCCCATTCGCGATAGGCCGCACCGAGTTCTGCGACGAACGCATCGCGGTCGGTATCGAAACGGGTGATGTCCAGCGTAGGGATTCGGGCGCTCATGCAATCTGCTCCAGCAGGGAAAAGGCGCGGGAGGCCATGGGACCATCGCCGCGCCGAAAGTTCATTGATCCGGCTCAAGCCGCGGCGGCGGCGCGCACGGCGTCGGCGAGCGTTTCCAGCGTGCTCTTCACCAGCGCGTCGTCATCGGCTTCGACCGTGACACGCACGACCGGCTCGGTGCCGGAGGGACGCAGGAACGCGCGACCGCGCCCGGACACCGCCGCCTGCGCCTGCATCAGCGCGGCCTGCACGCTGGGGGCTTCGGTGGGCTTGGCGCCGTTGGCCAGCTTCACGTTGATGGTCTTCTGCGGCAGCATGGTCAGCCCGTCCAGGGCGTCGCGCAGCGTCTGCCGGCGGCGGCGCAGGGCTTCCAGCACCTGCAGCGCGGCGATGATGGCATCGCCCGTGGTGGTGCGGTCCAGGCACAGCAGGTGTCCGGAGGCTTCGCCGCCCAGCACCGCATTCCCTTCGACCAACGCCTGATGCACGTAGCGGTCGCCCACCTTGGTGCGGACGAACGGGATTTCCAGCTTGGCGAGTGCGCGCTCCAGGCCGTAGTTGGTCATCAGCGTGCCGACCACGGGCCCACGCAGGCGGCCGCTGGCCTGCCAGTCGCGCGCCAGCAGGTAGATCAGCTGGTCGCCATCCACCGGTACGCCATCGGCGTCGGCCATCAGCACGCGGTCGCCGTCACCGTCGAAAGCGACGCCGAGGTGGGCACCGGTCTCGCGTACCTTGGCGGCGAGACTCTCCACATGCATCGAACCCACGCCGTCGTTGATGTTGACGCCGTTGGGCTCGGCACCGATGGTGATCACGTCGGCGCCCAGCTCGCGGAACAGCAGCGGCGCGATGTGGTACGTGGCGCCGTGCGCGCAGTCCAGCACCACCTTCAGCCCCTTCAGGTCGAAGCGGCGCGGCACGCTGGCCTTGCAGAATTCCATGTAGCGACCGACCGCGTCGCGCGTGCGGATCGCCTTGCCCAGCTTCTCGGACTCGGCGGTGAAGAACGGCGCATCGATCGCGGCCTCGATGGCCAGCTCCGTCGCCTCATCCAGCTTCTCGCCCTCGGCGGAGAAGAACTTGATGCCGTTGTCGTAGTGCGGGTTATGCGAGGCACTGATGACGATGCCGGCATCGGCGCCCAGCGTGCGTGTCAGGAACGCGACCGCCGGCGTGGGCATCGGTCCCATCAGCTGTACGTCGGCGCCTGCGGCCACCAGGCCGGCCTCGAGCGCGGCTTCGAACATGTAGCCGGAGATGCGGGTGTCCTTGCCGATCACCACGACCGGACGCGCACCGCCCGCCTTCTCGCACAGCACGCGGCCCAGGGCATTGCCCAGGCGCAGCACGAAATCGGCGGAAATGGGGCTGGTGCCGACGCGGCCACGGATGCCGTCGGTTCCGAAGTATTTGCGGCTCATGCGGTCACCAGTTCGCTGTCCTGCGGCTTGGGCTGTCTCATCAGCAACGCCAGCAGGTCGGCCAGGCGGTCACGCATCTCGCGGCGGTCGCAGATCTGGTCGATCGCGCCGTGCGACAGCAGGAACTCGGAACGCTGGAAGCCTTCCGGCAGGGTCTCGCGGACGGTCTGCTCGATCACGCGCGGGCCGGCGAAGCCGATCAGCGCCTCCGGTTCGGCCAGGTTGATGTCGCCCAGCATCGCGAAGCTGGCCGACACGCCGCCGGTGGTGGGGTGCGTCATCACCGAGATGTACGGCAGGCCGGCTTCGCGCAGCCTGCCCAGCGCGGCCGAGGTCTTGGCCATCTGCATCAGCGAAAACAGGCTTTCCTGCATGCGCGCACCGCCGCTGGCGGAGAAGCACACGAACGGCGAACCGATCTCCAGCGCGCGCTCCGCGCCCAGCGAGAAGCGCTCGCCCACCACCGACCCCATCGAACCGCCCATGTAGGCGAAGTCGAAGGCGCTGGCGACCAGGTCGCGGCCCTTCAGCGTGCCCTGCAGGGTGATCAGCGCATCGCGCTCGCCGGTGCTCTTCTGCGCGGCCTTGATGCGGTCGGCGTACTTCTTCTGGTCCTTGAACTTCAGCACGTCGGTCGGGCCCAGCGCGGCGCCGATCTCGCGGGTGCTGCCAGGATCGAACAGCGCCGCCATGCGCGCACGGGCACGGATCGGCATGTGGAAGCTGCACTTCGGGCAGACCTCCAGGTTTTCCTCCAGCTCCGGCCGGTACAGCACCGCGCCGCAGCGGTCGCATTTTTCCCACAGCCCCTCGGGGACGCTGCGTTTGCTCTTGCCTGCGTTGCCTTCGGTGCGGATGCCCGACGGCATCAGTTTGCTGAGCCAGCTCATGCGTGGTCTTGCTGCCTGCCCCGGGAGGGGCCCAATGGATGAGCGCGGCAGTTTAGCTCAGTCGTCCATGCACAGCCGTACGGTGGGTCAGGCGTCCAGCGCCGCGCGCAGCGGCGCCAGGAAGGCCGAGGCGCGCGAGGGGGCGTCGGTACCGGCCTCGGCCAAGGCCGCCACCAGCGCGCTGCCGACCACCACGCCATCGGCATCGGTCGCCATCGCGCAGGCGCTGTCGGCATCCCGGATGCCGAAGCCCGCCACCACGGGGACGCGGGAGCCCGCCTGCAGCTGCTTCAGCCGTTCGCCCGCCGCGGCCGTGTCCAGGCGATCGGACGCGCCCGTCACGCCCGCGAAACTGACGTAGTACAGATACCCCTGCGCGGTGTCGCACAGCATCCGCAGGCGTTCCGGCGAGGTGGTCGGCGACGCCAGCGCGATCAGGACCAGCCCTTCACGGTTGAACACCGCGCGCGTCTCTTCGGCCTCTTCCGGCGGCAAGTCGACCAGCAGCACGCCGTCGACGCCGGCCGCGACCGCTTCACGGGCGAAACGCTCGGCCCCATGGATCTCCACCGGGTTCAGGTAACCCATCAGCACGATGGGCGTGGTGTCGTCCTGCTGGCGGAACACCTCCACCGCCTCCAGTACGTAGCGCAGTCCCGCGCCGCGGGCCAGCGCACGCTCGGAGCTGCGCTGGATGACGGGTCCGTCGGCCATCGGATCGGAGAACGGCACGCCCAGTTCGATCACATCCGCACCGGCATCGACCAGCGCATGCATCACCGGGACCGTGGATTCCAGCGAGGGATCGCCGGCGGTGATGAACGGCACCAGCGCCTTGCGGCCGGCGGCCTTGAGGGTGGCGAATTTCTGTTCGAAACGGGTCATCGGAAATATCCTGCAGGTCGGGCTTGTAAGCCCTCCCCTTCAAGGGGAGGGAGCAAAGCGTCAGAGCGAGATGCCTTCACGCGCGGCGATGGTGTGCACGTCCTTGTCGCCACGGCCGGACAGGTTGCACAGCACCAACTGGTCCTTGGGCAGCTCGCGCGCCAGTTTGATTGCCTGGGCGACGGCGTGGCTGGATTCCAGCGCCGGCAGGATGCCCTCGGTGCGGGTCAGGCGGTGGAACGCGGCCAGCGCTTCCTCGTCGGTGACGCCGACATACTCCGCGCGTCCACTGTCCTTCAGGAAGGCGTGCTCCGGCCCGACGCCCGGGTAGTCCAGGCCGGCAGAGATGGAATGGGTTTCGATGATCTGCCCATCGTCGTCGCAGATCACGTAGGTGCGGTTTCCGTGCAGCACGCCGATGCGTCCCGCTGACAGCGAGGACGCATGGCGGCCGGTCTCGATGCCGTCGCCGGCTGCCTCGGCGCCGACGATGCGCACGCCCGGATCATTGAGGAAGGCGTGGAACAGGCCGATCGCGTTGCTGCCGCCGCCGACGCAGGCGGTGATGGCATCGGGCAGGCGGCCGTAGTCGGACAGCATCTGCGCCCTCGCCTCGCGGCCGACCACGGCGTTGAAGTCGCGGACCATGCGCGGATACGGGTCCGGACCGGCGACGGTGCCGATGATGTAGAACGTGTCGTGCACGTTCGTCACCCAGTCGCGCATGGCTTCGTTCAGCGCGTCCTTCAGCGTCGCCGAGCCGCTGGTCACCGGCACCACGGTCGCGCCGAGCAGCTTCATCCGGTAGACATTGATCTTCTGGCGCTCGATGTCGGTGGCGCCCATGTAGACCACGCATTCCAGCCCCAGCCGGGTGGCGACGGTGGCGCTGGCCACCCCGTGCTGGCCCGCACCGGTCTCGGCGATGATCCGCTTCTTGCCCATCCGGCTGGCCAGCAGCGCCTGCCCGATGGTGTTGTTGATCTTGTGCGCGCCGGTGTGGTTCAGGTCCTCCCGCTTCAACAGGATCTGCGCGCCGCCGACTTCGCGGCTCAGGCGCTCGGCGTGGTAGATCGGGCTGGGCCGGCCGACGTAATGCTTGAGATCCTTTTCGAAGGCGGCGATGAAGGCCGGATCGCCGCGGGCGGCGTCATACGCCGAGGCCAGCTCCGGCAGCGGCCCGATCAGCGTTTCGGCGACGAAACGTCCGCCATGGCGGCCGAAGTGGCCATGGGCATCCGGATAGGCGTGGAAGTCGGTGGCAGACGGCATGATCGGGTCCGGGGAAATCGATGCTTCACGTTATCGCACAGCGACCTTCGGGAACATCGACTATTCGGGCTTGATTCGTGAGTTAAACTCACGCGATGGCCCGACCGCTGCCGTCACTGAATGCCCTCCGTGCCTTCGAAGCCGCCGCCCGCCTGGGCAGCGTCAGCCAGGCGGCCGGGGAACTGCACGTCACCCACGGCGCGGTCAGCCGCCATATCCGTGCGCTCGAAGATGCACTGGGCCGTCCGCTGTTCGTCCGTGATGGGCGGGGCCTGGCCCTGACCAGCGACGGCCAGCGCCTGCGCGACAGCGCGGGCGAAGCGTTCGGTGTACTGCAGGCAGGCTGGACCGCGTTGCAGCGCGGTCCGCGCGCGGCGGCGCTGGAGCTGGGCTGCCCGGGCAGCCTGCTGGCGCGCTGGGTGATCCCCCGCCTGGAGCGCCTGGCGGCGGACCTGCCCGACCTGACCCTCCATCTGTCCGCGCAGGAAGGCGGCATCGACCTCGCGGCCGCGGGGCTGGATGCCGCCCTGCTGCTGGGCGAAGCGCCGTGGCCCGCGGGTTGGCAGGTCTGGCCGCTGGCGCCCGAGCGGATCGGCCCGGTGCTCAGTCCGCGCCACGCACGGTTCGACGTCCTGCGCGATGGGCCACCGCGCACGCTGCTGGACGAACCGCTGCTGCACACCGCCTCGCGGCCGCAGGCGTGGCCGCGCTGGCTGGCGTCGCACCAGCTGACGGACGCGCCACGCCTCGGCACCGGTTTCGATCACCTGACGTATCTGCTGGAAGCGGCGGTCGCGGGGCTGGGCGTCGCCATCGCGCCGCGCGAACTGGTGCAGGTCGACCTCGACAGCGGCCGACTCGTCGCACCGTGGGGGTTCGCCGACACCGGCGGAACCTGGGCGCTGTGCGCGGCGCGCGGCAATCCCGATGCGCGCATTCCCCTGCTGGCCGACTGGCTGCGCCGCGATCTGCTGTCCGCAGATTAGCCGCGGGTGTCGGCGATGCGGACCGCGTCGACGAAGCGCCGCATCTTCTCCGGATCCTTCTCGCCGGGCGCGGTCTCGATCCCGCTGGACACGTCCACTCCCCACGGATGTGCGGTGCGCAGCGCAAGCCCGACGTTGTCGGGCGACAGGCCTCCGGCCAGCAGGCACGGCCGGTCGGTGACCTCCGGCATCTGCCGCCAGTCGAACCGCTGTCCGCTGCCTCCCTGCTCGCCGGCCGCGTGACCGTCGAACAGGAAACCGCTCGCGTTCGGGTAGGCCGCCAGGCTGGCGAAGGCGCCCCCTTCCTGCCCGCCCATCGCGATCGCCTTCCAGAACGGCCGATGGAACGAACCGGCGAACGCGTCGTCCTCGCCGCCGTGGAACTGCAGCACGTCCGGCTGCAGGGATTCGACGATCTGCTCAATCTCGGTCCGCGGATTGTCCATCACCAGCGCCACCACGCCGATTTCCTCCGGGACCAGGTCGCGCAGCATGCGCGCCTGGCCCAGCAGCAGCCGGCGCGGGCTGCGCGGCGCGAACACCAGGCCGATGTAGTCCGCACCCAGCTCCACCGCCAGGCGGACATCCTCGGCGCGGGTCAGCCCGCAGAACTTGATGCGCGTATGCATGGCGGAAGGGTAACCCGGCGGCTCAGCCGATGGCGGCAGGCAGGGTCACTTCCGACGGCAGGCCCCATTCGGCCGGATACAGCGGACTGACGAACACCAGGCCGTCCGGCGGCGCGGTCGGCCCGGCGACGGTGCGGTCGCGACCGGTCAGCAGTTCACCGATCCAGCCCTCCGGCCGTTCGCCGCGCCCCACCACCAGCAGCGAACCGACGATGTTGCGCACCATGTGATGCAGGAACGCATTGGCCTGCACCTCGACGACCACGCGCTCGCCCTGGCGCACAACGGAGATCGCGTGCAGGTTGCGCATCGCGTGCGGCGACTGGCAGTGCACGGTGCGGAAGGCGCTGAAATCGTTCTCGCCGACCAGCACCTGGGCGGCACGGTGCATGGCGTCGGCGTCCAGCGGCATCCTTTCCCAGCTCAGGTATTGGCGCTCCAGCGCCGGGCGCGCCAGCCGGTTCACCAGCGTGTAGCGATAGCGCCGCGCGCGCGCGGAGAACCGCGCATGGAAATCATCGGCCACGGGTTGGCACCAGCGTACGCAGACCGCCGGCGGCAGGCGCGCCGTGGCGCCCAGCAACCAGCCGCGCGGCGTGCGCGCGGCATCGCTGTCGAAGTGGACGACCTGGCACTGCGCATGCACCCCGGCATCGGTACGGCCGGCGCAGATGGTGTCCACCTGGGCGTCGGCTACCGACGACAGTGCGCCTTCCAGCGCCGCCTGCACCGTGCTGGTGTCGTCGGGCGTGCCGGACTTGCTCAGCCGTTGCCATCCCAGAAAACCGCCGCCGTCGTACTCGACGCCCAGCGCGTAGCGCGTCACGACATCACTCCGCGCCCGTCATCCGATCTCGCGCAGCAGCTGCAGCGCCTCGTCGCGCGCCGCCGCGTCGTGGCGGGCGGCGACCTCGTTCAACAGATCGCGCGCGGTCGCCACATCGCCCAGGTCCAGATAGGCCACCGCCAGTTCCAGTCGATCACGACCGGCAGGCGCCTGCGGCGAGGTCACCGGAGCAGCAGGCGCCGTGCCGCCGCCGGCATGCCAGGTGGGGCCCGTCGCAGGTGCAGGCTTCGGCGATGATGTGGGCGCTGCGGCGACCGGCACGCTGACCGCCGGCTCGAGCACCGGACTGGGCGCGGGCTCCGCTTCCGGCGTGGCCGCCTGCGGTATCGCGGCGGCCAGTTCCGCGGCACGGCTGTCCGCCGGCGCATGGCCGAACACGGGGTTGCGGGGCACCGGTGCTGGCGCAATGCGCTGGCGGCGCTGCGCGAAACCCCACGCCAGCGCCCCGACGAACAGCAGGCCGAAGCCCGCCCACGCCCAGACCGGGACGCCGCCCTCGCTGCCATTGCCCTGCGCCAGGCGCTGCTGCGCCGCGGCGAGGTCGCTGTCCTTCATGGCCAGCAGCTTCTCCTGCTGGGCCTTGAGCTTTTCCAGTTCCGCCACCTGCGAGCGCAGTTCCTGCACCTCGGCTTCCCGCGCGGCCAGGTCTTCCTTCGATTGCTGCAGCTGTTCGTTCGCCAACATCTCGCCCTCACCGCCGGCACTCACGCCGGACTGCGTTCCAGAACCCGACGTGCCAGCGGCCGCGGGAGCGATTTCAAGGCGCGCGTCGGCCACAGGCGCGGTGCGCGGTGCCGGCGGCGCGGTCGTCGCCGCAGGCGCGGGCTCGACCACCGCGGCCGGCTGCGGGATCGGCGCGCGCGCGCGTCGCCACTCGGCGATCTGGCTGCGGACCAGAGCGGCGGCCTCGTCCTCGAGGATGGTCTGCGCCTCGGCCGACTCCGGCACACGCAGCACCGCGCCCTGCTTGAGCAGGTTGATGTTGCCGTTGATGAAGGCCTCGGGGTTGGCGCGCAGCAGCGCGACCATGGCCTGGTCCAGGGTGTAGCCCTGCGCGCGCGCCAGCGGCGCGGCCACCTGCGACAGCGATTGTCCACGGCGCACGGGCGCCAGCGCATCGCCCGGCGCGACCTGCGGGGCCGGCGCAGCGGCAACAGGTGCGGGCGCGGGCGCGCGAGGTGGCGCGGGCAGCGGTGCCCGTTCGGCCGGGACGGATTCCGGCGGGGTGGCCACGACAGGCTGGGCAGGCCGGGCAATGGTATCCGTGGGCGCGGCGACCGGCGCATCGATTACCGGCTGACCGGTCGCCGCCAGCGTGCCCGGCGCGCTGACCAGCGCGGAGTACTCGCGTACCAGACGGCCCTGACCCCAGTCGACTTCAATCAGGAAATTGACCGCCGGCACATCCACCGGCGTGCGGCTGGTGACGCGCACGACCGGACGGCCGGCTTCATCCAGCGCGACGCTGAAGTCCAGTTCGTTGACCAGCCCCTGCGGGCGCGGCAGACCTACGCGCTCGAACGTCGTCGGCGACGCCAGACGCGCACGCAGCTGCTCCAGCTCGCCCGGCTCGCTGGAAATGATCGGAATCTCGGCCAGCAGCGGCTGGCCGGGTTGCGATTTGACCTTGATCTCCCCCAGGCCGAGCGCGAGGGCGGCATTGCTCAGCAATGCCAGCCCCAGCCCGATCATGCCGGCCAGGCGGAGTCTTGCCGTCCGAGGTCTGTGCTTCGGTTTCACGGCCCTTCCCCATGTTTCCCGGGCACGACTATAGCCGCTCAGCCGCCGTTCGCCACCAGTTCGGCCAATTGCACGGCGTTCAGGGCCGCGCCCTTGCGGATGTTGTCGGCCACCACCCATAGGTTCAGCCCACGCGGATGCGAGAAGTCCTCGCGGATGCGGCCGACGAATACCGGGTCGCGGCCGGACGCGTGGGTGACCGGTGTCGGATAGCCACCTGCCTTGTGCTCGTCCACCACTTCCACGCCGGGGGCGGCGCGCAACAGCTCGCGGGCCTGTTCCGGTGAAATCTTCTTCTTCGTCTCGATGTTGACCGCTTCGGAGTGGCCATAGAACACCGGCACGCGCACGGCGGTGGGATTCACCTGGATGCTGTCGTCCTCGAGGATCTTGCGCGTCTCCCAGACCAGCTTCATCTCTTCCTTGGTATAGCCGTTGGCTAGGAACTCGTCGATGTGCGGGATGAGGTTGAAGGCGATCTGCGCCTGGAACTTCTTCGGCTCGATGTCCTGGAAGGCCAGCAGCTGCGCGGTCTGGCGGCCGAGTTCCTCCAGGCCGGAGCGACCGGCGCCGGACACCGACTGGTAGGTGGCCACGTTGATGCGTTCGATGCCGTATTCGCGATGGATCGGCGCCAGCACCGGCATCAGCTGCATGGTCGAGCAGTTGGGGTTGGCGATGATGCCGCGCGGACGGTTCTTGGCCGCATGCGGGTTGACCTCCGACACCACCAGCGGCACGTCGGCGTCGTAGCGGAAGGTCGAGGAGTTGTCGATTACCACCGCACCGGCGGCGGCGAACTTCGGTGCGTATTCCTTCGATACGCTGCCGCCGGCCGAGAACAGGGCGATGTCCACGCCGGTGGGGTCGAAGGTTTCCAGGTCGAGCACGTCGACCTTCTGACCCTTGAAATCGACCTGGGTGCCGGCGGAACGCGCCGAGGCCAGCAGGACGAGCTTGCCGACCGGAAAGTCGCGTTCGGCCAGGATGGACAGCATGGTTTCGCCGACGGCGCCGGTGGCGCCCACGATGGCGACGGTGAAGCTACGGTTCTGGTTGCTCATGGAAGATGGTTTTCGCGAAAAGGGAGTGAAGACAGCGGACAGGAAGGCTGTGTTCGGGGAACCTGCGGGCGTGCCTCAGGCTCCCTGTCGTTTGGCGATGATGGTGTTGTTGGTCGAGGTCGTAGCCAGCGCATCCGGATTGACCGGCGACGGCGGATGGCCCGCGTCCGGCCCTTCGCCCAGCGCGGCGATCAGGTTGTCCACCGCCAGCGAGACCATGGCGCGACGCGTGGCCAGGCTGGCACTGGCGATGTGCGGGGTCAGCACCACGTTGCGCAGGGCCAGCAGTTCGGGACTCACAGCGGGCTCGCCTTCGTACACGTCCAGGCCGGCGGCAGCCAGGCGGCCGTTCGACAGTGCATCGGCGAGCGCGACTTCATCGACGATGCCGCCCCGCGCGATGTTCACCAGCGTCGCAGTGGGCTTCATCTTCGCCAGCGCCGCGGCATCGACCAGGTGGTGGACCTGTGCCGAGTAAGGCAGCACCAGGATCACGTGGTCGGCCTGGACCAGCAGATCGTCGAAGCCGGCATAGGTCGCGCCGCACTCACGCTCGACGAGCTCCGGCAGGCGGCTACGGTTGTGGTACAGCACGCGCATACCAAAGCCGCGTGCACGACGGGCGATCCCCTGCCCGATCCGGCCCATGCCGACGATGCCCAGCGTGCTGCCGTGCAGGTCCGCGCCCAGCAGCGTACCGAACGACCACTGCTGCCACTGGCCTTCGCGCAGCCAGCGTTCGGCCTCGGTGATGCGGCGCGCGGTCGCCATCAGCAATGCGAAACCGAAGTCGGCGGTGGTCTCGGTCAGCACGTCCGGCGTGTTGGTCGCGACGATACCGGCCTGCGTCAGTGCCGCGATATCCAGGTTGTTGTAGCCCACGCCCACGTTGGCGATGGCGCGCAGCCGCTCCGCACCGGCGATTTCCCGGGGGCCGACGCGTTCGTTCAAGGTCACCAGCGCGCCGACGCTGTCGCGCAATGCTTCGGCGATGGCCTCGGGACTGTGTTCGGTAACGTCGGCCGTCGCCTGCACGTCGAAATGTGCCGCCAGCCGTCCGACGATGTCGTCGACCAGCGGCTGCGACACCCAGACGCGCGGCCGCAGCTCAGCCATCGACGCTGCCGGGAACGTAGGGCGGCACGTCGCCGACATCGCCGCACTGCGCGCGATGGCGCAACGCCTGGTCCATCAGCACCAGCGCCATCATCGCCTCGGCGATGGGCGTGGCGCGGATACCCACGCAGGGGTCGTGCCGGCCGGTGGTGACGACGTCCACGGTATGGCCGTCCACGTCCACCGTCGCGCCCGGCAGGCGCCGGCTGGAGGTCGGCTTAAGGACGATGGAGGCGGTGACCTGCTGGCCGGTGGAAATGCCGCCGAGGATGCCGCCGGCATGATTGGACAGGAACCCGGCCGGCGTCATCAGGTCCCGATGCTCGGTGCCCTTCTGCGTGACCGCGGCGAAACCGTCGCCGATCTCCACCCCCTTCACCGCGTTGATGCTCATCAGCGCGGCGGCGAGGTCGCCGTCCAGCTTGCCGTAGATCGGCTCGCCCCAGCCCGCCGGCACGCCGTCGGCGACGACATTGACGCGCGCGCCGATGGAATCGCCCGACTTGCGCAGCGCATCCATGTAGGTTTCCAGTGCCGGCACCTGCGCCGCATGCGGCCAGAAGAACGGGTTGTCCTCCACCGCGTTCCAGTCGAAGCCGTCGGGCGTTATCGGCCCGAGCTGCGACAGGTAACCGCGAACCGTCACGCCGAACCGCTGCCGCAGCCACTTCTTAGCGATCACGCCCGCCGCGACGCGCATCGTGGTCTCGCGCGCGGACGAGCGGCCGCCGCCGCGCGGGTCGCGGATGCCGTACTTCTGCCAGTAGGTGTAATCGGCGTGGCCGGGGCGGAACTGCCGCGCGATGTCGGCGTAGTCCTTGCTGCGCTGGTCGGTATTGCGGATCAGCAGCGCGATCGGCGTGCCGGTGGTGCGACCCTCGTACACGCCGCTCAGGATCTCCACCTCGTCGGCCTCGCGCCGCGCAGACGTGTGCCGCGACTTGCCGGTGGCCCGGCGCTCCAGGTCGTGGCGGAACTCCTCAGGCGCGATCTCCAGCCCGGGCGGGCAGCCGTCGACCACGCAGCCGATCGCCGGCCCGTGCGATTCGCCGAACGTGGTGACCGTGAGGAGTTTTCCGAAACTGTTGCTGCTCAAGCGCCGCTCCGCGGATGGGAACTACCGGTGCCGGGCCATCAAGCATCGCATACCGGCCACCCTATTGTGCAGTGCGCCAACGCAAGCCGCGACGGTTGCAGGCGCAACTGCTGCGGGCGCGGCAGGGCGGTTCCGGCGCTCTATTTGCGAGCGGCGGCCAACGCGGCGATGCGTGCGTTGTGGCGGATCAGCTCGGCGCATTCGACGGCGAAGATGCCCATCTGGCCGACCTTGAACTCGATCCAGGCGAAGTCGACGTCGGGCAGCAGTTTCACCAGCGCATGCTCGGACTCGCCCACTTCGCAGATCAGCAGGCCGTCCTGGCTGAGGTGCAGCGGCGCATCGCGCAGGATCTTCAGCACCAGGTCCAGGCCATCGTCGCCGGCGCGCAGGCCCAGCTCCGGCTCGAAGGAGTATTCCTTCGGCAGTGCGTCGGTCTCGTCGTTGGTGACGTAGGGCGGATTGGTGACGATCAGGTCGTAGTGGCGCCCGGTCAGGCCGGCGAACAGGTCGGATTTGACCAGTTGCACGTTGTCCGCATGCAGGCGGGTCTTTTTCTCGGCCGCCAGCGCCAGTGCATCGTCGCTGATGTCGACGCCGTCGACCTGCCAGTCCGGGTGGTAATGGCCCATGGCGATGGCGATGCAACCCGAGCCGGTGCACAGGTCGAGCGCACGGTTCACCTCGCGGCCGCCCAGCCAGGGCTCGAAGCCCGCTTCGATCAGCTCTGCGATCGGCGAGCGCGGCACCAGCGCACGTGCGTCGCTCTTGAAGCTCAGGCCGGCGAACCAGGCCTCTCCGGTCAGATAGGCCACCGGAATGCGCTCGTTCACCCGACGCTCGAACAGCGCCAGCACCTGCGCCTTTTCCGGTGCGGTGACGCGCGCCTGGCCGTAGGCGGGGCCCAGGTCCGGCGGCAGGTGCAGCGTGTGCAGCACCAGGTGCGAGGCCTCGTCCAGGGCGTTGTCGTAGCTGTGGCCGAAGGTCAGCCCGGCCGCATTGAAGCGGCTGGCGCCGTAGCGGATCAGGTCGATGATGGTGTGGAGTTCGGCGGCGACGTCGGCGGTCATGGCAAGGCTGGGGAAGACGCCGGAACGGCGAGGGCCGCCGATTATAGAGGCTGCCCCGGTATCATGGCCTCCTCCTGCCGTCCATGCCGGCCACGGTCCAACGGCCACGCCCCTTCATCGCGGGACTTCCACGCACATGTTCAACAAGAAGATCGGCCTCATCCTCGTCCTGGCGCTGGCCGCCGGCCTGGGCCTGCTGGCCGCACAGAAATTCTTCGGCCCGGTCACGCCCGCGACCCGGTGGCCCGCCACCCAGACGGTCACCCTGTTCCCGCAGGCGCGCCCGCTGCCGCCGTTCTCGCTGCGCCAGTCCGACGGAACCCAACTGGCCGATGGCGAACTGAAAGGCCACTGGACGCTGGTGTTCATCGGCTTCACCTTCTGCCCGGACATCTGTCCCACCACCCTGGCCGAACTGGCCCAGGCGCAGGCCCAGTGGAAGGACCTGCCCGATTCCACGCGCCCGCGCGTGCTGTTCGTGTCGGTGGACCCGGAGCGCGACACGCCCACCCGCATCGGCGAGTACGCCCACGCCTTCCATCCCGACACGCTGGCGGCCACAGCCGACGTCCCGACGCTGGAGAACTTCGCCAAGTCGCTGGGCTTCGTGTTCATGAAGGTGCCCGGCCAGGGCTACGACCAGAATCCGAACGACTACAGCATGGACCACTCCTCGGCGATCGCCGTTCTGGACCCCCAAGGCCAGCTCGCCGGCCTGATCCGGCCGCCCTTCCAGCCCAAGGCGATCGCCGCCGACATGCGCGCGCTGACCGGGGCCTCGTCCAAATGAGCCTGCTCACGTCGCTGACGTATGTCCTGCCCCACCGCTTCCTGTCCTCGCTGGCGCGCCGGCTGGCGTATTCCACGTCGCCGGGCACCAAGCAATGGCTGATCGACACGGTGACACGGAAGTTCGACGTCGACCTGTCCGAGGCCGCCGAGCCCGATCCGCGCGCCTATCCCAGCTTCAATGCCTTCTTCACCCGCGCACTGAAGCCCGGGGCCCGCGTGGCCGATCCCGATCCACGCGCTCTGCTGATGCCCGCCGACGGGCACGTCAGCCAGTGCGGCGCCATCGAGGACGGCCGCATCTTCCAGGCCAAGGGACAATCGTTCACGGCCGCCGAACTGCTGGGCGACGCCACAGCCGCGGAGCCGTTCCGCAACGGCCTGTTCGCTACCGTCTACCTGTCGCCGCGCGACTACCACCGCGTGCACATGCCGTGGACCGGCACGTTGCGCGAAACCGTGCATGTGCCCGGCCGCCTGTTCAGCGTGGGCACCGATGCGGTGGCGAACGTGCCGCGCCTGTTCGCCCGCAACGAGCGGCTGGTCTGCCACTTCGACACCGACTTCGGCCCGATGGTGTCGGTGATGGTCGGCGCACTGCTGGTCTCCGGCGTGGAAACCGTGTGGAGCGGCGAGGAAATCCCCGCCTACGGCACCGCGATCACGCGCAAGGATTACCGTGGCAAGGGCATCACGCTGGAGCGGTTCGCGGAGATGGCGCGCTTCAACTACGGCTCGACGGTGATCGTGCTGCTGCCGCCGGGCGTGGCGATGCTGTCGCCCGAGTTGAAGGCGGAATCGCCGGTGAGGCTGGGTCAGCGACTCGCGATGCGCATCGAGTGAGCACTTCATCGCCGCCGGAGTGCGCGCGCGCGTTAATGGTCAGCAGGACTGAGGTACCCCTGCTCTTCCAGCAACCCGACCATCTGGTCCCGGTCGTACCCTTCCAGCTTGGCGTTGGCCGTCACGATGACGGGAACCCGCTTCGCGCCGAGCCGATGCAACTCCTGGCGATGCGCCGTCGACGTATCCGCCGGCCGCTCCACGTAATTCAGGCCCAGCTCGCGAAGTAACTTCCGCGTCTTCTCGCAGCCGCCGCACGCCTCGAGCGAATAGAACGCAATCTGTCCTGCATGCGGGAGGTAGAGCGCATAGTCGCCATGGGTGACGACGAGATCGCTCGATTTTGCGAGTTTGTGTGCGCTGTAGACGCGCCCGGCCCCCAACCCTGCGAGAAGCGCCGCCACCACCACGATGACGGGAGTCATTCCTTTCAGTTTCACAGGCACCTCCCGAAGCCGCGGGGACGGCCCCGCGGCGTGTCGCTCCGGATCAGGGGACTTCGCAGTTGCCGCAGGTGATGAAGCGGCATGTATTCAGGCTGGTTCGGCACTGCGCGGGCGTGTATTGCCCACCCTGCATGCAGATCCTGTAGGACTGATCACATGCCAGCCAGCATTCGGTACACGGATCGTCGGCCTTCGAAGTGAATGAGAATCCAAGCACCAAAGCAGCCGCACACGCAGACGAGAGCACGAACGTCTTGATAGACATGACTATCTCCTTGTGATGGAAGCGCTGACGAATCAGCAGTGCCTGTGTACTCCCATCGCGCGCCCACGAATGCGCCGGGCCGCACATTTCCTGGGCGCCACGTCACGCGGGCCCTTCATCGCGATCAGTTCATTCGTTTATGTACAAGCGTTTACGTACGGTGAGCGGACACCGAGATGATAGAAGATGTCCGAAAGCGGAGCATGCGCGGTCATGGGACATGATGCATCGCCGACACCTAGGCATTACCACTGCCACCACATTGTCTGGAAGTCACCCTTACTTCTTGCAGCTTTCCAGCTTCAGTTCCTGCCCCGGCCGCACCGCGTACGCCGGCGCCCTCAGGTTGTTCGCGCGCGCCAGCTTCTTCAGTTCGCACTGGAACCGTTGTGAGATGCGCCCCAGCGTGTCGCCCTTGGCCACGCGGTACTCGCGCACCTGCTTCGCCTTCGGCTCGGCCGGCTTCGGCTCGCCGGTCGCCACCGTGGTGGGAACGCCGGCCACCGGCGTGACGTCGCCGACGGCCACGTTGCCGGCCCGCGCGCCCCTCCGGATCGCGGCGGCCGGATCGGCGCTCACCAGCGTCCGGGCGAGCTCCGCGCGCGGTCCGTTCACGCAATGCCGGCTGTAGAGGCCGACGATGCGGGCATTGGCCTTCAGCGTGGTGCCGGCCGGGATCCACGCTTCCGGCTGGTAACGCGGATTGAGGTTGCGCAGCGTGCGCATGTGGCCCTCGCGCGTGCCGCCGTTGCCCAGGCAGATGGTCAGTTCGTAGATGGATGCATCGCGCGCCAGTTTCAGCGGTGCCGGCTGCGCAGTGACCTTCGGGAACTCCAGCCCGTACTGGCGCGGGTGCAGGAACAGCCACGCGGCCGCGATCACCATCGGTACGTAGTCGCGCGTTTCGCCGGGGAACTGGCTGTAGACCACGTCGTCCCAGAAGCCCAGGCCGCTGTTCTCGCGATACACGCGCGCGGCGCGGCCCTCGCCACCGTTGTAGGCGGCCAGCGCCAGTTCGATGTTGTTGTTGAGGCTGCGCATGCGTTCGTTCATGTAGGCGGCGCTGGCCTGGCCCGATGCGTACGGGTCGTACCGGGTGTCGAAGCCGCTGGCGTCGCGCCCCAGCCCGAAGCGTGCGCCGGTATGGAACATGAACTGCATGGGCCCCGCCGCGCCGGCGCGCGAGGTGGAATGCACGCGGCCGTTGGACTCCTTGGCCATGATGCCGAACAGCAGCGCCTCCGGCAGCCCGCTGCGCTCCCACGCCGGGTACAGTTCGGCGCGCATGTTCTGGTAGTTCTCGTAGCTGTCGATCAACGCCGGCCGCATGTCGGTCAGCCAGCGACGGATGCCGGCCTGCACGGCCGGGTTGTACTCGACCATGCGATCGAATGCGTGCCGCTGGTCGTTGAGCAGCGCCGCGGTGCGCGCGGTCTCCGGCACCCCCGTGCCCGCCGCCACCGCATGGTCGGTACCGTCATCCAGTGCATCGATGGCATCGCCCTCGCCTTCGCCCTCCGCGCCCTGCGCATCGGCGTTGCCCTTCAGCAGGCGCTTGTAGGTGGCCAGCAGCGTCGGCACCTGGCATCCGCGCTGCTGTACGCACGCCGCCAGCACGTCTTCCATGTCCTCCAGCGCGGCATCGCTCTCCGTGGCCCCGCGTGGATCGCTGTTGGCCACCAGCACCAGGCCATCGCGATAGCGTTTCTCCGCGGCGGCCATGCGCTGTTCCAGCGCCTCCGCAGCGGCGCGATCGCGCGCCGAGACGCGCTGTGCCAGCGAAACGGGCGACACCAACAGCAGGGAGAGGACGGCCGCGACGGGCCAGTGACGCAGACAGGCAGGAACCGCAAACGACATCAGGCATGCATCCAGAGTGTGAGTCGGGAGGGTAGCCCCCGCCGCATACCGTGGGCAAGGCAGGACGTCGCATTCCTTTATCCCCCAGGCGGTTGCCAGCGGCTAGAATTCCCGCCATCACCACGCGAGGTTGCACATGGATCCGATCCTGCTGGGCAAGGGCATCACGGATGACATTCCGGTCACGCTGCAGCCGAAGTTCGGCAACCGCCACGGCCTGGTGGCTGGCGCCACCGGCACCGGCAAGACGGTGACGCTGATGACGCTGGCCGAGGGCTTCTCGCGCATGGGCGTGCCCGTGTTCATGGCCGACGTGAAGGGCGACGTGGCCGGCCTGGCGGCGGCCGGCGATGGCGGCGAACGGGTCATGCAACGCGCGAAGGACATCGGCATCGCCGACTACGCGCCGGGGGCGAATCCGGTGATCTTCTGGGATCTCTACGGCAAGCTGGGCCATCCGGTCCGCACGACCGTCAGCGAGATGGGCCCCACCCTGCTCTCGCGCATCCTCGAACTCAACGACACCCAGAGCGGCGTGCTCGACATCGTGTTCAAGCTCGCCGACGACCGCGGCCTGCTGCTGCTCGACCTGGAAGACCTGCGCGCCCTGCTGGGCCTGGTCGCCGCCGAGCGCAAGGACATCTCCACCAGCTACGGCCTGGTCAGCACGCAGTCGGTGGGCGCCATCCAGCGCGCGCTGCTGCGGTTGGAACAGGAAGGCGGTGAGATGTTCTTCGGCGAGCCGGCGCTGGAACTGGCCGACCTGATGCGCACGAACACCGACGGCCGCGGCGTGATCGGCATCCTCGCGGCGGACCAGCTGATCCTGAAGCCGCGCCTGTACTCCAGCTTCCTGTTGTGGCTGCTGTCCGAGCTGTTCGAGACGCTGCCGGAAGTCGGCGACCTGGACAAGCCCAAGCTCGTCTTCGTCTTCGACGAAGCACACCTGCTGTTCGACGACGCACCGCCAGCGCTGCAGCAGCGCATCGAACAGGTCGTGCGCCTGATCCGCTCCAAGGGCGTGGGCGTGTACTTCTGCTCGCAGTTCCCCGACGACGTGCCGGACAACATCCTCGGCCAGTTGGGCAACCGCGTGCAGCACGCCCTGCGCGCCTTTACCCCGCGCGACCAGAAGGCGGTCAAGACCGCGGCGGAAACCTTCGTGCCGAACCCTAAGCTCGACGTAGCCCAGACCATCTCCAAGCTCGGCACCGGCGAGGCGCTGGTCTCCACGCTGCAGGAAAAGGGCATTCCCTCACCCGTGCAGCAGACGCTGGTGTCGCCGCCGCGCTGCCGCATGGGCGCGATCAGCGAAGGCGAACGCCAACAGGTGCGCAACGGCAGCCCCGTCGGCGGCAAGTACGACACCCGCGTGGACCGGGAATCCGCCTCGGAGATGCTCGCCAGGCGTGCCGAAACCGCGGCCCAGGCTGCCAACGCACCCGCAGCCAAGGCGGAGAAGGACGATCCCGACGCCGGCGGCTTCGGCCAGACGGTCAAGGACGCGGTGTTCGGCACCAAGCGCCGCCAGGGCATGATCGAGACGATGGCCAAGCAGACCACGCGCACGATCGGCACCAAGCTGGGCAACCAGATCGTGCGCGGCATCCTCGGCAGCATTTTCGGCGGGCGCCGCTGATCGCGCATGACGTGGCGCTCCGCACCCCTGGCTTGCCTGTTGCCGCTGGCGGTATCCGCCGCCAATCCGACGCCCTCGACCTTCGCAGGCACCTTTTTCGGCAGCCTGCCGGCGGCGTCCTGCACATCGCAGGACGTGCTGCTCGACCTGGGTGCCGACGGCCGCTACGTGCTGGAAGCGCACTGCCAGGACGACCTGCAGGCGTTACCCAAGCGCGCCGGCCACTGGTCGGTGACGTGGAACGGCACCTGCGTGCAGCTCACGCCGGACAACGACAGGCTTCCGCAGGCGTTCGCCATCCACGACGACGATCTGCTGGTGCTGACCTCAGGCAGCTGCATCGAGCCGGTCGAGGATCCGCGCGGACGCACGCTCCGACGCGCGGAAAGCGCCGGGGAGCGCTGAGGTGTCGCGCTGGCGACCGCCGGGCGAGAAAAGCACCGCCCTGATCACCCGCGAGGGCCACGACCGCCTCAAGGCGGAACTGGATGATCTGTGGCGCGTCAGGCGCCCGGAGGTGGTGAAAGCGCTGGCCGCCGCCGCCGCGGAGGGAGACCGCTCCGAGAACGCGGAATACACCTATCGCAAGAAACAACTGGGCGAGATCGACCGCCGCGTGCGCTATCTGAGCAGGCGCCTGGAAGTGCTGCGCGTGGTCGACACCGCGCCCAGCGATCCGGAGGCCGTGTTCTTCGGCGCCACCGTCGAGCTGGAGAACCTCACCAGCGGCGAGGCGTCGCGCTACCGGATCGTGGGCCCCGACGAGACCGACGCGGCCCGCGGCTGGATCAGCATCGACTCGCCGATGGCGCGCGCGCTGCTCAAGAAACGCATCGACGACGAGTTTTCCGTGGCGCTGCCTGGCGGTGTCACCCGTTTCGTCCTGGTGGACGTCAGCTACGCCAGCTGACCGCTACAGGGGCGGCGGGTAAACGCGCCCTTCCCGCAGCGGCCGGAAGTAGCCCTCCTGCGCATAGAACGCCTCGCCCTGCCCCGCGTGCCAGCCGGGAATGCCAGCCAACGGCAGCGGGCGCAGTTCCGACGGCGCGGCAAGGATCCCACCGGCCGCAATCGATGCGGCCACGCGCGCGACAGCACCGGCCGGATCGCCCGGCACCACCAGACACTTGCCGACCAGCAGGCGCCCCGGCACCAGCGACTGTTCCATCAGTGCATGCCCGACGACCGCCACGACGGCGACGCCGCCATCGTGCCAGCGTTCTGCGCTCGCATGGAACAGCGCCGTCCAGTCGTGCCGGTCCCAGAGATCCAGCAGCGACGGGTCGGATACCTGCACGATGACGCCGGATTCATCGAACTGGGTCAGGGCCTGCTGGGCCGGACTGCGCTCGCTCGTTCCCATCCGTGCGATATGTCGGCATTGCTGCTGGTTGAGGGCGTGCTTGAGGGCCGGATGACGCATCCAGACCATCGCGTTGAACAGGTCGTGCCAGTTTTCCGGCCGCGTGGCGATGCGCCCGCGTGCGATACGCTCTTCGTAATGCAGTCCGTCGGTGAGCAGGGCCGCATCCTGCCTTGCGAAGCGAGGCCCGGATGCCGGCATGCGCGCATTGAGGGCTTCGATCTCCGGCCACCGCGCGGCTGCCGCCAGATCGAGGAGGTCGCCGTACTCCCCGAACAAGGGATGCCGGAAAGACGCGGCATCCACATCCTCACGCAGGGGGGCGACAAAGCGACGCCGGCCACCGCCGGCGTGGGCGTCCGTCGCCGGTGCGGTCACAGCACCTTGACGTCGAGCGGCCTGCCTGTCGCGGCGACGATGGCGTCACCGAATAGGTCGTGCTCGTCGCTCTCGGTGATCTCCACGTCGACGAACTGGCCGACGCGAAGGCCGGCTTCGCCGCCGTTCTGGATGTGCACCAGGCCGTCGATCTCCGGCGCATCCGCCTTGGAACGCGCCACGGCGATGTCGTCTTCGATCAGATCCACGAGGCACTGCTGCACGGTGCCGATCTTGGCTTCGAGGCGTGCGGCGGAGATTTCCGCCTGCCTCTCCATGAAGCGCGCCAGGCGCTCCTGCTTGACCTCTTCCGGCACCGGGTGCGGCAGCAGGTTCGCGGCCGCGCCTTCCACCGGCGAATAGGCGAACGCGCCCACGCGGTCCAGCTGCGCTTCGTCGAGGAACTGCAGCAGTTCCTCGAACTCCTGGTCCGTCTCGCCGGGGAAGCCGACGATGAAGGTAGAACGCAGGGTGATGTCCGGGCAGATCGAGCGCCAGCGCTTCACCCGCTCCAGCGTCTTGTCGACGGCGCCGGGGCGCTTCATCAACTTGAGAATGCGCGGACTGGCGTGCTGGAAAGGAATATCCAGGTAAGGCAGCACCTTGCCTTCGGCCATCAGCGGGACCACGTCGTCGACGTGCGGATAAGGATAGACGTAGTGCATGCGCACCCAGGCATCGAGTTCGCCCAGGCCTTCGCACAAGGCTTTCATGCGCGTCTGGTACGCCTTGCCGCGCCATTCGCGTTCGGCGTACTTCAGGTCCACGCCGTAGGCGGAGGTGTCCTGCGAGACCACCAGCAGTTCCTTCACGCCACCGCGCACCAGCCGCTCGGCCTCGCGCAGCACGTCGTCGACCGGCCGCGACACCAGGTCGCCACGCATCGACGGAATGATGCAGAAGCTGCAGCGATGATTGCAGCCTTCGGAGATCTTCAGGTACGCGTAATGGCGCGGCGTGAGCTTGACGCCGTAGTCCGGGACCAGGTCGACGAAGGGGTCGTGCTTCGGCGGCAGCGCTTCGTGCAGGGCCTCCATCACGCTCTGATAGTCCTGCGGACCGCTGATCGCCAGCACGTCGGGGTGCTGCTCGCGGATCTGTTCCGGGCGCTTGCCCAGGCAGCCGGTGACGATGACCTTGCCGTTCTGGTTCATCGCCTCGCCGATGGCGTCCAGCGACTCGGCCACCGCGGAGTCGATGAAGCCGCAGGTGTTCACCACCACCACGTCCGCCGCGTCGTAGGTCGGCACGATGTCGTATCCCTCCACGCGGAGCTGGGTGAGGATGCGTTCGGAATCAACCAGGGCCTTCGGGCAGCCGAGGCTGACGAAGCCCACCTTGGGGTTCTGCAGGGACATGGGAAGTACGGCGGCGGCGTGTACGGGGCCGCGGATTATAGCCCCGTGCATCGGTGGCCTCCGCCAGCTCGTTCAGGCGGAGCGGTCCGTACGCCGCGCGGCTGCCGGCCCGCCTACACTAGCCATCCCCCACGACAGGAGCGCCTCCATGGGCCACTGGCTGCCTTTCGAGTCCCCTCACGGCCGCATCCATGCCTGGCGGGCCGATCCCGCCGGAACGCCATGTGGCGCGCTGGTCGTGGTGCAGGAGATCTTCGGTGTCAATCCGCACATCCGCACGGTGGCGGAAGGCTTCGCGCGCGAGGGCTACGTGGTGCTGGCGCCGGCCTACTTCGACCCGGTGGAAACCGGCGTGGAACTGGACTACGACGCCGACGGCATCGCACGCGGGAAGGCGCTGATCACCGCCCTGGGCCTGGAGCGCGCCGTGGACATCACCCGCGCCGCGGCCGACGCGCTGGCGGGCCACGGCAAGATCGGCACCGGGGGCTATTGCTGGGGCGGCACGGTCGCCCTGCTGGCCGCGCTGCGGCTGGGCCTGCCTTCGGTGAGCTACTACGGCGCGCGCAACCTGCCTTTCCTCGATGAAACGCCGCGGGCACCGGTGATGTTCCATTTCGGCGATCGCGATGCCTCCATCCCGCCGGCGATGGTGCAGGCCCACCGGGATGCGCTGCCGCAGATGGAGATCTTCACCTACCCGGCAGGCCATGGCTTCAACTGCGACCTGCGGGCCGACTACGATCCGGCCAGCGCACGCCTTGCCCGCGAACGCACGCTGGACTTCTTCGCACGGAACCTCGCATGACCGACTTCGTCCTTGACCCGCGCCTGGCCGCCGACACCGCCTTCATCGCCGACGGCCCGCTGTCGCAGGTGCGCCTGATGGACGACACGCGCTTTCCCTGGCTGGTGCTGGTGCCCCGCGTGAACGGCGTCAGCGAATGGCTGGACCTGGACGGTGGCCAGCAGCGCCTGCTGCTGGCTGAGATCAACCAGGCCGGTCAGCTGATCCGTGCGCAACCGGGTGTGGAGAAGCTCAACATCGGCGCCCTGGGCAACATCGTGCGCCAGTTGCATGTCCACCTTATCGGTCGGCATGAGGGCGACCTGGCATGGCCGGGCCCCGTGTGGGGCCAGGGGGCCGCCGTGAGACATGCGCCGGCCGCGCTGGCCACACAGATCGACGCCTGGCGCAGGCGCTTGCGCTGAGCCTGCGCCGGGTCAGGTGCGGGGCAGGGTGACGCCCGTCTGGCCTTGGTACTTGCCGCCGCGGTCCTTGTAGCTGGTTTCGCACACGTCGTCGGCATCGGACTGGAAGCACAGCATCTGAGCCACGCCTTCATTGGCGTAGATGCGCGCCGGCAGCGGCGTGGTGTTGCTGAACTCCAGCGTCACGTGGCCTTCCCACTCCGGCTCCAGCGGGGTAACGTTGACGATGATGCCGCACCGCGCATAGGTGCTCTTGCCCAGGCACACCACCAGCGTATCGCGCGGGATGCGGAAGAACTCCACCGTGCGCGCCAAGGCGAAGCTGTTGGGCGGGATGATGCATTCGTCCGCCTCGATGTCCACGAAACTCTTCGGGTCGAAGTGCTTCGGGTCCACGATAGTGGAATTGATGTTGGTGAAGACCTTGAACTCGCGCGAGCAGCGCACGTCGTAACCGTAGCTGGACGTACCGTAGCTGACGATGCGCTGGCCATTGACCTGCTTCACCTGGCCGGGCTCGAACGGCTCGATCATGCCCTGCTGTTCGGCCATGCGGCGGATCCAACGATCGCTCTTGATGCTCATGCAAATCCTGGTCTGGTGGGGCGAAGGCCGCGCGGTCGGCGCGCGGCGGACGGGGAATTGTAGGGCGGGCCCCGGCCCGCCGTCTTCGGCCGGCCGGTCAGACCAGCGACGAGGCGATGGGCACCGACGCCCGCGGCCGCTGTGCCAGCGTGGCCGCCATGACCCGTGCCGTCTGCCGGTAGGCCTGCGCCACCGCCGAGTTGGGCGCCGCAACCACGACCGGCAGGCCGGCGTCGCCCTGCTCGCGGATGGCGATGTCCAGCGGCAGCGAGCCCAGCAGCGGCACGCCGTACTGCGCCGCCATCCGCTCCCCGCCGCCCTGGCCGAACAGGTGCTCCACGTGGCCGCAGTTCGAACAGGTATGAACGGCCATGTTCTCGACGATGCCCAGCACCGGCACCTCGACCTTCTCGAACATCTTCAGCGCCTTCTTCGCATCCAGTGTGGCGATGTCCTGGGGCGTGGTGACGATGACGGCGCCCGCCACCGGGATCTTCTGCGCCAGGGTCAGCTGGATGTCGCCCGTACCCGGCGGCAGGTCGATCAGCAGGTAGTCCAGGTCGCCCCACAACGTGTCGTTGAACAGCTGCATCAGCGCCGAGGTGGCCATCGGCCCGCGCCAGATCATCGGCGTGTCCTGGTCGACCAGCAGGCCGATGGACATGGCCTCCACCCCGAACGCCCGCATCGGCTCGATCGACTTGTTGTCCGGGCTGTCCGGTCGCCCCGACAGGCCCAGCATGGCCGGAATGCTGGGGCCGTAGACATCGGCATCCAGCAGCCCCACCCGGGCGCCCTCGGCACCCAGGGCCAGGGCCAGGTTGTCCGCCGTGGTCGACTTCCCTACCCCGCCCTTGCCGGAACCGACCGCGATGACGTTGCGGACCCGGGGGTGGGGGGTGAGGTTGGCTTGGACGGCGTGGGATCGCGGACGGTTAAAGTTTTCTTTTAATTCATGCACTTGAATGAATTTCGCGCCACAGTCAAGGCGCTATTGTCGCACTGCGCCACCCGTCCCGAAACCTGAACGGTTCGCTCATGACCGTGACGGCAGCATCACACGTCAGAAATGATTCTGTGATATGCGCAGCACATTAATTCCGTGTTAATGTCAGCCCGCACGGACGCTTTTGCGCGGCCTGGGCCGATGGGAACGGTCCTCTTGCGAGCCGCATACACGTACGGATTTCTAGGGGATTCACCAATGAACTACGGAAACGCGAAGGTGCTCCGGCGCCATCCGCTTGGCGCGGCACTGATTGCCGCCCTGCTGATCCCAGGGGCCGCATTTGCCCAAGATGCTGCCAGCGGCAGCCAAGAGGGCGAAACGACCAACCTGGGCAAGGTCCAGGTTATCGGCTCGCGCATCAAGCGCTCGGAAATCGAGGGCCCATCGCCAGTCACGGTCATCACGGCCGAGCAGATCAAACAGGAAGGCTTCAACACGGTCGCCGAGGCAATCGACACGTTGAGTCAGAACACCGGCACCGTGCAAAACGACTTCAACGCTGCCGGCGGCTTCACGCCGAATGCGAGCCCGGTGAACCTGCGTGGCCTAGGCCCTGGCCGCACCCTGCTGCTGATCAACGGTCGCCGCGCAAACGACTATCCGTTCCCGTACAACGGCCGCAGCAACTTCCAGAATCTCAACAACATCCCCGCCGCCGCGGTGGAGCGCATCGAGATCCTTTCGGGAGGCGCATCGGCCGTCTACGGTTCCGACGCCGTTGCCGGTGTCGTCAACATCGTGTTGAAGACCAACTACGAAGGCAACATCCTGAAGGTCAAGGGCCAGACCTCGACCGATGGTGGCCGCGACATCGCTGACATCCAGTGGGTGGGCGGCAAGGCTGGCGACAACTGGAGCGTGACGTACGCGTTCGAGTCCTACAATGCCGAAGCACTGTTCGGCTACCAGCGTGACTTCATGGACTCGGCAGCCGACAACCCGGCGCCTCCCGGCACTTATCCGTTGGCCGCAGGCAATGGCCGCGGCGGCTACCAGCCGCCGATCGGCATCCAGATCCGTCGCCTGAGCAGCACCGGCGCCACCCAGGGCTACGTGCTGCCGGCTGGCCGCGACTGCTCAGCAAGCCCGCTGTACAGCTACCACTTCTATACCAGCTCCTCCACTGGCAACAACCTGGGGCCTGGGTGCGGTTATGACCGCTATCCCGCCGAGCAGACCGTCGCAAACGGCAGCAATGATCTTTCGGGCTACGTCTACGGCACCTTCAACTTCACCGACAATCTCGAAGGCTGGGCCAGCGCGATGGCATTCCATTCGCGCAGCAAGCTGGGTGGCGGTGTAGAGCAGTGGTTCGGCGGCCCGCAGCCGCAAGGCAACTTCTACGATCCCGGCCTGGGCATCCGTGCCTATCCAATCCGTGCAATCACACCGGAATCGTACGGCGGCTCCGAAGGTACTTTCCAGAAGTTCGAGGAAGATTCGCTCGACCTCGCCTTCGGCTTGCGCGGCACGTTCGCCGATCGCTTTGACTGGGAGTTCACTTTGGGTGGTGCCCAGTATGAAATCGTGCGCGACCGTCCGCGCATGACCGTCGCTGGCGCCACCAACTACTTCCTGGGCTCGCGCCTGGGGACCACCGGCCAGGGCGCTTACACCGGGCTATCGGGCATTCCGAATGGCTTGCCGGTTTACCGCCTGAACCTGGATCGCTTCTACGGCCCGATCTCGGCAGAGGACTATCGTTCGATGTCGACGCTGGTGCACTATGAGGCAGTGTCGCGCAACGTAGCCACCAGCTTCGTTCTGTCGGGTGACCTGTTCGAACTGCCTGCCGGGCCGCTTTCGTTCGCTGGCGTGGTCGAGGCCTCGCGCCAGAGCTACGACCTGGACAGCGACGCGCGCATCCTGCCGACCGTCCGCGAAATCTACAACTTGACCGGTACTGGCGGCGGAGGCGATCGCAATCGCTATGCGGCCGGCGTCGAGTTCAAGGTACCGATCTTCAGCATGTTGACAGCCAGCCTGCAGGGCCGGTACGACAAGTACGATGACATTACGGACGTCGATGACGCACGCACCTGGGGCGCCGGCCTGGAGTTCCGTCCGCTCGACAGCCTGCTGATCCGTGCCAACTACGCCACCAGCTTCAAGGCGCCGGACATGCACTATGTGTTCTCCGAGCCCAGCGGCTCGTTCGGCACGGTTACCGACTACTATCGGTGCTATCTCGATGGGCTGGGCACCAGTGATAACGTCTGCGGCAACTCCGGCGGCAACTATCGTTATTCGGTGTTCACCACATCCCAAGGCGCGCCTGAACTCAAGGAAGAAACGGGCAACTCCTGGACCGCTGGCTTCGTATGGGATGTCACCGACCAACTGTCGCTGGCGGCCGACTATTACGAAATCGAGCTCAACGACGTCGTGGCCGTGCAGAGCGGCACCGATATCCTGGCGGCGGAACTGGGCTGCAACACCGGCCTGTATCCCAATGGCACCGCTTATCCGCACGCTTCGGGCAGCGGCTACTGCCAGATCATTCAAGGACGCGTCAGCCGCAACCCTGAAACCAACGCACTGACCGAGATCCGTAGCGGGCCCATCAACCAGTCCTTCCTGGGCACAAAGGGAGTGGACGCCACTGTGCGTTACCGTTTCGATACGGACCGCTTCGGCGATTTCAGTGCCACGCTACAGTGGACGCATGTCCTGGAGCAGACCCAGAAGCTATCGGTGGACCAACCCCTGCAAAGCTACCGAGATTGGAACAGCAATCTGGATAACCGCAGTCGCGTGCGTCTGACCATGAACTGGTCGAAGGACGATTGGATGGCGACAGTGTTCATGAATCGTCTGGGCAGCACGCCGATCTGGGACCCGGCCGTGCCGGAGGCCTATCCGGAATTCGATACACGGATCGGGCCGTTCATCACCTGGAACGCGAGTGTGGCAAAGGACGTCACCGAAAAGCTGAACCTGCGCCTGTCGGTGGTCAACCTGTTCGACAACCATCATCCGGTTGACAAGACCAACTACACCTACCCCTATTACTGGCGCGGTTTCGACGCCATTGGTCGTCAGGTGGGCCTGGAAGCGACTTACAAGTTCAACTGATGTGTTGAGCGGCGTTGCGACATCTGGACCCGGCGGCAACGCCGGGTCTTTTTCTTCATGCGACCGCGATGCGCGGCGGCCTTCACTTCACAGCGGCGGCTCGACCTCCGCCTTTTCCAGGAACCTCAAGATGATGCACAAGGGAGCACTTCTCGTTCTGGGCAGCCTTCTGTTGGGGGGCAACGCGCTCAGCGCGACGCCCCAGCCAGTCCGCGACTTCGTCAGCCATGCTACTTTCAGTACGGCGAAGATTTCACCCACGGGCGAATATCTCGCCATCACGGTGGATCGAGGAGATCAGGACGTTCTTACCACGATGCGGACCAGCGACCTGAAGATTCTCAACGTCAGCCAGCTGCCAGACAAGAAGAGCGTGGGCTCATTCGAATGGGTCAGCCCAAACCGACTGATGTTTAACGCGGTACGCAAGATGGGCGGTTACGCACAGCCTTTCAATACGGGCGAATGGTTCGCCGTCAACGTTGACGGCTCGCAACCCCGCCCCTTGATTTTCTACGGCACCCAGGACACCACCCAGCGCGCGAAGACGGTAACGTCGGAACGCTTCAGCCTCATCGACACGCTCCGGGACGACGACCAGTTCGTCATCATGGACGTGCGTTCGCCGCGCTCCAGCGAAGGCGCGGGCACCGAGCTCGTAAAGCTCGACGTATTCAACGGCCGCCGGACCTCGCTGGGCCGTGCGCCCAAGGAAAACTGCAGCATCACCCTGGACGAGAACAAGCAAGCGCGCTTTGCGGTGTGTTCCTCCAGCCGCAACGAAGAAGGCGAGTTCGACGAGCGCACCGAGCTCTACCGCCGCGACGGCCGTGTCTGGACTCTCGTAAACGCCTCGAAGTCCGCAGGCAAGCACCTCGGAGTGATACATACGACCCGCAACGGCACGGTCTATGTCAGCCAGGACGACGGCATAGCGCCCGCCGCTCTGGGCACACTGGACACCGCCTCCGGAGAGTTCAAGCCTTTGTTCCAGGACCCGGCGGCCCAGATCAGCAACATCATCTGGTCGACCGACGACACCACGCTCATCGGCGTCGTCACCGAGGCCGGGGCGCCTGCCGTGAAGCTGATCGACGAAGCGCACCCCGATGCCGAACTATACGCCTCTCTCGCCGCTGCGTTCGAAGGACAGTTGGTCGATTTCTCCAGCTATACCATGGACGGAAGGAAGATCATCGTCAGCGTCTACAGCGATCGTAATCCGGGCGAGCTTTACCTCTACGACCGCGAAACTGGCAAAGCACGCTTCCTGATGAAGCGACTCCCGCAGCTCGATCCGTTGAATATGGCGTCGGTCGTGCCCTTCAATTTCATTGCGCGTGACGGCAAGCACATCCACGGCTACCTGACGATTCCCAATGGTTCGAACGGCAAGAATCTTCCGCTCATCGTCAACCCGCATGGTGGCCCCATCGGTCCCCGCGACAATTGGGCGTTCAGCGGTGAAACGCAGCTGTTCGCGAGCCGGGGATATGCCGTGCTGCAGGTAAACTACCGCGGCTCGGGCGGCTACGGCCGCGGCTTCCAGAATGCGGGGCATCAGCAATGGGGCCAAGGCATCCAGAACGACATCATCGACGCCACCCAATGGGCAATCCAAAAAGGACATGCCGACAAGGACCGCATCTGCATCTACGGTGGGAGTTTCGGCGGTTACTCGTCGCTGATGGCGCCTATTCGTGCACCGGGCCTGTTCAAGTGCACGTTCGGCTACGTCGGCGTGTACGACGTCGAGATGATGTTCGAGAAGGGTGACATCCCCAGCACCGAGTCCGGCCAGCGCTATTTGCGCCGTACGCACGGCTCCGACAAGAAATTGTGGGCGGAGAACTCCCCCGCTAGGCGCGCAGCAGAGGTGAAGATCCCGGTCTACCTGGCCGCAGGTGCTCGCGATGTACGCACGCCGCCCGAGCAAACGGAGCTGATGAACAGGGCGCTGATCGCCGCTGGCAACGCACCGGAGGGCATGATCATCCAGTCTGGCGAAATGCACGGGTTCTATGATGTAGAAAACCGCGTGAAACTCTATACGGAGATGCTGTCGTTCTTCGAGCGCCACATCGGTAATCCATCTGGCGCAAAGACGTCCACCGGAACTAAATGAGCGCAAGCGCGGTCTTCGTGTTTCGGCGCCATGACTTCCGAGACGTGACCGGCGTGGAGCCGCCGGTCACACTCTAGGTCCAGCGACCAAGACACGTGTTGGAGTACACATGGGCAGCCTCAGGACGACTACTCTCTTGTTCTTGCTATTGGCAGCCCTTGCCTGCGCGCCTGCCTCACATGCGGTGAAGCCACCGCCGGACCCGACGCGCGACGCGATGATGCTCAGCGCCGGCTTCCTGACGGGGCATCCCGACCTGCGCTACCGCCTGCTTGGATTGAAGCGCTTCAAGGCGGGTGAATTCGAGGAGGCGTTCCGCTTCTATCAGCGCGCGGCCTACTACGGAGACAAGCCGTCCCAGGGCATGGTGGGCGAGATGCTCTGGAACGGTCAGGGCACGACGCAGGACCGGGCGCTCGCGTACGCGTGGATGGATCTGGCATCCGAGCGCGGTTACGCCGGTTTCATGGGCCTGCGGGAACGTTACTGGGAACAACTCACCGAGGACGAGCGCGCACGTGCCGTTGAGGAAGGCCAGGCGGTCTACGCACGGTTCGGTGACGAAGCCGCGCAGCCGCGGTTGGCCACGGTGCTCAGGCGCGAGAAGCGCAGGTCAACCGGAAGCCGGACCGGCTTCACCGGCAACCTGCAGATCCATATACCGGGCCCGGGCGGGTTCATCCCCATCGATGGCAGCAAGTTTTACGACGACCGTTACTGGGACCCCAAGCAGTACCAGGCGTGGCATGACGAGATCTGGATGAAGCCGCGCATCGGCCGGGTCTCCGTAGGCAGCGTGGAACAGGTCTCCGGCACGCCGCCGCCCGCGTCGCGTATCCCGGCCACGGTGCCGCAGCAGGACGCCCAGGAGCCCGAAACGCCCGAAGCCGACGATACCGATCTCGGCACTCGAAAGGACGGCTGAACAGACTTCTTCCATACCCCACCGGATGCGGTATAACTGCCGCATCCCGGCGGCGTCGCCGTCGGGCCTGACCTGAATCCCTGGGAGGGGAATATGCGCAAGACCCTGATGGCCGCCTGCCTGGCCGCTCCGTTGATGGCCCTGTCGCTGGTGGCCTCCGCCGCCGACCCGGTGGTCGGCCGCTGGAAGACCATCGACAGCGAGACCGGCAAGCCCAAGTCCTTCGTCGAGATCACCCAGGCCGCCAACGGCACGATCAGCGGCCGCATCGTCGAACTGATCAATCCGAGCAAGCCGAACCCGACCTGCGACAAGTGCAAGGACGACCGCCGCAACAAGCCGATCACCGGCATGGAGATCATCCGTGGCATGAAGGCCGAGGGCGGCGGCGAGTACGCCGGCGGCACCATCCTCAAGCCCGACGAGGGCAAGGTGTACAAGTCGAAGATGGAGCTGGTCGACGGCGGCAAGAAGCTGGAGGTGTCCGGCTGCATCGCCTTCATCTGCAAATCGCAGACCTGGATCCGCCAGTAAGCGTCGCGCTCCCTTTTTTATCGCGGGCCCGGTCATGCCGGGCCCGCTGCGTTTCCGGCACCGGAAAGGTCCCTCGCCGGTCCATGCGATAATCGCCATCCCCCGTCACGATGCCCGTCATGAGCCGCACCGCCCTGGTCACCAATGCCCTGCCCTACGCCAACGGCCCCCTCCATCTGGGCCACCTGGTGGGCTACATCCAGGGCGACATCTGGGTACGCGCGCGGCGGATGCGGGGCGACACGGTGCACTTCGTCTGCGCCGACGACACCCATGGCACGCCCATCATGCTGGCGGCGGAAAAGGCCGGCGTCACGCCCGAGGCCTTCATCGCCGGCATCCAGGCCAGCCATGAGCGCGACTTCGCGGCGTTCGGCGTCGCGTTCGACCACTACGACTCGACCAACTCCGCCGCCAACCGCGAACTGACGGAACTGTTCTACCAGCGCCTCGATGCCGGCGGACACATCAGCCGCCGCACGGTCGCGCAGTTCTACGATCCGGCCAAGGGCATGTTCCTGCCCGACCGCTACATCAAGGGCATCTGCCCCAACTGCGGATCGGCCGACCAGTACGGCGACAACTGCGAAGTCTGTGGCGCCACCTATGCGCCCACCGACCTGAAGGAGCCGAAGTCCATCCTGTCGGGCAGCACGCCGGAGATCCGTGATTCGGAACACTATTTTTTCGAAGTCGGCCGCTTCGAGGCCTTCCTGCGCGAATGGCTGGCCGGCGATGTCGCCCTGCCGGGTGTGAAGGCCAAGCTGCGCGAGTGGCTGGATGCCGAAGGCGGCCTGCGCGCGTGGGACATCTCGCGCGATGCGCCCTACTTCGGCTTCGAGATTCCCGGTGCGCCCGGCAAGTACTTCTATGTCTGGCTGGATGCGCCCATCGGCTACCTGAGCAGCTTCCGCACCCTGTGCGCGCAGCGCGGCCTCGACTTCGCGTCACATCTCGATGCCGGTACCGATGTGGAGCTGCACCACTTCATCGGCAAGGACATCGTCAATTTCCATGGCCTGTTCTGGCCGGCCGTGCTGCATGGCACCGGCCATCGTGCGCCCACGCGCCTGCACGTCAACGGTTACCTGACTGTAAATGGGGCCAAGATGTCGAAGGGTCGTGGCACTTTCATCATGGCGCGCACCTACTTGGATGTCGGCTTAGAGCCGGAAGCACTGCGCTATTACTTCGCGGCAAAGGGTAATGGTCAGGTGGAAGACCTCGATCTGAGCTTCAGCGACTTCATCGCCCGCGTGAACGCGGACCTGGTCGGCAAGTTCGTCAACCTGGCCAGCCGCTGCGCCGGCTTCATCGACAAGCGCTTCGCCGGCAGGCTGGCCGATGCCCTGCCCGACCCAGCCATGTACCAGCGCTTCGTGGACGCTCTGGGGCCGATCGCGGAGGCCTACGAGCGCAACGAGCCGGCCACGGCGCTGCGCTTGACCATGGCGCTGGCCGACGAGGCCAACAAGTACATCGACGAGACCAAGCCCTGGGTGATCGCCAAGCAGGAAGGTGCCGATGCCGAACTGCAGGCGGTGTGCACGCAGGGCCTGAACCTGTTCCGCATCCTCGCCGCCGCGCTCAAGCCGGTACTGCCGCGGACCAGCGCGGAGGCCGAGGCCTTCCTCGGCGCGCCGGTCGAATCCTGGACGGACGTCGCCGCGCCCCTGCAGGCGCACACCATCCAGCCTTACTCGCCCCTGTTCACCCGTATCGACCCGAAACTGATCGACGCCATGACCGACGCTTCCAAGGACACCCTGGCCGCCGCGCCCGCACCTGCTGCCCCCGTGAAGAAGGCCGAGACCAAGCCCGCCACACCGACCGAGCCGAAGGATGCGACGGGCACCATCGGCATCGAGGATTTCGCCAGGCTCGACCTGCGGATCGGCCAGGTGCTGGAATGCGGCTTCGTGGAAGGTTCCGACAAGCTGCTGCGCTTCCTGCTGGATGCCGGCGAGCTGGGCCAGCGACAGATCTTCTCCGGGATCCGCGCCAGTTACGGCGAACCGGAAGCACTGGTGGGCCGCAAGGTGGTGTTCATCGCCAACCTCGCGCCGCGCAAGATGCGGTTCGGCGTGAGCGAGGGCATGATCCTGTCGGCCGGCTTCGACGGCGGCGCGCTGGCGCTGCTCGATGCCGATGCCGGCGCCCTGCCCGGCATGCCCGTGCGCTGACGCGCTGACAGCCGTTGCGGCGATGAACGCCGATCTCGTCGAACGCCTCGATCGCCTGTTGCCGCAGACCCAAGGCGGCCAGTGCGGTTTCGATGGCTGTCGTCCGTATGCCGAGGCGATGGCGCGTGGCGAGGCCGGCATCGACCACTGCCCGCCCGGCGGCGATGCCGGCGCGCGCGCGCTGGCGAGACTGCTGCAGGTACCCGTGCTTCCCTACGACCGCCGCCGTGGCGCGCACAAGCCGCCCCTCGTGGCGGTGGTGGTGGAAGCCGACTGCATCGGCTGCACCAAGTGCATCCAGGCCTGCCCGGTGGACGCCATCATCGGGGGCGCCAAGCACATGCACGTGGTCATCGATCCGCTGTGCACGGGATGCGAGCTGTGCGTGCCCGCATGCCCGGTGGACTGCATCGTGATGGTGCCCGCAGCGCCCTGATGCAGCGTCAGCGCGTGCCGGCCTTGCAGGCGGAACAGATGCGTTCCCCCTGGTAGCCGCGGGCGCGCAGCTTTTCGACCACCCCGTCGTCGCCCAGCAGGTGCAGTGCGCCGACGACCACCAGCGCGTCGTCATCGCCCGGCTGGGTGAGGATCTGCTGGATCCTGGGCACCCATGCGTCATTGCGCTCGACGTTGATGCGCCGGTAGAGACGCGGGTACTGGCGCTTCATGTCCGCGGCCATGCCGCTCCAGAGCCCTTCGGCATCGCCGCGGCGCCAAGCCTGGTGCAGACGCTCGGTTTCGGCCGAGCCCTTCTCCGCCTGGTCCAGTGCCTCGACGATGAACTGGCGCTGCTCGGTGGCCTCCATGCCGTCTAGCACGCCGATCTGCTCCTGCGCGCGTTCGAGGCCCGCGGCGGGCTTGCCGGCCGCCTTCGCCTTGTCCATGAAATGGTTGTCCAGGCCAAGCTTGGGATCCAGGCCCTGTCGCGTCATCTCGACGATGCTGATGGTCAGGCCGACGAACCACGGTTCGAAACTGTCGAAGGACGCCACCGGCATGCCGTTCTTGCCGGCCCATCCTTCGAGCCGACGCCAGGTGGCGGCATCCAGTTCCTGCTGCAGCGTGTTGCCGTCGGTGCGCAATGCTGCCTGCAGCATCATCTGGGGCATGGCAGGCGACTGCATTTCCTCGGGCGCCAACTCGAACATCAGGCGCTCGGCATCGGCGAACGCCGCCTCCACCTCCGGCGACAGCGGATAGTCGCCCGGACGCAGCAGGTGGAACGACCCCAACAGATAGACGGCGTTGTCCTTGTCCGACACTTTCCACAGCAATGGCACCGGCGCCCCAGTCGCCTTCGGCGCATCTGCGGCAAGGACGGATGCGCTGCCCAGCAGCGCGGTCACGACGAGGGCTTTCAGCGAACGGCGCAGCAGCATCGGTCTTCCTTCAGAGCACTTTGATGGGTTTGGCATACGCTTTCTCGCCCGCGTCGACCAGCAGGTCGAGCCGGTTCTCGGCAGGCGGCAGCGGACAGGTCGCATATGGGGTGAATGCGCACGGCGGGTTGTAAGCGCGATTGAAGTCCAGCACCACCTTGCCATCGCGCGGCGGCTCCGCATCGAGGAAGCGGCCCGCCGGATAGCTGCCGTGTCCGCTGGTGCGGTCGGCAAAGACGAAGAACAGCGGACCTTCCGGCGAACCCAGCGCTTCGAGCCTGAACATCTTGCCCTCGCGCTCGAACTCCACCGCGCCCGGATTGGGCGACTCGTTCGCCACGCCGATCACGTCGACGATGGTGAGCGTCTTGCCGGGGGGATGCGGAACGTAGCGGCCTTCGACGCGCCACGCTTCCTGCAGGGGCCAGTAGTCCAGGCCGACGAACCGCGTGCGCGATTCGGCATCGGCGTGCTTGACGCGCAGCGCGTGACGACCGCCGCGCTCGATCACCGACAGCGCGCCCTTGCCTTCGTCGAAACCGATCACGCCCGGCGTTGCATCGCGGTCGCTCTGCAGTTCGATACGGCCCTTCAGCGGCTCGCCGTTGAGTGTCAGCTCCACGCCGCGTTCGGGAGTGAAGAAGATGCGGCCCTCCTGCTGGGCCACCATGCCCATCTTCGGCGGCCCCACGACCAGCTTGATGCCGCTGGCAGGCCCGCTGCCGATGAAGTGCGACTTCAGTTCGATCCAGTGCAGGCCCACCAGGCTGGTCCAGCCATCCGGCGCCAGGAGCTGGCTTTTGCGCTCTTCGCGCCAGGCTGCGTTGTCGGCGAGGAAGCGGGCATCGACGACCTTGCCGGCGGCGTCGCCGCTCGTGTCGCCATCGCCGCACCCTGCCAGCACCCCCAGCAGCATGGCCATCCCCAGCCATCCTGTCTTCATCCCCATGTCAACGTCCTCGCAGGAACCAGCGGTCGATCTCGTTCAAGGAAAAGCGCGCCCAGGTCGGGCGGCCGTGGTTGCATTGGCCCGAGCGCTCGGTGATCTCCATCTCGCGCAGCAGGGCATTCATTTCCGGCAGCGTCAGGCGCCGGTTGGCGCGTACCGCGCCGTGGCAGGCCATGGTGGCCAGCAGCTCATCGCGCGCGGCCGCCACGCGACGGCTCTCGCCGTGCTCGCGCAGGTCGGCCAACGCGTCGCGCAGCAGCGCCTCGGGGTCGGCGTTGGACAGCAGCGCGGGAATGCTGCGCACGCTGAGGGATTGCGGGCCGCTGCGGGTGATGTCGAAGCCCAGCGCGGCCAGCGTGGCCGCCTCGCGCTCGGCCACGTCGGCCTCGCGCTCGGCGACGGCCAGCGACATGGGCACCAGCAGCGGCTGCGCCCGCAGGCCGATGCCGTCGTGCGCCTGCTTCAGTTTTTCGTAGCCGATGCGCTCGTGCGCGGCATGCATGTCGACCACGATCAGGCCGTCCGCGTTCTCCGCCAGGATGTAGATGCCGTGCAGCTGGGCTATGGCGAAACCCAGCGGCGGGACGCCGTCCGCATCGTTGGCCGGCATCATCGGCATGGAAGGCGCGGCGTGGCCCGCAAGCGATCCCGGTGACGCATCGGGTGCCGGCGCGTAGAGCGCGGCGTAGGCAGCGGGGGCTTCGGCCACCGACAGGCCCAGTGGCGACTGCTGCGTCGGCATCCATGCGGACGGCACCGCCCCCATCGCACGCGGTGCGAACGGCGCGGCCGCGACATCCTGCGGCGCGATGCCTGCGCGCGTTTCCGCGAGCGCCTCGTGCAGCGTGCGGTAGACGAAGTCGTGCACCAGCCGCGTATCGCGGAAGCGCACCTCGTGCTTGGCCGGGTGCACGTTCACGTCGACACGGGTGGGGTCGAGTTCCAGGAACAGCACGTAGGCCGGCTGGCGACCATGGAACAGCACGTCCTGGTAGGCCATCTTCACCGCGTGCGCGATGTTGCGGTCGCGCACCGAACGCCCGTTGACGTAGACGTACTGCTGGTCGGCACTGGCACGCGAGTAGCTGGGTTGCGCGATCCACCCGTGCAGGCGCAGGCCGGCCGCCGCATGGTCGACACGCAAGGCGCTGCGCGAGAAGTCCTCGCCCAGCGTTTCGTCCAGGCGCACAAGGGATTCCAGTTCGTCCGGCTTGTAGCGCCGGGACGGGCGTCCGTTGTGCGACACGCGCAGTTCGATGTCGGGCCGCGCCAGCGCCAGCGAGCGCAGCCATTCCTCGATGTGGCCCAGCTCGGTGCGCTCGGCGCGCAGGAACTTGCGCCGCGCCGGCACGTTGTAGAACAGCTCCCGCACCTCCACGGTGGTGCCGATGCCGTGCGGCTTGGGGACCACCGGCCCCACCTTGCCGCCTTCCACCTGCAGCGAGGCACCGTGCTCGTCCTGGAGGCGTCGCGAGGGCAGCGAGAAGCGGCTGACCGAGGCGATCGACGGCAGCGCCTCGCCACGGAAGCCCAGGGTGGCCACCGCTTCCAGATCGTCGAGCGAGGCGATCTTGCTGGTCGCATGGCGCGACACCGCCAACGGCAGCTCTTCCGGCGCGATGCCGCCGCCATCGTCGCGGATGCGGATCAGGCGCACGCCGCCTTCCTCCAGATCGATGTCAACGCGCCGCGCACCGGCGTCCAGCGCGTTCTCCACCAGCTCCTTGACCACGGAAGCAGGCCGTTCGACGACTTCGCCGGCGGCGATCTGGTTGATGAGGGTGTCGGGAAGCTGGCGGATCGGCACGTGCTGGCGGCGCGGTGGCGCCGTCCGAGGGGGATCAGCCGTGATGATAGCCGAGCGCGTGCGGAATCAGGGCGCGCCGGCCGCCCCACCCGCGGCGACGGTCCGTGCTTCGGCCTCGGCCTGCGCACGCGCGGCGAACAGCGTGCCGGGCGGCGGCTGGCGGGTGAAGTAGGACTGGATGCCGTCCAGCACCGCGCTGGCGACCTTGCGCTGGTGCGCGGGATCGAACAGGCGCTTCTCTTCGTCGGGGTTGGAGATGAAACCCGTCTCCACCAGCATCGCCGGCATGTCCGAATTGCGCAGCACTTCGAAGTTGGCGAACTCGATCTGCGGCTTGTGGGTCTTGCCCAGCCCTTTCAGCGAGGTCAGCACATGGCCGGCCGCATCCTGCGAGGCCTTCATGTGGCCGCTCTGGGCCAGGTCCAGCAGCACGTTGGACAGCGTGTCCCGGGTCAGGCGCACGCCGCCGACCAGGTCCGAGGCGTTTTCCTTGTCGGCCAGCCAGCGCGCGTGCTGCGAGGACGCGCCCCGCAACGACAGCACGTAGACCGACGAGCCCCAGGCGCTGCGGTTCTCGGCCGCGTCGGCATGGATGGAGACGAACATGTCCGCCTTCGCCGCGCGCGCCTTGCGGGCGCGCTGGGGGCGCTCGACATAGACGTCGTTGTCGCGGACCAGGTAGGCCTTCATGCCGGGCGTGGCGTTGATCTGGCGCGCCAGTTCCTTGGAAATGGCCAGCACCGCGTGCTTTTCGTAACGGCCACTGGGACCGATGGCGCCGGGATCCTGGCCTCCGTGGCCCGGATCGATCGCGATGACCAGCGGACGCGCGCCGGTGGCGGCCATGGCGGGCGGTTTCGGCGATTCGGCGACTGCTGCAGAAGGCGCCTGGGCCGATGCCCCCGTCGCGACAGGCGCGGGCTGACCGGTGGCGATGGTGTAGGCGGGGCGCTCGCTGGAGGTAGCCGGGGCCGGGATGGGCGTGCTCTGGCCGTTGAGGATGGCCTGCGGCGAAGGCGACAGGGCCCCCTGCGTCGGTGCGGCCGCCGCGGGTGCGGGTGTTGTGCCCGCCCGCACCCCCTGCGCAGTCAGCAGCGCCGTGGCGCGGGCTGCGTCGGTCTGGGTCGACCCTGGGACCGCGGTCGGCGACGCGGAGGGCGCCGCCGTCGCGACTACCGCCTGCGGAGGCGTGGCCTGCGCAGGCGTGGCGGGGGGCGGTGCGGGCGCGGCCGGGCCGTCGCCCGGCCACTCGATCACCAGGCGCGATACGCCCGCCACCTGTTCCATGCGAGGCTTCAGCGCGGCGACTGGCGATGCCAGGTCGAAGACGATGCGCAAAGTGTCGGCATCCGGCTGCCCGGTGCGCACGGCGCGCACGATGCCCGTGGGCGCTGGCAGTCGCAGGCCGGCCTTCGCCTTCGAGGCAGGCAGGTCGACGGCCAGCCGGTCGGGACCTTGCAGGCTCAGCGTCTTGTATTGCCCGGCGCCCGCCAGCTGGATCTCCGCGCGCGTCCCGGTGCTGCCCTGGTTCACCGAAATGCCGGTGACCTCACCTGCCCACAGGGCGAAGGGCGCTGAAGCGAGCAGGCCCGCAAGGGCCAGGCGCAGCATGGTGGTGGGGGTCCCCGGGCTCATGCCGCGGATTCAAGCACCATCGCCTCACAAATGCAAGGCGTTTTCCCTTAATAATCCGTGACCTGCCGGATGTTCCTAATCGGACTGGAGAGATGAGGCCGTTAACTCACCTTCCGTAGCCACGCGCTCCAGCCACTGCTGTCCTTGGGGCGAGGCCGCCACCAGGCGCGCCGCCCGGCCGTTGCCCTCCACCGAAAGGTCTACCTGCAGATCGGCCGGTGGCAACGCCGCCCCGCCGCGCTCCGGCCACTCCACCAGCCAGAGCACGGCCGCCCCTTCGTCCAACCCGAGGAATTCCAGCTCCCCCGCGTCACCGATGCGGTACAGGTCCAGATGCCAGGCTTCTCCGCCTTCCACGGGATAGCGTTCCACCAGCGTGTAGGTGGGGCTGCGGATGGCGCCCGCCACGCCCAGGGCGCGCAGCAGGGCGCGGGCAACGGTGGACTTGCCGGCGCCCAGGTCGCCGCGCAGGTGCACGACGGCGACCGCAGGACGCGTGCGTGCCAGGGCCTGGCCCAGCGCCTCGGTGGCGTCGGTGTCGGGAAGGAACAGGTGCATGTGGCGATTCTATGCGCTCAGGGCACGCATGACCGGTGAACGCACGACTCAGGGGTTGGCCAGACGGCGCACGTGCGGAAGAAGGTCCGACGGCAGCAGCCCACGCTCGCCGTCCCAGGCAGCGGCATCACCCGCCAGTCCATGCAGCAGCGCGCCCGCGCTCGCCGCGTCGAAGGCCGACAGCCCCTGCGCGCGCAGCGAGGCGATGATGCCGGTCAGCAGGTCGCCCATACCCCCCACCGCCATGCCGGGGTTGCCTGCCGCCACGATGTGCGTCGCCTGCCCGCTTGCGACCAACGTACCTGCACCCTTCAGCACCACGACGGCCGCGTAGCGCTGTGCGATGGCCTGTGCGGCGCCGACGCGGTCGCGCTGGACGTCGGCCACGGTGCAGGCGAGCAGGCGTGCGGCTTCGCCCGGGTGTGGTGTGAGAACTGCATCCTGCAAAGGATGCGCTGTCGCGGACAACAGGTTCAGCGCATCCGCATCCACCACCAGTGGCAGGCCGCTGCGCAGTGCATGCTGGAACAGCGCCTGCCCCCACTCGCCCTGGCCCAGGCCGGGGCCGACGGCCACCACGCGGGCACGCGCGACCATGGGAATCAGATCGTCCGTGGCTTCGGCCGCACGCACCATCGCTTCGGGCCTGCGCGCGAGCAGTGCGGGCACGTGGGCCGGCCGCGTGGCCACGCTCACCAGGCCGGCCCCTGCACGCAAGGCGGCTTCGGCGCACAGCGCGATGGCGCCACCACTGCCCTCATCGCCCCCGATGCACAGCACGTGGCCGGACTCGCCCTTGTGCGTATTGCGTCGCCGCGGCAACAGCCACGGCACCAGCGCATCGTGGTCGAGCAGCGAGGCGTCGGCGGGCACGCCTTCGAAGCTCTCCCCGGGAAGATCCAGCTCCTCCAGTGCGAGCTGACCGGTGTATTCCAGCGCATCGCCGGTGTGCAGTCCGACGTGCCTCACGATGAACTGCAGCGTGCGGGTCGCCAGCACGGCAGCGCCGGGCGCACTGCCGCGATCGGCATCCACGCCGCTGGGGCCGTCCAGAGCGAACACCGGCGCGGCCTGCGTGTTGATCGCCTCGATCAGGGCACGCGCCTCGCCCTCCGGCGCACGCGACAGGCCGATGCCGAACAGCGCGTCCACCACCAGGTCGGCATGCGGAAGCACGGCGTCGAACAGCGCGACCCGTCCGCCGGCGGCCACGTACTCGGTGCACGCGCGCTGCGCGACGGAATTTCCCGGTACGTGCGAACGCAGGTGCACCACATCCACGCTGCGTCCGGCGCGGTGCGCATGCCGGGCCAGCACGTAGCCATCACCGCCATTGCTGCCCGGCCCGCACACCACGACGATGCGCTGTGCCTCGGGCCAGTGCTGCAGCACGTGCTGCCACGCCACCTGTCCCGCGCGCTGCATCAGCACGTAGGCGTCGCCGCCGAGGGCGCGCGTGGCACGCTGGTCCAGCGCCCGCGCGGCTTGCGTGGAGTACAGGGGCCAGGTGCCGGACATGGCCGGATTCTAGGTCCGCGCAAGGTTGCGGGGAAGTGAAGCCGGCCGGCCTCCTATAATCCCGCGCATGCCCGTTCCCGGCCCCACTGCCGCCCTGCCCGATCCATCGCTGCTCGCGCAACGGGTCCGCGCGCTTGCGCGGGAGTTCGGCTTCCAGCGCTGCGGCATCGCCGGCATCGAACTGGGCGAGGACGAACAGCACCTGCGCGACTGGCTGTCGCAAGGGTTGTACGGCTCGATGGACTGGATGGCCCAGCATGGCGACAAGCGGTCGCGCCCGCAGGAACTGATTCCCGGCACGCTGCGGGTGATCTCCGTGGGCCTGGACTACGGCCGCAACGACAGCGACGACGCATGGGACACGCTGCAGGACGGCACACGCGCCTATGTCGCGCGCTATGCCCTGGGCCGCGACTATCACAAGCTGATGCGTCATCGCCTGCAGAAGCTGGCCGAACGGCTGCAGCAGGACGTGGGCGTGTTCGGATACCGCGTATTCGTGGATTCGGCGCCGGTGCTGGAGCGCGCGCTGGCCCGCAATGCCGGATTGGGCTGGATCGGCAAGCACACCTGCCTGATCGACAAGGATGGCGGCTCGTGGTTCTTCCTGGGCGAGATCTACGTCGACCTGCCGCTCCCTATCGATGCACCGGCCACGGCGCATTGCGGCACCTGCACGCGCTGCATCGAGGTCTGCCCCACGCAGGCGATCACCGCGCCGTACCGGCTGGACGCGCGCCGCTGCATCTCCTACCTGACCATCGAGCACGAGGGCGCGATTCCGGAAGACCTGCGGCCGGCCATCGGCAACCGCATCTTCGGCTGCGACGATTGCCAGCTGGTCTGCCCCTGGAACAAGTTCGCCAGACGCACCGACGAACCCGACTTCCGCGCGCGCAACGACCTGGACGTGGCCACGCTGCCGCAGCTGTTCGCATGGAGCGAAGACGAATTCCTGCGCCGCACCGAAGGCTCCGCGATCCGCCGCAGCGGCCACGAACGCTGGCTGCGCAACATCGCCGTCGCGCTGGGCAATGCGCCGTCGACGCCCGATGTGGTCGCCTCGCTGGAAAGCCGCCGGGACGATCCTTCAGCCGTCGTGCGCGAGCATGTGGCCTGGGCGCTGCGCAGGCACCCACCTCTGTAGGAGCGACGTCAGTCGCGACCGCACGGACAGAATCAACGCAGCCCCCGCATCATGCGGGTCGACGTCAAGACATCCCGCGCAGACCACCAGGACAGCGATCCGCATGATGCGCGACCAGTGACGCTTCACCCCACCTGTCGCGACTGACGTCGCTCCTACAGGAAAGCTAGTGTCGGTAGGCGGCAACTCACCCGCGCGCGGCGATCTCGGCCAGCAGCGCCCGGGTCACCGGATCCTTTGCCTCGGTTTCGCCCTTCAGCGCCGGCAGCAGGCCATTGGCCAACTGCTTGCCGAGTTCCACGCCGAACTGGTCGAACGCGTTGATGCCCCACAGTACCGACTGCGCGTAGACGCTGTGCTCGTACATCGCGATCAGGCCGCCCAGCGCTTCCGGTGTCAGCGCATCCAGCAGGATCAGCGTGCTCGGTCGGCCGCCGGCGTAACTGCGGTGCGGATCGTCGCTGCGCTGCCCGTTCGCGAGCGCCTCGCTCTGGGCCAACAGGTTGGACAGCAGCGCCTGGTGGTTCTCGGCATACGGCGCGTCGCTGCTGACCGTGCCCACGAAATCCAGGGGCACGATGCCGGTGCCCTGATGCAGCGCCTGGAAGAAGCTGTGCTGCACATCCGTGCCTGCCCCGCCCCACCACACCGGCACGGTATCGACGCCGACCGGGGTGCCACCCAGCTTCACCGACTTGCCCAGGCTCTCCATGACCAGCTGCTGCAGATAGGCCGGCAGCAGCGCAAGGCGCTGGTCATAGGTCATCACGCCCGGCGCCGCATGGCCCAGCACATTCCGGTTCCACACCGCCGTGAGCGCGTGGCGCACGGCGATGTTGTCGGCCAGCGGCGTGTTGACGGCATGCGCATCGAAGGCCGACGCACCGGCCAGCAGACGCTCGAAACGGTCGAAGCCGATCGCCAGCGCGATCGGCAGGCCGACTGCGGACCACAGCGAATAGCGGCCGCCTACCCAGTCCCACATCGGCAGCACGCGTCCGGGGGCGATGTCGAAGGCCGCGGCGGCGCGCTCGGGATTCGCGCTGACGGCATACAGCCGCTCGCTGCCACCCAGCCAGTCGCGCAGGATGCGGCCATTAAGCAGGGTCTCCTGGGTGCTGAACGTCTTCGAGATCAGGATCGCCGCGGTACGCGCGGGGTCCAGCGGCGCCAGCGTGCGCTGCGCGGCGGCGCCATCGACGTTGGACAGGAAATGCACCCGGAAGCGCCCCGGCAGCGGATCGCGCAGCGCATCGGCCACCAGCCGCGGCCCCAGGTCGGAACCGCCGATGCCGACGCTGACGATGTCGGTGACGTCGCTGGCCTCGAGCTGCGCGACCAGGCCCGCCATCCGCCCCCGCACCTGCAACGCGCTTTCGTGCGCCTCGCGCGCGACGGCGGTGTCGGAATGCCGCCCGCGCAGCGCGGTATGCAGTGCGGCCCGGTCTTCGGTGACGTTGACCTTCTCACCGTCGAACAGGCGGCGGAAAGCGGCGGCCAGGTCCGCCTGCCGCGCATGCTCCACGAGGGCCTGCCACGCGGACGCGTCGTAGGACTGGCGCGCGAAGTTGAAGTACAGGGGTCCGCTGCGCACGGCGTGCGCGGCCACGCGGTCGGGCTCGCGCGCCAGCAGATCGCTCAAGGGGGCGCCACGCAGGCGCGTGGCGTGGGACTGCAGCGCGTCGAAACCCTGGCTCATGTCAGGCGGCCTGCTTGGGGATGCTGCGGTTGGTGTGGGTGATGCGGTTCTGGCCGTCCACGTACACCAGTGTGGGCTGGAACTGGTCGGCCTCCTGCTCGCTCATCGACGCGAACGCCGCGATGATGATCAGGTCGCCCACCTGCACGTGGCGCGCGGCGCCGCCGTTGAGCGAAATGATGCCGCTGCCCTCATCCGCGCGGATCGCATAGGTGGAGAAGCGCGCGCCGTTGGTGACGTCCCAGATGTGCACCTGTTCGAATTCGCGGATGCCGGTGGCGTCCAACAGCAGGCCGTCGATGGCGATGGAGCCTTCGTAGTTCAGCTCCGAATGGGTGACGGTCGCGCGGTGGATCTTGGTCTTGAGCAGGCTGAGGTGCATGGCGGGCGGAATCTGGATCGGGGGACGCGAAGTTTAGCCCCTTGCGCCTGGAGCGGCGTGCATCGTCGTGCAACACCGCGTCCGCCGCCGGCGCTGGCGCCGTCAGAACTCCAGGTTGTCGATCAGCCGCGTGCGCCCCAGCCTGGCCGCGATCAAGGCGACCCGTGCGCCGGGTTCGCCGTCGACCGGTTCGCTCAGGTCGGGGCGACGGACCACGGTGTAGTCCACCGCGTACCCGACCTCGGTGAGCCGCCGTGCCGCGTCGGCTTCCACCTGCGCGCGCGTCAGGCCGGCGAGCAGGCCGTCGCGCATGGCGACCAACGCCTTGCGGATCTCGGCCGCGCGCGGACGCTCGTCGGCGGACAGGTACTGGTTGCGCGAACTCATCGCCAGGCCGTCGGCCTCGCGCACGATGCTGCCCGCCACGATCTGCACCGGGAATGCCAGATCGGTGACCAGCTGCCGAATCACCGCGAGCTGCTGGTAGTCCTTCTTGCCGAAGGCCGCCACGTCGGGCTGCACCTGGTTGAACAGCCGGCTCACCACGGTACACACGCCGTCGAAGTGACCGGGGCGATGCGCACCTTCCAGCACGCCGCTCACGCCGGGCACATGTACATTGGCCGCCAGTTCGACCCCGAACGGATACATCGATTCCACCGTCGGCAGCCACAGGACATCGCAGCCGGCGCCTTCGAGCCCGCTCATGTCCGCTTCCGGCGTACGCGGGTAGCGGGTGAAGTCCTCGTTGGGACCGAACTGGGTCGGATTGACGAACACGCTGGACACGACGCGGTCGGCATACTGGCGCGCCAGCATCACCAGCGAATAGTGCCCGGCATGCAGGTTGCCCATCGTGGGCACGAAACCGACCCGCAGGCCCTGCTGCTTCCATTCCCTGACGCGGGCACGCAGCGCCTCCAGCTCGGTGATGGTCTCGATCATCGTGGCCCCTGTGGCGTGTGGTTGCGCGCGGCGCGGTCAGTAGGAATGGGCGTCGTCGGGGAACGCCCCGCTGCGCACCGCGTCGGCATAGGCGCGCACCGCGCCCGCCACGGAACCGCCCTCGGCAAGGAAGTCCTTGACGAACTTCGGACGCCGGTGGCCCGTATCCAGGCCGAGGAAATCGTGCAGCACCAGCACCTGCCCGTCGCAGCCGGGACCGGCACCGATGCCGATGGTGGGAATGGCGAGGTCGGGGGTGATGGCGGCCGCCAGCGAGGACGGCACGCATTCCAGCACCAGCAGCTGCGCGCCCGCCTCCGCAACGGCGCGTGCCTCTTCGCGCAGACGCGCGGCGGCGGCCTCGTCGCGGCCCTGCACGCGGTAACCGCCGAACTTCAGCACCGACTGCGGGGTCAGGCCCAAGTGCGCGCACACCGGGATGTCGCGCTCGGCGAGGAAGCGGATGACGTCCAGCTTGTGGCCTGCGCCTTCCAGCTTGACCATCTCCGCACCGGCCTGCAGCAACGCGATGGCGGCGTCGAGCGCCCGCTCGGGCGTGGCGTCGGACTGGAACGGCAGGTCGGATACCAGCAGCGCCCGGTTGAGGCCGCGGGCGACGGCGCGCGTGTGGTAGACGATGTCGTCCACCGTCACCGGCAGCGTGGAGTCATGCCCCTGCACCACCATGCCGAGCGAGTCGCCGATCAGCACCAGGTCCACACCGTTGGCATCCAGCACGCGGGCGAAGCTGTTGTCGTACGCCGTCAGCATCACCAGCCTGCGCCCCTCGCGCTTGGCATCGGCGAGTGCGGGGACGGTCCAGGGCTTGCTGTCGGCGTGCGTGCTCATAGCGCCGTATTATCCACTCATAGCGGATGGATGTTGGACATTTCCAGCGCGGACACAGCATCCCGTGCATCGCCGTAACCCGGGATACGGGCGTCCGGCCACACACCCAGCAACGGCACCAGCGCGAAGGCGCGTTCATGCAGGTGCGGGTGCGGCACCCGCAGGCCCGGCGCATCGATCACCGCATCGCCGTACAGCAGCAGGTCCAGGTCCAGCGTGCGCGGGCCCCAACGCTCACCGGCGATGCGATGGCGGCCGAACTCGGCTTCCACCGCCAGCAGCAGGTCCAGCAGCGCGCGCGGTGCCAGCGACGTGTCCACGAGCGCTACGGCGTTGACGAAGTCGGGCTGGTCCTGCCGGCCCCACGCCGGCGTGCGGTAGAAGCGCGACACCGCGCGCAGCGTCACACCGTCGCGCACGGCCAGCGCCTCGACGGCTCCTCGCAAGGTACCGACGGCATCGCCCAGATTGGCGCCCAGGCCAATGGCGGCCCGGATGGCGGGCGTCATTCCGGCGACGCGGCCGTGCTGCGGCGACGGCGGCGACGGCGACGCTTGGAGGGCAGCGCGTCCTCGTCGACGATCGCATCGGCTGCCGGGGCGACGCCGAGCGTGGCCGCCAGCTCATCGCCTGACTGGGTCTGCGCCTCGCGCCAGAACGCCACGTCCTCGGCGTGCTCGGGCGAGGCCGCGAGCCGCAGCACCAGGAAGTCGAAGGCGGCCCGGAAGCGCGGATGCGACAGCAGGCGCATCACCCGCTTGCGCTGGCGGTTGCCGAAGCGGGTCTGCAGCAGCCAGATCTCCTGCATCGGCAGCGAGAAGCGGCGCGGCAGCGCCACGGTGCTCAACTGATGCAGGGTGACGCGGTCGGCCGCGCGGCGCTGCGCCTCCTCGGCGTGCACGCCCTGCGCCTGCAGGCCCATCAGCGCGCGACAGTAGGCCGGCCACAGCAGCAGGGCGAACAGGAACGCGGGCGACACCGGCTCGTCGTTGGCCACGCGCTGGTCGGTGCCGGCCAGACCCGCCAGCACCATCCGGCGCAAAGCGCCGCTGCGGTTGGAGGCCAGCGCGGCCGCCGTCTCGGGGAACAGCACCTTCAGCAGGCCGAAGCGCTCCAGCCCTTCGAAGCTGGCGACGCCATGCCCGGACAGGAACAGCTTCAATATCTCCTCGAACAGCCTGGCCGGCGCGGCTTCGGCCAGCAGTGGCGCCAGCGGCGCGATCGGGGCGGCGGTGTCCGCGTCGATCTCGAAGCCCAGCTTGGCCGCCAGGCGCACTGCGCGCAGCATCCGCACCGGATCCTCGCGGTAGCGCTGTTCGGGGTCGCCGATGAGCTTGAGCCGCCGCGCCATCGTGTCCTCGAAGCCGCCGACGTAGTCGCGCACCGAGAAATCATCGATGGCGTATACAGCGCGTTGGCGGTGAAGTCGCGGCGCACCGCGTCGTCCTCCACGGTGCCGTAGACGTTGTCGCGCACCAGCCGGCCGTTGTCCATCTCGCGGTCGCCGCTACCGTCGTCGACGTTGGCACGGAAGGTGGCGACCTCGATGATCTCGCGCCCGAACACCACATGCGCCAGGCGGAAGCGGCGGCCGATCAGGCGGCAGTTGCGGAACTGCTGGCGCACCTGCTCGGGCGTGGCGTCGGTGGCCACGTCGAAATCCTTGGGGTGGCCGCCGACCAGCAGGTCCCGCACGGCGCCGCCGACCAGATAGGCCTGGAAACCGGCGTCCCGCAGGCGGTAGAGCACGCGCAGCGCGTTCGGGCTGATGTCCTTGCGCGAGATGGTGTGCTGGTCGCGCGGGATGGTTCGCAGAGCGGTGGACGGCGTAATAGTGGCGGTTCCATGCAGAAGGGGTCACGCGGCGGCCCGGATGGATTGCCCTGGGCGGTGCCGCCGCCTATACTAATCCGCTACGCCGGTTTCACCAAAAACGCTCCCTTCGTCTAGTGGTTAGGACGTGGCCCTCTCAAGGCTAAAACAGGGGTTCGAGTCCCCTAGGGATCGCCATCCGGCCAGGCGCCGCGGATTGAGAGCCGCAGCCCGTGCATCGAAACCAGACCCCGCTACGGCGGGGTCTTGTCTTTGTGCCGGCGCGGCCGACCCCGGCAAACCCGGCTCCGGCCGCCTCCCCCTGCACCATCGCGCGCCGCCGGGCGCTCGCGCCTCAGAGATCGAAGATGCCGCGCCTGACCGCGATCGTCACCGCGTGGGTACGGTCGTTGGCGTCCAGCTTGGACAGGATGTTCTTCATGTGCGCCTTCACCGTCTCCTCGGAAATGCCGAGCAGCTGGGCGATGCGCTTGTTGCCGTTGCCGTCGGCCACCTGCCGCAGCACCTCGATCTCGCGCTGGCTCAGCGCGTCGTCGGAGGCATGTTCGGCGATGCCGGCCGCGATCTCGGGCGGCATGCGGCGGCGGCCGGCGTGCACACTGCGGATGGTGGCCACCAGTTCGCGCCGCAGCATGCTCTTGAGCAGGTAACCCGCCGCCCCGGCCTTGAACGCACGCAGCGCCTGCGCATCGCCCTGGTAGGTGGTCAACACCACCACCTTGGCCTCCGGGAACTCGCGATGGAGGGCGCCGATGGCCTCCCCCCCGCCCATCCCGGGCATCTGCAGATCCATCAGCGTCACATCCGGGCGGCAGTCACGGAAGACCTGCAGGGCCTCCAGGCCGCTGGCGGCTTCGCCGACCAGCTGCATGTCGGGCTGGCCTTCGATCACCGCCGCGATGCCTTCGCGCAGCAGGGGATGGTCATCGACGGTCAGGATGCGGATCGGCATGGGAAGCAGGAGGCGCGGCGCCGGGCACCGGGTAGGGAACGTGTCATATCACGAT
>NZ_PDWV01000050.1 GCF_010093385.1 Pseudoxanthomonas mexicana
ACTACATCGAGATGTTCTACAACCCGATCCGCCGGCATGGTTCCGCTCGCGGACTGTCACCGGTAGAGTTTGAAAGGCGCTACGCGCAGAGCGGCGACTGAGTGTCTACAGAGCTCTGGCCGGTCCAGCCTTGGACCCACGCAGCTTCCATGCCAGCCACCAGCGCAGCAGGCTAGCCCACCAGCCCCAATCCCCCGGAATCCGATTTGACATAATAGGCATTATGCGAAATCGTGGATGGGGCAGCTTGTCCGGCGGTGGCTGGCATGGTGACGGGATCGGTTTATCTGTGATTGCCGCTGAAGATCTGCCCCGGCTACGCCCAACAAACGCGACAGCTGGAGCCAACAAACGCCCCAGATTCATCGAGGCGCCAACAACACGCCCCGTTTTCAGAGAACTGACAGACAAAACGCCCCGGATTTAAACAGATCGGACTGCCTTTCTCCTGCTGACGACCAACAAGTTCCAGCAGCCGAGGCCCTAGTTTCCAGCAATCCCTGCCCATAAGTTCCAGCAGCGCTGAAATCTGGACTTTAATTTCCAGCACCGCTGCTCTGTGGGACGACAAATTCCTGCAGTTCTGCATCTGATTCATCGATCCGGTGACCGCCTCGTCAACGATTCCGGCGATCGGCAATAGCCTGAATTGTTGCCTCGACCCGAGCCATGGCTTCCTCATGCGGTATTGAAGGCCGCGGGTCTTGCAGCGCACGCTGCACCTTGGCTCTGAACCAAGCGTCGTACTCGTCGTCTGGCAGGCCCTGAGCTGTCCCAGGTGCGTCCGAAGTCATAGATGTAGCCTCCGCCTCAGCTCTCAGGGACTTCACGGTTCGATCATGCATCTGCGTGTCAGACGGTTCAAGCGCCCCCAAATTTGGGGGCATGTGGTCTAACCAACATCGTATGCTGTTACTCGTAATGCCCCAGAATTTGGGAGCGATGTTCCGCAGAGCTATTGATTTGTCGTCCAGACTTGCTAGATTCGCTGCCGTGAACATCCTTTGCCGCTCGCTCCGAATACTTGGCTGATCAGTCGACTGATCAGCCCCTGTAGCTCAATGGTTAGAGCAGCGGTTTTATAACCCGTCAGCGCCAGATAAGCGGCTTATGCCGGTTCGAGTCCGGCCAGGGGCACCACACCTCTCACTGAGGTTGCTCATGCCCATCTTGGATCCCGACGACTACCTCTCGCCCATCGTCTACGACGAAGTGCGTGGTGGCTGGTGCCTGACTGAAGAAGGCCAGTGGCTTCTTGTCCAGGAGATGATCGCCCGGACCAAGGAGCTTGATCGCCTTGACGTAATCGAGGGGCGAAAGCCGCCCACCTATACGCATTTCATCCAACCGGAGATGGTTAAGGGCGCAACGGTGATTTGGCCGAAGAAATACACGCCAAGCTGAAGCCGTGACCTATCTATTCCTCGATACCGAATGGGCGGACCCGATTGGCTCCGAGCTAGTGAGCTTGGCGCTCATCAGTGAAGATGGAATTCACCGGTTCTATGCTGAGCGCGATCCCTTGCCCGAGGAGGCCACCGACTTCGTGCGATCAGTGGTCTATCCCCTGCTCGATCGCGGGAAGTGGCGGATGTGTGATCAAGCGATGACTACGGGGTTGCGTGCTTTCTTAGGGGCTATCCCAGCCCCGATTGTGCTGGCTGATTACCCTAACGACTTAGCGCTACTGAAGTACGTGATTGCCGGTTTCGATATGTCAGACGAACTGGCCGCGGCCTGCGGTCCGATCCCTCAACCTGTGATGACAAGAATGCTGAAGGAAGGTGCCATGGGAATGCTGGTTGAAGACTACTTCGCGGGCCATTCAGAGGCTGCAGCCCGACGGCATCATGCTCTGGTCGATGCAGAAGCGCTGCGTATGGCGTGGCTGGTAGTTACGGGTCGAATCGAAGTGCCGGCATGGGCGCGGACAGTCCATCTCCAATGACCCCTCATCCTTTTCAGGAGTTGAGATGAAGCACGCCGACTTTGCCATCGGAACTGAGTTTGAAATCTGCACCGGCCAGCGCTGGCGCTGCACCGACGTGGGTCAGCGCTCGATCGTGGCCATTGAGTTGCGATCGGATGTAGATGAGGACTGGTTTCATGGTCCACCCTATCCGGTGCCGGAAGTGGTGTTCGATGAGCATGACATCGCGGGTGCGTTCCGGAGCGCCGAGGAGCACATCCTGGACGCAATAACCAGAAGGAATGGCGGCACGCACCCAGGCTATCCCCATGACGTAATGAAAACAATGATGGAAGCATGGCTTCGCGAGGATGCGCGAACGTATCCGCGAGCGAGACTTCTCCGCAGCGACCGGGTCGATGTCAGCGGCGAGATCCTGCACCCTTATGCAGCCGAGTCTACGGCGGAGGGATGGTGCATTCTTCTTTACGCACCGTACACACAGGCATTCAGTACGTTGCCAGAACGCGTCTTTGTCTCGTTGCGCGCGGCAACCTCATTGGATTTTGAGGCGCGAGCAAAAGCCGTCAGAGAAGGCTGAGGTCGCTTGTCGTGTCATTTCCCAGGCTAGGGTTGCTTTTCCGCCCCACGGTTGGCCCGCTTGCCAACGGACTTGCGTGGCTTGGATGGGGGCTCACGTCGGCGCATTGCCGCTTCCAATGCCGCGGGCAGATTCTGCAGCTTGCTCAGTTGCTTCTCCAAGGCGTCGGCGCGCGCCCGCTCGCTGCTGGCGCTCCGGCTCGCTTCGGCGGTGGCGGTCTTGGCCTCATCGAGCGCTTGGCGCAGCACCGCCTCGCTGGCCGCTTGGTTCTTGGTAACCGCCGTGAGGCGACCCTGCAGCTCTTTGATCTCCTGGCGCGCCCGGTCGACTTCGGCATGAGCGCGATTCTCCAGCGCCTGCACGTGCGCGGTCAGACTGGCGCGTTCGGATTGGGCAGCGTCCTGCAGGACCTGTAGGCGGGCTTCGAGCGCCCGCTTGGCGCCTTGGGCCTCGACCTCGCGCGCCGTCACGGCATCGCGTTGCTGGGTGAGTTGAGGGTCGGCAGGGGGTTCTGCCGAGATACGTGTAAAAATGCCCCACAGAACTCAAATAATTCTTTTGGCACAATAAGTTAGCGGATATTTTGCGCCAGCCGATCGAGCGCAGGACACGCCTCTCCAGTCGCTACGTGATTGCACTCGTCCACCAACTGTTCCAGTTCCGCCTCCAAGAGCCGCAACTCTTCCATGCGTTGCCGGACTTCAGTCAATTTCCGCTCGGTCAGCAATCGCGTCTGCTCGCAGGTGCGCTGGCCTTTGACTTCGAGCAGGCCTGCGATCTCGTCGAGTCGGAACCCCACTGCCTGTGCCCGGCGGATAAATTGGAGCCGGCCGACATCGTCGGCACCGTAACGCCGCACGCTGCCCTGCGGCCGTTCGGGCTCCTGCAGTAGCCCTCGCCGCTGGTAGTAGCGGACCGTTTCGACATGCACACCGGCCGCTGAGGCCAGCCGGCTAATTGTCATCGCATTGGTGGTCATGGCTTGACTCCGTACCTTGGTACGGAGATTACCATGCCGACATGGCCCAGCCCCGATCTCGATCCTCCCTGCCTGCCCTTATGGGAGCCGCCGCCGCAGCGGCCGGCGCGTCTGTGTGTTGCGTGGTCCCTTTGGTGCTGGTCCTGATGGGCATCAGTGGCGCATGGATCGCCAACCTCACCGCCTTGGATGCCTGGCGCCCCTGGTTCAGCGCGGCCACACTGGCTTGTCTGGGTTGGGCGTTCTGGACGCTGTATCGCCCGGCGGCGCGGTGCAGGACTGACGGTGCCTGCGTCGATCCGGCGCAGCTGCGACGCCGCCGGCGCTGGCTCTGGATCGCCACCGGCTTGATCGCGCTGTTGCTGCTCTTCCCCTACTACATAGGCTGGTTCCTGTAAGGAGTTCCCGATGCGCAAGATCCTCCTTGGTTTGATCCTCACAGCATGGATGGGGTTGGTCTCCGCAGCGCCCCCCAAGCAAGTCGTCGCCCTGCACGTGGAAAACATGACCTGCCCGGCGTGCAGCATCACCATCGATAAGGCCTTGGACAAAGTGCCGGGTGTGACGGCGCGCCGTGTCGACACTCAGGCGGCCACCGTGATCGTGACCTTCGATGCCGAGCGCACCAATACGGCGGCCATCGCCAAGGCCATCACCGATGCCGGGTTTCCTGCCACCGCCAAGGCGAGCGCGAACGGTGGCTGAGGTGCAACTGCAAAGCACGCTGACGTGCCCCGCGTGCGGGCATCAGGCAACCGAGACCATGCCGACAACCGCGTGCCAATTCTTCTACGAGTGCCCGGGGTGCCATACCTTGCTGCGCCCCAAGGCGGGTGATTGCTGCGTGTTTTGCTCCTACGGCACGGTGCCGTGTCCGCCCATCCAGCAAAGCAGCCCCTGCTGCAGCAACGTGGGTTGATTCACCCTACGCGGCCAAGGCCAGAGGTAGTTCGATTTCGTAGGGTTCCGGGATCGCTTCCACGTCGATGAGATAGTCGCCGAAGCGTTTGACGTGGCTGGTCACATAAGGACTGAGCGTAGCCACGTCTTCCGGGGTGATCTTCCAGCCCGCACGCATGAGCGATTTGATGATGCGGGTCTGCTCGACCACGTTGTGGAAGATGACGGCGTTGGACACCAGGTCGTTGTACTTGACCGCCTTCTCCTGTTCGAGCGGATCGTTGTCGGCGATGATGCCTTCCCCGCCGAAGAAGAAATGCTTGGCAAACCCGTTGTAGGCCTCGACCTTGTTGGTGGAGGCCGTGATCTGTTCGCGCAGCTCGCGGTTGGAGATGTACTGCAGCAGGAACAACGTGCGTACGGCCGCGCCCAGTTCGCGGAATGCCTGGTACAGGCGGTTCTTGCGGCTGTAGTTGCCCAGCTTGCGCAGCAGCGTCGAGGCGGCGATCTTGCCGGACTTGATCGACAACACCACCTGCATCAAATCCTTCCAGTGGGTCTCGATCAGGTCCCAATCGACCGTGTCGCGGAACAGCGGGTCGATGTGCTCGTAGCGAATGTCTGCGTCGGGCCGATAGAACTTGTAGTCCCGCCAGTTGCGAATACGCGGCATCAACTGGATACCCAGCAGGTGTGACAACCCGAACACCGGCAGCGACTGGCCCTGGGTGTCGGCATGCACGGTGTCAGGCTGGATGTCGGAGGTGTTCTTCAGCAGTCCGTCGATGATGTACACCGCTTCCCACACACCGCACGGGATGAAGTGACTGAAGAGCGCCACGTAGGTGTCGGAGACGTGATGGTAGGCGATGCCACCGTAACCGCCGTAGCGAATGTGATACGAGGCCAGCAGGTTCTGATCGTAGAGGTCGTACTTGGTGCCGTCGGCGGCGGCGCTCTTGCCATCGCCCCAGAATTTGGGGAGCTGCAGGCCGGCATAGCTGTTGATGATGTCGCGGCAGGCCGCGGCCAGCTTGTTCGCGTCCACATGCCGGCGGTTGACGAACGACAGCATGTGCGCGGAGACCGCACCGCGTAGGTGTCGCGCCGCCTGCGCCGGCCCGAGGTTGCAGCCGTAGGTGAACGTGGTGAGCACGTAGCGCTCAAGGGGCTGCTCGATCTTGGTGTCGGAGCCGGACAAGGGGCCGAAGTGCCGCGTCCAGCCGGTCCAGTGGGCGACATCGCACAGGATCTCGATGACGCTGCGCTCGCGCAGGCGGTCGAGGATGGCCGTTTCCAGGGCACGGGCGTGGCTGCTCATCTCCTTGGCCTTGCTCCGCTTCAGCACCGGCAGCCCGTCCTCGCCGATGATCACCTGGCCGTTGTCCAGATAGCCTTGGTCGGTCAGCTCGGCGACCTGCAGCAGGCGCGATTGCAGCGCGTTGACGAACTCCACGGGCGTGGAAGGCAGATTCAACTGCCGGCAGTAGTCCGCCACCAGCGGTTCGCATTCGTCCCACGGCAGCAACTGGTGCCGGTAATCGGCATAGGTCTCCGAGCCGCGTACCGCCACGTCCCCGGATTTGAGTTCGTTCGCCAGCGACGAGAACACGCAAACCTCGAACAGGCGACGATGCACACGCTCCGCGCCGGCTTCGGTCCGGTGCACGATGGTCTTGCGCCACGGCTGGGAAGTGAACGCCAGATCGACCGGCTCGTCCAGCCAATCGCCGCGGGCACGTTCCTGGCGCAGGATCAGTTCGATGGCGTTGATCAGCGAGCGGTCTTCGGTCGTGGATTCCAGATCCAGGTGCCGCACCATCCGCAGGATCGTGGCCCGGTGGCTCTTGTAGAACGGCCACAACAGCGGCAGATGGTTGTCGCCGGCATGGGCGGCGATCGCCTCGCAGTCGGCCTGCAGTGCTTGTGCGCCGCCGCGCCGGGCGACCAGCTGGCGGATTTCGCGGCCGGCCTCGGTGTCGCTGGGATGGTGGTCGAGCACGCGGACCACATCCGACATGGTGGCCACCAACGCCTCGGTCTTCTCGCGATACCGCGCCCGCAACCGCTCCAGTTCCTCCCGGCCGCGGTTGTGGATGTTGCCCAAGCGCTTGATGAACATCTCCGCGAGGTCGTCGCGGGTCTGCACCCGGGCGCGGTGGATCAGGCACAGCAACACCGCGTGACGCTTGGCCGGCCGGAAATCCCGCAGTTCGGCGGCATCCAGGGCGCGGGCTTCGGCTGCGAAGTGCTTGCGCTTGAGTTCGGGCACCTCCACCAGGTGCTGCTCGCTACCGACCAGGTTGTCCAACGCCGCAATGTGATCGAGCAGTTCCTGGAAGTGTTGCAGGGAGGCACGCTTCGGCAGCCGCTTGATCGCCTGCAGCGGGCTCTTCTGGCGAGGATCGCTGACCACCAACAAGTCATCCAGACGCTGCTTCTCGTCGGCCGTCAACCGTCCCGCAATCAGCGCAAAGTAACGGCCATTGACGAGCGTGCGGATGCGCCGGGCCATGCGATCCAACGCGGAGAACGCCGGCAACTCGATGCGGTCGCGCACCAGTTGTTCGATCGCGACATTGATGAGGTCTGCCGGATTGTCCATGACGGCGGCCGCGTCGTTCATGGCGCGGGCAGCCACGCCGAGGCCGCCGTCGGCATAGGCGCGCACCTGCAGGTAGGCACGGATGCGCTGGTAGTAGCGATACCGCTTGTTGGGTGCGACCGGCGCCGGTTTCACCTGCACCCTGTACTTCAGTTCGCCGCGGATGTGACGCACCACCGCCGCGGGCACTTCCTCCAGGGCCGGAAAATAGCCCAGTCGCTGGAACGCCTTCAGCAGGACGGCCAGGGTCAGGCGGTGCGCGGGCTGCCGTGCCTGTTCGGCGACGAAAGTCAGTTCGGCTTCGGTGGGGGTGTAGGCGGCGACCAGTTCGCGGACGACGGGATTGCGCTTGAACTGGGGATACGCGGTCCGTTCGATCGACGCCATTGAAGCCTCATTCGGTCAGGGTGCGGGTAACGCCGGCGGCGGCAAGCTCGCCTCGATGCGCTGGCGCGCAAACGGGTCGCTGCCGTCGAGGTAGCGCATGGCCGAGTGCACGTCGCGCCAGCCGACGTATTCCATCAACGCCTTCACGTCCCAGCCGTTGGCATTGGCCCAGCCGGCGAAGCCGCGGCGCAGGGAGTGGCTGCTGTAATCCGCCGCATCCGGGAGCCCCGCCGCGGTGAGCAAGCGGCGCAGCAGTGGAATCAGGCTGTTGGGATGCAGCGGCGTTTCGCTGACGCGCCCCCAGCGGTCGATGCCGCGGAACACCGGCCCCTGCGTGAGCTCGGCCGCAGCCGTCCATTCGGCGGTTGCCATCACTGGGCACAACCGCGACAGCGCCGGCACCTTGTAGGTGGTACCCAATGCCTGGCGGTCACCCTTGCTGCGCGGCAGGAAGCAGGTCATGCCTTCGCCCGGGACCAGGCGCAGGTGTTCGACTTGTACGCGGATCAACTCATCGCCACGGAAGCCGCGCCAGAAGCCCAGCAGGATCAGCGATCGGTCCCGGCGATGGCGCAGTTCGTCCGCATAATCGCCGCGGTCTCGCGCCGCCGTGATCGCGCCCGCAAGCCAGTCGTCCACCTGGGCTAGCCGGGTCAGTTGCAGTGGCTCAGCCTGGGTCTCGACCGAAGGGTGCACGGTCTGGATGCCCTTGAGCACTTTGCGCACCAGTGGCGCCCGGGTTGGATCGACGAACCCGTGCTCGCGGTGCCAGTGCGCGAGAGCGGCCAGCCGCTGTCGCAACGTGTTGTTGGCCAACTGTGCGGCATGATCAGCCAGGTAGCGGGCCACGCTGTCCGGCGTGGCCGGCAGGTGGCCGCCCCATTCGACCTCGAAGTGCCGCAGCGCCGAGGCGTAGCTGCGCTGCGTGTTCTCGCGCTCGGCGGCCTCCAGGTACCGTTCCAATGTCATGGGCGGCACACCGGATCGGTGCACGAAGTCGAATCGTTGCCCGGGTGCCGCAGCGCCCCCAGGATGGTGCAGGTGCCGCGCTCGCCGCCCGCGCACTGGGCGATCACGCCCTCCAACTCGCTGGCCATTCGGGTCAGCGCCTCGATCCGCTGATGGATGTCGGCCAGGTGCGCCCGGGCCAGCACATCGACGTTGCCGCACGACAGCTTCGGATCGTCGTTCAAGCGCAACAGGCTGCGGATCTCCTCCAGACTGAAACCCAGCTCGCGCCCACGGGTGATGAAGCGCAGCCGTTCGACGTCGCCCGGCGTGTAGGCGCGGTAGCCGCTCCCCGTTCGCGTCGGTGGTGGCATCAGTCCGACCCGTTCGTAGTAGCGGATGGTTTCCAGGTGGCAGCCGCTGGCGACGGCAGCTTCACTGATTTTCATTCGCATTCTGCTTGACTCTGTAGTGGCTACGGACTTTACGCTGAGCCTGTGCCCGCTGCCACCCCGGCCGCGGCCTGCTGCGTTCGTGCCCATGCCCCTGCCGATTACCCTGATTCGATCCATTCTCTTCGCCCTTCTGCTCGGGTGGGCCGCGCTGCTGCCGGTCCGCGCCGAATCGCCGGCAGCCAACCCACGCCAGACCTGGCAGATGCTCGACTACATCGCGGTGGACTATGCCGGCGCCGTCCAGGGCGGCCGTGTCGTTGCCCCCAGCGAATACGCCGAGATGCAGGAGTTCGCCGGTGCGGTCCGCACGCAACTGGCGAGCTTGCCTGCGACCCCGAAACAGCCGGCGCTGCTGGCGCAGGCCGACCGGCTGGCGGTGGCGGTGGCCACCAAGGCCGAACCTGCGCAAGTCGCGGCGCTCGCCCGCGGGCTGGCCGACGACCTGCTGGCCGACTACCCCATCGGGGCGGTGCCGACCTCTCCGCCGGAACCGACACGAGCCACGGCGCTCTACGCCCAGCAATGCGCGGCCTGTCACGGCCCAAGTGGACGCGGCGACGGTCCGGCCGCCGCCGGGCTGGATCCGCCGCCGATCGCTTTCACCGATGCCGACCGCGCCGCCCAGCGCACGCCGCTGGCGCTGTACGAGGTGATCTCGCAGGGCGTGCCGGGCACCGGCATGGCCAGCTTCGCTGGATTGCCCGACGCTGACCGCTGGGCGCTGGCGTTCTATGTGGGCAGCCTGGCGTACTCGCCGCAGGCCCGTGCCGACGGTGAGGCGCTATGGCGCAAGAATGCCGACGCGCATGGCCGCATCCCCACGCTGGAAGCGCTGACCCGCACCCGCGAAGCCGACCTTGCGACGAGTCTGCCCGCGACACAGGCCAACGCCATCGTTGCCTACCTGCGTTCCCGGCCGCAGGCCGTCAACGAACCGGTGGCCGGCGCCGGTCCGCTGGCATTGGCCCGGCAGCGACTGGCCGACAGCCAGCATGCCTACGCCGCCGGCGATATCGCACAAGCCACGACGTTGGCGTTGTCGGCCTACCTCGATGGCGTGGAGCCGATCGAGCCGACATTGGCCGCGCGCAACACGGCACTGCTGCGCGACATCGAAACCGCCATGGCCCGCTATCGCACCCAATTAGGGCGCCGAACGGCCCCAGCGGACATCGCCGCGCAGGCGACAAAGATCAATGCACTGTTCGATCGCGCCGAGGCGGTACTGCAGGATTCGCACACGGACACGACCACTGCCTTTCTCGGCAGCTTCACCATTCTTGTGCGCGAGGGGCTGGAAGCACTGCTGATCGTGATCGGCATGATCGCGTTCCTGCGCAAAGCCGAGCGCCGCGAAGTGCTGCCCTATGTGCATGCCGGTTGGGCCGGCGCCTTGCTGGCCGGCGCGGTGACATGGGCGGCGGCGACCTACCTGGTGGACATCAGCGGCGCCAACCGCGAAGTGACCGAAGGCGTGTCGGCGTTGTTCGCCGCCGCCGTGCTCCTGAGCGTGGGCATCTGGATGCACCAGAAGAGCCTGGCTGGCCGCTGGCAGCACTACCTGCACGCGAAGCTGTCGGCGGCGTTATCGCGGCGCTCGGCGGTCTTCCTGTTCGTGCTCGCGTTCGTGGCGGTGTACCGCGAGGTGTTCGAGACGATCCTGTTCTACATCGCGATGTGGAGCGAACAGGCCTCCGCCGCCATCCTCGCGGGTCTGGTGGCGGGCAGCGTGGTCCTGGCCGCCGTGGCGTTCTGGATGTTGCGCGTGAGCAAGCGCCTGCCGATCGGCCGGTTCTTCTCGATCAGTTCGATCCTGATCGCGGTACTGGCGGTCATCCTCGTCGGCAAGGGCATCGCCGCCCTGCAAGAGGCCGGTTGGGTATCCCAGGCCTTGGTGCAGGCGCCGCGCATCGAATGGCTGGGCATGTATCCGTCCTGGCAATCGTTGCTGGCACAGGTGGTCGTGGCCATCGCCGCGGTGGTCGGATTCATCGTCAACACCCGGTCCGCACCGGTACCGGCACATAGCCCCAAGACCCAAGCAAGAGGGATAGATCAATGAGTGACTGCGGCTGCCACCACGAAGCCAAGAATTCCCGCGAACGTCGGGTGCTATGGATCGCTCTGGGACTCAACGCCGCGATGGCGGTCATTGGCGGCATCGCCGGCTGGATCGCGCAATCCACCGGCTTGCTCGCCGATGCGCTGGACATGCTGTCCGATGCCACCGCCTACACGATCGGCTTGATCGCGATCGGGCGAACGGCCCGCTTCAAGGCCAATGCGGCCTGGCTCAGCGGCAGCATCTTGCTGGTGTTGGGCATCGGCGTGCTGGTCGAGGTCGGTCGACGGGTCATGTACGGCGCCGAGCCGCTCAGTAGCTGGATGATCGGCACCGCACTGTTGTCGCTGGCGGTCAACGTGAGTGTGCTGCGCATGTTGGCGCCACTGAAATCCGGCGAGGTGCATCTGCGGGCGACCTGGCTCTTCACCCGCGCCGACGTGGTGGCCAACCTCGGCGTGATCCTGGCCGGTGTGCTGGTGCTGTGGCTGGATTCCCCGTATCCGGATTTCGTTATCGGCGCACTGATCGGCTTGTATGTGATCAAGGAAGCCGTCGAGATCCTGGGTGATGCGCGCCGCGCCCAACGTGAGGCCAAGGCGTGAGGCGCTGGCGGACGTTACGTCGCCGCTTCGCGGCAACGCTGATCGCAATCTGCAGTGCCCTGGGTATACAGGCCCAGGCCGCACAACGTTTGACCTTGGATGACGCCATTGCTCGCGTGGCGCAGATGCACCCGGAGATTCGTTGGGTGGAGGCTCGCACGGTGGTGTTGGCCGCCGAGCGCGAGCGGGCCGAGCAACGCCCGCCCTGGATCGCCGGCGCCGAGGTCGAGAACGCGTTCGGCACAGGTCATGCCCGTGGTTTGGACAGCGCGGAGTTGACCCTGACGCTGGCCTCGGTCCTGGAGCGCGGCGGCAAACTGGACGCCCGGCGCACCCTGGCGCAAAGCCGCATTGATGCGATGGCCGTGCAGCGGGAATCCCGCCGGCTGGATCTGCTGGCCGAGACCGCGCGGCGTTACTTGGCGGTCGTGGCCGCGGAGCGTAGCCGGACGCTGGCGGAGGCCGACATGGCGCAACGTCAGCGCACCGTGGCAGCGGCGCGGCGGCGACTTCCGTCCGGCGCCTCGCCGGAATCGGTGCTTCTCACGGCACAGGCGGCACTGGCCCGAGCCGAACTCGCACGCGACCGGGCCGAGCAACAGAGAACGGCCGCCCGCCAGCACCCGGCCGCACTCTGGGGCGAACGCGCCCCCACCTTCGACTCGGTCGCCGGCGACCCGCTGGCCTTGCCGACCATCTCACCGTTGCAAACGCTGGCAGCCGAGCTGGAACGCACCCCCGAACTCGCCCAGTTCGCCGGCGAGCGCCGCATTGCCGAAGCGCGCCTGCAGCTGGCGCGCACGGCGGCGACGCCGGACCTGGAATGGCAAGTCGGTATCCGACGGCTGCAGGAAAGCGACGACACCGCCCTCGTGGCGGGGGTGTCGATGCCGCTTGGTAGCCGCGCCCGCGCGCAACCGGAAATCCGCGCCGCCGACGCCGAACGGGAAGCGTTGTCGATCGAGCGGGAGGCCAAGGGCCTGTCGCTGTACTCGACGCTGGTCGAGGCGCACGGTCGTTACACCGCAGCGCAGGTCGAAGTAGCGCGCTTGCAGCAGGACGTGCTGCCCAAGCTCGCTCGCGCCGAACAGGCCGCCGAGCGCGCCTACCGCGCAGGCGCCATCAGCTACCTGGAATGGGCGCAACTGCAATCCGAGCGGACCGCGGTCCGTCAGCAACAACTCGATGTCGCGCTCGATGCGCAGCGCGCCCTGATCGAAATCCAGCGCCTGACCGGTCAGGCGCTCGTGACCGCGCCGACAGCCGCTTCGTCTGGAGATATCGCCCCATGATCCATCCGCGTTGGCCCGCCTTGGGCCTGGTCGTGTTGTTGGCCGCCTGCAGCGCCTCGGCGCCCGAGCCCGAGACCGCCGAAGCCCAGGAAGTGGGCGAGCACGAAGAAGCGCCGCAGCACACCACGATTCCGGCCAAGACCGCGCACGCCGCCGGCATTCGCATCGCCGCCGCCGGTCCCGGCATCATCGCCGACGAGCACGAAGTACAAGGCTTGCTGACTCCCGTCGAAGGACGCGTTGCGCAGGTGACCGCACGGTTCCCGGGACCGGTGCGTTCGGTGCGCGCCGGCGTTGGCGACCGCGTGCGCGCCGGCCAGGTGCTGGCGAGCGTCGAGAGCAACCTGAGCCTGACGACGTATTCGATCACCGCGCCGATCAATGGCGTGGTCATGGCCCGCACAGCCGCGGTGGGCATGTCCGCGGTTGAAGGCGCGCCGCTGTTCGAGATCGCCGATCTGTCCACGCTGTGGGTGGACCTGCACATCTTCGGTGCCGACGCCCAGCACATCAGTGCCGGAGTACCGGTGACCGTGACGCGCCTGAGTGATGGCGTGTCCGCGAATACCACGCTGGAGCGCGTGCTGCCGGGGACGGCGACCGCAAGCCAGAGCACGGTCGCCCGGGCCACCGTGGTCAATGTCGATGGTTTGTGGCGCCCAGGCTCGGCGGTGAAAGCTCGTGTCACCGTGGATCGTCAGCCAGTGACGCTGGTGGTGCCGATCACCGCCTTGCAGACCGCCGAAGACCGGGATGTCGTTTACGTGCAGCAAGGCGACACGTATCGCACCCGGCCGGTGACGCTGGGTCGGCGCGATGCCGAGCGCGTGGAAGTACTGGAGGGCCTCAAGGCCGGTGAGCACGTGGTCGTGGCGCAAAGCTTCCTGGTCAAGGCGGACATCGAAAAGTCCACCGTCGAAGAAGAGGAGTGAGCGCGGCCATGCTGGAACGCCTCATTCGTTTCGCCATTCGCCACCGCTGGCTGATGCTGGTGCTTACCGCCGCGCTGATCGCGCTGGGCGTGTGGAGCTACCGGCACCTGCCGATCGACGCCACGCCCGATATCACCAACGTCCAAGTCCAGATCAACACGCAGGCACCGGGCTACTCACCGCTGGAGGCCGAACAGCGCGTGACCTACACGATCGAAACGGCGATGGCCGGGTTGCCGAAGCTGGACTACACCCGCTCGCTGTCGCGCTATGGCCTCTCGCAGGTCACCGTCGTGTTCCAGGATGGCACCGATCTGTATTTCGCCCGCCAACAGGTCGCCGAACGCCTGCAGCAGATTGCCTCGCAGTTGCCCGGGGACCTGGACCCGGAACTCGGTCCCATCGCGACCGGCCTGGGCGAGATCTTCATGTACACCGTGGAGGCCGAGCCCGATGCCCGCAAACCCGACGGCACGCCGTACACGGCCACCGACCTGCGCACCCTGCAGGATTGGGTGATCCGGCCGCAGTTGCGCAACACGCCAGGCGTGACTGAGGTCAATACCATCGGCGGCTTCGAGCGGCAGATCCACATCACTCCGGATCCCGCGCAGCTCGTGGCCTTGGGCTTCACGCTGGATGATGTGGTTCAGGCCGTGGACCGCAATAACCAGAACATCGGCGCCGGCTACATCGAACGCAACGGCCAGCAGTTCCTCGTGCGCGTGCCCGGCCAACTCGCGGACCTCAAGGCGATTGGCAACATCGTGCTGGATCGGCGCGACGGCGTGCCCATCCGGGGGCGCGATGTCGCGACCGTGGCCGAAGGCAAGGATCTGCGCACCGGCGCGGCCACCCAGAACGGTCACGAGGTGGTGGTCGGTACCGCTTTCATGCTGTTCGGCGCCAACAGCCGCGAGGTGTCCCGCGCCGCGGCTGCGAAACTGGAGGCCGCCAACGCCAGCCTGCCGGCGGGGGTGCACGCCAAGCCGGTCTACGATCGCACCACGCTGGTCGACCGCACCATCGGCACGGTCGCCAAGAACCTGATCGAAGGCGCATTGCTGGTGATGCTGGTGCTGTTCCTGCTGCTGGGGAACGTCCGCGCATCGTTGATCACGGCGGCGGTGATTCCGCTGGCCATGCTGTTCACCATCATCGGCATGGTCCGTGGCGGCGTCTCAGGCAATCTGATGAGCCTGGGCGCGCTCGACTTCGGCCTGATCGTCGACGGTGCGGTGATCATCATCGAGAACTGCCTGCGCCGCTTCGGCGAGGCGCAGCATGCGCTCGGCCGCGAACTCAACGACGAGGAACGCTTCGACGTGACGGCCTCGGCCACGACCGAAGTGATCCGGCCCAGCTTGTTCGGCCTGGGCATCATCGCCGCGGTGTACCTGCCGATCTTCGCGCTGTCGGGCGTGGAGGGCAAAATGTTCCACCCGATGGCCATCACCGTCGTGCTGGCGCTGACGGGCGCGATGATACTGTCGCTGACCTTCGTGCCGGCGGCGATCGCGACCTTCCTGCGCGGACGCGTGGCTGAGCACGACAACCGATTGATGCGCTGGTCGCGCGCCCGCTATACGCCACTGCTGGAGTGGGCATTGCGCCAGCGCGTGGCGGTTCTGGTTGGCGCTGCGGTACTGGTGCTCGGCAGCGGCTTGCTGGCGACGCGCCTGGGCTCGGAGTTCGTGCCGAGCCTGGATGAAGGCGACATCACCCTGCAGCCGCTGCGCATTCCGGGCACAGGCCTGGAGCAGTCGGTGGCCATGCAGAAGACGCTGGAGCTGCGGATGCGGCAGTTCCCCGAGGTGGCCAACGTGTTCTCCAAGATCGGCACGGCCGAGGTGGCCACCGACCCGATGCCACCGTCGATGGCCGATACCTTCCTGATGCTCAAGCCGCGCGAGCAATGGCCTGATCCGCGCAAGCCCAAGACGGAGCTGATCGAGGAGCTGGAAGCCGCGGCCCGCGAGATTCCCGGCAGCAACTACGAGTTCACCCAGCCCATCCAGATGCGCACCAACGAGCTGATCTCTGGCGTGCGTGCGGACGTGGCGGTGAAGGTGTACGGCGATGATCTGGACGCCTGACGCGGGTGGCCACGCGCATCGAACGGGTCATGCGTCAGGTGCCCGGTGCCGAGGACGTAAAGGCCGAACAGGTCACCGGCCTGCCGCTGCTCACCGTCACGCCCGATCCGGCTGCGCTGGCGCGCTACGGTCTGAACCCGGGAGACGTGCAAAACACCGTCGCCACGGCTGTCGGCGGCACCGTTGCCGGACAGCTGTTCGAGGGCGATCGCCGCTTCGACCTGGTGGTGCGTCTGCCCGAATCACTGCGGCAGGACCCGGCAGTGCTGGCCGATCTGCCGATCCCGTTACCGGCCACCATTGATGCCGACGCCGACGAATCCAGCCGCGTCGCGACCTGGCGCAGCGGCGCGCCGCGCACGGTGCCCTTACGCGAGGTCGCCCGGATCGAGGTGCAGCGCGGTCCGAACCAAGTCAACCGCGAGAACGGCAAGCGTCGCGTGGTGATCACCGCCAACGTGCGCGAGCGCGACCTGGGCGGCTTCGTCGGAGAACTGCGCACGCGCATCGGGCGCGATGTGAAGCTGCCCGAGGGCTACTGGGTCGACTACGGCGGCACCTTCGAGCAGTTGATCTCGGCCAGCCAGCGGCTGGCGGTGGTAGTGCCGGTGACGTTGGCCATCATCTTCGCGCTGCTGTTCATGGCCTTTGGCTCAGCCAAGGACGCGGCGATCGTGTTCAGCGGCGTGCCGCTGGCGCTGACCGGCGGCGTGATCGCCTTGGCGCTGCGCGGCATTCCGCTGTCGATTTCCGCCGGCGTCGGCTTCATCGCCTTGTCTGGCGTGGCGGTGCTTAATGGCCTGGTGATGATCGCCTTCATCCGTCGCCTGCGCGAGCAAGGCGATCCGCTGGAGAATGCGGTCCGCGATGGCGCGCTGGGCCGGTTGCGGCCGGTGCTGATGCCCGCGCTGGTGGCTTCGCTCGGTTTCCTGCCGATGGCCTTCAACGTCGGCGCCGGTTCGGAAGTGCAACGTCCACTGGCGACGGTGGTCATCGGTGGCATCCTGTCCTCGACCGCGTTAACCCTGCTGGTGCTGCCGGTGCTGTATCGCTGGGTGCACCGGGATCGCACTGAGTCGGCGCAGGTCTGAAGCCCGCGAGGGAAAGCAGATGCACGAAGTCGATATCGAAACCGTGCGCATGGCGATGTTCGTCCACTCCGGCGTGAAGGCGGTGGACTCGCTGCGCCTGTATCGGTCTGTGGCTGGCACGGGCCTGGCCGCCACCCTCACGGTGGCGGCCCCCGATGTCGACCAGACCAACGTCCGCGACACGATCGCCACCGTCCTGCGCGAGCGGTTCGGTATCGACGAGGTGGACTTGCAGTTCCAGGACCCCGGGCCGATTCCGCACACGATCGATATTTCGCGCGGACTGATCGAAAAGAAGTAGAGCCGTAGGTGAGATGGCGGCCTATTTCATCGGCGCGATGCGGGTGATGGTGCTGTCCATGCCCTTGGACTCGAACTCGAATTCCACCTTCTGACCGGGCTTCACCGACGCCACCTGTTCCGGCGATGCCTTGAACGCCATGGTCATCGCCGGCCATTTCAAGGCCTCGACCGGGCCGTGGGCGATGGTGATCTTGCCCGTGCCGGCATCCACCGACTCGACGGTGCCGGTGGCCATCGCCATCGTGGCCGCCTGCGCGTCCCCGGCCATTTGCTTGTGCTCGGCTTCGGACATCTGCATGTCGGCGGCCGTTGTTGCGCCGGCGGACGGTGCGTCATTCGGCATCGGCTGCTGAGTTGCCTCGGGCATGGGTTGTTCCTCGGTGCTGCCCGGTTGTTGCGAACAGGCGGCCAGCAGGACGGTGGAAAACACAATGGCTTGAAGTTTCATGTGGAGCTCCTTTGGTTGGTTGAGCGGGATTTGAACAACACGCAGTGGCGGCGTTTTCGGCCGCCACGAAACGACAACGCGATCTCATCTGGGCGTGGTATCGACCGGTGCAGGGAACACCTGGTCGTACCGGCGCACCTTGCCCTGGACGAGCGAGGCAGCCATGCAGCGCCCAGACACGTCCGTGCCAATCCGTGCCGTACCGACACGATAGTCGCGGAATGTAGGCGCGAACTTCGGGTTGCCTACTTGCTGACGGCGCACCAGTTGGACTTCCTGCCCGGCCGCCAGGGACGAAGCGCGTGGATCCAGGCAGACCTGCAGGTCACCATCCGACACGGATGCAACCGTGCCGAGGCGATTGGCCGGATACAACGAGGCACAGGCACTCAGCAAACCAACGCCGAGAGTAAGATTTCACAGATGAAATCAGATTTTATGGGGCATTTTTACACATGTCTCGGCTGAACCCCTGCAATGGCGTGTTGAGTCAACGCAGCGTTCGCGCAATCACTTCGATCGGTCGCAGCCCCCGGCCGAAACGGGCCATGGCATCGCGATGCGCTTCCAACTCGCTGTACGGCAAGTAACGTAGGTCCAGTTCGGTGACCCGGCTAAAGGCCGGGCGGGCGAATTGCGCACGCACGTCGGCCTCGCGTCGGTCAGGCGCGACGAGGAAGTAACGCGCCGCCATGCCGTCGCCCAAGCCCAGCGCCAAGTCGAGCATGCGTACGATGCCGGAGTAGATGCTGGTGCTGTGTTCGACCTCGAAGGCTGCGGCAAGCTTGCCATCGGCTTCGAGCCAGATCACATCTATCAGGCGGATCGCGTCGGCGCCGGCGGTGCGTTCCAGGGCCTCAGGCAGAGCAGTGAGACAGCCGTCGCCCAACCTGCCCTGCGCGTACGGCCGGGCCCGATCGTTACTTGCGATCCACACATTGAAGCCCAGGGCGCGACCGAGATCGCGCAGCCAGCCTTGGATCTGCGTATGCGACTGGTCTTCGGCGGCCTCGGCCGCGCGCCGCTTCTGGTCCGCCGCGTCCGCGCGCACGCGGGCGAGATCGGCCTCCCAGGCGGCCTGCGCTGCCGGGTCATTTCCGGTCGGCGGCAGCACAATGCGACCGGCGCCGATGTCGAACAGAAAGCCAGCCACTGCGCCGAGGTCGTTCGACAGCCAGCGGCGATGGACACGGTTGAGTTCCAGGATTCCGCGGCGCATGGCCAGATATTCGTCCCAGCGCCCCAGCTTGACCTTGGCACCGGTGAGCGTGTTGTAGCCGCGCACGATCGCGGTGTTGAACGGCGGCACCAGCGTGGGATGGACGAAATACAGCAGGTTCGCCGCGGCCGGCCCAAGGCCCTTGATCCGCTGCGCGTCGAGTGCGTGAATCGCGCGCAGCACGCCGGCTTCGTCATTGCAGCAGTCGCACTCGTCGAGGAAGCGCCCGAACGCCCGCTGGTTCTGCGGGTGTTCGTAGATGTCCGGAATGCGCAGCTTGGGCTTCCACAGGAAGGCATGGTCGGCGCCCTTGAAGATCTGGCGCTGCTCGGCAATGGCCGACACGACCGTTTCCAGCGATGAGCCACGGTAGGTGTTGCCGAATGCGCCGGTCTCGATCTCCTGCACCACCGCCTGCAGGCCGCGCCGGATAGAACGGAAGTTCTTGAGGCGTTCTTCCCAATGGAACCAGTTGCGGTAGGTCGAGCCCGCGTCCTGGTGCCAGCGTTCGAACACTGGTGCCAGGACGGCTTCGACTGCCGTCGGCGTTCCCGCGATGTCTGCCATCGGATGGTGCCCTACTTCTTCGGCGGCTTGGGCGTGCGCGAGGAACTGTGCATCGACACGATGCGCCATTCACCGTCGCTCTTGCGCAGCACGCTGGTCGCCACGCCCTGGCGCTCGATCGGTTCGGGCTTGTCCTTGAGACGGATGGTGTAGCGGTAGGTTTCGGTGGCCAGTGCGATCGGGCCTTCCAGCCGCACTTTCACCACGTAATCGGAGAACTGGAACGACTCGAAATGCCCCAGTTCCGGCCCAATGTGATGGTCGCGGTAGTCGGCATAGGTGCCTTCGATCTTGCCTGACCGATGACCTCGTTTTCCTCGGCGAAAAGGCGCTCGATGCCGGTCAAGTCGCGTCGCTCCAGCGCCTTCTTGTAGCTATCCAAGACGAACTTGACGGCGGCGTCGTCAGTTCCAGCAGCCAGGGTCGACGGAGGCGACGAAACGAGCAGGAGGGCTGCGAGCAGAAGGCCTAGGCGCATACGGGTATCTAAAGGAAGGAGCGGGTGCCCGACAGTAGCCGAACGAGGCTGGGCCGGCAACCGAGCACGCCGGGTGAGCCGTCTCGCCTCCGCAACCACACGAAAGTCATGGGTTTACGGTGACTTGACGTCGAAAGGTTAATCGAGGCCCGCAGGGTGCATCGTCGAACCTTAAACAAAACTCAAGGCTTGCAATAGATGCTATTCGACTATGTCAACGAGGGCGCCATGACGCCGCCCCAACCATTGGCGGCTGCATCGCTTGTGGGCCACGGCGGCATTATCGACTGGCAGATACAAAAAGAGCCCGCATAGCGGGCTCCAATTTATTGGCGATCATTAAAACTTGAAACGTGCATTCACATAGTAGCCACGCGGAGCACCAGGCGTGATGTTGTTGTCGCTATGCGCCGAGGGAAAGTACTTTTTGTTGAACAAATTCTCGACGTTGAGCTGCAGGTCGATGTTGTCATTGACGGTGTAGTACACCGCGCCGTCATAGCGGGCGTAGCTCTTCAGCGTCACCGCGTTGCTGGTCGTGGCATAGGACTCGCCGCGGTAGATGGCGCCAAGACCGACGCCCCAGTTGGGCGAGAGGTCGAAGCGGTTCCACAGGCCGACCATCTGCTTGGGCGTCTGCGCCAGTTCCGTGCCCTTTGGTGTCACGCTGGTGGCGGAAGTGCGGATGTCACGGGTGATCTCGGCTTCCTGATAGGTGTAGCTGGCGATGATCTGCCATGCCTCGGTGACCTCGCCGCTCAACGAGAGTTCGACGCCCTCGGTACGTTGGCTGTCGCCGGAGAACAGGACCATTCGGATGTTGGTGGGATCGGCTGGATCGACCACCGCCACATTGCTCCGGTCGAGACGAAACAGCGCGGCGGTTGCGCCCAGACGCGGCGTGATATCCCACTTAGCACCGATCTCGTAGTTCTTGAACTCTTCCGGATCCAGCGACTGGGTGCTGAACGCCAGCGATGCCAACTGCTCGCCCGAGCGCGGAAGGTAGGTGATGCCGTAGCTGGTATAGAACGAAAGGTTCTCGGCCGGCTTATAGATCAGGCCGACGCGCGGCGAGATCAGGTTGTCGGACGAGGACAGATCACGTCGATCTGTTGCCACGCCGTTGCGCAGATCGGTGAAATCCACGTCGAAGCGGTCGTAGCGTACGCCGACGACTGCTTCCCAGTTCGGTGAAAATTCAATCTGGTCCTGCGCATAAAGCGCTGCAACCTTGGTGACGCCGGTGTTCCTGGCGTCGCCGCTGCCATTTGCACTGTTGTTGGCATAGACGACAGACAGGGAAACGTTCGGATCGGCCAGCGGAACAATGCAGCTGGAGGACGTGCTACCGGCGAGGCAAGCGGATTGCCCCGGGGTGAAGGTGCCGCTACGACGTTCGTTGTCGGTTTCCTGGCGACCCAATTCGGCGCCGACGAGGAACTTGTGCTTGACCGCGCCGGTGGCGAAGTCGAAGGTCAGGTCGGTCTGGTTGAAGAGGTTATTGCGCTGAGTGTCGTTGTTGTAGGCCGACAGCGCCACCGTCGTACCCGTAGCATTGACGTTGCCCGGGAATACGTTCTGGTACAGCTTGTCATAGTCCGCGTAGCGGGTCCGACTGCGCAGCAGCGCACCATTGCCGAACTGATGCTGGACCAGGACATTGAATGCGTTCACATCGACCCAGGTGGGGCTGCCTGCAGGATCGCCGAAGAAGGTCTCACGGTCGGTCTCGACCGGGTAGCGGGTGCCATTGAAAGTCTGCGACGCAGGGCGGCTCGGGATGCCGCGATCGGCCGTGCGCTCGTCATGGAAATACTCGTAGCCGAGCGTGACCAGGGTGTTCTCGCCCGGGCGCAGCGACAGGGTAGGATTGATGCCTTCGCGCTTCAGTTCGAAACCATCGCGGAATCCCTCGGAGTCCTCGTAGACACCTGTCACACGGAAAGCGGCGACATCGTTAATCGGTTGATTGACGTCGGCGGTCAGGCGCTTCTTGTCCCACGAGCCGAACTGGAGGCCGAATTCGCGTGCGGTTTCCCAATCGGCAACCTTCGTGACCCGATTGAGCAGGCCGCCCGGACTGCCGCGACCGAAGATCATCGCGTTAGGACCCTTGAAGGCCTCGATGCGATCGATGTTGTAGGTATCGCGGTAGTACTGCACGTCATCGCGCATGCCATCGATGAACAGGTCGGCCGTGGAGCTGTTCCCACGGAAGACCAAGCCGTCACGGTTGCCTTCTCCCTGGGTGATGCCGATGCCCGGCACATAGCGGACGGCATCGGCCATGCCCTGGATCCCTAGGTCCTGGATCAGGTCTTGGGTGATCACCGTCACGGCCTGCGGGACATCAAGCAGGTTGGTGTTGGTCTTAGTCGCAGTCGTGCTGCGCTTTTGCACATACCGATAATCGGTCTTGCCTATCACCTCGACCGTGTCGAGTTCGGTGGCTGTCTGTGCAACAGCATCGCGATTGATGGACTGCGCGTAGGCAGGGGTAGTTGGCGACAGGATGAGGGTAAGAGCGGCTGCCAACGGCGCGGCGGCCGGGATTTTCTTGATGTTCATGGTTCCCAGATGGTGGTGTACGGCTTCAAGCCGCGACCCTTATATGCTAATGCGAATAGCTATCATTAGCAATGGTCTGGGCTGATTAAGTTCAAGCTGGACATTTAGCCCCGCGATTTCCTGAAACTAGGCATCGGCATGGACATCTTGGAGTGATCCATCTCCTGTGCCGCAACCGGCAACGCCATGACCAACGCCAAGGTGCTAAACGCCAACCAGTTGGGCAGTGAGCGCCAAACAATCTGGACGCTCCCGCCAAACATTCTGGGCAGCGGCGCCAAATGAACTGGACACCGCCGCCAGCCTGTTGGGCATCTTGAGGTTACTTGGCAGAAGCTGACTTGCGCTTGCGCATCGAGTCGCCCTTCAGTTCCAGCTTGTGACTGCTGTGGATCAAGCGGTCAAGGATGGCGTCGGCCAGCGCCGGATCGTTAATGAAGGCGTGCCAGTCCTTGACCGGCATCTGGCCCAGCATGATCGTGGAGCCAGTACCCACACGATCATCCAGGATCTCAAGCAAGTCGCTGCGACCCCGGGCATTGAGCCCCGTGAGGCCGAAGTCATCCAGGATCAGGAGCTTGGTTTTGACCAGTTGCCCCCGCAGCTTGGCCAGCGAGCCATCCTTGTGCGCCACGTCCATCTCTTCCAGCAAGCGGCCGGTGCGCCTGTACAGCACGCTGTGCCCATGGCGAGCCGCCTGCGTGCCCAAGGCGCACGCCAGCCAGGTCTTGCCGGTGCCGGTAGGCCCGGTGATGAGCGCGTTCTGCTGCCGTTCGATCCAGCCACAGGTGAGAAGATCCGCGACCAACCCACGATCCAGTCCGCGGGAGTGCCGATAGTCGATCGCTTCCGGGGTGGCACTGTGTTTGAGCTTGGCGCTCTTGAGTAGCCGCTGCAGCCGCTGTGTGTCGCGGTGGCTCTGCTCGGCATCAACAAGATGGGCCAAGCGTTGCTCGAAGCCGAGGCTGCTGTAGGAGGCCTGCGACTGCTGATGCGCAAGCGCTTCGAGCATGCCATGGAGGCGGAGTTCGCGCATGCGTTCCTGGGTGGATTGAAGGGTCATCCTGTTTCTCCTTAAGGGTTCTGGTAGTAGTCGGCGCCGCGCACGTTGTCGTGGGCGATAGGGTCGTCATTTGCAGCGTCGCCACCCTGAATTGGGGCGGCCTCGATACCACGCTGAAGCATGGATTTCACCGAACTGATGCTGCGGGCATGCATGGCCAAGGCGCGGGCGCAAGCCGCCTGCAGTCGGTCCGTGCCGTAGTCCCTGGCCAGCGTGCGAAGTCCACGGCCAGCCTGCAGGGACTGGGCAGCATTGGCGTGATGCTTGAGGTGCTGATCGAAGAATGCGGCGATGGCACCACCTTGCTGCTGCGTCCAGGTCGTCACGGTGTCGTAGCTGTCCAGGCCGTGCGCACGGTGGGCCGGGGGCATGTGCTCAGGCAGCGTACTGAGCCCCCCAGGCGTGTCATCGCGTGGGTGGATTGCCACACGTTTCCCATGCAGGAAGACCGACACATGGTCGGCCGACGCCCGCAGGTTGACCTTCTTGCCTACGATGCCGTGATGGACCGAGTAGTAGTGGTCATTCCAGACCACGTGGTAGTCCTGACCGACGGTGATGCCAACCTTCCATTCAGCAAACTCGTAGGGCGCATCGGGCAACGGTTTCAGCGCCGGCGCATCCAGTTCTGCGAAGAGGGTGTTGCGGCTCTTGTTGCCCACGCCCCGCATCGGTTTCTCGTTAATCCGATCCAGCAGCGGCGCCATGGCTTGGTTCAGTTCTTCGAGACTATGGAAAACGCGATTGCGCAGCCTGGCCAGAATCCAGCGCTGGGCAAGCTTGACCCCGATTTCCACCGCCGCCTTGTGCTTGGGCTTACGCGGGCCGGCTGGCATCACGTCTGTGTCGTAGTGCGCCGCGAACTCCGCATAGGTGGCATTGATCAATGCCCCGTCCTCGCGCGTGCGCCGGATGACGGCGGCCTTGAGATTGTCAGGGACCTGGTAGCGGGTGACGCCACCGAAGAAGGCCATGGCCCGGATGTTGCACTCGATCCAGTCCGGGATCTTCTGGCTCTCTACCGCATAAGCAAAGGTCTTGCGGCTGGCGCCCAGGACGGCCACGAAAAGCTCCACCTGCCGCCTGGCCCCGCTCTTGGGATCGGTGATCCAAGGGCGCATGCCCGAGAAGTCCAGAAACAACTCCTGCCCGGGATAGTGGATCTGGCGCATGACCAGCCCGCGTGTGCGGGCGTAGCGCTGATAGCGTCGGCGGAACTCCGTCTCCGACATGCCGGCCTCACCGACCTCCAGCGCGTACTCCTCGTGGAGCAGGGTCAGGGTGACGCCGGGGCGCTCGTACTCGGCATGCACGTGCGACCAGTCCGGTTCGGCGAAGGGCTTTTTGGCCGCATGTCGGCCCGGATTGAGCCGACGATCCAGTTCCAAGTCATCCAGCGGCTCGACAGCGTCCCAGTGCAGCCCCTGTTCGGCGGTAATCTTTCGGTAGCGCCCGACGGTGCTGTAGGACACGCCTAGCGACCGGCCGATGGCACGGTCTGATTTATCTGTTCGCAGGATCCAGCGACAGATGTCTTTCAATCTCTGCATGAAGGCACTCGCGATCGTGCCCGCCCTCCGGTGGGAGGGATTGGGGCAAACACCTCCCGTGCGGCCGAGCCAAATGGCGAGCCGGGAGGCTTGACGATGGAGAGGCGGTTACGCAGAATGCAGTGCAAGAGCTTGCTTCTCTGCATTCCAAGCCCTCGGACGTTAGCGCGTTCGGGGGCTTTTGCATTTCCGCACCACGGTGGCGGGTGGAAACCGGGCCTAGCTCATGGCGGGTCCCCCTCCGCAGATGCCTCGACGTAGCGCCCCGGCCATAGGGATTGCGGGGTACACCCCAGCTTCCGTGCGATGGCCTGCTCGATCCGACGCGAGCGGCGCTTGCCCTGCGAGGTCGCGGTGACGGTCGTGGGCTGGATGCCCAGTTCGCGGGCGATACAAGCCAACGACGAGCCCACCAATCGCAGGCGCATCTTGATGAACTCGTGCTGTTCCCTTGTGCCCGTCATCACTGTAGTCTTGGCGCATTATTGCGCCAATATAGTGCACAAATGGGATCCTCTACCAGCCCCCTCGACAAGGACATGATCGCCCGCCGTCTGGCCGCTGTGCGCGCCGAACTGGGCCTGAGCCAAGCCGCGCTAGCCGAACAGGTCGGGTTGTCAAAACGGTCCTACATCCACTACGAACGCGGCGAGCGCGAAGTGCCTACAGGGTTGGTCAAAGCGCTGTATGACCTGCACGGCATCGATCCGGTCTGGCTGATGTCAGGGACCGACGAAGCCCCGCAGAAAGCGCGCCAGGCGGGCATCGATTTTCAGTTGGTGGACAAGGTCGTGGCGGCCCTGGACCGCGAGTTGGGCAAGGTGGGACGCAAGATGCGCCCAGAGCACCGCGCCCGTGTCATGAAGGCGCTCTATCAACTGGGCGTGGAACAGGGGCGCATCAGCCCGGAGATCGTGGCCGATGTGGTGGCCGTGGCGGTGGCTCGTGGACGATAGGTCTGGACCGGCCAGAGCTCTGTAGACACTCAGTCGCCGCTCTGCGCGTAGCGCCTTTCAAACTCTACCGGTGACAGTCCGCGAGCGGAACCATGCCGGCGGATCGGGTTGTAGAACATCTCGATGTAGT
>NZ_PDWV01000051.1:0-2500 GCF_010093385.1 Pseudoxanthomonas mexicana
AAACCCCCGTCCTTGTGGGACGGGGGTTTCGGGATAAAGGCCCTGGCGATGACCTACTCTTGCATGGCTTAAGCCACACTACCATCGGCGCGGCTGCGTTTCACTTCCGTGTTCGGGATGGGAACGGGTGGGACCACAGCGCTAATTTCACCAGGGAGAGGGTTGGAGCGTCGCCATCCAGGGAACGGATTAAGGCGCCAATCTCTCATAGGGTCTTGTGACGTAGCGGGCATTGGATTCTCTCTGACAATATCGTCGAGTCCAAGGCCACTTGAGGTTATATGGTCAAGCCGCACGGATCATTAGTATCAGTTAGCTCAATGGGTTGCCCCACTTACACACCTGACCTATCAACCACCTAGTCTTGATGGTTCCTTTAGGGGGCTTGTGCCCCGGGAAGTCTCATCTTGAGGCGCGCTTCCCGCTTAGATGCTTTCAGCGGTTATCGCTTCCGAACATAGCTACCCGGCAATGCCACTGGCGTGACAACCGGAACACCAGAGGTTCGTCCACTCCGGTCCTCTCGTACTAGGAGCAGCCCCTCTCAAACTTCCAACGCCCATGGCAGATAGGGACCGAACTGTCTCACGACGTTCTGAACCCAGCTCGCGTACCACTTTAAATGGCGAACAGCCATACCCTTGGGACCGACTACAGCCCCAGGATGTGATGAGCCGACATCGAGGTGCCAAACACCGCCGTCGATATGAACTCTTGGGCGGTATCAGCCTGTTATCCCCGGAGTACCTTTTATCCGTTGAGCGATGGCCCTTCCATACAGAACCACCGGATCACTAAGTCCTACTTTCGTACCTGCTTGATCCGTCGATCTCGCAGTCAAGCACGCTTATGCCTTTGCACACAGTGCGCGATGTCCGACCGCGCTGAGCGTACCTTCGAGCTCCTCCGTTACTCTTTGGGAGGAGACCGCCCCAGTCAAACTACCCACCATACATGGTCCCCGATCCGGATTACGGACCTAGGTTAGAACGTCAAGCACATCAGGGTGGTATTTCAAGGTTGGCTCCGCCGAAGCTAGCGCCTCGGTTTCATAGCCTCCCACCTATCCTACACAGACGAACTCAACGTTCAATGTAAAGCTATAGTAAAGGTTCACGGGGTCTTTCCGTCTTGCCACGGGAACGCTGCATCTTCACAGCGATTTCAATTTCACTGAGTCTCGGGTGGAGACAGCGCCGCTGTCGTTACGCCATTCGTGCAGGTCGGAACTTACCCGACAAGGAATTTCGCTACCTTAGGACCGTTATAGTTACGGCCGCCGTTTACTGGGGCTTCGATCAAGAGCTTCGCCTTGCGGCTGACCCCATCAATTAACCTTCCAGCACCGGGCAGGCGTCACACCCTATACGTCCACTTTCGTGTTTGCAGAGTGCTGTGTTTTTGATAAACAGTCGCAGCGGCCTGGTTTCTGCGACCCCCCTCAGCTATAGCCCGCATGGGCCACCAAAGAGGGTGCACCTTCTCCCGAAGTTACGGTGCCATGTTGCCTAGTTCCTTCACCCGAGTTCTCTCAAGCGCCTGAGAATTCTCATCCTACCCACCTGTGTCGGTTTACGGTACGGTCTGCGTGAGCTGAAGCTTAGGAGCTTTTCCTGGAAGCGTGGTATCAGTGACTTCGCCCTAAAGGGCTCGTCTCGGTGCTCGGTCTTAAAGGATCCCGGATTTGCCAAAGATCCAAACCTACCGCCTTTCCCCGGGACAACCAACGCCCGGTACACCTAACCTTCTCCGTCCCTCCATCGCACTCACGCGAGGTGCAGGAATATTAACCTGCTTCCCATCGACTACGGCTTTCGCCCTCGCCTTAGGGACCGACTAACCCTGCGTCGATTAACGTTGCGCAAGGAAACCTTGGGCTTTCGGCGTGCGGGCTTTTCACCCGCATTATCGTTACTCATGTCAGCATTCGCACTTCCGATACCTCCAGCAGCCTTCTCAAGCCACCTTCGCAGGCTTACGGAACGCTCCTCTACCGCGCATAACAAAGTTATGCACCCCAAGCTTCGGTTTCGTGCTTAGCCCCGTTAAATCTTCCGCGCAGACCGACTCGACCAGTGAGCTATTACGCTTTCTTTAAAGGGTGGCTGCTTCTAAGCCAACCTCCTGGCTGTCTGTGCCTTTCCACATCGTTTTCCACTTAGCACGAAATTTGGGACCTTAGCTGTGGGTCTGGGTTGTTTCCCTTTTCACGACGGACGTTAGCACCCGCCGTGTGTCTCCCGTACATTCTGTCTTGGTATTCGGAGTTTGCCATGGTTTGCTAAGACGCGATGTCCCGCTAGCCATAACAGTGCTCTACCCCCAAGAAGATTCATACGAGGCGCTACCTAAATAGCTTTCGAGGAGAACCAGCTATCTCCGGGTTCGATTAGCTTTTCACTCCTAATCACACCTCATCCCCTACCTTTGCAACGGGAGTGGGTTCGGGCCTCCAGTACCTGTTACGGCACCTTCACCCTGGGCATGACTAGATCACCCG
>NZ_PDWV01000051.1:7500-24294 GCF_010093385.1 Pseudoxanthomonas mexicana
TCTCAAGCCACCTTCGCAGGCTTACGGAACGCTCCTCTACCGCGCATAACAAAGTTATGCACCCCAAGCTTCGGTTTCGTGCTTAGCCCCGTTAAATCTTCCGCGCAGACCGACTCGACCAGTGAGCTATTACGCTTTCTTTAAAGGGTGGCTGCTTCTAAGCCAACCTCCTGGCTGTCTGTGCCTTTCCACATCGTTTTCCACTTAGCACGAAATTTGGGACCTTAGCTGTGGGTCTGGGTTGTTTCCCTTTTCACGACGGACGTTAGCACCCGCCGTGTGTCTCCCGTACATTCTGTCTTGGTATTCGGAGTTTGCCATGGTTTGCTAAGACGCGATGTCCCGCTAGCCATAACAGTGCTCTACCCCCAAGAAGATTCATACGAGGCGCTACCTAAATAGCTTTCGAGGAGAACCAGCTATCTCCGGGTTCGATTAGCTTTTCACTCCTAATCACACCTCATCCCCTACCTTTGCAACGGGAGTGGGTTCGGGCCTCCAGTACCTGTTACGGCACCTTCACCCTGGGCATGACTAGATCACCCGGTTTCGGGTCTACTGCCCGCGACTATGCGCCCTTATCAGACTCGGTTTCCCTTCGCCTCCCCTATACGGTTAAGCTTGCCACGAACAGTAAGTCGCTGACCCATTATACAAAAGGTACGCAGTCACCCTTGCGGGCTCCTACTGCTTGTACGCACACGGTTTCAGGATCTATTTCACTCCCCTCTCCGGGGTTCTTTTCGCCTTTCCCTCACGGTACTGGTTCACTATCGGTCGGTCAGGAGTATTTAGCCTTGGAGGATGGTCCCCCCATGTTCAGACAGGGTTTCTCGTGCCCCGCCTTACTCGTCTTCACTGAAAAGGTCTTTTCGAATACCGGGCTGTCACCGTCTATGGCCAGTCTTTCCAGACTGTTCTTCTAAAACCAATCCAGCTTAAGGGCTGGTCCCCGTTCGCTCGTCACTACTCAGGGAATCTCGGTTGATTTCTTTTCCTCCGGTTACTTAGATATTTCAGTTCACCGGGTTTGCCTCCAGCAGCTATGTATTCACTGCAGGATACTGCCGAAGCAGTGGGTTTCCCCATTCGGACATTGCGGGATCAATGCTTGTTGCCAGCTCCCCCGCACTTTTCGCAGGCTGCCACGTCCTTCATCGCCTCTGACCGCCAAGGCATCCACCGTGTGCGCTTATTCGCTTGACCATATAACCCCAAGTCGCCTCGGAGTTACATGCCGTGTTGATGGGGTACAAAGCCACCAACGCGAACATACGACTCAATTTATTAGGGACTCGAAGTCCCCGCCTTAGCCTCAACGACACGTCTAGATGAAAATCTAAAACGCTCGCTACGTCACAAGTTGTTAAAGAACACGAAGCCGGCTTCAGCGCCGATCCGTTTCAAAATAATCTTTTAGTGTGCGATTGCAGGTTTCAGAAGTAATGGCCAGCCTGGTTTTGGTGGGTCTGGGAGGACTCGAACCACCGACCTCACCCTTATCAGGGGTGCGCTCTAACCACCTGAGCTACAGACCCAAAAGTCGTCCTCAGTGGTGGAGCCTGTCGGGATCGAACCGACGACCCCCTGCTTGCAAAGCAGGTGCTCTCCCAGCTGAGCTAAGGCCCCGTTGTACGGGCTTACTCTGAAAAATGCAGGTGTCTTGTGTGGGCGCCTGACAAGAAGCGCTTGTCGTGCTCAAAAGGAGGTGATCCAGCCGCACCTTCCGATACGGCTACCTTGTTACGACTTCACCCCAGTCATCGGCCACACCGTGGCAAGCGCCCTCCCGAAGGTTAAGCTACCTGCTTCTGGTGCAACAAACTCCCATGGTGTGACGGGCGGTGTGTACAAGGCCCGGGAACGTATTCACCGCAGCAATGCTGATCTGCGATTACTAGCGATTCCGACTTCATGGAGTCGAGTTGCAGACTCCAATCCGGACTGAGATAGGGTTTCTGGGATTGGCTCACCCTCGCGGGTTTGCAGCCCTCTGTCCCCACCATTGTAGTACGTGTGTAGCCCTGGTCGTAAGGGCCATGATGACTTGACGTCATCCCCACCTTCCTCCGGTTTGTCACCGGCGGTCTCCTTAGAGTTCCCACCATTACGTGCTGGCAACTAAGGACAAGGGTTGCGCTCGTTGCGGGACTTAACCCAACATCTCACGACACGAGCTGACGACAGCCATGCAGCACCTGTCTCACGGTTCCCGAAGGCACCAATCCATCTCTGGAAAGTTCCGTGGATGTCAAGACCAGGTAAGGTTCTTCGCGTTGCATCGAATTAAACCACATACTCCACCGCTTGTGCGGGCCCCCGTCAATTCCTTTGAGTTTCAGTCTTGCGACCGTACTCCCCAGGCGGCGAACTTAACGCGTTAGCTTCGATACTGGGTGCCAAGTTGCACCCAACATCCAGTTCGCATCGTTTAGGGCGTGGACTACCAGGGTATCTAATCCTGTTTGCTCCCCACGCTTTCGTGCCTCAGTGTCAGTGTTGGCCCAGGATGCCGCCTTCGCCACGGATGTTCCTTCTGATCTCTACGCATTTCACTGCTACACCAGAAATTCCGCATCCCTCTACCACACTCTAGTGATCCAGTATCCACTGCAATTCCCAGGTTGAGCCCAGGGCTTTCACAGCAGACTTAAACCACCACCTACGCACGCTTTACGCCCAGTAATTCCGAGTAACGCTTGCACCCTTCGTATTACCGCGGCTGCTGGCACGAAGTTAGCCGGTGCTTATTCTTTGGGTACCGTCATCCCCACCGAGTATTAATCGACAGGATTTCTTTCCCAACAAAAGGGCTTTACAACCCGAAGGCCTTCTTCACCCACGCGGTATGGCTGGAACAGGCTTGCGCCCATTGTACAATATTCCCCACTGCTGCCTCCCGTAGGAGTCTGGACCGTGTCTCAGTTCCATTGTGGCTGATCATCCTATCAGCACAGCTACCGATCGTCACCTTGGTGGGCCATTACCCCGCCAACTAGCTAATCGGACATCGGCTCATCTAATCGCGTGAGGCCTTGCGGTCCCCCACTTTCACCCGTAGTCGTATGCGGTATTAGCGTAAGTTTCCCTACGTTATCCCCCACGAAAAGGTAGATTCCGATGTATTCCTCACCCGTCCGCCACTCGCCACCCAGAGAGCAAGCTCTCCTGTGCTGCCGTTCGACTTGCATGTGTTAGGCCTACCGCCAGCGTTCACTCTGAGCCAGGATCAAACTCTTCACTTAAAACTGCATTGCCCGAAGGCAAAAACATTTAGCTGCAGAGCTCGATCACAAGCTTTACGTATCGCTTGCATTTCTACAATTGACAAGATGCTCATGAATCGAACGTCTGCAAGATGGACAGCTAGTCCTTCCTGCAGGCGCCCACACAAGTCACCTGCGCACACTTTCAAAGAACTCGAAGTCGGCCTCAGCGCCTTCCTTCGCAACCCCGTCGTTTCCGTCGAGGTGAGCCGCCTATTATGGCGGACTTTTTCGTTTCGTCAACATCTTTTTTCGAAGTTGTTGGCGATTCGTTTCCCTTCTTCTGGCGCCCTGCCGGTCCGGCAAGGCCCCGTGCGTCGGGGGAGGGAAAGTATGGCGGGGTCTGTCAGCTTTGGGAAGGGGTGCGGACGGAATTTTTCACGTCCCGGCGACCGGCCTTCAGGCAGCCACGGCCTGCTCAGCCCGCTACCAGACGGACACGCGCGAAATTGCGCTTGCCTACCTGCAGGACGCCCTCGAAACCTGGCATCAGCTGAAGGCCGGCGTCTTCGACCACTTCCCCTTCCACCTTGACCGCCCGCTCCTTGAGCTTGCGGTTGGCTTCGGAGTTGCTGGGCGTGATGCCGGCCATCGTCAGCAGCACCGCGATGCGGATCCCCTCTGCCGGCACGCTCACCTCCTTCAGCTCCAGCAGCGAGGTGTCTCCCTGCCCCGTGACCACGGCATGCCAGCCGGCGATCGCCTTTTCGGCATCGGCGGCACCATGGAAGCGGACCGCCAGTTCGCGCGCCAGGCGCAGCTTGACGTCGCGCGGATTCAGCCCGCCGTCGGCGACCGACTGCCGGAGTGCGGCCGCTTCGGTCACACCGATCTCGAAGCTCAGCAGCTCGATCCAGCGCCACATCAGGTCGTCGCCGATCTTCATGGTCTTGGTGACGATGTCGATGGCCGGCTCGCTGACGCCGATGTAGTTACCCAGCGACTTGGACATCTTGTTGACGCCATCCAGCCCTTCCAGCAGCGGCATGGTCAGCACGATCTGCGGCGCCTGGCCGTGGTGCTCCTGGAGCCCCCGGCCCATCAGCAGGTTGAACTTCTGGTCGGTGCCACCGAGTTCGATATCCGCCTGCAGCGCCACGGAGTCGTACCCCTGCACCAGCGGGTACAGGAACTCATGGATGGCGATGGACTGCTGGGCGGCATAGCGCTTGGCGAAGTCGTCGCGCTCCAGCATGCGGGCCACGGTGTGCTGGCCGGCGAGGCGGATCATGTCCGCCGCGCCCATCCTGCCGAACCATTCGGAGTTGAAGCGGACTTCCGTCCTTTCGCGATCCAGCACCTTGAAGACCTGGTCCTCGTAGGTGCGGGCATTGGCCAGCACGTCCTCGCGGGTCAGCGGCTTGCGGGTGACGTTCTTGCCGGTGGGGTCACCGATCATCCCGGTGAAATCGCCGATCAGGAAGATCACCTGGTGCCCCAGGTCCTGGAACTGCCGCATCTTGTTGAGCAGCACGGTATGGCCCAGATGAAGATCGGGCGCCGTCGGGTCGAACCCCGCCTTCACACGCAACGGGCGACCGAGCTTCAGGCGCGCCTCCAGTTCTTCGGGCTTGAGGATTTCATCGGCGCCGCGGCCGATCAGGGCAAGAGCTTCAGCGGAGGACACGGGGAACAGTTCCAGTCAGGGGCGCCCGTGAAGGGCAAGTCAGTGAGGTGAAGTTACCGTTAAAAGAAGGTAAACAGTGATACCAATCAAAAAAACCATTTGACTCAATGGTTTGACGCGAAGTCTTCGCGTGTCTATGGTACGCCGATTGGGGCTTTGCCTTGGCCCCGGGGTGCAACCTTGATGCAGAGTCATGGGGGCGGCAACAGCCGCAAGCAACAGTTCCGCGAGCGCCTTGGCGTGCTTCGGGAGACCGCCGTGAAGCGGCATCTGCCGGAAGGCCGCTGGACGCGCCGCCACTGGATCCACGCCAGTTTGTTCACCACCATCGGCGTGTTGATGGCCACCATCGTGCCGGGCTTCTCCAGCGCCATCCAGGCACCCGTCTCCCAGCCCCGCAACACCCTGCTGCTCGAACTGCCCGAGCTGTCCGCCGCGCGCCAGGCCGGTACCGCCGGCGACAGCTGGCAGGTGGTCCGCGTGAAGCCGGGCCAGACCATGGGGGCCATCTTCGAGGAACTGGGCATTCCCGCCGCCACGCTGCACCGCATCCTGGAGAACAGCGATGCGAAGAAGGCGCTGACGCGCCTGAAGCCGGGCACCGAGATCGCCTTCGACCTGCCCGTCACCGGCAGCCTGCGCACGCTGCGCTACGACCGCGACCCCAGCCACCGCGTGGAACTGGTGGTGGGCACCGACAAGATCACCGAGCGGGTCATCGCGCGCGAGACGACCACCCGCACCGTCGTGCTGAGCGGCAAGGTGGGACGTTCGCTGAACCGGTCGGCACGCAAGGCGGGGCTGACGTCGGCCAACATCAACTCGATGACCGACGAGATCTTCAAGTACGACATCGACTTCAACTCCGACCTGGGACCGGACGACCGTTTCAGCGTGGTGGTCGAGCAGACCTGGCGCGAGGGCGAACTGATCAGCACGGGACCGGTGCAGGCGGCCACCTTCACTGTCGACGGCAAGCTGTACTCCGGCTTCCGGTTCACTCGTCCTGGCGGCAAGCCGGAGTACTTCACCGCTGCCGGCCGGCCGCTGAAAAAGAACTTCATCCGCATGCCCATCGCGTATGCGCGCATGAGTTCCAAGTTCGGCGCGCGGCGCCATCCCGTGCTGGGCACCATGCGCATGCACAAGGGCGTGGACTACGCGGCGTCGACGGGCACGCCGATCATGGCGGCAGGCGACGGGCGCGTGCAGTTCGCCGGCTGGCAGGGCGGCTACGGCCGCACCGTGATCCTCGACCACGGCCGCGGCCACACCACGCTGTACGCGCACATGTCGCGGCTGGGCAAGATCAAGCAGGGCCAGCGCGTGGCGCAGGGCACCGTGATCGGCTACGTCGGCACGACGGGCCTGTCCACCGGCCCCCACCTGCACTACGAATTCCGCATCAACGGCGTGCACCGCAACCCGCTGTCGGTGACGATGCCGCCACCCGAGCCGCTGTCCGGGGCGCAGCTGGCGGCGTTCCGCACCTACACCTCGAATGCGCTGGCGCGCATCCGCACCGTCGAGGACATCATCTACGCCGATGTCGGCCCCGCCGAAGACGCGGCGAAGCCCGCCACGACCGTGGCGACCGCCAAGCCTGCCGTCGGCAAGAAGAACGGCAAGGGCTGAGCCGGCCGCACATGGCGGGATATCCGAAAAGGCGGGACACTGTCCCGCCTTTTTCTTTGTCCGACGATCCCGCATGACCGAAGCCACCGATGCCCCCGCCTCCGAGCTCTACCTGGGCCTGATGTCGGGCACCAGCGCCGATGGTATCGATGCCGCCCTGGTCCGGTTCGAGGGCGAAGGGCGCGCGCTTCGCTGCCAGCTCATGCACGGCCGTACGTTCGCCTGGGACGAGGCGACGCGTACCCGGCTGGTCGCCCTGGGCCAGGGCGCGGACACCGTGTCGCTGGATGCACTCGGTGCGCTGGATGCGACGGTGGCGCTGGCCTTCGCCGACGCGGCCCTGTCGCTGCTGCAGGACGCCGGCGTACCGCGCGGCCGCGTGCGGGCGATCGGCTCGCACGGCCAGACCATCCGCCACCGTCCGCAGGCCGATCCTCCCTTCCCCTGGCAGCTGGGCGATGGCAATGTCATCGCCGACCGCAGCGGCATCGCCACGGTGGCCGATTTCCGCCGCCGCGACGTGGCCGCCGGCGGCCAGGGCGCACCGCTGATGCCCGCCTTCCACGCCGCGCTGCTGGGCTCGCCGCAGGAAGACCGGGCGGTACTCAACCTGGGCGGCATCGCCAATTTCACGCTGCTACCGGTCCGCGGGGAGGTCCGCGGCTTCGACACGGGCCCGGCGAATGCGCTGATGGATGCCTGGTGCGAGCGCCACACCGGTCGTGCGTACGATGCCGACGGCGCCTTCGCGGCCAGCGGACAGGTCGACGCGGTGCTGCTGGCGCGCCTGCTTGCGGACCCCTGGTTCGCGCTGCCGCCGCCCAAGAGCACCGGGCGCGAGCATTTCCACCTGGAGTGGCTGCAGGCACGCATGGGGGAGACGGCCCTGTCGCCCGCCGACGTGCAGGCGACCCTGCTGGACCTGACCGCACGCACGGTCGCCGACGCGCTGCAGATGACCCAGCCGGACACCCGCCGGGTGCTGGTCTGCGGGGGTGGCGTGCGGAATGCGGCGCTGATGGCGCGACTGGCCGCCTACCTGCCGCAGGCCATCGTGGAGTCGACCGCGATGCATGGCCTGGAACCGGACTACGTGGAAGCGATGGGCTTCGCGTGGCTGGCCCGCGAAACGCTGGCGGGCCGCCCCGGCAATCTGCCGGCCGTCACCGGCGCCTCGGGGCGCCGCATCCTGGGCACGGTGTTCCCCGCCTAGAAGCCCTTGCCGGGCGGCACGTCCTTCAGGGCGCTGATGGCTTCGGCCAGCACGTTGACTTCACGATCGTCGAAGCCGCCGCGCACTTCGGCTTCGCAGACGAACAGGCCCTGCTCCAGCAGGTTGAAGATGGTGTCGTGGATCGGCCATCCCCGCGCCTGCGAGACGCGGCGGATACGCTCAGCGAGGATCGGATCCACGTCCTTCAGCACGATGTCGGTCATTGCCCCGTCCCCTGGATGCCCCTTGGCCGGACTTTAGCGCACGCGCTCAGTCCGGTGCGCCGTCCACCGACCGGTCGATGCCGCTTGCCGGCTCATGGTCGCCGCCGAACCGGATGCGCGGCGCCAGCCAGAAGAACAGCGCGACCGCCGGGATCGCCACCAAGGCAGTGATCCAGAAGTAGACCCCGTAGCCCGTCTGCTCCACGATGCCCCCCGACACCGCGCCCAGCAGCTTGCCCGGCAGCATCACCAGCGACGAGAACAGCGCGTACTGGGTGGCCGTGAAGCGCTGGTTGACCAGCGCCGACAGGAACGCCACCAGCGTGGTGCCCTGGAAGCCCTGGGCGAGGTTCTCGCCGGAGATCACCAGCGTGAGCTTCCACACGTCGCCGTCGGCGCCGATCAGCCACACGTACAGCAGGTTGCTGATCGCCCCCAGCACGATGCCCGCCAGCAGCGGCCACTTGACGCCCCAGCGCGCGACGGCGATGCCAGCGATGAATACGCCGACCAGGCCCACCCAGACGCCCCAGATCTTCGATACCGCGCCGATCTCGGTCTTGGTGAACCCCTGGCTGAGGTAGAACGGCGCCATGATGCCGCCGCCCAGCGACTGGTCGGAAATCTTCGCCAGCAGAATGAAGGCGAACAGGGCGATGGCCAGCGCGGCACCAAAGCGGCGGAAGAAATCGACGAACGGCTCCACGACGCCTTCCCGCAAGCCCTCGCCCCACGTGGTCATCCGTATCCGCACCACATCCGGTTCGCGCGACAGCAGGACCGCCACCACCGGCACCAGCATCACGACCGCCATGGCCTGGTAGACCAGCGGCCACGACACCTGATCGGCCAGCATCAGGGCCAGTGCACCGGTGATGATCAGCGCGATGCGGTAGCCCAGCGAGTAAGTGGCCAGCAGCGCGCCCTGCGATTCCTGCGGCGCGATCTCGATGCGGTAGGCATCCACCGCAATATCCAGGGTGGCGCCGGCGAACGCCGTCATCAGGGTGACCCAGACGAAAGGCGCCAGCCGGCCGGGGGTCAGATGCGCCATCAGCAGAAGGCCGACGATGACCACGGCCAGCGCGAACAACAGCCAGCCGCGCCGCTGACCCAACCGTCCGATGAGCGGCAGACGCCAGCGATCCACCAGCGGCGCCCACAGGAACTTCAGCGTGTAGCTCAGGCCGGCGCTTGCGATGAGGGTGATGTTCTTCAGTTCCAGCCCGTTCTCGGTCAACCAGTACGCCAGCGTGCCGGCCACCAGCAGGAACGGCATGCCCGAGGCGAAGCCGAAGAAGAACATCGTCCATGCCGACGGCTGCGCGAACGCGCGCCAGACCGAGGGTTTGGACGGGCGATCGCTGGAGATCGTCATCAGGCGTAGTCCACCGTGAAGGGTGCATGGTCGGAAAAGCGCTGCTCGCGGTAGATCGAACAGGCCTTCAGGCGATCACGCAGCGACGGGGTGACGAACTGGTAGTCGATCCGCCACCCCACGTTGTTGGCGCGCGCGGCACCGCGATTGCTCCACCAGGTGTAGTCCTGGCCTTCCGGGTGCAGTACGCGGTAGGCATCGACCCAGCCGCCGTCGTCCACGCACATCGCGTTCAACCAGTCGCGCTCGGGCGGCAGGCAGCCGGAGTTCTTCTGGTTGCTGGTCCAGTTCTTGATGTCCAGCCGGCTGCGCACGATGTTCCAGTCGCCGCACAGCACGTAATGGCGGCCGCTGCGGCGCCACTCGTCCAGCACCGGCGCCAGCCATTCCATGACCTTGAACTTGAAGCCCTGGCGCTCCTCGCCCGACGAACCGGACGGGATGTAGAACGAGACCACGCTCAGGTCGCCGAAGCGTGCCTCGATGTAGCGGCCTTCTTCATCGAAGTCCGGCCAGCCCAAGGCCGTGCGGATCTCGTCCGGCTCGCGCTTGGCGTAGATCGCCACCCCGCTGTAACCCTTCTTGGTGCTCGCATCGCGGAACCAGGCCTTGTACCCGGTGGGCAGGAACTCGGGGCCGGCCAGCTGGTGTTCCTGCGCCTTGGTCTCCTGCACGCACAGCACGTCGGCGTCCTGCGCGGCGAACCAGTCGAAGAATCCCTTGGTGGCCGCCGAGCGCAGGCCGTTGGCGTTGAAGCTGATGATGCGCATGGATACTTCGTTTGTCGGAAACCGGGCAAGCGTACCCGAACCGGCGCCCGGACCGCGCGGCGCGCAGGCCGCGGCGGTTATCCTGTCCCCCGTCCTGTTCAGTCCCTGCCCCCATGACCGACCATCGCGCCCGTTTCCTCCAGCTCGCCCTGCACGCGCAGGCCCTGCGCTTCGGCCAGTTCACGCTGAAATCGGGCCGGCAGAGTCCCTACTTCTTCAACGCCGGCCGCTTCGACAGCGGCACGCTCCTGGCCGGCCTGGCCGCCTGCTATGCGGACGCGATCGAAGAAGCCGGCCTGCAGTTCGACCTGCTGTTCGGCCCGGCCTACAAGGGCATCCCGCTGGCGACGGCACTGGCCTGCGAGTTCGCCCGCCGCGGGCGCGACCTGCCCGTGGCCTTCAACCGCAAGGAAGCCAAGGACCATGGCGAGGGCGGTCTGCTAATCGGCGCGCCACTGGAAGACCGGCGCGTGCTGGTCGTCGACGACGTGATCACCGCCGGTACCGCGATCCGCGAGGCGCTGGGCCTGATCCGCGCCGGTGGCGGCACCCCGGCCGGGATCGTCGTCGCGCTCGACCGTCAGGAAGTGCTGGGTGAACCGGGCGCGGCCGCGCCGCGCCGTTCGGCGGCGCAATCCGTCGCCGAGGAAACCGGCGTCCCCGTGGTGGCCGTGGCCAACCTGCGCGACCTGCTTGCATTTGCCGGCGAAAGCGCCGACCTTGTCCGCCATCGCGACGACCTGCTGGCCTACCGGGCCCGCTACGGCAGCGCGACCCAGGACTGATGCAGCAGGGGGCTGCCATGACTGTCCGCACATCCATCCTGCTGGCCACCGCTGCGCTGGTGGCGATGCCCTGCGCGCTGGCGCAGGACAAGGGCGCCGCCGGCGCCAAGAAACTGTTCTGCTGGCAGGAGAAGGGCCAGCGCGTCTGCAGCGACGCCCTGCCCGCCGACGCCGTGAATGCCGCGCGCGACGAGATCAGCGCCAGCAGCGGCCTGCGCACGGGTGGCGTGGAGCGGGCCCTGACCGCCGAGGAGCGTGCCCAGGCCGCCGTCGAGGCACAGCAGCGGCAGATGGATGCGGCCGCCGCGGAGACGCGTCGACGCACCGATGCGGCCATGCTGCTGTCGTACCGCAGCGAGGACGACCTGCGCCGCGTGTTCAACGAACGCACCGCCATCGTCGACAACAATGTGCAGACCGCGCGCTACAACGCGGTCAGCCTGCGCGAAGGCCTGATCAGCCTGCTGCAGACCGCCGGCGACCGCGAGCTGGCCGGCAAGCCGGTCACCGCCGAGATGGCCGCCTCGATCCACCAGCGCCACGCCGAACTGGTGCGTACCCGCCGTCTGCAGCAGAGCTTCGAAAGCCAGCGTGCCGAGCTGGACTTGGAGATCGCCGACACCCTGCAGCGCTTCCGCGCGATGAAGGGCGTCACCGCGGAGCAGGCCGAAGCCGCCGCCACCGCCCCGGCCGACGCGCCTCCCGACGCGCAGGCACCCGCCCGCCGCTGATCCACTTCCGGACCGGCGCGATGCCGGGGCCCTGGATGCGACGACGCCGGGCATGCCCGGCGTCGTCGGCTTCCCGTTCAGGCGGCGGCCTCAGAACGTCATCGTCAGCTCCGGCGCCAGCGCCTGCAGGCGGGTGCGGAACTCGGTCTTGATGCGTTCCAGCGCTTCGGTGTTGTCGGCTTCGAAGCGCAGCACCAGGATCGGCGTGGTGTTGGACGCGCGCACCAGGCCCCAGCCATCGTCCCAGTCCGCGCGCAGGCCATCGATCGTGGACAGGCGCGCACCCTCGAAGCTGGCGCCCTCGACGAACCGCGCCACGATCTCGTGGGGCGTACCCGTCGGTACATCCACCTTGATCTCCGGCGTGGACACGCCGTCGGGCAGCGCGGCCAGCACCTCGGACGGCGTCTCGGCCCGGTTGGCGAGGATCTCCAGTAGGCGGGCGGCCGAATAGAGGCCGTCGTCGAACCCGTACCAGCGCTCCTGGAAGAAGAAGTGCCCGCTCATCTCGCCGGCCAGTTCGGCGCCGCTCTCGCGCATCTTCGCCTTGATCAGCGAGTGCCCGGTCTTCCACATCATCGGCGTGCCGCCGTGGCGCAGCACCCAGCCCTGCAGCTTCCCGGTGCACTTCACGTCGTAGATGATCAGCGCGCCGGGATTGCGCTCCAGCACGTCGGCGGCGAACAGCATCAGCAGGCGGTCGGGGAAGATCACCTCGCCTTCCCTGGTCACCACGCCCAGCCGGTCGCCGTCGCCGTCGAAGGCCAGGCCGATGTCGGCGTCGAAGCGCTTGACCGTCTGGATCAGGTCCTCGAGGTTGTGCGGCTCGCTGGGGTCGGGGTGGTGGTTGGGGAAGGTGCCATCGACTTCGCAGTACAGCGGGATGACGTCCGCGCCGATCGCCTCCAGCAGCTGCGGCGCGATGTCGCCGGCCACGCCGTTGCCGGCATCCACCACCACCTTAAGCGGCCGCTCCAGCTGCACGTCGTCGGCGATGCGCTGGATGTAGTCGGCCGACACGTCGCGCTGCTGCAGGTCGCCGGGCACGTTGGCGACGTGCAGCCGGTTGTCGCGGATGCGTTCGTAGAGGTCGGTGATCGCATCGCCGGACAGCGTCTGGCCGCCGACCACGATCTTGAACCCGTTGTAGTCCGGCGGGTTGTGGCTGCCGGTCACCGCCACGCTGCTGCCGGTACGCAGGTGGTAGGCGGCGAAGTACGCGACCGGCGTGGGCGCCAGGCCGATGTCGATGACGTTGCGGCCGGCCTTGCGCAGGCCGCTGATCAGCCCGCCGACCAGATCGGGACCGGACAGGCGCCCATCGCGCCCGACCACGATGTCGGCCAGGTCCTCGTCGCGCATCACCGAGCCGATCGCCAGGCCGATCAGCTCGGCCACCTCGATGTTCAGCGTCTTTCCGACGATGCCGCGGATGTCGTAGGCGCGGAAGATGCCCGGGTCGACCTCGACCGCACTGCGGTCGGGAGGGCCGCCCTCTTCCTGCGCGCGCGCCTCGCGGGTGGCGGGCATTGGCGGTGGTTCGCGCAGCAGCGCTTCGCCCAGGGTGGGCTCGTCGGTTTCGTCGATGAGGACTCCCTTCTTTCCGAATCGGGGCAGGCGGATGCCGCCCCGCGCCACCAGCAGCGCCAGTACGGCCAGCGCCGCCAGCAGGCCTGCGGCCACCAGCGCGGGAATCGCGCCCAGGCCCAGCGGGCCCGGTTCGCTGTCCGGCACGGCGGTGGCCACGCGCAGGCCGGTCTTGCCGACTGCGTGCGCCATGCGTTCGGCGCCATCCTGCAGGCCGGCGTTGCCGCGCTCGCGCACGTTGAACGCGCCCTGCCGCAACGCCAGGTAGCCGCCCGCGGGCACGGCCACGCCGTCGAATCCGCCGGTCAATTGCGCCAGCGGCAGGCGTACGTACACCACACCCTGCGGAACGGCCGCCGCCAGGCCGAAGGCCGTGGTCTTGCCATCCCTCACCACCCGGGCCGCCACCGCCTCGCCCTGCATGCCCGCCTCGAGCAGCGCGAGCTTGCTGAAGCCGAAGGCCGCCGCGTCGGCATAGGCCGACTCCAGCGCGCCGTCATGGATCTCGACCTGCTCGACGCCCGTCCATCCCTCGCGCAGCGCCGCGACAGCGGCGGCGCTGTCGTTGCGGTCCAATGCAGCCTTCACCGGTGCCGACGCCAGGCGCTGGGCCAGCTGTCCGGTCTGGGCGCGGTAGGCGCTCTCCACCGCCGAGGCCGCCGCATCGCGGGCGCGCTGCATGTCGTCGAGCAGGGCCGCATCGCGCCATTGCCGCACCCCGCTCCAGGCCAGCAGGCCGGCCAGCAGCAGCAACAGCACCGCCAGCAGCGGCAGCGCACGCCGCGTATCGCCCACGGGCATCCGCAGACGCTTGTCGTTCGTCGTGTTCATCGGCTTGTCCCCTGTCACCGCACGCCGGTGTGGCCGAAACCACCCGTCCCCCGTGCGCTGTCGGCGAAAGTATCCACCACCTGCAGGCTCACGCGCACGACCGGCAGCACCATGACCTGGGCGATGCGGTCGCCCGGCTGGATGGTGAAGGCCTCGTGTCCGCGGTTCCAGACGCTGATCAGGAGCGGCCCCTGGTAGTCGGCGTCGATCAGGCCGGTGCCGTTGCCCAGCACGATGCCGTGCCGATGGCCCAGCCCCGAGCGGGGCAGCACCACTGCGCACAGCTGCGGATCGCCCAGGTGCAGGGCTATGCCGCTGGGCACCAGCGCGGCGTCACCCGGTTCCAGCACCAGCGGTGCATCCAGCGCCGCACGCAGGTCCATGCCGGCGCTGGCTTCGGTGGCGTAGGCCGGCAGCGGCCATTCGTCGCCGAAGCGGGGGTCCAACAGCTTCACTTCAACCGCGCGGGATGCGCTCATGCGTTCAGTCGCTCCACGATCAGGTCGATCAGTTCGTCCGCCAGCTGCGTCTTGGGCGCCGAGGCGAAGCTGCGCTCGCCTTCCTTCCAGTAGGCCGTCATCGCGTTCCGGTCGCTCTCGAACCCGCCATCGGCGATGCCCACGCGGTTGGCCACGATCATGTCCAGCCGCTTGGCTTCCAGCTTCTTGCGCGCGTACTCGGCCACGTTGTTGGTCTCGGCGGCGAAGCCCACCACCAGCTTGAGCGCCTGCGTCTGCGCCGCGACCTCGGCCAGGATGTCCGGGGTGCGCACCAGGTCCAGCGCCAGCGATTCGCTGGATTTCTTGATCTTGTCGGCGGCCGGCACGCGCGGGGTGTAGTCGGCCACGGCCGCGGCGCCGATGTAGACGTCGGCCGGCAGGGCGGCGAACACGGCCTGGTGCATCTGCGCGGCGGAACGCACATCCACGCGGGTCACGCCCGGCGGCGTGGGCAGGTGCACGGGTCCGGCGACCAGGGTGACCGCCGCGCCACGCTTTGCGGCGCTGGCGGCGACAGCGAAGCCCATCTTGCCGCTGCTGCGGTTGCCCAGGTAGCGGACCGGGTCCAGGTCCTCATAGGTGGGGCCCGCACTGACCACCACCTTCAGTCCGGCGAGGTCCTGCGGCACCGACGGACCATCCCCGGCGCGGTTGGCCAGTGCGGCCACGATCTCGCCTGGCTCGGCGAGCCGGCCGGGACCGGATTCGCCCTCGGCCAGCGGCCCGTCGTTCGGCCCCACCACCCGCACGCCACGACCACGCAGCGTGGCCAGGTTGGCCTGGGTGGCGGGGTGTTCCCACATGCGGTGGTTCATCGCCGGCGCGATCATGACCGGCGCGGTGGTCGCCAGGCACAACGTGGTGACCAGGTCGTCGGCCAGCCCATGCGCCAGGCGCGCCATCAGGTCGGCGGTGGCGGGCGCGACGATTACCTGGTCCGCCCAGCGCGCCAGTTCGATATGGCCCATCGCCTGCTCGGCCGCGCTGTCCCACAGGGACGTGCGGGTGGGGTGTCCGGACAGCGCCTGGAAGCTCAGCGGCGTGACGAACTGCTGCGCCCCGGCGGTCATGGCGACCTGCACCTGCGCGCCCGCATCGCGCAGGCGGCGCACCAGTTCAAGCGCCTTGTAGGCGGCAATCCCGCCTCCCACGCACAGCAGCAGGCGACGCCCCGCCAGGCCCTGTGTCTTGTCCGATCCCGTCACGTCGGCCCATTCCTACGTCGATACAGGCGATTAGCTTACCCGAACGGCCGTTGCCGCCCGATGCCGTCCGACTCATGCATTCGCGACAGTGCGTCCATGCACATCCGCGACTGGCCCCACGAAGAACGTCCCCGCGAAAAGCTGCTGGCGCGGGGTGCCGGCAGCCTCAGCGACGCCGAACTGCTGGCGATCTTCCGGGGCTCGGGCCTGCACGGGCGCGACGCCGTCGCCACGGCGCGCGAACTGCTCGCCCAGCATGGCCCGCTGCGTGCCCTGCTGGAACGACCCCCGTCCGAACTGACCACGCTGCCCGGCCTGGGCCCGGCCCGCGCCTGCGCCCTGGCCGGGGCGCTGGAACTGGGCAACCGCCTGCTGCACGCCTCGCTGGAGCGTGGCGACGCCATCAGCGACCCGGAGGCCGCCGGCCGCTATTTCGCGCAGCGGCTGCGGGGACGGCGGCAGGAAGTGTTCGCCGCTCTGTTCCTCGACACCCGCCACCGCGTGCTGGGGTTCGAGGAACTGTTCCAGGGCTCGGTGGACAGCGCCGAAGTGCATCCGCGCGAGGTCGCGCGCCGCGCGTTGGCCGTCAACGCCACGGCCCTGATCGTGGGGCACAACCATCCCTCCGGCTGCGCAGAACCGTCCGCTGCCGACCGCGCCGTCACCCAGCGCCTGAAGCAGGCGCTGGCGCTGGTCGACGTGCGCCTGCTGGACCACTTCGTCGTCGGCGACGGGCCACCGCAGTCGATGGCGGCGCGCGGCTGGGTATGAACGGGCAGGACCACCGCCCCACCTGAACCGCGACGAGCCCACTCAGGGGCCGGGAAAACCTAGAATAGGCGGTTCCCACGCAACACGACGGTCTCCCGTGAAAGCTTCCCTCCGCGCCTTGATCGCCCAGGGCATCGATGCCCTGCGCCCGCGCGGTGGCGACTTCGCGCTGGTAGGCGCCGGGGCCGCGGTGCAAATTGATGAAGCCCGGGCCCGCGATCTCCAACTTGGCCCCTTCCTGGCTCTTTTACACATCTCCGAGCCCACGAGA
>NZ_PDWV01000052.1 GCF_010093385.1 Pseudoxanthomonas mexicana
TTGCCCACCCCCATTCGAGTGAGCGTCGGCCCGCCCTGATGGGGGTACTCGCACTGCAAGGAGGCACGCACCATGGCACCCGCCTGCCCGTCCCCGGCCATCCCCCTGTCGCGGCAGGCGCCTCCCGTCATCGTCGCCCGAGGACACCGCCGTGGATGCTCCCCCGTCCCTGTTCCTGCGCGAGACCGTCGCGCCGCCCTTCCCCTTCATTCCCACCACCACCTCCGGGTCGGCACGCCTCGACCGCCATGAAGTCCAGGCCAGCGCCCGCGGCCTGAGTCCGCGGGCGCTGGGGCGTGCGCTGGATTACATCGAGCGCCACATCGGCGACACGATCACCCTGGCCGACATCGCCAGCGCCGCGTGCATCAGCCGTTTCCACTTCGCCCGCCTGTTCCGCGTCAGCACGGGGCGCAGCCCCATGGAGTTCGTGCTGGCCAAACGCATCGCGCTGGCGCAGGAACAGTTGGCCCGCGGCCCGCAGAAGATTTCGGCGACGGCGGCATCGCTGGGCTTCTTCGACCAGAGCCATTTCACCCGCACCTTCCGTCGGATGACGGGCTATTCGCCGCGCGAGTTCTGCCACCTGCACGCGCCGGTAACCCGCTCCGCGTAACCCTGCCCGTCCGCCGCGTGCGGCACGTCCCCTCTCCCGTTGGAGTCCTGCCATGGCCAAGGTCCTGATCCTCTACTACTCCGCCTACGGGCATATCGAAACCATGGCCCACGCCGTGGCCGAGGGCGTGCGCGCCGGTGGCGCGAGCGTCGACATCAAGCGCGTACCGGAACTGGTGCCGGAGGACGTGGCGAGGAAGTCGCACTACAAGCTCGACCAGCCCGCACCCGTGGCGACCATCGCCGAGCTCGCCGACTACGACGCCATCATCGTCGGCACCGGCACCCGCTTCGGGCGGATGGCGTCGCAGATGGCCAACTTCCTGGACCAGGCCGGCGGCCTGTGGGCCAAGGGCGCCCTGCACGGCAAGGTCGGCGCCGCGTTCACCTCCACTGCCACACAGCATGGCGGCCAGGAAACCACGCTGTTCTCCATCATCACCAACCTGCTGCATTTCGGCATGGTGATCGTGGGGCTGGACTACGGCTTCGCCGGACAGATGAAACTGGACGAAGTCACCGGCGGCTCGCCCTACGGCGCGACCACCATCGCCGGTGGCGACGGATCGCGCCAGCCGACCCAGAACGAACTGGACGCCGCGCGCTACCAGGGCCGGCGGGTGGCCGAGACCGCGATCAAGCTGCACGGCTGACGCGCGCATCAGCGCGCACGCCGGTGCAATCCACGTGCGCGCATGTCCGCGACAGTGGCGAGATTCTTCCTTCACGCCAGGAGCCCGACATGCCCACCGCCTCTCCCGCCGCCGGCAAGACCCTGCTCACGCCGGCCGACCACACCCTGGTCCTGATCGACCATCAGTCGCAGATGGCCTTCGCCACGCATTCGATCGATGTGGCCATGCTGCGCAACAACGTCGCGCTGGTGGCCAAGGGCGCCGCCGGGTTCGGCGTCTCGACCTTGCTGACGACCGTGGCGGAGAAATCCTTCTCCGGCCCGCTGTTCCCGGAAATCCCCGAAGCGTTCCCGAACGCGGACGTACTCGACCGTACCACCATGAACTGCTGGGAAGATGCGGCCGTGGTCGCCGCGGTGAATGCGTCCGGCAAGAGCCGGATCGTGCTCGGCGGCCTGTGGACCAGCGTTTGCATCGTCGGGCCGGCACTGTCGGCGCTGGACCAGGGTTTCGAGGTGTACGTGATCGCCGACGCCTGCGGCGATGTCACCGACGAAGCGCACGAACGCGCGATGCAGCGCATGATCCAGGCCGGCGTCCGGCCGCTGACCAGCGTGCAGTACCTGCTGGAGCTTCAGCGCGACTGGGCACGCAGCGCGACGTACGACCTCACGACCGGCATCGCCAAGCTGCACGGCGGCGGCTACGGCCTGGGCATCCAGTACGCCAAGAGCATGTTCGGCGCGTCCGAGGGCGGGCACTGACGGCACGCACGATGGTCGCCCACACCGCTTCCGTCGCGCATGCAGGCACGACATCGGCTGGGTTGCTGGTGCTGCGTCTCGCCGCCGGCGGCTTCCTGCTGCCGCATGGCCTGGGCAAGTTGCTGGGCTGGTTCGGCGGGCCTGGTATCGCGGGTTTCGCGGCCGAACTCCAGCACTTCGGCCTGCCTTCTGCGCCACCGTTGCCGCTGTTGCTCGCCGCGCTGCAGACCGCCCTCGGCCTGATGGTGGCCGTCGGTGCGTTCACGCGCATTGCGGCCCTGGGTTCGGCGGCCTTCCTTGGCGTCACCGTGGCGCTGAACCTCTCGCACGGCTGGTTCTGGATGCACGGCGGCATCGAGTACCCGCTGCTGTGGTTGCTGGCGCACCTGAGCGTCGCCCTGACCGGGCCCGGAAGCTTGTCCATGGACGCGACACGCCAGGGAATGGCGCATGGCCGTTGACGATACGCGCCGCCACCTGCTGAAAAGCGTGGCGGCGGCCGCCACGCTCGCGGCGCTGCCCCGTGATGCCCGCCCCGGAGATTCCCGCATGGCCGACCTGATCCTGCGCAATGCGCGCATCACCAAGCTCGACACGGCGCTGCCCTCCGCCGGCGCGATCGCCTTCGCCGATGGCCGCGTGCTGGCGGTCGGCGACGAGGCCCAGGTGATGGCGCATGCCAACGAAGACACACGCGTCATCGATGCCGGCGGGCGCCGTCTGGTGCCCGGTCTCAACGACAGCCACACCCACCTGATCCGCGGCGGCCTGAACTACAACCTGGAACTGCGCTGGGCCGGCGTGCGCTCGCTCGCCGACGCGATGGCGATGCTGAGGGCGCAGGTCGCCGTCACGCCGGCGCCCCAGTGGGTGCGCGTGGTCGGCGGCTTCAGCGAATCGCAGTTCGCCGAAAAACGTCTGCCCACGTTGGATGAGTTGAACGCCGCGGCACCCGACACGCCGGTCTTCATCCTGCACCTGTACGACCGCGCCCTGCTCAATCGCGCCGCCTTGCGCGCGGTGGGCTACCCCCAGGACACGCCGAACCCGCCGGGCGGCGAGATCCAGCGCGACCGGGCCGGCAATCCCACCGGCCTGCTGCTGGCCAAACCCAACGCCCTGATCCTGTACGCCACGCTGGCGATGGGACCGAAGCTGCCGGCCGAGTACCAGCTCAACTCCACGCGGCACTTCATGCGCGAGCTCAACCATCTGGGCATCACCTCGGTGATCGATGCCGGCGGCGGCTTCCAGAACTATCCCGAGGACTACCGGATCATCGAGCAGCTGCACGCCGACGGGCAGCTGACGGTGCGCATCGCCTACAACCTTTTCACCCAGAAGAAGGGCGAGGAGCTGACCGACTTCCAGCGCTGGTCGAAGATGGTGCGGCCCGGCCAGGGCGACGACCTGCTGCGCCACAACGGCGCGGGCGAGATGCTGGTGTTCTCGGCGGCGGACTTCGAAGACTTCCGCGAGCCACGCCCCGACCTGCCGGCAACGCTGGAAGGCGAGCTGGCGAACGTGGTGCGCTTCCTCGCCGAACAGCGCTGGCCGTTCCGCATCCATGCCACCTACGACGAGAGCATCACCCGCGTGCTCGACGTCTACGAACAGGTGAACCGCGAAGTGCCGTTCGACGGCCTGCACTGGATCGTCGATCACGCGGAAACCATCTCGCCGCGCAACATCGATCGCGTGCGCGCGCTCGGCGGCGGCATCGCCATCCAGCACCGCATGGCCTACCAGGGCGAATTCTTCGCCGCACGCTACGGCAAGGACGCGCTGCGCCATACGCCGCCCGTCCGGCGGATGCTGCAGGCCGGCGTACCGGTCGGCGCCGGCACCGATGCCACCCGCGTGGCCAGCTACAACCCGTGGGTGGCGCTGTACTGGCTGGTCAGCGGGCGCACGCTGGGCGGACTGCAGATGTACGGCGACGACAACCGGCTGGAGCGCGAGGAAGCGCTGCAGCTGTGGACGCACGGCAGGGCGTGGTTCTCCACCGAGCAGGAACGCAAGGGGCGGCTGGCGCCGGGACAGTTCGCCGATTGCGCGCTGCTGTCGGCCGACTACTTCACGGTGGCCGAGGACGACATCCCTGATATCACCAGCGTGCTGACGGTGGTCGGTGGCCGCATCGTGCACGGCACGGGACCGTTCGCGCCGCACGCGCCCGCGTTGCCGGCGCCGATGCCGGACTGGTCACCGGTCAACCGCTTCGGCGGCTACCAGGGCGGCACGCTGGCGCAGGCCCGCGCGGCCTTGGCGCAGGCGCACGGCTCCGCATGCCGCGTGCATGCGCACGACCACGTGGGCCACCGCCATGCGGCGCACCACGCCGTGCCCACGCGCGACCTGCAGGCGTTCTGGGGCGCGCTCGGCTGCGCGTGCTTCGCGTTCTGAGCATGTCCGCGCCTGCGACTCACGGCCCATGGTCCCCGCTGGGGCAACCCACGTTCCGCGCGCTCTGGCTGGCCATCCTGGTCGGCAACATCGGCACGTGGATCCACGACGTCGCCGCCGCCTGGGTCATGGCCGAGACGACGAACTCGCCGCTGATGGTCGCGGCGGTGCAGTCGGCGGCCCCGTTTCCGGTGGTCCTGCTGGCGATCATCGCGGGCACGCTGGCCGACATCGTGGACCGGCGCCGCTTCCTGATCCTGGCGCAGCTGTGGATGCTGCTGGTCGCCAGCACGCTCGCCGTGCTTGCCCATCTGGACCGGCTGGGCCCATGGACACTGGTAACGCTGACATTCGCGCTGGGCATCGGCGCAGCGATGGCGATGCCGGCGCAGCAGGCCACCACGCCGGAACTGGTGCCCAAGCCGATGCTCGGCCCCGCGGTGGCGCTGGGCTCGCTCAGCATGAACATCGCGCGCGCGATCGGACCGGCGCTGGGCGGCCTGATCGTGGCCCAGGCCGGCATCGCCTGGGCGTTCGCCGTCAACGCGCTGACCTTCCTCGGCGTGGCCGTGGTGCTGTGGTGCTGGCGCCGCGTTCCCGTCGCCACCGCACTGCCGCCGGAAACCTTCGGCGTGGCGCTTCGAGCCGGCCTGCGCTATGCCATGCAGGCCAGCGTGCTGCAGGCGGTGCTGGTGAAGGCCGCGGGATTCTTCACCTTCGCCAGCGCCCTCACGGCCCTGCTGCCCATCGTGGTGAAGCAGGACCTGCAGGCCAGCGCGGGGACCTACGGCCTGCTGCTGGGCTGCATCGGTGCGGGCGCGATCGCCGGGGCGATGGTGCTGCCGGGCCTGCGCACCCGCCTGGATCCCGACCGCCTGGTGCTGGTGGCGACGCTCGCCTACGCAGGGTGCACGCTGGGCGTCGCGCTGCTGCGCTGGATCCACCTGCTGTATGCGGTCGCGCTGCTGGCCGGCTTCGCGTGGATCGCCGTGCTGTCCTCGCTGCAGATCGCCGCGCAGACTGCCGTGCCGGCCTGGGTGCGGGCGCGTGCGCTTTCGCTGTACATCGTGGTGTTCTCCGCCGGCATGGCCGCCGGCAGCCGGGGCGGGGGCGCGGCGGCACAGGCCTTCGGAACGCCTGCCGCGCTCGCCGCCGCGGCGGTCGGGACCGCCTTGGCCGCGCTGTTCGGCCTGCGGTTCCGGCTGGGCGAGGCGGCGCGGGTGAACGTCACGCCATCGGGGCACTGGCCGCAACCGATCGTCAGTCCCGAGCTGGAGGACGAGCGCGGCCCGGTGCTGGTGACGGTCGAATACCGCATCGACCCCGCACGGCGCACGACCTTCCTGCAGCGCGTGCAACCGCTCGGACGCGCGCGCCGCCGCAACGGCGCGCTGCAATGGGGCGTGGCCGAGGACAGCACGCAACCCGGCGTCTATCTGGAGTACTTCGTCGATGCTTCGTGGCGCGAACACCTGCGCCAGCACGAACGCGTGACGGAGGACGAGCGAGCCATCCAGGACGCCTTGCTGGAGACGCTGGCCGACCCCGCGCAGCGCCCCCTGGTACGGCATTTCATCGGCGGCGCGCCGGGCGTGGCCCCGCCCTCCGCTGCTCCCGCCCAAGGAGGCCTTGCTTGAACGGAAAATTCATCGCCGGCCTGCTGCTCGGCTTCGCCATCGGTTTCGGCTGCCGTGCGTTCGGCGTACCGGTGCCGGCACCGCCGGTACTGGTCGGCGCGTTGCTGGTCGTGGCGATGACCAGCGGCTACATGCTGGCCGACGGCGCGCTGGTCCGGCGCGCAGCGCGGCATCGACGCGACTGCGGCGGACCGACCGGCCACGGCGTGTGGAGCGACAGGCCATGATCACCGCACTGGTGGGCATCATGCTCGCCCTCGCCATCGGCATCGCCTGCCGCTGGCTCGACATCCCGGTGCCCGCACCTCCGCGTCTGCAGGGCGCGTTGCTGGTGGTGGCGATGACGGCGGGGTTCCTGGCCGCAGACCGGTTGCTGGGCTGATAACGGCCCAGAACGGAAAGGGCGCGACCGGCGCGCCCTTCCCTTCGCCGCATGGCGACGCTTACTGCATCGTCGGCAGGTCGAACACCAGGATCTCGGCGCCGATGCCACGCTCGATGCTGACCAGCGGCTCGTCGCGATACAGCAGCGCGTCGCCGGCCTTCAGGGCCTGTCCGTTGACGGTCGCTTCGCCACGCGCGATGTGCACGTAGCCGAGCCGGCCATCCGCCAGGCGCAGTTCCGCCTTCTCGCTGCCATCGAACAGGCCCGCGTACATGCGGGCATCCTGGTGGATGCTGACCGAGCCGTCGGCACCGTCGGGACTGACGACCAGGCGCAGGCGGCCCTGCTTGTCGGTGGCGGGGAACGACTTCTCTTCATACGAGGGCTTCACGCCCTGGCGATCGGGGATGATCCAGATCTGCAGGAAATGCGTGGTGCCGGTTTCGCTGTAGTTGAACTCCGAGTGCTGCACGCCGGTGCCGGCGCTCATGCGCTGCACGTCGCCGGGCACGATGCTGGAGCTGTTGCCCATCGAATCCTTGTGGCCCAGTGCGCCCTCCAGCACGTAGCTGATGATCTCCATGTCGCGGTGGCCATGCTCGCCGAAGCCGCGGCCGGCGGCCACACGATCCTCGTTGATGACGCGCAGCGGCCCCCAGTGGACGTGCTTGTCGTCGAAGTAGTTCGCAAAGGAGAAGCTGTGCCAGGAATCCAGCCAGCCATGGTTGGCGTGGCCGCGCTCATGGGCAGGACGGAGGGTGATCATGGCGGAACTCCTTGGAGGTTGGGTGTGGTGCACAGCATGAATATCGACATTTATGGAATAAACAACAATAATATTTATTCATTGTTCTATTTGTGAATATAAACCAATCCGAGCCTCCGCGCGGCAAGCGTAGCGGCAGGCTCGCACACGATCCCGGACATGCGTGCGCCGCCTACGCCCACCGCAGGCTGCGACACGGCGTCGCAGCGCCGGCACGCAGGCACCGATCAGACGGATATTCGATGCGCCATCGCCTGCCGCGTGCATTAAACTTGCGCGGTTTCCGTTAGAGCCGCGTCTTCATGCCCTTCGTCGTCACCGAAAACTGCATCAAGTGCAAGTACACCGACTGCGTGGAGGTCTGCCCGGTGGACTGTTTCCACGAAGGTCCGAACTTCCTGGTGATCGACCCGGACGAATGCATCGACTGCACGTTGTGCGAACCCGAATGCCCCATCAACGCCATCTATCCCGAGGACGACGTGCCTGCGGGCCAGGAAGGCTATGTGGCATTGAACGCGGAACTGTCGCGCGCATGGCCCGTGATCACCACCCGCAAGGATCCGTTGCCCGACGCGAAAGAATGGGAAGGCAAGCCGGGCAAGCTGCCGCTGCTCGAACGCTGAGGCAGCGAAGGCTGCAAAAGAAAAGGGCGCCCTCGGCGCCCTTTCTGTTTCCCGCAAGGGCAGCGATCAGCCGCCCATCTTCGCCTTCAACGCCGCCAGCAGCTTGGTCGGCGCCGCGCCGGTGGCCGGCAGGCCGCGCGGATCGACTGCGGACACATAGGCACCGGCATCGACCGCACTCACGCGCACCAGGAAGCTGACGCCCTCGTAGCTGACGTCGTACGTGCCCAGCAGCTGCGCGCGGCTGGCGATGGCCACGCCCTCGATACCGGCCAGCGCCTCACCCACGCGGGTGAACGCTTCATCGCGGCTACCGCTGACGGTAAAGCCGCCCGCCACATTCGTCGCGGCGCCCGCGGACGACGCGGCCGGACCCACGTTCGGCACCTGCATCGCGCCGCTGGTGTTGGGCAGGTTGAGATCCGGCGGCACTTCCAGCGGGCGCGCTTCCGGCGCCAGCGCGTAATCGCCCTTGGCGCCCTTCTTGAACCATGAGCAGCCGGCGACGGACACGACCAGCAGCACCAGGGCCAGCGGACGCACGAGGGAAGACGAATGACGCATGGAGTTCTCCTGGGTTCAGGCCGCGAGATCGTCGCGGCTGGATTGTGCTTCGAGCGCCTGTACCAGCGTGGCGAGGCGGTCGGCGGTAGCGGTATGGGGGGCGGACAGCGGAAGCAGCGGCAGGCGCAGGCCCTGGCCGAAGCCCGCCCGCTGCAGCAGCGCCTTTACCGGGATGGGATTGGACTCCACCCCGAGGAAGCCGTAGATCTCCTGCAGCTGCGCATCGAGCGCGGCCACGGCGTCGGCCCGGCCTGCGCGGGCCAGATCGCAAAGCCGGCGGAAGGTGCGCGGCAGGGCATTGGAGCCCACCGAAATCAGGCCATCGGCGCCGGCCAGCATCGCGCGGCCTGCCGTCGGGTCGTCGCCGCTGAGAATGGCGAACCCATCACGTCGCAACGCGAGCAGCGCCGCCATGCGCTCGGGCTCGGCACGCGCTTCCTTGATGCCGACGATGCCGGGGTGGTCCACGAGCTCCGCCACGGTTTCGGGCAGCAGGTCGCAGCCGGTCCGGCCGGGCACGTTGTAGAGCACCACCGGCAGGCCGCCCTGGTCGGCGACGGCGCGGTAATGCGCCAGCAGGCCTGCCTGGGTCGGACGTACATAGGGAGGCGTCACCACCAGCGCGAACTGCGCACCGCCCGCCTCGGCGCGCCGGGTGGCGGCGATGGTCCTGGCGGTGTTCATCCGGCCGGTACCGGCGAGCACCGGGATGCGCCCACGCACCTCCTCCACCGCGATGCGCAGCAGGGTGTCGTATTCCTCGTCGGACAGGGCCGCGGCCTCGCCGGTGGAGCCCGCCACCACCACGCCCTGCGTGCCGCCGTCGATCTGCTGCTGGAGCAGTGCGCGCCAGGCTTGCAGATCGAGTTCGCCCGACGCCAGGAACGGCGTGGCCAGTGCGGTGATGCTGCCGGAAAGGTGCAAGGTCAGGCTCTCGGTGGGGATCCGGCGCCCCGGCGGCGCGCACAGGCGCCATCATCCCGGACCGCCTTCGATGTCCGCCGCATGTTACTTGCGGGCTCAAAGGGCGGGCAAGTATGCTGCCTGCGTCGTCGGGTCGCTGCCCGGCCGCCATTCAGCCTCACCGCAACGCCGGAAGCTCCTTTGACCGATTCCACGCCCCGGCCTTCGCCGACCGAAAACCACCTGCTGATCACCGCCTACACGACGCATCCGGAATCGCCGCTCCTGTCGGTGACGCGCCGGATCGCCGACAGCGGCTGCAATCTGGTGGACGCCCGGCTGGCCACCGTGGGCCGCGACGTGTCCGTCACGGCGCTGGCCACGGGTTCCTGGGACGCCGTCGCCAAGCTGGAGGCCATGCTGTCGCGCCTGGAGCGCGACGAGGGCCTGAAGCTAGTGTTCTACCGCACCGGGCCGAAGGTGGTGCAGTCCAACCTGCTGCCGTACATCGTGGAAGTGGTGGCGGCCGACAAGCCGGGCATCCTGTTCCAGCTGGCCGACTTCTTCGACCGCCAGGGCATCACCATCGAGAACCTGCAGAGCACGCGCTACCGCGCCATGCAGACGGGTGCGGAGATGTTCTCGGCACAGGTCACCATTGGGGTGCCGGCCAACATGCACATCGCCGCGCTGCGCGACGATTTCCTCGAGTTCTGCGACCACCTGAACCTGGACGCGATCATGGATCCGATGAAGTTCTGAAAGGGGACGCGCGTGGAATACGTATTGTTCTTCGTGGCACTGGCGGTCATCATCGGCCAGCAGAACCAGATCAAGGCGCTGGACAAGCGCGTGGCGGCACTGGAAGGCAGGCACTAGGTACCCGCGAGATTCGATGAGCGCAACCACCGCACTGAGCAAGGCCGTCCTCAAACTGCCGCTGGCGCTGTCCGGCGGCGACACCGCCACCCTCGCCGACTACGCCGACGCCTGGCTGGTGCTGTACTTCTACCCGAAGGACAGCACGCCGGGCTGCACCACCGAGGGCCTGGACTTCAACGCGCTGCTGCCGAAGTTCAAGAAGCTCAACGCCACGGTGCTCGGCGTCTCGCGCGACTCGGTGAAGTCGCACGACAACTTCTGCGCGAAGCAGGGTTTCAAATTTCCGCTGGTGAGCGACGCCGACGAAGCGCTGTGCAAGGCCTTCGATGTGATCCACGAAAAGAACATGTACGGCCGCAAGGTGCTGGGCGTGGTGCGCAGCACCTTCCTGATCTCGCCCGACGGCCGCATCGCGCAGGCATGGCGCGGCGTGAAGGTTCCCGGCCACGCCCAGGCCGTGCTGGACGCCCTGAAGGCCCACCAGGCCCAGTGACCGAATCCCCTTCCCCTTCACCCACCATCCCGCGCCGCGGCGGGTCATGGTGGTTCGCTGCTGTCCGCGGAAAAGTCGCCCGTGTTCACACATCTTCCTCGATGAGGTTGCCCGAATGACCCGTAGCAAGCGTATCTATGTGTTGGACACCAACGTGCTGATGCACGACCCCACCGCGCTGTTCAAGTTCGAGGAACACGATGTCTACCTGCCGATGCAGGTGATCGAGGAACTGGACAACGGCAAGAAGGGCACCTCGGAAGCGAGCCGCAACGCGCGGCAGGTCAGCCGCTTCCTCAACGAACTGGTCCAGGCATCGGGACTGGACAACCTGGCCGCCGGCATCCCGCTGGTGCAGCCCAACGGCCTGCAGCTGCGCGGCTCGCAGAGCGCGGGGCTGCTGCGCTTCCAGACCAGCCACTTCGAGGCCGGCAAGAGCTTCGGCGCGGTGATCCCCGACAATGCCATCCTCGGTGCGATCCTGGCGCTGAAGGAGCAGGAGCCGGAAATTCCGGTGGTGTTCGTCTCCAAGGACATCAACCTGCGCATCAAGGCGGCCATCGCCGGCATCGTGTCGGAAGACTACGAGAACGACCGCGCGCTGGACGATTTCAGCCTGCTGTACACCGGGGCGACCGCCCTGCCGGCGGACTTCTGGCAGCGCCACGGCAAGGACCTGCGGTCGTGGACCGACAAGGGCCGCACGTACTACGAGGTGACGATGGCCGAAGACGCCGGCTGGTATCCCAACCAGTACCTCTACCTGCCGGGCGACGACGAATCCGAGTTCCGCGTGGCGCGGGTGGAGGGCGACAAGGCCACCCTGCAGATCGTGGACGACTTCCGCCACAGCCAGCACGCGGTGTGGGGCATCAATGCGCGCAACCGCGAACAGAATTTCGCGCTCAACGCGCTGATGGACCCGGAAGTCGACTTCGTCACCCTGCTCGGCACCGCCGGCACCGGCAAGACCCTGCTCGCGCTGGCGGCCGGCCTGGCGCAGACGATGGACCAGCAGCGCTACCGCGAGATCATCATGACCCGCGCCACCGTCAGCGTGGGCGAGGACATCGGCTTCCTGCCCGGCACGGAAGAGGAAAAGATGACCCCGTGGATGGGCGCGCTGACCGACAACCTGGAAGTGCTGACGCACAACCAGGAGGGCGGCGCCTGGGGGCGCGCGGCGACCAACGACCTGCTCGCCTCGCGCATCAAGATCCGTTCGATGAACTTCATGCGCGGGCGCACGTTCCTGAGCCGCTACCTGATCCTGGACGAAGCGCAGAACCTCACCCCCAAGCAGATGAAGACGCTGATCACGCGCGCGGGTCCGGGCACCAAGATCGTCTGCCTGGGCAACGTGGAGCAGATCGACACGCCCTACCTGACGGAGACGACATCCGGCCTGACCTACGCGGTGGACCGCTTCAAGAACTGGGCGCACAGCGCGCACATCACGCTGCGGCGTGGCGAGCGCTCGCGCCTGGCGGACTACGCGTCGGAAGTGCTGTAAGCGGACGCGATCGCCGACGTCATGGGCCTTCACCTCCCCCGCTGGGTCTGGATCGGTGCCGTCGCGCTGGCCTGCGTGGCAGGCATGGTCAACGTCATCGGCTACCTGGGTTTCGAACACCAGGCGGTCAGCCACCTGACCGGCACCACCAGCCTGCTCGGGGCCGCGCTCGCGCAGGGCGACCTGCGCGCGATCGTGCACCTGTGGGGCATGCTGATCGCCTTCTGCGTGGGCGCGATGCTGAGCGGGCTGGTGATCCAGGACCAGACGCTGAAACTGGGGCGCCGCTACGGGGTGGCGCTGGCGCTGGAGGCGGCGCTGCTGCTGCTCGCGATTCCCCTGTTCAAGCAGCAGCAGATCTGGGGCGCGCTGCTGGCCGCGATGGCCTGCGGACTGCAGAACGCGATGGTCACCACCTACAGCGGCGCGGCGGTACGCACCACGCACCTCAGCGGGATGTTCACCGACCTGGGCATCGGCCTGGGACACCTGCTGCGTGGCATGCCATTGCCGATGCGCCGGCTGACGCTCAGCGGCCTGATCATCAGCGGCTTCCTGGGCGGTGGCGTACTGGGGACGTGGTTCTATCGCCACTGGGGTTACGACGCGCTGCTCGCGCCGGCACTGCTGACGGGAAGCACCGGCATCGGGTACGTGCTGTACCGGCAATGGGTGCAGGCCGGACAGTCGCCGCCCTGACGCGCAGGCCGGCGCGCGGATGGCACAATCCACGCATGACTTCGCCTTCCGTGGTTTCCGCCCTGACCATCGCCGGCTCCGATTCCGGCGGCGGCGCCGGCATCCAGGCCGACCTCAAGACCTTCGCCGCGCACCGCGTGCACGGGCTGTCCGCCATCGCCGCCCTCACGGCGCAGCACCCGCGCGGCGTGACCGCGGTGAACGTGCCACCGATGGATTTCCTGCGCGCGCAGCTGGACGCCTGCTTCGACGATTTCGACATCCGCGCGGTGAAGCTGGGCATGCTGGCCACGGCCGAGGTGATCGGCGTGGTGGCCGACGCCTTGCACACGCACCGCCCTGCCGCCGTCATTGTCGATCCGGTGATGGTCGCCACCAGCGGCGCCAAACTGCTGGAAGACAGCGCCCTGCAGGCGATGCGCATGCAGCTGCTGCCGCTGGCGCACGTGGTGACGCCCAACCTTCCCGAGGCTGAGCTGCTTTTGGGCCGTGCCATCGCCGACGCGACCGCCATGCGCCAGGCCGCACGCGATCTGCTGGCACTGGGTGCGCGGGCGGTCTTCCTCAAGGGCGGACACCTGCCCGGCGATGCCGATGTGGTGGACCTGTACTGCGATGAGGATGGCCTCGCCGAGACATCGCATCCGCGCCTCCCGCTGGAGGCGCATGGCACCGGCTGCACGCTCGCATCGGCCATCGCCGCGCGCCGCGCGCAGGGCATGCCGATGAAGGACGCGTGCCTGGCCGCGTCGGATTACGTGCACGCCGCATTGCGTGGCGGCTACCGGCCCGGACGCAGCGACATCCTGGTCCTCGACCACGTCGGAGCCGCGCCGCGCGCATGAACGTCACCGAACGGCAGGTCGTGCAGGAAGACATCGCCCTGCGGGCACAGGACGGCCATGCCTGCACGCTGATCGCCTGCATCCCCGCCGAGGCCTCCTCCGCCCTGCTGTGGATCCCGGCGCTGGGCGTCGCGGCGCGCCACTATCTGCCTTTCGCGGCGTTGCTCGCCGGGCGAGGCATGGCGGTGTTCGTGCACGAATGGCGCGGCAATGGCAGCAGCTCGCTGCGCGCCGGACGGCGCAACGACTGGGGTTACCACGAATTGCTGGGCACGGACCTGCCCCTCAGCCACGCGGCGCTGCAGGCCTGGCTGCCGGACATTCCGCACCGCATCGGTGGCCACAGCCTGGGCGGACAACTGGCCGCCTGCCACCTGGGCCAGCATCCCGATGCCTTCGCCGGGCTCTGGCTGGTCGGCAGCGGCACGCCCTACTGGCGCACGTTTCCCACGCCACGCGGCTACGCATTGCCGTTCTTCTACCGGTTCGCGCCCTGGCTGGCGCGCGCCTGCGGTGCCTTGCCGGGACGACGGCTGGGCTTCGGCGGCGATGAAGCACGCAGTCTCATCGCCGACTGGGCACGCGTGGGGCTCAGCGGCCGGTATCGCGCCGCCGGCTGGCCGGTCGATCTGGAAGCGGGGCTGCGCCGGGTCCGCACGCCGATCGACGGGGTGCTGTTCGACGACGACTGGCTTGCGCCGGAAAGTTCGTTGCGCGCCCTGATGGCGAAGATGCCCGACGCACCGGCCCGCGTCCACACGTTGCATCACGCCGCCCTGGGCACGCGCGCGGACCACTTCGCGTGGATGAAGCAACCGCAGGCCGTCGTCGACGCGCTGCTGTCCTGAGCCGGCTCAACACCCCACGACGATGCAGTCGCGTCCGCGCGCCTTGGCCCGATACAGCGCGGCGTCGGCGCTGTTGACCCAGTCCGACACCGAGGCGATGCCCGGATGGCATTCGGACAGGCCGATGCTGACCGTGCAACGCAGGCCGCGTGTGGAGAAGGCGAAGGCCGCGACCTGCCGGCGCAGCCGTTCCGCCGCCACGATGGCTTCTTCCCAACGCGTGTCGGGCATGACCACCCCGAACTCGTCGCCGCCATAGCGCCCGGGCGTATCCACGTCGCGCAGGCAGGCCTTCAGCAGGCGCGCGAACTCCTCGACCACCTCGTCGCCGATCGTGTGGCCGTAGCCATCGTTGATGTCCTTGAATCGGTCGATGTCGATCAGCACCAGTACGCCGGCGCGCCCCGATCGCTGGAAACGCTTCAGTTCGTGGGTGGCCGCATGCAGCCACTGCTGCCGGTTCATCAGGCCGGTGGCCGCGTCGAAGCGCGCCATCTTTTCCAGCAGCGTCTTCTGCTTGCGTGCCCTGCGTGCCAGCGCGTGGGTGGCCACGCCGATCGCCATGGGGTACACCGCCAGGAACGGCAGGCAGGCCAGCACCACCGGGTAGCTGGTGCGGGGATCGAACGCGACCCCCCAGGCGGCGCTCGCGGCCAGGCAGGTGGCCGCCATCGCACCCAGCGTCCGGCGGGCGAAGCGAGCGCCGCCGATGATCACCTTGTCCATCGTCAGCATGACCGCCAGCAGCACGCTGGGCAGCGCATCGAACTGCATCGCCGCGATCCAGAAGCCGCCCATCGCGGCGTCGAAGGTCAGGTTCTGGTACTCCGCCTGCAGCGGATCGTCGCGGCGCGCCCTGACACGCAGATAGGCCAGGTGCGGCCATGCGAATCCGTTCGCCGCCAGCAGACCCCACAGCGCGGGGGACGCGCCGTGCTCGTAAAGGACCGCCGCCACGCAGATCGCCCCCAGACCCAGCCCCAGCGCACGCATGAGGTACATGCGCAGGCCGTAGCGCACGCGGTTCTGTTCCGCCAGGTGGAGCGCAGCATCCAGGGGCAAAGCGGATCCGGGCGGCAAGGGATGGCGCGATTCTCGGCCAATCGCGTTCCCGCCGCCAGCCCGCGGCATGCGGTCGCGGCGCGTGCGGGCAGGGGCCCGTCTGCGCCGATGGGGCGATCACGCCACGGGATAGCCCTGCGGGTTCTGCGACTGCCAGCGCCAGGCATCGCGGCACATCGCCTCGACGCCCAGTTCGGCACGCCATCCCAGCGTCCGCTGGGCCAGCGAGGGGTCGGCGTACACCTCGGCCACGTCGCCCGGGCGCCGCGCGACAACCTGATAGGGGATCCTGCGCGCCGCCGCCTGCGCGAACGCCTCCACTAGCTGCAGCACGCTGACGCCCTGCCCCGTGCCCAGGTTGACGGTGAGGCTGCGGCGTTCGCGCACCAGGAAGTCCAGCGCATCGGCATGCGCGCGCGCCAGGTCCATCACGTGGATGTAATCGCGCACGCCGGTGCCGTCGACGGTGGGCCAGTCGCCGCCGAACACGCTCAGCCGGTCGCGCCGCCCCACCGCCACCTGGCAGATGTACGGCATCAGGTTGTTGGGGATGCCGGTGGGGTCCTCGCCGATCAGGCCGGACGCGTGCGCGCCCACCGGGTTGAAATAGCGCAGGTTGGCGGCATGGAATCCGGCATCGCTGCGGCACAGGTCGCCGATCAGCTCTTCCATCACCAGCTTCGTGCGCCCATAGGGATTGGTCACCTGCAGGCGCGCATCCTCGCGCACAGGGACGTGGTCGGGATCGCCGTAGACGGTGGCCGACGAGCTGAACACCAGCCGGTCGACGCCGGCCTCGCGCATGCCATGCAGCAGGTTCAGCGTGCCGCCGATGTTGTTGTGGAAGTAGTCCAGCGGACGTTCGCACGACTCGCCCACCGATTTCAGCGCCGCGAAGTGCACCACGGCATCGAAGGCCTGATGGGCGAAGAATCCCGTCACCGCATCCCGGTCCCGCAGGTCCAGCGGCTGGAACGGCACCAGACGCCCGGTGATCTGCCGCAGGCGGGCCAGCACGCCCGGCGAACTGTTGCTGAAGTTGTCGGCCACCACGACATCGTGGCCGCGCTCCACGAGCACCACGTAGGTATGCGCGCCTATGTAACCGGCGCCGCCGCACAGCAGGATCCGCATCTCGACTCCCCCGGTCGCAGGTCGTCCCGCCATCCGGGCGGGCGATCATCCGCTGTTACGCAGGTCGTGGCGATATCAGGCCAATGCGTGCTCCTTGTCCTGAGGCGCATGCTTTGCACGTTGATCGGCTCGATGCCAGGCCGGGAGCGGGAACGCCCGTGCCCTGCCTGCGTATAGACTCTTCGGCACGCGACATACAGGGGAACCCCACATCGATGAACGCTCCATTGCCCACCCTGGACCAGGCCAGGATCGCCGTGATCGGACTGGGGTACGTCGGGCTGCCGCTGGCGGTCGCGTTCGGCCGCAAGTTCCCCACGCTCGGCTTCGACATCAACGCCACGCGCGTGTCCGAGCTGCGCGAACACCGGGACCACACACTGGAAGTCTCCGCCGATGAGCTGCGCGACACGCCGCTGCTGGACTTCAGCGACGACCCCGCGGCGCTGGCCGGCTGCAACGTCTTCATCGTCACCGTGCCCACGCCCATCGACGACTACAAGCGCCCGGACCTGCGCCCGCTGGAGTCGGCCAGCCGCACGGTCGGCCGCGCCATCGGCAAGGGCGGCGTGGCGATCTTCGAATCGACCGTGTACCCCGGCGCAACCGAAGAAGCCTGCGTGCCGATCATCGAGCGCGAATCCGGCCTGCGCTTCAACCAGGATTTCTACGCCGGCTACAGCCCGGAACGGATCAATCCGGGGGACAAGCAGCACCGTCTGGAAACCATCATGAAGGTCACCTCCGGCTCCACGCCGGAGGTCGCCGATTTCGTGGACGCCCTGTACGGCAGCATCATCCCCGCCGGCCCGCACAAGGCCAGCAGCATCCGCGTGGCCGAAGCGGCCAAGGTCATCGAAAACACCCAGCGCGACGTCAACATCGCCCTGATCAACGAACTGGCGCTGATCTTCCACCGCCTCGGCATCGATACCCACGAGGTGCTGGAAGCCGCGGGCACCAAGTGGAACTTCCTGCCCTTCCGCCCGGGTCTAGTGGGCGGCCACTGCATCGGCGTGGACCCGTACTACCTGACCCACAAGGCGCAGCAGATCGGCTACCACCCCGACGTGATCCTGGCCGGGCGCCGCATCAATGACGGCATGGGCAGCCACGTGGCGCGCCGCGTGGCCAAGCTGATGGCACGCCGCAACCTGCCTACCGCGGGCGCGAAGGTGCTGGTGCTGGGGCTGGCCTTCAAGGAGAACTGCCCCGACGTGCGCAATACGCGCGTGGTCGACATCGTGGCCGAGCTGCGCAGCTACAACGCGCAGGTCGACGTGCACGATCCATGGGTCAGCGCCGACGAGGCGAAACACGAGTACGGACTGGATCTGGTGGCGGAACCCCAGGCGGGCCAGTACGATGCGGTCATCCTCGCGGTGGCGCACCGGCAGTTCAGCGAACGCGGCGCCGACGGCATCCGCGGGTTCGGCAAGCCGGGCGCGGTGGTCTTCGACGTGAAGCGCACCCTGCCCCGACACGCGGTCGACGACTGCTTGTAATCCCCTCTTCCCCAGGAGTACCTGATGCGCGTACTGGTCACCGGCGCCGCCGGCTTCATCGGCTCCCACCTGAGCGAGCGCCTGCTCGCACGGGGCGATGAAGTGCTGGGCTACGACAACCTGAACGCGTACTACGACCCCGCGCTGAAGGAGGCCCGACTCGCCCGGCTGATGCCGCAGGACGGTTTCAGCTTCGTGCGCGCCTCGCTGGAGGACCGCGCGGCGCTGGAGGCCGCGTTCGACGACTTCAAGCCGCAGCGCGTGGTCAACCTGGCCGCACAGGCCGGCGTGCGCTACTCCCTGGAGAATCCACACGCCTACATCGACAGCAACATCGTCGGTTTCCTCAACATCCTGGAAGCGTGTCGGCACCGCGGCATCGAGCACCTGGTCTACGCCTCGTCCAGTTCGGTCTACGGCGCCAACCGCAAGCTGCCGTTCGCGGTGGAAGACAGCGTGGACCATCCGGTCAGCCTGTACGCCGCCAGCAAGAAGGCCAACGAGCTGATGGCGCACACGTACAGCCACCTGTTCGGCCTGCCCACCACCGGGCTGCGCTTCTTCACCGTGTACGGCCCGTGGGGCCGGCCGGACATGGCGCTGTTCCTGTTCACGAAGAAGATCCTCGCGGGCGAGCCCATCGACGTGTTCAACCACGGCCACCACACCCGCGACTTCACTTATGTCGACGATATCGTCGAGGGCGTGATCCGCACCCTGGACCGCGTACCGGGCCCCGACCCCGCCTACGATCCGCTGGCGCCCACGCCGGCCAGTTCGCTGGCGCCCTACCGCGTGTACAACATCGGCAACCACCAGCCCGTGCAGCTGTTGCGCTACATCGAGGTGCTGGAGGACTGCCTGGGCCGCAAGGCGGAAAGGCGCCTGTTGCCGATGCAGCCCGGCGCCGTCCCTGATACCGAGGCCGACGTCGAAGCCCGGCGCCGCGACACCGGGTACTCGCCCGCCACGCCCATCGAAACCGGGGTGCGCCGCTTCGTGGAGTGGTACCGCGCGTTCTACGACGTCTGACGCGCCGCCCCGGATGCCCCGCGGGCATACCGGGATGGCCGGATTCCGCCGCTGCCGTCGTTGTTACCGGCATCGAGCAACTCCAGGGGATCCTCCGATGAAACGCGCCTTTGCCGGCCTAGCCGTCACCGTCCTGTCCCTGCTGCTGGCCGCATGCGCCACGTCGTCCGGCAGCGAAGCACCGCCACCGGCTACCACCACGCTGGGTACCGACGCGTACCACATCGGCGTGGACGACATCGTGCAGGTGTCGGTGTGGCGCAATCCGGAGCTCGGCATCACCGTGCCGGTCCGCCCCGACGGCATGATCTCCGTGCCGCTGGTGGGCGATGTGGCCGCAGGCGGCCGCACCCCGAGCGAGGTCGCCAAGGACATCCAGGAGCGACTGGCCACCTACGTGCGCGACCCGCAGGTGGCGGTCATCCTGACCGACCTGCGCAGCCATGAATACCTGTCCCGCGTGCGCGTCACCGGGGCCGTGCGCCAACCGGTCTCGCTGCCGTACCGTCCCGGCATGACGGTACTGGATGCCGTGCTGGCCGCCGGCGGCATCACCGAGTTCGCCGCTGCCGACCGCTCCGACCTGCACCGCAAGAGCGCCGAGCAGACGCAGACCTACGCGGTGCGGCTGGACCGCATCCTCAACCGCGGCGACCTGAGCACCAACTACACCGTGTCGCCCGGCGACGTCATCACGGTCCCCGAGCGTACCTTCTGATGAGCCAGAGCAACCTTCCCGCGCGGCGCGGCTATTCCGCGCCGGCGGCACCTTCCGCTGCGCTTTCTCCCAACGACCTGGTGCCCATCCTGATCCGCGAGGCGCGTCGCCATCGGGTCGCGCTGGTCGGCATCTTCGCCGCCGTGGCACTGCTGACCCTGGTGGTGGGCCTGCTGGTGCTGCCAAAGAACTACACCGCCTCCACCACGATCCTGGCGCAGGAGAGCGACATCATCCAGCCCCTGCTGGAAGGCCGCGCCGTGGCGACCGGCGTCGTCGACCGCGCCGGCATCGCGCGCCAGGTGATCTACAGCCGCAGGGTGCTGGAAGACGCGCTGAAGACCGGCGGCTGGCTGGACGACAAGCCCAGCGCCGTCGAGCAGGACCGCCTGATGGAACAGATCAAGGGTCGCATCGCGATCACCAGCCCGCGCCCCAACCTGATCCAGATCACCTACCGCGACAGCGATGCCAAGCGCACCTACCAGGTGACGGAGCGCCTGAGCGAGATGTTCATCAAGGAAAGCCTGGCGGCGAAGGAACGCGAAAGCCGCGAGGCCTACGAGTTCATCAACAAGCAGGTGCAGGACTACCACGCCAAGCTGCTGGAAGCCGAAGAGCGCCTGCGCCAGTACCGTTCGGACAATACCGACGCCCAGCCCGGCAGCGCCACCGACGCCAACACGCGCATCAGCTCGCTGCGCACGACGGTGGAACAGACCCGCATGGCGCTGCTGGAGCAGCGTTCGCGCGAGAACGCGATCGCCTCGCAGCTGTCCGGCGAGTCGGCGGTGACCGCGGTGCAGACGCGCGAGAGCCTGTATCGCGCGCAGTTGCTCGAGCTGCAGGGCCAGCTGGACCGCCTGCTGCTGAACTACACCGAGCAGCATCCGGACGTGGTGCGCGTGCGCCACCAGATGGCCGACCTGCAGCAGGCCATGGCCAACGAGCAGACCCGCCGCGCCGCCGCGCCGCAGGGAGCCAGTCCGTTCGACGAGGCGCAGATGAACCCGCTCTACCAGGAACTGCGCAGCCAACAGGCGCAGACCCGGCGCGAAGTGGCGGCAACCGCCTCGCGCATGGCGATAGCGGAGTCGATGCTCAATGAAGAATTGAACCGCAGCCGTCGCATCGCCGATTCGGAAAGCGCCCTGGCCGAGCTGACCCGCGACTACGAAGTCAACCGCGACATCTACCAGGACCTGTTGCGCCGGCGCGAGAATGCCCGCGTTTCCATGCAGCTGGACCGCGAGGAGCGTGGCCTGACCCTGCGCGTGCAGGATCCCGCCACCATGCCGTTGCGCCCGACGGGCCTGCGCTTCATGCACTTCGCCATCGGCGGTCTGCTGATGGCGGTGGGCATCCCGCTGGGCCTGCTGTTCCTGCGCGCCCGCTTCGATCCGCGCATCCGCTCGGCCCAGCAGCTGCAGCGCATCACCGAGCGCCCCCTCCTCACTGTGGTGCCGACCTACCATTCGCCGCGCGACCGCCGACAGGAACTCAGCCGCAATGCGATGAGTTTCGGCATCCTGACGCTGGTCATCCTCGCGTACGGGCTGGCGTTCGGCCTCAAGCAGCTTGCTGCCTGAGGCCGCCGCCATGACCTCCTATGCCACCCTGGAAAAGCCCGTGACCCCGGACAACGAACGACTGCATGGTGTTCCCCATCGCACCGACACTTCGCGCTCGCTGGCGTTGATGGACGAACCCACCGCTTTGACGCCGCGCGAACTGGAAGAACGGCGCGTCATCCATCGCAACGACTCCGTCCGCGAGCAGGCCGATGCGTTCCGCGAACTGCGTACCCGCCTGCTGGCGCTGGGAGGCGAGCGCAATTTCGTCACCCTGGTGGCGCCGGTCAGCAACGGCTGCGGTGGCAGCTTCGTGGCCCGCAACCTGGCCACGGCGTTCGCTTTCGACGATGCCAAGAGTGCTCTGCTGGTCGACTGCGATGCCCTGCATCCCTCGCAGCACACCGCCCTGGGCGTGGACGCCAGCCACGGCGGCCTGATGGACTACCTGGGCGACAGCGACGCCGACCTGGGCCGCATCATCTACCGCACCGGCGTGCCGCGCCTGCGGCTGATTCCCAGTGGCCGCCAGCGCGAGACCACGGGCGAAGCCTTCAGTGCGTTCCGCATGCGCGCGATGGTCGACTCGCTGCGCAGCCGCTACCCGGATCGCTACCTGATCCTGGACAGTCCCTCGGTGCTGGGCTCGCCGGACGCGCGCATCCTGTCCGAGCTGGCCGACCTGGTGGTGCTGGTGGCCGGTTACGGCAAGGTCACGCCCGAGAAGCTGGAGAAGGCCGTCGGCAGTTTTCCTGCCGACAAGGTGGCCGGCGTGGTGTTCAACGAAATCCCGTAAGGCGGCCAAGGAGCAGCGGCATGCGCACCCATCCACTACGCCTCTCCCTCATCGCCGCCGCGGTCCTGGCCACGCTGCCGGGCCACGCGCTCGCCGCCCGGGTGGACTACACCGTGGACCTGGGCATGGAGCGGAACAGCAACGTGACCATGGCGCCGGTCGATCCGATCGAGCAGCGCTACCTGCGTGCCGGCGTCGGCTTCAGCATCACCGAGAACATCTCCGCGCTGCAGCTGAACCTCGATGGCCGCGCGGAGTACCGCGACTACGAGGACGACATCTTCGCCGACACCGTCGACGGCACGTTGTCCGGCCGCCTCAACTGGGTGGCCATCCCGGAGCGCCTGTTCTTCCTGGTGGAAGACAACCTGACGGTGCAGCCGGTCGATTCGCTGGTCCCGGACGGTCCCGGCAACCGCCAGCAGGTGAACGTGTTCTCCGCCGGCCCCACGCTGCTGTTCAACTGGACGCCCTCGCTGCACGGCCAGGCGGAGCTGCGCTACGTGCTCAGCGATGCGGAGGTCACGGACGAATTCAACTCCCAGCGCCTGGCCGGCGCGATCCGCACGATCAAGGAACTGTCGCCGACCAGCCGAGTGTCGCTCAACCTGCAGGCGCAGCGCGTCGATTTCGACGACGACATCGTGGCGCGCGACTACAACCGCTACGACCTCTACGGACGCTACGTGCGCACGCTGGCGAACTTCGAGCTGGGCGCCGACCTGGGCTATTCGCGCATCGACTATCGCCAGGGCGAGTCGCGCTCCGAACCCCTGATGCGCGCGGATGCCGAATGGAACCTGTCGCCGCGCTCGCAGCTGAACATCGCCCTGTCCAGCCAGTTCTCGGACACCGCGACCGACGCCCTGACCGGGATCCAGTCCGAAGCCACGATTCCCGAGAACGTGCTGACCGGCGACGCGGTGGTCAACGCGTCGCCCTACGAGGTGCGCGGCATCGACCTGGGCTACCGCTTTACCGGAACCCGCCTGAACCTGTCCGTCGCGCCGTACGCGCAGAAGCGCGACTATGTGGACTCGGACGAGTTCGACCAGAAGACCCGCGGCGCGCGCTTCGACCTGCACTGGCTGGTGCGGCGCTCGCTGACGCTGGGCACCTACGCCACGTGGGAACGGCTGGACTACACCCAACTCGGCCGCGAGGACGAAACCTCGCGCGTGGGCGCGAGCCTGGCCTACCACTGGGCGCCACGCTGGACCGCACGCCTGCACGCGGAGCGCTACAAGCGCGACAGCACCGACGCGGGCCAGGACGTTTCGCAGAACATCGTCTATCTGAGCGTCGCCTATTCCAACCGCTGAGGGGTCCGGCATGCGCGCCAAACCTTCCACCCTGCGGACGCATGGCATTCCCAGTGCGGTCCTGCTCGTCCTGGCCCTGCTCGCGGCAGCCATCGGGCACTGCGGATCCGCCGACGCCCCCGAAACGATCTCCCCC
>NZ_PDWV01000053.1 GCF_010093385.1 Pseudoxanthomonas mexicana
CGAACTGCACCTCACGGCGAGTGCCGTCAGCCACCACGTGCGCAAGCTGGAGGCGCTGCTCGGCGTGGTCCTGTTCCAGCGCCACGCGCGCGGCGTGAAGCTGACCCTGGAAGGCAGGCAACTGGCCGATGCCGCCAACGCGGCGCTGGGCGATATCGACGCCGTGGCCTCGCACCTGAAGCTGGCCGGCAAGACCACCACCCTGCGCATCACCACACTGCATTCGCTCGCCTACTGCTGGCTGCTGCCGCGGCTGCCGCGCTTCTGCGCGCGCCATCCGCACATCCGCCTGCACGTGGATACCGGCATCGCGCTGACGCGCTTCGATGACGAAGGCCCCGAACTCGGCATCCGCCACGGACCCGGGCATTGGGCAGGCCTGACCGCGCACCACCTGATGGACGACGAACTGTTCCCGGTCGCGTCGCCCGCCCTGCCCGGCATCGACGCCGTGCTGGAACCGCGCCAGATCGCCCGGCTTCCGCTGGTGACGGACCTGGCGCTGCAGGGCTGGCGCGAGTGGTTCCGCGCCGCGGGCGTACGCGGGCTGCGCCTGCCGGCGATGCACAGCTTCAACGACAGCACCGATGCGATGCGCGCGGCCGTGTACGGCGTCGGTGCAGCGCTGGCGCGCCGCCATGTCGCCCAGCCGTATCTTCAGCGGTACGAACTGGTACGGCTACCGGGCCCCGCGCTGAAAGCGCGCTTCGCCTACTACGCCGTGCATCCGGCGCACAAACCGCCCAGCGCTGTCGCGCAGGCCTTCATCGACCGGCGGAAGGAAGAGGCGCGCGACGGGCACACGCCACTGCCGCCGATGCCGGACGATTTCCTGGGCCGCCGCGGCGCTTGATTCCACGCGCATTCGGTCAGGGCACGGCCTTGAGTGTCTGGACGACCACGGGCTTCAGCGCGCGGATATGGGGGTCGTCGGACTGATCGGCTTCCAGATGGATGCTCATCAGGAACGCCATCAGGTCGTGCCGGCGCGCCAGCCATGCGCTGTCGGCGTATGCCTGCTTCGCCACGCCGAGCCGGGCTGGCAACGCCCCGAACCACCGCGTCCACGCCGCCTCGTCCAGCAGCCCCCGTTTGGCGGCGTACAGCACCGGCCGCGCCAGCCGCCCCGGCTCGCCGAAGACATAGGCGTGCACGCTTTCCGGCACCACCTGTTCCGCCACGGCCTGCAGCAACACATCCACCTGCGCGCGATCCACCTGCGCGTTGAGCACCAGTTGCAGCAGCCAGTCGGCACCATGCGCCACGCCGTGCCGCCAGCCCTCGACCGCATCGAAACCGCGATAGTCGTGCACCGATGCCAGGTAGGCAGCGGCGCGCGCGACCATGTCGGCGCGTTCCTCGACCGCCATCCAGGGCGCGATGCGGTCGGTGCGCGCCACCTCCGACAACACCAGCGCGGCGAAGGGCGGGCCGAATCCCGCGGCGTCCTCCTGGTCGAGCATCGCGTACAGGCGGTCGCGCAAGGCGCGGCGCTGCGTCACGTCCACCTGGCCCGCGCGCAGCCAGGTGCTGAGGCCCTCGTACGCCACGCCATCGCGCAGGGCGGGATCGGGATCGGCCAGGCACGCCGGCAGCCCCGCCACCAGGGCGGCGCGCACGTCGTCGGGAACGGCGAACTTCTGCTCGCGCAACACCTGCAGCGAAGCCGGATCGGTGCCCTCGGGCGGACATGCCGCCTGCGCAGCCGAGGAGAGCAGCAGACCCGCCAGCACCCACCATGTCGAAGTCCGCATCGTCATCTCCCTGCGTTGGTCGCGATGGTCAGAGGCTGGCGCCGTCGAAGGGCGTCACCTTCAACCCGGCCAGGTCCACACCCGGCAGGCAGCGCACGTTGACGGCCACCATCTGCGCACCGGTCTTGGGATGCGCCGCCTCGCCGTACGGCGCGATCCCGCAGACGGCGCAGAAGTGGTGGCGGATGTGGTGTTGGTTGAACGTGTAGGTCGACAGGTCGCCTTCGGGCGTCTTCAACACCAGCGCATCGCGCGGGGCGAACCACAGCAGCCCACCGCGCCGGCGGCACAGCGAGCAGTTGCAATCGATGACCTCTGCGATGTCGCCCTCGACCTCGAAGGCGATGCGTCCGCAGTGGCAGCTTCCCTCATGCGTCATGTCAGGTTCCTCGGGTGGACCCGCCCAAGCGTATATCGAATGGCACGGGTACAGGCATGACCTTCGGCCTATCCTGTGCGCTCCGCTCACGCCGCACCGCAACAGGATTCCCATGCGCAAGACCCTGCTCGCCGCCGCCCTGCTGGCCTCGATGACCGCCTGCCAGAAGAGCGAAGCCCCCAACGTCGCTGCCGGCGCCGACACGGCGGCCGCCACCACGGATACCGCCAAGGCCGATGCGGCCTTCGCCGACCTCTCCAAGCGCGCCCTGGAAGGGTGGCTGCAGCTCTCGCCGGTCAGCGCCACCCAGATCGGCGAACACAAGTACGACGGCGAACTCGACGACCTGAGCGCCGCCGGCCGCCAGAAGGGCCTGGCGTTCAGCAAGAAGATCCTGGCCGAACTGGACGCCACCGACACCGCCGCGCTGTCGCGCGAGAACCAGGTCGACGCCGCCATCCTGCGCAACCAGCTGCAGTACGACATCTGGACCGCGGAAACCCTGCAGAGCTGGGCATGGGATCCGCAGGTCTACAACAACGTTGCCGGCGGCGCGATCTACGGCCTGATGGCGCGCGAATTCGCACCGCTGCCGGAACGCCTGAAATCCGCCACCGCGCGCATGCAGAAGATCCCGGCGCTGCTGGCGCAGGCGCGCGAGAACCTGGATCCGGCGCGCGTGCCCAAGGTGCATGCCGAGACCGTCGCCAAGCAGAACGCCGGCATCCTCAGCATCGTCGACACCTTCATCACGCCGAACCTCAAGGACCTGCCGGAAGCCGACCGCGCGCAGGCCGAAGCCGCCATCGACGGCCTGAAGAAGGCCGTGGCCGAGCACCAGGCATGGCTGGACAAGACCCTGGTCCCGAACGCGAAGGGCGACTTCCGCATCGGCCAGACGCTGTACGACCAGAAGCTGCAGTTCGCGCTGCTGTCGTCGCTGTCGCGCGCCGACATCAAGCAGCGCGCCGAGGGCGAACTCAAGCGCGTGCGCGAAGAGATGTACGGCATCGCCCGCACCGTGCTGAAGGACAAGCCCGGCGGGCCCGCGCTGCCGGAAACGCCCACCGCCGACGAGCAGCAGAAGGCGATCGAGGCCGCGCTCGAGCTGGCCTACGCCCAGCGCCCGGCACGCGACAAGGTGGTGCCGGATGCCGAGGCGGCGCTGGCGCAGGCCACCGAATTCGTGCGCAAGCACGACCTGGTCACGCTGCCGGACGCGCCGGTGGAAATCATCGAGATGCCGGAATTCCAGCGCGGCGTGGCGGTGGCGTACTGCGACTCGCCCGGCCCGCTCGACAAGAATCTGAAGACCTTCTACGCCGTCTCGCCGATTCCGGACGAGTGGGACCAGAAGCAGGTCGACTCGTTCCTGCGCGAATACAACAGCCGGATGATCCACCTGCTGAGCATCCACGAAGGCACGCCGGGCCACTACCTGGAAGGCTGGCACTCGGCCAAGTTCCCGTCCACGCTGCGCGCCGTGCTGCGTTCGGGCATGTTCGCCGAAGGCTGGGCCGTGTACACCGAGAAGATGATGGCCGACGCCGGTTACCTGGACAACGATCCGCTGTTCCGCCTGGTGCAGATGAAGTTCTACCTGCGCACGATCGCCAACGCGATCCTCGACCAGGGCGTGCAGGTGGATGGCTGGACGCGCGAACAGGCGATGGACCTGATGGTGCGCCAGACCTTCCAGCAGGAACGCGAGGCCGCCGGCAAGTGGACCCGCGCACAGCTGACCTCGGCGCAGCTGCCCACCTACTTCGTGGGCGTGCAGGAGCACTTCGACATGCGCAAGGCCGCGGAAGCCAAGCTGGGCGCGCAGTTCAACCTGAAGGCCTACCACGACCAGGTGCTGGCGTACGGCGCGCCGCCGGTGCGCTTCGTCCGCCAGCTGATGCTGGACGAACCGATCAAGTGACGTCCCGGCGCGCGCGCAAGCGCGCCTTTGCCGGGACGTCATCCCCGCGAACGCGGGGATCCAGCGACTTCCCGGCATCCCTCAACGAAGAAGGGCAGGCACATCGCCTGCCCTTTTTCATGCTTCATGCAACCGAGCGCCGGCAACCAGCACCCCGTTCGCATCGGCATAGACCCAGTCGCCCCGCGCGATCGACAGGCCGGCGAACGCTACCGGCACGTCCACGTCGCCCAGGCCGCGCTTGTCGGTCTTCATCGGATGCGATGCCAGCGCCTGCACACCGAGCGGCAAAGCGGCGAGCGCGTCAACGTCGCGCGCGCAACCGAAGATCAGGAAGCCGGCCGACCCGTGTTTCACCGCATTCGCCGCGATCTGGTCGCCCAGCAACGCGCGCCGCAGCGAACCGCCACCATCGACCACCATCACCCGGCCCTCGCCCGGCGTCGCCGCCAGTTCGCGCACGCGTGAGTTGTCCTCGAAACACTTGACCGTCACCGCCGGTCCGGCGAACGCGATGCGTCCGCCGTAGCCGCGGAACACCGGCTCGGCGACCTGCACGTCGGGGTACTGGTCGCAGAGGTCGGGCGTGGTCCAGGACATGCGGCATCTCCGAGGGCGGCGGTTGACCGCATGGGAACGCGGAAGCGGCGGGCACCGGGCCATGCTTCGCACATGGACGACCTCTTCGCTTCCCCGCCTCCCCTCGCCACCGACGGCATCCGCGTCGGCATCGGCGGCTGGACGTTCGCGCCGTGGCGCAAGAACTTCTATCCCGATGGCCTGGTGCAACGGCGCGAGCTGGAATACGCCAGCCGCCAGCTGACCGCCATCGAGATCAACGGCACCTACTACAGTGCGCAGAAGCCGGCGACCTACGCCAGCTGGCGCGACCAGACGCCGGACGCCTTCGTGTTCTCGGCCAAGGCGCCCAAGCGGATCATGCAGTCGCGCTCGCTGGCCTCGACGCGGGCGCAGGTGGAGGATTTCGTCGGCGGCATCGCCGAACTGGGCCCGAAGCTGGGGCCGCTGGTCTGGCAGTTCGAAGCGGGACGACGCGTGGAGGTGGACGAACTCGATGGCTTCCTGGCGTTGCTCCCGCGCGATGTGGATGGCCGCCCGCTGCGGCATGCGCTGGAACTCCGCGACCCCGCCGCCGTGGACGCGGACTTCATCGAACTCGCGCGTCGACATCAGGTCGCCACGGTCTTCACCGATTCCACCGAACATCCTTCCTTCGCCGACCTCACCGCGGACTTCGTCTATGCGCGCCTGATGCGCTCGCAGCCGATCGACACCGGGTATCCACCGCAGGAGCTGGCGCAATGGGCCGAGCGCGCACGCGCCTGGTCGCGCGGTGAAGACATCGCCGAACTGCCGCACGTGGGCGAGCCTGCGCCCGTGCTGCCCCGGCGCGACGTGTTTCTGTACTTCATCAGCAGCGCCAAGGAACGCAATCCTGCAGCGGCGATGGCACTGATCCGTGCACTCGCGAACCCTCAGTAGCGCAATGGCCGCTTCGCGATGATCCAGGCGGCCACGCCGGCACCGATCACGCAGGTGAAGGCCACATAGTGCGCGGGCGCCAGCGGGCCCCACGCCTCCGCCAGCCAGGCGAGCAGCGGCGGGGTCAGGGCGCCGAACACCGCGTACGCCACGTTGTAGGAAAACGACAGGCCGGAAAATCGCACTTCCGGTGGGAACGCCGCGACCATCAGCGCCGGCGTCACGCCGACCACCCCGCAGCAGAGGCCGGCCAGCGTGTACCAGGCCACGAACTGCGCTTCGTGTCCCGCCAACAGCGCACCGTACAGCGCGTAGGCGGCCACACCCAACCCCAGCGAACCCGACAGCAGCGCGCGTCCCACGCCGATCCTGTCCACCGCCCAGCCGGCCGCCAGGCAGCCGAACACCAGCGCCAGCGTCGCCAGGCTGTTGCCGTGGAACGCGACCGCGGGCGCGATGCCGAAGCTGGTCTGCACCAGGGTCGGCGTCAGCAGCACGATCACGACGATCGCCGCCGTCAGCTGCCACGAGGCGAGGATCGACAGCACCACGGCCGGTCGATGCGCCGCGAGCACCTGCTTGACCGGCACCTGCCGGGCGAGCTGCCGGCGTTCGCGCATCTCGACGAAGACCGGCGTTTCTTCCAGCCAGCGCCGCAGCCATACCGCGACAAAGCCGAACACGCCGCCGATCAGGAACGGCACGCGCCATACCCACGCCTGCACCTCCGCGGCGCTGTAGCGCGTATTGATCCACGCGGCCAGCAGCGAGCCGATCAGGATGCCGGCGGTCAGGCCGGCCGTCAGCGTGGCGCAGGCAATGCCCACGCGGCTGCGCGGCACGTGCTCGGCGACGAACACCCAGGCACCCGGCACTTCGCCACCGACCGCGATGCCCTGCACGATCCGCATCGCCAGCAACAGCAACGGCGCCAATGCACCGACCTGCGCATGCGTGGGCCGCAGGCCGATCAGCAACGTAGGCACCGACATCATGAAAACACTGAGCGTGAACATGCGCTTGCGACCCAGGCGGTCGCCGAAATGCGCCATCACGATGCCGCCCAGCGGACGCGCCACGTAGCCGGCGGCGAAGATGCCGTAAACCTGCAGCTGCGCCAGCCACGGTGCGGTGCCGGGCGGGAAGAACAACGCGCCCAGCGTCTTCGCGAAAAACACGAACACGACGAAGTCGTAGAACTCCAGCGCGCCGCCCAGCGCCGACAGACCGAGCGTCTTCGCATCGCGGCGATCGAAGGGCCGCGGGATCGGCTGCGATGCGTCGGGGGAGGTCATGCGGAAGTCCTGAATGGCGCTACGGGCGTGGCGCGCGAACATGGCATGTCGCACGGGACGCGTCCAGCGGCCCCTGGTCTCCTGTAGGAGCGACGTCAGTCGCGACCGTACACCAGGCCTGCCAGAGCAGCTGGCGATCCTAGACGCCGTGAGCGGCGCAGTCTTTCCTGACCGGTAGGTTCGCGGTCGCGACTGACGTCGCTCCTACAGGGGACGCCTGCGTCGACCGAGTAGATGATCCAGGCCCACCACGACCAATCCCAGCACCACGAACACGGCCATCACACCCAGGGCGTTGACGCCGACCCGTGCCCAGCCGAGCTGGGCCACGTCGATGAACGGATACGGGTACTCGCCCACCCACGCGCCACGCAGGAACACCCAGACGACATAGCCCAGCGGGAACAGCAGCCATCCCGCCACATCGCGCCAGCGCAACGTGCCATGCGGTACGCAGGCCAGCCACCATGCCCAGTACGCCAGAGGCACCGCGTAGTGCAGGCCGGTGTCGGCCCACCACTGCGCGCCCTGCGGCTGCCACAGATGGCGCAGGATGAAGAAATAGATGCTGCCGGTGACGCCGATGTAGAGCGCGACTGCGCCGCGCACGCGGGCCTGCGCGAAGACCCCCGGCTGCCCCGCCGCTGCCGCGCAGGCGGCCAGCATGACCGCGATGTTGCTGAGGATGGTGAAGTAGGTGAGGAACCGCACGGTGCCCAGCACCACGCCGACGTTGTCGCGGGTCAGCTGCAGGATCAGCACGTACTGCAGGACCAGCGCGGCCAGCGACAGCAGGCCCACGAGGGTGGCGCAGACGCGGGATGGGACGGCAAGCGGTGCGGGCGGCATCGGACATCCTCGGTCCATGGTCCTGCCAGCTTGCCACGGCGGGGGGCCGGTCGGGAGTGGGCCGGGCGCCAGCCGCGCAGCGCTTCGGCGACAATGCGCGCATGCCGATGACCCCCACCGCCAAGGCCCAGCTGCAGATCCACCTGTGCGTGCTGCTGTGGGGCTTCACCCCCATCCTGGGCAAGCTGATCAGCCTGTCCGCGCTGCCGCTGGTGTGGTGGCGCATGCTGATTGTGGTGGCCGCCCTCGCCTTGCTGCCGCGCGTCTGGCGCGGACTGCGCGCGATGCCGGCGAAGGTGGTGCTCGCCTACTGCGGCATCGGCCTGATCGTCGCCCTGCACTGGCTGACGTTCTATGGCGCCATCAAGCTGTCCAATGCCTCGGTGGCCGTGACCTGCATCGCGCTGGCACCGGCCTTCACCTCGGTGATCGAGCCGTGGCTGACGCGACGGCCGTTCTCGTGGCGCGAACTGCTGTTCGGCATCGCCGTGCTGCCGGGCGTCGCGCTGGTGGTGGGCGGCATTCCCGACGGCATGCGCCTGGGCGTGCTGGTCGGCGCGCTGTCGGCGTTGCTGGTGGCGCTGTTCGGCCCGCTCAACAAGCGCCTGATCGACCACGGCGAACCGCTGACGATCACCGGCCTGGAACTGGGTGCGGGCACGCTGCTGCTGACCGCGCTCGCGCCGCTGATGCCGGTGCTGTTCCCGGCCTTCGCCGGCGACCTGTTCGTACTGCCTGGACTGAAGGACGGCGTGCTGCTGGTCGTGCTGTCGCTGGCCTGCACGCTGCTGCCGTTCGCCCTGTCGCTGGTGGCGCTGAAACACCTGAGCGCCTACGGCGTTCAGCTGGTGACCAACCTGGAACCGGTCTACGCCATCGTGCTGGCCATCGTGCTGCTGGGCGAACAGCGCGAACTGACCCAGCTGTTCTACCTGGGCGTGGGCATCATCCTGGCAGCGGTGTTCCTGCACCCGCTGACGCAGCGTCCGAAACGCATCGAGCATCCGGAAGTGCTGGGCACGTCGGAAGCCAAGAACATCGTCGAATGAAGATCCCGGATTCCTGCACCCTGCCGTTCGCCGCGGCCCTCGTCGCGCTGACGATGGCGCCCGCCGCCTCGGCGGCCACGCCCGTGTACCGCGAGATCAAGGACTGGGTGGTGGCCTGCGACAACACCGCGCGCTGCGAAGCGATCGGCATGCAGGAGGCGTATCCGCAGCTCATCCTGCGGCTGGTGGTCGATGCGAGTCCTTCGGGCGAACCTGAGCTGTCGCTGGAATCGGAGGCTCCCGTGGCCGCGCGCGACCTGCGCCTGGACGGCACCCGGTTCGCCGCTTCGTCCCTGCTGCAGCCGGCGACAGGCGATGAAGGCGTTCAACGTATCGGGCAAGACGGCGCGCAGGTGCGTGCCTTCCTCGACGCGGTCCGCAACGGCACCGACCTGCGGGCAGGCATCGGCGAGGGCGCTCCCTCCGCCTCGCTCGCCGGCCTGTCGGCCGCCTTGCTGCTGATCGACGAAACCCAGGGGCGGCTGGGCACCACGACGGCCCTGCTCAGACGCGGACCGCTGCCGGCCGCGAAGGTGCCGGCGGCGCCGGCGGCGCCGTTGCCGACCCGCGCGGTAGTGGCGCCTCCGCTGGACGACGCCGAGGCGTCCCGCCTGGTGGCGCGGGTGCGCCTGCAGGCGGCGGACGACGTACGGCACGAGGACTGCTTTGTCGAACCCGACACCGCCTACGACGAAGCGCACGCCCTGGACGACGATGAGGCACTGGTCGCGCTCGAGTGCTGGCGCGGGGCCTACCAGTCGTCCAGCCTGCTGTTCCGCTTGCGCCGCGACGGCGCCGGTGCGCCACGCCGCCTGAGATTGACGGTACCCGTGCCGGACGAGGGAACGCCACGGGTGATCGACGCGTTCACCAATGTCGGGTTCGGGCAAGGCCAGCTGTCGCACTTCGCCAAGGGGCGCGGCCTTGCCGACTGCGGCGAAAGCGCCACCTGGGCGTTCGACGGCGGCGACTTCCGCCTGCAGCGCTACCACCGCCTGGGGTGGTGCCGCGGCGGGCATCCCGGCGACTGGCCCACCCTCTGGCGTACCCGCGGCGATTGAGCCGCGCGCGGATCAGCGCGCGACGACCACCGGCACCGGACTGGTCGCGATGACCTTCAGCGCCACCGAGCCGACCAGCAGCTGCTTCAGCGCGCCCCGGCCGTGCGTACCCATCACGATCAGGTCCGCCTTGCCCGACTTGGCCTGCTTGACGATGCTCTCGGCCGGCTCGCCCACCACGACCTTCTCGGCGAACGGGATCTGCGCGCGCTTCAGCGCCGTGCGTGCCTTCTTCATGGCGTAGGCGCCGTTCTCGGCGTGGTAGCGCTCCACACCGTCGCTGCCCAGTTCGAGCGCCACCGAACGCAGCAGCGGCGGGTCGACGTAGAGCAGGGTCACCGCAGGCGTTTCCGCCAGCGACTTGCTGAACTCCACCAGATGGCGAACCGCGGCCAGGCCGATCGCGCTTCCATCCACTGCCAACAGGATCTTCATCGTCGTGCTTCCCGTGCATGGCGATCGCCCGATGCGCCGCCCATGTGAACAGCATGCGTCAACGCGTCGCAGCGCGCATTGATCGCGATCAACTCAGTCCGCGGCGACCACGCGGTCGCGTCCGCCGCGCTTGGCTTCGTACAAGGCCTGGTCGGCGCGACGGAACAGGTCCTCGGCGGCATCTCCGCGCCGGTGCGTCGCCCCGCCGATGCTGACCGAGACCGGCAGGCCGATCGGCAGCAGGCCTACGCTCTGGCGCATGAACTCGCACTGCAGGCGGGCCTCCTCCAGCGTGGCACCGGGCAGCAGGACGACGAACTCCTCGCCGCCGTGGCGCGCCGCCATGCCGCGCCCGGCCGCCTGCGACTTCCGCATGTCGGCCAGCGCGACCAGTCCGCGGTCGCCCTCGGCGTGCCCATGGAGGGCGTTGATCGTCTTGAAGTGGTCTACGTCCACCCCCGCGGCCGCCAGCGGGTCCCCGGTCCCCGTGGTTCTCGTGATCGCTCCCGCCAGCGCGGCGGCGAACGCGCGGCGGTTGGGCAGGCCGGTCAGCGGATCGGTGCGGGTCTGCTCGGACAGTTCGGCGTTCTGCTGCTCCAGCTGTGCCTGGTAGAGCCGCATCTGCTGCTCGTACCAGGCGCGCTCGCGCAGTTGGTGACTCAGGTCGCGGCTGACGCGGCGCAGCTCCAGCAGGTGCGTGACCTGGCGCGACAGGGCCTCCAGCGCCTCGCACTGGAACGGCGCCAGGTCGCGCGGCTGGTCGTCCACCACGCACAGGGCGCCCAGCGCGAAACCATCGCGGGTCAGCAGCGGCGCCCCGGCGTAGAAGCGGATGCCGTTCTCCGCAGTGACCAGCGGGTTGTCGGCGAAACGCGTGTCGCGGGTGGCATCCGGCACCACCATCGTACGCTCCGGCGCGAGGATGGCATGGGCGCAGAACGACGATTCACGCGAGGGATCCGGATGCTCGATCCCCATCTGCGCCTTGAACCACTGGCGGTCGCGGTCGATCAGGGTGACCGCCGCCATCGGAACGCCGCAGATCCCGGCCGCGATGCGGACCAGATCGTCGAAGCCCTGCTCCGGCGCGCTGTCCAGGATGTCGAAGCTGTACAGCGCGTCCAGGCGCGCTTCCTCGTTGTCGGGCTTCGGCGGAGGGCTCATGCCGTCACGGGATCGGGAAGACCGGCGCAGTATGCCGCGATGCCGCCCCGCCGACGCGGGCCGTGCCGCGACCGCGGTCACGCTATCGCATCACCAGCTTTCCTGCTGCGGCAGCAGGCCGCGCAGTTCCTGGTCGGTGAGGTTGCGCCAGCGGCCCACCTTCAGGTCGCCCAGCTTCACGTTGTCGATGCGCACGCGCCGCAACTGGGTGACGCGGTAGTCGAACGCCGCGGCCATCAGGCGGATCTGTCGGTTCAGGCCCTGGGTCAGGGTGATGCGGAAGCCGAACTTGGCGATGCGGCTGGTCCGGCACGGCAGCGTCATCTGCCCGTGCACGCGCATGCCGCGCGCCATGCCGCGCAGGAACTCGTCGGTGACCGGCTTGTTCACCGCCACCAGGTACTCCTTCTCGTGGCGGTTCTCGGCGCGCAGGATCTGGTTGACGATGTCGCCGTTGCTGGTCAGCAAGATCAGGCCTTCCGAATCCTTGTCCAACCGCCCGATCGGGAAGATGCGCTGCTCGTGGCCGATGAAGTCCACGATGTTGTCCTTCACCGACGACTCGGTGGTGCAGGTGATGCCGACGGGCTTGTTCAGGGCGATGTAGACATGCCGGCGCTTGCCCGCCTTTGCCGTGCGCACCTTCAGCGGTTGGCCATCGACCAGGACCTCGTCGCCCTCGCCCCCCACCGCGCCGGTGCCGGCGGTCATGCCGTTGACGGTGACGCGCCGCTCGGCCAGCAGGCGGTCGGCCTCGCGGCGGGAGCAGAAGCCGGTTTCGGCGATGAACTTGTTCAGGCGGGTGGTCATGCCGCCATTATCGGGCATCGGCGCGGCGCCGTGGCCGGCATCAGGCCGGTTCGGCGCAGGCGGTGTCCCACGCGTCGACCAGCTCGTCCAGCGGGCATGGCACGTGCACCGCGTAGCCCTGCACGCAGCCGATACCCACCTCGCGCAGCTGGGCCATCACCGCCTCGCTCTCCACCCACTCGGCGATGGTGACCTTGCCCAGCGCCTGACCCATCTGGCTCATCGAACGCACCAGCGCCAGGTCCGATCCGCCGCGCCCCAGGTCGCGTACGAACGCGCCGTCGATCTTGAGGATGTCCACGGGCAACCGCTTCAGGTAGGCGAACGACGACAGGCCGCTGCCGAAATCGTCCAGCGCGATCCGGCACCCGCGGACACGCATCGCCTCGATAAAGCGGCAGGCGTCGTCGAGGTTGGCGATCACCGCGGTTTCGGTGATCTCGAAGCACAGCCGCGCCGCCACGCCGGGATGGCGGTCCAGCAATGCGCCGGCATGCTCCAGGAAGGCCGGATCCGCGACGGACTGGGCGGAGACATTGACGTGGCAGAGCTCCACGCCGGCCAGCCGGCCCGGATTGCGCGCGAAATGCCGGCACACGGCCATCAGGACGAACCGGTCGACCGCCATGACCTGGCCGTAACGCTCCATGGCCGGCAGGAACACGCCCGGCGCATGCAGCCTGCCCTCGCGGTCGCGCAGACGAACAAGCACCTCGTACTGCAGGCGCGGCGGACCCTCGAGCGGCACGATCCGCTGTGCGTACAGCACCAGCCGGTCCTCGGCGATGGCCAGCTGCGTGTGCGCCACCCATTCCAGTTCGTGGCGGCGACGCGACAGGCTGGGGTCCGCGTCGCGGTAGCAGCGGATGCGGTTGCGTCCCTCCTCCTTGGCCACGTAGCACGCCGCATCGGCCGCCCGCAGCAGCCAGTCGGCATCGATCGCCTCGTCGTTGATCTCGACAACGCCGACGCAGCAATTCAGGCCGAACGCGCGTCCGTTCCATCGGAATGCCTGCCCGGCCAATGCCGCGTGCACGCGCGCCATCGCGGCTTCCGCTTCGTCCAGCGTGGTGTCGTGCAGCAGCACGGCGAACTCGTCGCCCCCCAACCGGCCCAGCCAGTCTCCGCGGCGCAGCTGCGACGCCAGGCGGGTGGCGAAATGGCACAGGAAGCGATCGCCGGCCTCGTGCCCGCAGGTGTCGTTGACCAGCTTGAACTGGTCCAGGTCGATGAAGCACAGCGCGTGCCGCTGCCCGCCGCCGTGCGCGGTTTCCAGCGCGCGGTCCAGCCTGCGCGCGATCTCGCGCCGGTTGATCAGGCCGGTGAGTTCGTCATGGCTGGCCTGGTGGGCGATCTCGCAGGCCAGTTCGTGCGCTTCGGACACGTCCTCGGCCAGCGCGAACAGCTGCTCGCCGCGCCCACCGCGCACGCCGACCCACGAAGCGCTCCAGCGCACCCAGCGCACCGTGCCATCGCGGCGCAGCAGGCGGCGCTCGCCCGGCTCCTGCAACCGCACCCAGTCGATGGCGCCGCGCTCGTCCACGGGCAGGTCATCGGCGTGGAGCACATCGGCCAGACGCTGCATGCGCAGCTCCGTCAGCGACATGCCCAGGATCCGGCCCAGCGCCTCGTTGGCCTGGGTGAAGCGTCCCTGGCGATCCACCTTGAGCATGCCCACCATCGACTGGTGGAAGGCCAGACGAAACTCGCTTTCCGTGTCGCGCACGCGGCGCAGGGTGCTGCGCATCACATGCAGGGCGTAAGCGCACAGCAGGACAAAGGCGGCCGCACTGAGCGCCAGCAGCATGCGTCGCAGGAAGTGCGCGCCCTCGGCCAGCGAGCGCGAGAAGGCCAGCTCCTTCGGTCGCAGGCGCGCATCGATGGCGGTGAGCTGCCGCTTGTAGGCGAGCACGCTGGCCTCATCGGGCACGCGCCGCGCCCGATGGGCTTCCAGCGTATCGGCCAGCACGCCCAGCTGGTCGATCTCGGCCTCCGCCTCCCGCCATAGGCGGACCGATTCGCGGAAGTACGGCGCATCGTGCAGCAGGCGGTACATCCAGACCAGGCGTTCGATGTCCTGCGGCGCATTGCCGCCCTGCAGGAACCCCGCACGCGCCGCCGCGAGGTCGACCGGGTCGCGCTCCAGGGCCTGGCGAGCGGCGCGGTCGCCCAGCGGCCCACGCAGCGCCTCCCGCGCGTCGGCCAGGTCCGCCGGGTCGCCATGGCCGGCATAGCGGTAGAGGCTGTGCACGGCGCGCTGTTGCGCCTTGGACCAGTGGCCCTCGCCGATGATGTAGGCCGTCGCGCCGGCCTGCGTCTCCAGGATCGCCGCGATCAGCAGCGCGCCCAGCGCCGACAGGGCGATGAGCACCGCCACGCGGGCCGGCAGCCGCCGCAGGTTGCGGTCGTCCGGTGACGGGGCGGCTTCGGTCGTGGAGACGTCCGTATGTGTCACACCTGGCTCCTTTCGGTCCCGGCGGAGAAGACATCGGCGCAGGGTTCCACTCCGGTTGATCGGCCTGCCTTCGGCGCACTTGAGGCCCCGGCCGACCTTGCCGGAGAAGCCGCAGGCTCTCAGCCTTCGCCGTCGGGCGTGGACCCGGCTTCCACTACCCGGTCACGACCGGCGCGCTTGGCCCGGTACATGGCTTCGTCGGCACGCCGCAGCAGGGACGCCGCGTCGGCGTCGTCGGGCGTCAGGCTGGCCAGGCCGATGCTGGCGGTGACCGCCAGCCCTTCGATGCCGAGGGCGGCCCCCGCGGCGCCCACCCCGGTCCCCATCGCGTCAAGGCGCGCCCGCGCCGTCGCACCGCCGATCCCGGGCAACAGCACCAGGAACTCCTCGCCGCCCATGCGGATGACATCGGCGGGATCCCGCACCGCCGAGGTCAGCGTGGCCGCCACGGCCACCAGCACGCGGTCGCCGACGGCATGACCGTGGACATCGTTGATGCGCTTGAAGAGGTCGATGTCGAGGAAGCCGACCGCCAGCAGCCCGCCGTCGGCGCGGGCCGCGTCCATGTGCTGTTCCAGCCGCTTCAGGCCGGCGCGACGGTTGGGCAGGCCGGTCAGTTCATCCGTATCGGCCAGCGCGCGCATCTCGTCGCGCTGGCGCCGCAGCTGGCCCAGGCGCAGGTTCAGCACGTAGGCGCTGACGGTCAGGAACCAGGTGATCGCAAGCTGGATCGCTTCCACCCGGTATTCGATCAGGACTCCGTTGTCGGCCATGTCCATGAGCGTCATCGCCAGGAATGGCAGCACGGCGGCGATCGCGGCCAGGGCGTCCCCCCGGCGGCGGCGCAGGCCGGCCAGGCTCAGGACCAGGATCGCCACGCAGCCCGCCGCGAAACCTGCATCCATGCCCGTGGCCGGCCGCGACAGCGCCCCCCGCGGCACCCACTCCGCCAGCAGTGCCGTCGCGCAGAACGCCACCGTCGCGCGGGCCAGCCAGCGGCCCGCTGCCCGCCACGCACGTGCGGCACCGGTGAGCAGCCACATCACATACAGCAGCACGGGCAGGCCCAGGCACGAGAGCACCACCAGCCAGCGCGATTCCTGGTCGCCGATCGGCAGCCAGGGTTCCGGATAACCGCTCAGGCCGCTGAGTACGGCCTGGCCCAGCACGGTGAGCGTGCATAGCAGTGTGTAGCCCAGGAAAACGCGGTCGCGCGTGCTCAGAAAGCCCATCAGCGCCATGAAGGCCAGCGCGATGGCGATGGCCACGCAGGCCGTGCGCACCAGCAGCCGCGCGGTATCGAACTGCTGGATCGGGCTGGGCGCACCGATGCGAACGGTCGGGATCCAGCCCGCCTTCAGCGGCGTGGCCCAGGCGACCTGGATCGGCTCGCGGCTGCCCGCCGGAGGTACCGCCACCATGCCGATGCCGGCACGGAAGCGGGAGTCGCGCGTGCGGGCATCGTGCATGCGCCCGCAGACTTCGCGGTCGCCATGATGCACCCGGACTTCACCGGCGAAGACGTTGAATACGTTGACCGCCTGCGGCGCACCCGACCAGCCGCCGGGCGGCGCGGGGATCTCCACCCGCTCGGTCAGTTGCGCCCGCATGGCGGGCGTACAGTGACGCTGCGGGGCCTGTTCGGACGTGGGGGCGCCGGTGACCAGGTAGTCGCGGCCGACCTGCGGCGTGGCCAGGGCCAGGCACGGCAATGCACAGAGCAGCACCAGCCACCCCGCGATCGTGCCTCGTTGCCTGCCCCATCCCCTCACGAACACTCCGGTACGTCGCCGCTTCCCGACACCCGGTGCGCTGGCTTGCGTCTACGAAATGCAAACTCCGTGCCACATGCCGGCGCCCCCGCGCCGGCCGGCCGTCATCCCTCGCGCGGAGGGCCCTTGCGATGCGGTCTGGGGCCGGGCTTGCCGGCGCCGAACGGCTTGTCGCCCCGCGGCTTGCCCTTGCCGGCACCAGGCCCGCCGAAGCGGCGAGGCGACGCCTCGCCGCCCCCCTCGCCCGGCTTGTGGATGCGCAGCTGCTGGCCGGACCCCCAGACCTTCTTCAGGTGCATCAGCACCTCGCGCGGCATGCCCTCGGGCAGGTCCAGCGTGGTGTGGTCGTGCTGAATGTCGATGCGGCCGATGTAACGGCTTTCCAGCCCCGCCTCGTTGGCGATGGCGCCGACGATGTTGGCGGGCTTCACTCCGTGCATGTGGCCCACCTCGATGCGGTAGGTCTCCATGCCCACCGCGGGCTTGTCGCTGCGCGGCGGCTTGTCGGCGCGCGGACGGTCGGTGTCGGGGCGTTCGATCTTCGAACGCTCGGGCTTGTCGACACTGCGTGCCGGACGCTCGCCATGGCTATCGTCACGGCGTGGCCGCTCCTCGCGCTCACGACGGGGCGCGTTGCCGTAGGTCTCGCTGCGCGCCGGGCGCGCCTCGCGCGGCGTGCGCTCCTGCGATAGAAGCAGTGGCGTATCGCCCTGCACCAGCTGCGCCAGCGCGGCGGCAATGTCCACCGCCGGCACGTTCTGCTCGCGCTCGTAGCGCTCGATCAGCGCGCGGAACTCGCCCGCCCTGCCGGACGCCAGCGTGTCGGTGATGCGGGCCAGGAACTTCTCCACGCGGCGGTCGTTCACCGCTTCCACGCTGGGCAGCTGCATCTCTTCGATCGGCTGGCGCGTGGCGCGCTCGATCGCGCGCAGCATGCCCTTCTCGCGCGGGGTAACGAACAGGATGGCGTCGCCCGTGCGGCCGGCGCGGCCGGTGCGGCCGATGCGGTGCACGTAGCTCTCGGTGTCGTACGGGATGTCGTAGTTCAGCACGTGGCTGATCCGTTCCACATCCAGGCCGCGCGCGGCCACGTCGGTGGCCACCAGGATGTCCAGCTTGCCGTCCTTGAGCTGCTGGATGGTCTTCTCGCGCGCCGCCTGCTGCATATCGCCGTTGATCGCGGCGGCCGCCAGTCCCCGCGCCTGCAGCTTGTCGGCCAGTTCTTCGGTCGCCGCCTTGGTGCGGGCGAAGACGATCATGCCGTCGAACGGTTCCACTTCCAGGATGCGGGTCAGTGCATCCAGCTTGTGCATGCCGCTCACCCACCAGTAGCGCTGGCGGATGTTGGCCGAGGTGGTGGTCTTGGCCGCGATGGTGACTTCCACCGGCTGCTTCAGGTAGGTCTGGGCGATGCGCCGGATCGCCGGCGGCATGGTCGCCGAGAACAGCGCCACCTGGCGCGGTTCCGGGGTCTTCTTGAGCACGGTCTCGACATCGTCGATGAAGCCCATGCGCAGCATCTCGTCGGCCTCGTCCAGCACCAGCGTGGTCAGGCCGGACAGGTCCAGCGAGCCGCGCTCCAGATGGTCGATCACGCGGCCGGGCGTGCCGACGACGACATGAACGCCGCGCTTCAGCGCCTGCAGCTGCGGGTAGTAGCTCTGGCCGCCGTAGATCGGCAGCACGTGGAACCCCGGGACCTTCGTCGCGTACTTCTGGAACGCCTCGGCCACCTGGATGGCCAGCTCGCGCGTGGGCGCCAGCACCAGAGCCTGCGGGCGCTCGGCATTCAGATCGATGTTCGACAGCACCGGCAGCGCGAACGCGGCGGTCTTGCCGGTACCGGTCTGCGCCGTGCCCAGCACGTCGCGGCCGGCCAGCATGGCGGGAATGGTGGCCGCCTGGATCGGCGACGGGCTTTCATAGCCCACCGCGGTGACGGCGGCCATGACCGGCGCGGACAGGCCGAGATCGGCGAACAGCAGGGGAGCGGGCGAAGGGGATTCGGTGGACATGCGAGAGACTCCGGGGCGTCGCGGAGCCGCACGCCGAGCCGCATATTGTGCGCCTTGGGGGCCCTTTGTGTCGCGCTGCCGCGCAAATGCGCTTGAATCAGCCCTCGGGGGCGGCGGCGACCGCCATGCCTGCGAGCCAGCGCAGCAGGGCGTCGACGTCCTCTTCTGCGCTGCTGGTCTGCACGCCGACTCGGCCGGGATCCCCCGCCCAGCATGCGACCAGGGCAGCGCGGTCCCGCGTGCCATCCATGAGCGGCAGCAGCACGCGCGCGGCGGGCGACAGGTCAAGGCCGTCATGCCAGAGGTCGGCCGCGTGGGGACTGCCCGGCGACTGTGCGGCGACCATCGCCCGCACGCCCCTGTCGACGTGGGGCCGCTCGAGCGACATGTGCCCTGGAATGGCCTCGCGGCGGATGCGGGCCACGCCCTTGAGCACCAGCACCTGCAGAAGCTCGTCGGTCGCGGCCTCGACCTGTTCCCGCGGCAGCCAGTCGGGGCCGCGCTGAGCCTCGAACGCATGGGCGACGAGCTCGTCGTGCGGCACGGTCGCCGGCCAGCGGCAGGTGAGCAGATCGAAGGCGCACTTGGCCGCGCTCAGTCCCGTACCGATTCCCGGAGTGTCCTGCACGCCGAAATGCTGGACTGATCCATCCTGTCGCGTCACGCCATCCCGGCATGGCATGCGGGCAGCGAAGTGCAGCGCCTTGAACCGCGCGCGATCCAGGGCAAAGTCGCGCGTGCCATGCCTCGCATGGACCAACAACGTCTGCCGGAACGCGCGGTTGATGGCGAAATCCAGGTACTGCTCCATCCGCACCTGGTCGTGGCCGAAGGCGCGCTGCAGAGGCTCGGCGATCTGCGGACCATAGTTGGCCGGCACCATCATCGAAGGCTGTGCTTCCGCCAGATAGTCCAGTCCGTATCCACGCGCGCGTTGCAAAAAGTGCTGGAAATAACACGGCAGGTTGTACGGTTCGAGGTACTCGTGCGCGATGTAGTGATCGGTCGGATCGCGCAGATACGGCAGGTTTTCCTGCAGCACATGCGCCATCAGCCCATCGCGCGGCGCCACGTTCTGCAGGAAGCCCACCATCGCGCGCGCATACGCGACCTGTTCCTGCGCGCTGTCGCGGTCCGCGCTGTGCAGCAGCATGGCATCGCGGAGCATTTCCTTGGCCTTCCAACCCGGATAGGTGTTGTAACTGACGAACACCACGCCATCCTCGGACAGGCACGCGCTGCACAGCTGCAACAGAGCATCCTGGATCGCGGCCGGCACCCAGCTGTAAAGGCCATGGCAGACGATGTAGTCGAAACGGCCCAGCGCGGTGGGATCCAGCGTCGCCAGGTCGCCGGCGATCATCTGCATGTTCTGCAGGCCCATACGGACCACCTGCGCACGGCCAGCATCCACCTGCACCTCGGACAGGTCCACGCAGACCGCTTCGCCACCGGGATTGCGGACGGCGAACGGAATGACGTTGCCACCCGATGCCCCGCCCAGCTCCAGCACACGCGCGGTACGCGGGTCAGGTGCGGCATGTCCAAACAGCGTGGCTACGGCGGCGAGGTGTTCGGGGGCGCACTGCGGATAGGCGTACGACGCATAGGGAACGCTGTCGTAGCGCACGCGCACGTGGTCGAGGTGGGTCGTCATGCGGGAAGGCCGTCGAGGTTTACTTGGAGCCCGAGACGGACCCGATGCCGCATTTTCACATATCAGGGCGGGGGTACAGCGGCTCCGGGGACTCGTGCGGCCCCGGGCTGTGATGTTTCTCGCTTGCCGGCGAATCACCTTCTGACCGCACAATCGCCCCGGTGCCGGAATGGAAACGACGCTCGCCATGACTTCTCCCACGGACACGGACGCACGCGAGGGCTTCCAGGCCCTGCTGCAGGCTCATCGCGGCATTGTCGCCAAGGTGGCCGGCACCTATGCCTGGCACCCGGACGACCGCGACGACCTGATGCAGGAGATCGCCACCCAGCTTTGGCGCGCCTGGCCCGGCTACGACCCGCAGCGCCCTGCCGCCACCTGGATGTACCGGATCGCGCTGAACGTGGCGATTTCCTACGTGCGCGGCCGGACTCGGGGTGTGCAGCCGGAGCCCTTCGGCGACCACCACGGCGAGGTGGCCGATCCGCACGCCCACGACCACGAAGCGCGCCAGCAGGTGGACCAGCTGCACCGCTTCATCCACGCACAACCCCCGCTCGACCGCGCCCTGCTGCTGCTCTATCTGGAAGACCGCAGTTACCGCGAGATGGCCGACGTGCTCGGCCTGAGCGAGACCAACGTCGCCACCAAGATCAGCCGGCTGAAGCAGCGCGTCCGCAACGAACTCTGACCGCACCCGTTACAGGAACCTCATCATGGAACTCGACGAACTCAAAGCCGCCTGGCAGGTGCTGGGCGATCGCCTGGAGCGGCAGGAAGCCATCCAGTGGCAGCTGCTGCGCGACCGCAAGCTGGACCGGGTGCGCGCCAGCGTGCGCCCGCTGTTCTGGGGCCAGGCGCTGCAGGCGATGCTGGGCATCGGCCTGCTGGTGTTGGGCGTGGCCTGCTGGGGACGCAACACGGATGTACCGGGCCTGTTCGCCACGGGCATCGTGCTGCATGCGTTCGGCGTGGTCACGATGGTGATGGCGTTCATCACCATGGGCCTGATCGGCACCATGGACTACACCGCGCCGGTATTGAAGATCCAGAAACGGTTCGCCTTGCTGCGGCGCTTCCATGCGATCAATGCGACCGTCTGCGGCGCGCCCTGGTGGGTGATGTGGGTGCTGGTGGTGGTGGGTTTCGCTGGCTTGGGTCCTGTGGATCCCGCGGCCGGCACGCCGGCGTGGATCACCTGGAGCCTGGCGCTGGGTATCGCCGGCTTCCTGGGGACGGTGGGCGTCCTCCACTGGCGACGCACCCGCCGGCTGCCGACGGCCACCGGCTGGGAGGAAAGCGGGGGCATCCGCCGCGCACGTGCGCAGTTGGAGGAGATCGCACGCTTCGAGCGCGAGTGAGCGGGCCCTGCCTTACACTGCCCGCATGCACACCATCGACTTCGACCTGGATCGCGAGCACGTGGAACTCAACCAGCTGCTGAAACTGGTCGGCCTTGCCGACAGCGGCGGCCAGGGCAAGGCCATCGTCGCCAGCGGCGACGTGACGGTGGACGGCGTGGTGGAGCTGCGCAAGACGGCGAAGATCCGGGCCGGTCAGATCGTTCGCGTGGGCGATACCGAGATCCGGGTGCTGGGCGTCGAGGGCTAGCCCCCCTGCCCGGCTCCACATCGCTCTACTCGCAACAAACCTCGGCGTTGAGCCTTTTGGTTGACGCGTGAACGACAAAGCCTCAGTGCGCCGCCATGGCGCGGCGTGCGGCTCAGGGTGCGGTGCCCGCCTCTGACCGAGGGGCGTCGGCGGCGTCCTCCGGTGCCGCTTCCACATCGGCCATGCGGTCGAACTCCGACAGCGGGCTGTCGGCCGGGCAGTTCGCGTCGGGGAAGCGGAACTGCTCGCGCAGCGCCAGGCCGCAGGCCTGCATCTCGTCCAGCCCGGCGCCCGCGGTCTTGCACTGGCTGTCGAAACTGCGCATGAAGGCGTCGCGGCGCAGCACGAAGTCCTCGCCGCAACGGCGCATCAACTGCAGGCGGTCCAGATCGTCCTGCGCTGCGTTGGTGCCATCCAGGCCGTATTCCTGCAGTTCGTCCTTGTCGAGCAGGCGAAGCCGGCGGTTGGGCACCGTCATCATCAGGTCGGCCACCGCCACGGCCACGCCGTTGCGCGACAGGTAGTCCTTCACCCGGTCGTAGACGCCGCGCAGTTCTTCGTTCAGTTCGCTGCGGGTGGTGGCGGTGGAGCTCATGCGGATGATGCGGTGCACGCCCACCTTGCCGGAGATCATCCGGTTGTCGCCGGCCCCCAGCACGAACACGCACGCGCTGTGGCAGATCGAGCCTTCGCGCACCCAGATGGTCCAGCCACTGGCACCGATGGCATCGCCGGCACGGATGGCGTCCTCGACCTGGCCGCCGGCCGAATCCAGGTCCAGGATGCGCTTGTGGATGCCCATGCGGTCGGCGATGTCGGCCACGCGCGTGACCAGGTCGGTGAAATCGGCCGCGATCTTGCCCTGGTAGCGCAGGCGCAGCACACCGCCCTTCTGGCACGGCGACAGCGCATCCACCACACTGAAGAAGGCCAGCGATTCCAGCGGTACGCCATCGCCCTCCTCGGTGGTGTAGTCGGCCTGGCAGCTGACCTGTGCGGTACCGGAGGTCACCCGTGCGCTCGGCCAATCGGTCGGCAGCGCCCTGTCCTGCCCGCGGGTACCGGTGGGAACGGGTCCGCTGGAGACCGCACCGTCACCACGCTCGGCCTGCTGCGCGGGGGTGTCCTTCGGCGGCTCCACCGGCGCCTGCGCCAGCGCGTCGGGCGCCATGTCGGGAGCGTCCATGCGGCAGCCGGCCAACGCCAGGGAGGCCAGCAGCACCAGGCTTGTCAGGGGGGAAAGGCGGGACAGCATCGTTCGGTCGCACGACGCCCGCGCGAAAGGGCGCGGGCCTGAAGGGGTTCGCCCCTAGTCTAGTGTCAATCCGGCGCCCCAGGCCTGCCCTGCGATGAACCCGCAGCCCTGCGCGATCACAGCAGGGCCCACAGCAGCTGCAGCAGGCCCCACAGCGAGACGCCCCACACCACCGTGCGCAGGTAAGGCACCCCGGCCGCGTACAGCGGCACATACGCCAGGCGCGCCCAGAAATAGCACTGCGCGCCCAGCGCGGTGCTGGCGTCGCCCCGTTCCAGCACGACGACCGCGAGCGCGGCCGCGGCGAAGAATGGAAAGGTCTCCAGGAAGTTGCGTAGTGCGCGATCCACGCGCGCGGCCACGCCGGTGACCGGCGGCAGCACCGCATCGCGCGCGCCCACGTTCCAGCGCAGCCCACGCTGGTGCGTGATCAGCGCCGCGCCGAGCAGTACGTGCACCAGGCCGAGGGCCACGGACCAGGCCAGCATCTTCAGTTCGATCGGCATGACAGCGCTCCAGTGAAGGTCCGCGGACTCTAGCGCACCTGCGCCCCTGCGTTTCCCCGCTTGCGCTCACGCGCCATGGGCGTGACGCCGCATCTGCGCACGCCGGTGCAATCGACGCGCGAGTGGGGATGGGAAGGTGGGCGCCGCCCCACCCACCCGGATCCTCGTCATGCCGGATATTCCCCGCGACATCGACCTGCAACGACGGCAGTTGATGCTGGCAGGCACCGCCTTGGCCGGTGCTGCCTTCCTGCCCCTGTCCGCCTGCGGGCGTACCGAACCGCCCGCCCCCACCGCAT
>NZ_PDWV01000054.1 GCF_010093385.1 Pseudoxanthomonas mexicana
CCCACGAGGTCTGGGTGTGCCGACGGTCGAGCAGCGGATCGCGGTACGCCTGGTCGGCCGCCTTGCGGAACGCACGGTCATCGACGCGCTGGTCGCCGAACACGATCGGCAGGGTCGGCGGTGTGGGCGCATCGCGCGGCGGCGCCGGTGCGGCGGATGGTGGCGTGGGACGCTCGCCATGCCGCTCCTGCGCCAGCGCGCCGTCCGTGCCGGTCCACAGCATCACGGCCAGCAACAGCGGCGCAGCAGCCGACAGGCGCGCACGCAGGGTGCGGAACACGATCTCCAGATCCCAGGCCTCGATCTGCGTGCGCCGGTTGAGGTACAGGCCGAAACCCGCACCCACGTAGAACGGCTCCACCACGCTGATCGCCGCCCACGCCAGCGCATTCCACCCCAGCTTCAGCCATGCCGGCCATTCCGTCGCCAGCATCCCGAACGCCGCCTGCATGCTGTCCGGCAGCAGGTCCTGCGGCAGGTACATCACCACCGCCGCCACGCCGCCCAGCAGCAGCGCGGTTTCGAAGTGCAGGCACACCAGCGTCAGCAGGATCGCCGTGCCGTAGGCCTGCCCGGCCAGTATCCGGCGACGCTGGCGCAGGCGTTCGCCCTGCACCCCCTCCAGCAGGTCGATCGGCAGGTACAGCGAGCGCACCGGCGACAGTCGCCGCCACGTCAGCAGATGCGGCCACGGGCGCACGCCCCACGATGCCTGCGCGCGCAGCGTCTCGCGCGTGCCCGGCACGCTGCCGAACACCGCGCGCGAGATGACGTACAGCGGGATGCGGTCGAAGGCCGGCTTTAGCCACCACATGAGCGCGGCCGCCAGCCAGAACTGGTCGATCCACCACGCACCGAGATTCAGCAGCGCGAACACCGGCAGTGTCAGCCACCACCAGGGCTTCCAGATGGCGCCTGCATGCCGGCGCACCAGCGCCATGCCCAGCTCCACGGCCTCCCAGTCCGAACGCGCGCGCAGCCGGACGGTCAGCTGCTCAATCCGCATCGGCCACCCCGCGTCCGCCGAAACCCAGCCACACCGCCACCAGCGTCCACAGCACGCCCGACACGCTGTACTTCACCGCCGCGGGAATGGACTGCGTCGACGACCAGAACGCCTCGATGAAGGCCGCCACCAGCAGCATGAAGGCCACGCCGAGGCACAGCCGTGCGCCTTTGGCGCCGGCACTGGCCAGCGCATCCACGCGCCGCCGTCGCCCGGGCGCGATCAGCCCCAGCCCCAGTCGCAGGCCGGCGCCACCGGCCAGCACGATGGCGGTCAGTTCGAACGGCGCATGCCCGCACACGAACCGCCATAGCGGATCGCCATAGCCGATCTGCTGCAGGTGGCCGAACACCGTGCCGATGCCCACGCCGTTGACCACCAGCACGAACAGCGCACCCACGCCCGCCAGCAGGCCGCCGGCGAAGGTGCGCAGGCCGATGCTGATGTTGTTCCAGATGTACACGCCGAACATCTGCCAGTCGCTGCCGCTCTCGCGCCCCAACGCATGGCGCGCATCGCTGGGGTCGTACATGCGCTCGTACATGGCCACCTGCTCGGGCGAGGCCAGGCTGTACACCAGCTCCGGCCGGACCTGCAGCAGCACGAACATCAGCACCAGCGGCCCCACGAACACCACCGCGGCCACCGTCATGCAGCCGGCCTCGCTGCGCACCAGCCGAGGGAAATCCGCCAGCAGGAAACGCACCGCGTGCTGCCAGCGCGGCGGCGGCGTGCGGTACAGCACGCCATGGCCCTGCTGCATCAGCGCCTGCAGCCGGTCCACCACCACCGGGCTGTAGCCGCGCCGGCGCGCCAGCGCCAGGTGCTGGCAGATGCGCCGGTAGCGTGCGGGCACGTCCTCGTCGGTCAGCACGCCGTTGTTGCGCTCATGGCGCGCGCGGCGTGCGCTGCCACCGCGCGCCTGCAGCCAGGATTCGAAGGCCACCCATTCGGCCTGGTGGCGGGCGACGAACTGCTCCTGCCTCATCGCCGTCCCAACAGCCAGTTGGCCATGCCGTACAGGCGCTGCACGCCCACCTGTCCGCGCGCGCCGGTGACCGGCTCGGCCAGGTTGGCCAGTTCCTCCTGCCGGGCAGGCGTGAGCCGCGGCGCGCGTTCGCCGAAGGCGACGATGGCGCCCTGTTCTTCCGGCGACAGCCGAGCCGGCGGCACGAACACGGTATTGACCGGCGCCGGCGCGTGTTCGCGCTCGCCTCCGGCATGCACCACCAGCGTGCCCGCCACCATGTCGCCCAGCCGGCGCGCGTGCGGATCGGCCAGGCAGGCGACCAGGCCGGCGGCATAACCGAACGGCAGCATGTCCACCGTGCGCAGCAGGTTGCGCGTGATCGCGGCCAGCCAACCCACCGGAGCGCCATCGGCCGACACCACCCGCAGGCCGAGCGCCTTCTTGCCCGGCGTCTGCCCGCGCCAGACCGACTCCAGCACGATGGGGTAGGCCCAGAACACCAGGAACAGGCCGATCAGGTACAGGCCTTCGCCCACCTTGCCCAGCATCGCCAGCACCATGCCCATCAGCATCAGCACACCGATCCGGATGGCCAGGTCGATGCCCCACGCCAGCGCGCGCGGCACCGGGCCGGCGGCGGGCAGGTGCAAACCCACGCCTTCGGGCGTGACGACTTCGCGGTAGGTGTCCAGCATCAGGCGAGCACCCGGCGACGTCCCGCCTGCATGGGCAGGGTGGCCGCGCTGCATCCGATGTGGTTGAAGTGGTGTGTTCCGCTGTCCATGCGCCGTCCCCGTGCCCGGCGACTTTAGCCGGCCGCGCCAGACTTGCCCAGCCGCACTAGACTGCGCGTCATCGTGGACACCGTCTTTCATTGCCGCACCGGCTGCGGGGCCTGCTGCACCGCCCCCTCGATCACCTCGCCCATCCCCGGCATGCCGTACGGCAAGCCGGCAGGCGGGCCGTGCGTGCAACTGGATGAGGCGCTGCGCTGCCGGTTGTTCGGACGGCCGGAACGACCGGCGTTCTGCGCCACGCTGAAGCCCGGCCCCGACATGTGCGGGGCCAGCCGGCAGGAGGCGATGGCGCTGCTGGCCGCGCTTGACCGCGCGACCGCCCCCTGACCTCGCGATTCCGTCATCCCACCGGCGTGGAGATCCACCACGTGGTGCCGCCGGCATCGCGGAAGCCGCCGCGGCGATCGCCGTCGCCCTTTTCCTGCGGCGCCTGCACCGGCGTGGCGCCGGCCGCCAGCGCGCGCGACCACGTGGCGTCGACATCCGGCACGTACAGGTGCACATGGCTGGCGACGGGCGGCCAGCCGTCCATGCCGTCGGCCAGCATCAGCACCGTGTCGTCGATGCGGACTTCGGCATGGCCCAGCCGCTCGCCCATCGGGTGCATGCGCAGCGGCTGGGCATCGAATACGACGGTGAGGAAATCGATCGTGCGCTGCGCGCCGTCGACCACCAGGTACGGGGCCACCGAGGTGTAGCCGTCCGGTTTCCAGGCCATGCGGGTCTCCCAGGCGGCGCGGAGCGCGCCACGCCCATCATGCCGCGGGCGATGTTGGCTGCAGGTAACGGTCCTTCAGCTTGACGTAGTGGCCGGCCGAATAATGCAGGCTCTCGATTTCCTTCTCGGTCAGGGCACGCGCGAAGCGGGCGGGATTGCCCAGCCACAGCTCGGCCTCGCCGACGACCTTGCCCGGGCCCAGCACCGCACCCGCGCCGAGGAAACCGTACTTCTTGACCGTCGCGCCGTCGAGGATGCAGGCGCCCATGCCGATCAGGCACAGGTCCTCGATGGTGCAGGCATGGATGATGGTGCCGTGGCCGATGGTGACGTCCGCGCCGATCAGCGTGGGATAGCCTGCCTTGTTGTACGGGCTGTGATGGCTGACGTGGACGATGGTCCCGTCCTGCACGTTGGTGCGCGCACCCACGCGGATGACGTTGACGTCGCCGCGCAGGATGGTGCCCGGCCAGATGGAGACGTCCTCGGCCAGCTCGACATCGCCGATCACGGTGGCCGCCGGATCGACGTAGACCCGCGGGCCCAGGACGGGAAAGCGGCCAAGATAGGGGCGCAGGGCGGTCAGAGTGTCGGTCATGCGCGGATTGTAGTGCGCCCGCTCGCAAGGGAAGGCATACACTCGGGCCATGACGACCTTCCCGCACGCCACCACGACCGCCGCGAACGCCGCCATCACCGCCGCCAACGCGGCGATCTCGGCCGCCTCCACGACGGCGCCGGCCGACCCCGGCTCCCCCGCCTCCGCAGCCGGCGGCCCGCTGCGCGACACGCCCGTGTCCGATCTCGCGCCCACCCTGGACCGGCTGCGCCGGGCCTGGCAGGCACGCAAGCCGGACTACGACCAGCGCCGCGACGACCTGCACCGCCTGCGCGATGCATTGAAGCGGCGACTGCCGGAGATGGCCGACACGGTCGCGGCCGACTTCGGCCACCGCTCGCGGCACGAGTCGCTGATCGCCGACGGCATGACGGTGCTCAACGAGATCGACCACCTGGCCTCGCACCTGCGCCGCTGGATGAAGCCGCGCCGCGTGGGCGTGGGCTGGCGCTTCTGGCCGGCGCGCGCGGAAGTGCGGCAGGCGCCGGTCGGCGTGGTCGGCGTGATCTCGCCATGGAACTATCCGGTCAACCTGGCGCTGATCCCGCTGGCCACCGCCATCGCCGCCGGCAACCACGTCTACCTGAAGCCCTCCGAGCACACGCCGCGCACGACCGCGTTCCTGCGTTCGCTGTTGGCCGAAGTGTTTCCGCTGGAACGGGTCGCCGTGGCCGCCGGTGGCGCCGAGGTGGCGGGCGCGTTCGCCGCACTGCCCTTCGACCATCTGGTGTTCACCGGCTCGACCGCGGTGGGCCGCAAGGTGATGGCCGCGGCCGCGCCGAACCTGACACCGCTGACCCTTGAACTGGGCGGCAAGTCGCCGGCCATCGTCTGCGACGACTATCCGGTGGAACAGGCCGCGGCGCGTCTGGCCACGGGCAAGTGGTTCAACGGCGGACAGACCTGCATCGCCCCCGACTATGTGCTGCTGGTGGGCCGCAGCCGGCGCGACGCGCTGGTGCAGGCCCTGCGCGAGCAGGTGGCCGCGCGCTACGGCGACCTGTCCGATGCCGGCGACTACACCCGCATCATCAACGACGGCCAGTTCGCGCGGCTCGACGGCTATCTGGAGGATGCCCGCCAGCGCGGACACGAGGTGGTCCCGCTCGCCGCCCACCACGACCGCGCGCAGCGCCTGTTCGCACCGGCCCTGGTGCTGGAGCCGGGCGACGAAGCGAAGGTGATGCAGGACGAGATCTTCGGCCCCATCCTGCCGATCCGCACCGTCGCATCGCTGGACGAGGCCATCGCCTACATCAATGCGCACGACCGTCCGCTGGCGCTGTATCCCTTCAGCCACGACCGCAAGCGGGTGGAGAGGATCCTGCACAGCACGCTGGCCGGCGGGGTGACCGTCAACGACACGGTGCTGCACTTCGGCATCAATGCGCTGCCGTTCGGCGGCATCGGGCCCAGCGGCATGGGCGCCTACCACGGGCGAGCCGGCTTCGACGCGATGAGCAAGGCGCTGCCGGTGCGGTGGCAGCCGCGGCGCGCGGGCAGCGACCTGCTGAAGCCGCCGTACTCCAAGGTCGCGCGGTTCATCGACTTCATCATCCGCTGAGGCACGGCGGCATCCCCGAAGGCGGGTCCGCACGACCGTCCCCCCCCCTCTCCGCGGGAGGGCATGAGGGCGGACCCGTACCGCCATCCCGCGATCCAAGGACAACATCTGTCCGCAGCCTCGTCGAGAATCGCCTTTCCCGTTCGTCGGACGGGAAGACGCCCCCCTGACGGACCGCCATGTCGAACGTGAACCCGCCCGCCAAAGCCACCCGCCGCGAATGGATCGGGCTGGCCATCATCGCCCTGCCCTGCATGGTCTATGCGATGGACCTGACCGTGCTGAACCTGGCGCTGCCGGCGATCAGCGCCGAACTGGACCCCAGCGCCAGCCAGCTGCTGTGGATCGTCGACGTGTACGGCTTCCTGGTGGCCGGTTTCCTGATCACCATGGGCACACTGGGCGACCGGATCGGCCGGCGCAGGCTGCTGCTGATCGGGGCGGCGGCATTCGCGGCCGCCTCGGTGATCGCCGCCTTCTCGCGCAGCGCGGAAATGCTGATCGCGATGCGCGCCCTGCTGGGCGTAGCCGGCGCCACGCTGGCGCCGTCGACGATGTCGCTGATCCGCAACATGTTCCATGACGAGCACGAACGCCAGTTCGCCATCGGCGTGTGGATCGCAGCGTTCTCGGTCGGCGGCGCGATCGGCCCGCTGGTCGGCGGCCTGCTGCTGCAATGGTGGTGGTGGGGCGCGGCGTTCCTCGCCGCGGTGCCGGTGATGGTGCTGCTGTTGCTGCTGGGGCCGAAGCTGCTGCCCGAATACCGCGATCCGGACGCCGGCGCGCTCGATCCGCTCAGCATGGTGCAGTCGCTGTTCTCGGTGCTGGCGGTGGTCTACGGGCTGAAACGCATCGCGGAGTACGGCACCGATGCGCGCGGCATCGCCGTGCTGCTGGTCGGCCTCGCGCTGGGTGTGCTGTTCGTGCGCCGGCAGAAGCATCTGGCCTATCCGTTCCTGGACGTGACCCTGTTCCGGCGGCCGGCGTTCTCGGCAGCCATCGTCGCCTATGCGCTGGCGGGCCTGTCGATGATGGGCGTGTACATCTTCATGACCCAGTACCTGCAGCTGGTACTGGGCCTGACGCCGCTGCAGGCCGGCATCGCGACCGTGCCGTGGTCGCTGTGCTTCACCGTCGGATCGCTGCTGGCGCCGCGACTGGCGCGGCACTGGGGCGCGCGCCGGGTGATGGTGCGCGGCCTGCTGCTCGCGGCAGTCGGCTTCGGCATCACGGCCCTGGTGGTGCCGCCGTACGGGTTGTGGATCCTGATCGCGGGCATGCTGGCGATGAGCCTGGGCATGGCGCCGGTGTTCACGGTGGGCAACGAGCTGATCATCACCACCGCACCGGCGGAACGTGCCGGGGCGGCCTCCGCGCTGGCCGAGACCAGCGCCGAACTCAGCGGCGCACTCGGCATCGCCGTGCTGGGCAGCCTGGGCATGCTGGCGTACCGGCTGTGGCTGGATCCCGCCCTGCCCACCTCACTCGCCGACGCCGACACGACCCGCGCGTTGTCCACGCTGGGCGGCGCGGTGGCCGTGGGGGGCGAACTCGGCGGGGCGGCCGGCATGGCTGTCGTCGACACCGCACGGACCGCTTTCACCGGCGCCATGCGCGCGATCGCCGGGTTCGGCATGGCGATGATGCTGCTGGCCGCCTGGATGGCCGCGCGCCTGATGCGCGATGGCGAAGGTGAGGCGCACGTCGCCGTCGTGGCCGAAGACGCCGCGGGCGCCTGACCGTCCCGCTGGCTTAGAATCGCCGCCATGAAAATCGCCAGCTGGAACGTCAATTCGCTCAACGTGCGCCTGCCGCACCTCACCCAGTGGCTGGGCACGTTCGCGCCGGACATCGTGGGCCTGCAGGAAACCAAGCTGGAGGACCACCGCTTCCCCGACACCGCACTGGCGGAACTGGGCTACCGCAGCGTGTTCGCCGGACAGAAGACCTACAACGGCGTGGCGCTGCTGGCACGCGAGGCCATCGGCGACGTGCAGGTGGGCATCCCGGGTTTCGAGGACGAACAGAAGCGGGTCATCGCCGCGACGGTGGGCGAGGTGCGCGTCGTCAACCTGTACGTGGTCAACGGCCAGGACGTGGGCACCGACAAGTACGCCTACAAGCTGCGCTGGCTGGACGCGGTGCACGACTGGCTGGCCGCCGAGCTGCAGACGCATCCGAAGCTGGTGGTGATGGGCGACTTCAACATCGCGCCGGACGACCGCGACGTGTTCGACCCCAAGGTGTGGAACGACGACCATATCCTCACCTCCACCGCCGAGCGCGCGGCGCTGCAACGGCTGTACGCGCTGGGCCTGCACGATGCCTTCCGCCTGCACAGCGACGAAGCCAATGTCTACAGCTGGTGGGACTACCGGATGGGCGGCCTGCGCCGCAACCTGGGCCTGCGCATCGACCTGACGCTGGTGTCCGATGCGTTGCGCGGACACGCGGTGGAATCGGGCATCGACCGCGAGCCGCGCACCTGGGAGCGCCCCAGCGACCATGCGCCCGCATGGGTACGACTGGGTGGTTGAACCACGCCTGCTGCGCTGGCGCCGAACGAGCAAAGGCCCGGCTTTCGCCGGGCCTTTGCATTGCCACGGGCCTTGGGTGCGTCTCGAACGCGCACGCGGCCGCAGCGGAACCGTTACCTCGCGCGCCCGCGGGTGAACAGGTTGACGATCAGCAGCAGGATCACCGCGCCGATCAACGAGGCGAGCAGCCCCATTACACTGAAGTCACCGCTGTTGACGGTGCCGGCACCGAGCAGCGGCGCGATCAGCCAGCCGCCCAGGAAGGCACCCACGATACCCACGACGATGTTGAGAATGATGCCCTGCTGTGCATCGCGCTTCATGATGATGCTGGCGAGCCAGCCGATGACGCCACCCACCACTAACCAGATAATGATGCCCATAAGACGCTCCATGGTTGAAGGACTGCATCCCGCGGGGGATGCAACCATTAGGCGACGCGGCCTGTGAAACGCTTGTTAGTACGCGGACCGCACGTCGCGCGCCTGTGCCGCAGTGCAAAAAGGCCGGCTGCGCACCGCCCCGGCAGTGCGATGAGGCGCGCGCGCGCGTGACCTGGCGCGACGCACCCGCCGACTGGCGCCACGACGGCATTGCGATGTGGCTGCTGCCGCATGCCCCGCGGCAGCGCGGCGAACCGCAGGCACGCGAATCACTGGCGCATACGCTGGGCTTCGCACCTGAAACGCTGCCCATCACCCGCGACGCGCAGGGGCGGCCGCACTTCATCGCACCGCTGCACCATCTGGAAACGGGCTGGAGCCACAGCGGCGAGGCGCTGCTGCTGGCGCTGGGCGAAGACATCGAACTGGGCGTCGATATCGAACGCCTGCGTCCGCGCCCACGTGCGATGGATCTGGCGGAGCGCTTCTACCATCCCGAGGAGACCGCCTGGTTGCGCGGCTTCGACGACGACGATGCCCGCCTGCTGGCCTTCGTCCGCCTCTGGTGCATCAAGGAGGCGGTGCTGAAGGCCCACGGCCAGGGCATTTCGTTCGGCCTGCATCGCTTCCATGTCGCCCTGGACGAAGCGACCCCGCGCCTGGCCACGTGCGATCCCGGCCTGGGACGCCCCGACGACTGGTACCTGCACGAATGGGCGCCCCGGCCGGGCTACCGCGCCGCGCTGGCCTGGCACCCGCGGGGGCGGCGCGAAGGCCTGCGATAATGCGGCGATGAACGACACCGCCTTTCCCGCCGATCTGCGCGAGACCCTGCATCGCGGACTGCTTGCGCTCGGCGTGGACGCCGACGCGCTGGCGCCGCGCCTGCTGGCCTACCTGGCCCTGCTCGACCGCTGGAACAAGACCTACAACCTCACCGCGATCCGCGATCCGCGCGAGATGGTCACCCGCCACCTGCTGGACTCGCTGGCGATGCATCCGTTCGCCGACGACCTCGCCGCGCGCGGCGGCGCGCTGGCCGACCTCGGCACCGGCCCGGGGCTGCCCGGCATTCCGCTGGCCATCGCCAAGCCCGGCCTGCGCGTCACCCTGGTCGAGAGCAACGGCAAGAAAGCGCGCTTCCTGCGCGAAGCGGTACGCACGCTCACGCTGGACAACGCCCGCGTGGCCGAGGCGCGTGCCGAGGCGCTGGACGAACCACAGGCCTACGACGCGCTGACCGCGCGCGCGCTGGACGTGCTGGCCGGGATCATCGAGGTCGGCGGCCACCTGCTGAAACCCGGCGGCACGCTGCTGGCGATGAAGGGCGTGCGACCTGACGAGGAGATCGCCGCCCTGCCCGCCGGCTGGTCGGTGGCCACCGTCGAACCGCTGACCGTGCCCGGCCTGGTCGGCGAGCGCCACATGGTCGTCATCCGCCGCGACTGAACCGCGCACCCCGTCGGTGCGTGCGGTGTAACTCCTTGATATGACTGACCGTGACCGCGCCCCGCCGCACAGGCGCGTGCGCGGATGACCGGATATGCCCCCTGTTGTCCGTTGGGACGATTTCGCACGCCCGCTCCAGAGCCCGCATAATCCCCCATCCACCCCGTAACCGATAAGGCGCCCTCGCATGGCCCGCATCATTGCCATTGCCAACCAGAAAGGCGGAGTCGGCAAGACCACCACCGCGGTGAACCTGGCGGCTGCGCTGGCGCGTGCGCCGCAACGCGTGCTGCTGGTGGACCTGGATGCGCAGGGCAATGCGACGATGGGCAGCGGTGTGGACAAGCGCGAGGTCGAGGCCTCGACCTGCGACGTGCTGCTGGGCGAAGTGGAGGCCAGGGCCGCGGTGGTGACCACCGCCGAGGGCTTCGACCTGATGCCGGGCAACATCGACCTGACCGCGGCGGAGATCCAGCTGATGGAATCCGACGGCCGCGAGCAGCGCCTGAAGACCGCGCTGGAAAGCCTGCGCGGGGACTACGACTTCATCATCATCGACTGCCCGCCGGCGCTGTCGCTGCTGACGCTCAATGCGCTGACCGCCGCCGATTCGGTGCTGGTGCCGATGCAGTGCGAGTACTACGCCCTGGAAGGCCTGTCCGCGCTGATGGAAACCATCGAGGCGCTGCGCGCGCGCCTGAACCCGGGCCTGGAGATCGAAGGCGTGCTGCGCACGATGTTCGACATCCGCAACAACCTGGCCAATGCCGTCTCCGGCGAACTGACCACCCATTTCGGCGACAAGGTGTTCCGCACCATCGTGCCGCGCAACGTGCGCGTGGCCGAAGCGCCCAGCCACGGCCAGAGCATCGTCGGCTACGACCGCGCCTCGCGCGGCGGCGTGGCCTACATGGGCCTGGCCGGCGAGATCCTGCGCCGTGCCGCCGACCGCAAGAAGCAACAGCAGCACATGGAGCACGCGTGATGAGCGCCCCGAAGAAGCGCGGCCTGGGTCGCGGACTGGAAGCCCTGCTCGGCCCGAAGGCCGCCGAGACGCCCCCGCCGGAAGCCCAGCCGGGCGAAGCGCTGCGCACCCTGCGGGTGCAGCAGCTGCAGCCGGGCAAGTACCAGCCGCGCATGCAGATGGATGCCTCCAAGCTCACCGAGCTGGCGGAATCGATCAAGGCGCAGGGCGTGATCCAGCCGATCGTCGTGCGCGAGCTGTCGCCGGGCAAGTTCGAGATCGTCGCCGGCGAGCGCCGCTGGCGCGCCTCGCAGGAAGCCGGCCTGGCCGAAGTGCCGGTGGTCGTGCGCGAACTGGACGACCGCACCGTCATCGCGATGGCGCTGATCGAGAACATCCAGCGCGAGGACCTCAATCCGCTGGAAGAGGCGCAGTCGCTGCAGCGCCTGATCAACGAATTCTCGCTGACCCATGCCGAAGCCGCCGAGGCCGTCGGCCGTTCGCGCGCCGCGGTGTCCAACCTGCTGCGCCTGCTGGAACTGCCGCCGGCCATCCGCGCCCTGCTGGAAGCCCGCCGTCTGGAAATGGGCCACGCCCGCGCCCTGCTGACGCTGTCGCCGGACCTGGCCAGCAAGCTGGCCTCCGACGCCGCCGAACAGGGCTGGTCGGTGCGCGAGGTCGAACACCGCGCGCAGCAGTTCGCCGCCGGCAAGGTGCCGGTCAACGGCAAGAAGGCCAAACCGGCCAAGGCCGCGCCGCAGCCGGACATCGCTTCGCTGGAAACCGAGCTGTCCGAAAGCCTGGGCACCCGCGTGACCATCGCCCACGGCCGCGGCGGCAAGGGCAAGCTGATCATCCAGTACACCGACCTGGACACGCTGGACGGCGTGCTGGAGCGCCTGCGCCCGAAGGGCTGAGGCCGGATCCCTGTAGGAGCGACGTCAGTCGCGAGCGCACGTCTTCCGTTCCCGCATCCCCGGACCTTGCGGCAAGAGCGCGGCATGTCCTCCTGCATCGCCGCGATCGATCAGGTCGTCCGGATCGCCAGGCCCCACGGTCGCGACTGACGTCGCTCCTACAGAAAGCGCGGCCCCTGTGCCTGCATTACCATCCGGTTTCCGCTTCCACCGGATGCCTGCCTTGAACCTCCGCATCGCCGCCCTCCTGCTCGCCTGCGCTCCGTTGCACGCGCTCGCCTTCGCGCCCTCCGACGCCGACAAGCGCTTCCAGGCGATCTACGAGAAGGAATGGACCTGGCGGCAGGAGCAGACCGGCCAGGCCGATGAGGACACCGACACCAGCGGCGACAACACCCGCCTGCCCGACGTGGGCGCCGCGGCGCAGCAGGCGCGGCTGAAGGTCTGGGAGCAGGTGCTGAAGGACCTGGACGGGATCGACCCGGCCCGACTCTCGGCCGAGAACCGCATCAACCTGGCCATCTACCGTCCGCAGGTGGAAAACCTGGCGGCGGAAGTGCGCCTGCGCGCCTACGAGATGCCGTTCAATTCCGATTCCTCGTTCTGGTCGAACCTGTCCTTCATGGCGCGCCGGCAGATGAAGACGGCCGACGACTACCGCGCCTATGCGGCACGCCTGCGCGACGTGCCCCGCCACTTCGACCAGCACATCACCAACATGCGCGCCGGCCTGGCACGCGGCTTCACCGTGCCGCGCGCGGTGCTGGACGGCCGCGACGTGTCGATCGCCGCGGTGGCGGAGCTGAAGGATCCGGAGCAGTCCGCCTTCTATGCACCGTACAGGAAGATGCCCGCCCGCATTCCCGCGGCGGAGCAGGAAGCGCTGCGGAAGGAGGCGCGCGTGGCGATCAGCGAGCGGGTGGTTCCCGCGTTCGGCACGCTGCTGGCGTTCTTCCGCACCGAATACGTGCCGAAGGCCCGCACCACGCTGGCGGCCGAAGCGATGCCGGGCGGCAAGGACTTCTACGCCCAGCAGATCCGCGAATACACCACGCTGGACCTCAGCGCCGAGCAGATCCACCAGATCGGCCTGGAAGAAGTCGCGCGCATCCGGGCCGAGATGCAGGAAGTGATCGAGCAGTCCGGCTTCAAGGGAACGTTCGCCGAGTTCCTGACCTTCCTTCGCACCGATCCGCAGTTCTACGCCAAGACGCCGCAGCAACTGCTCGACCGCGCGGCGTGGATCTCCAAGCGCGTGGACGGCGAGGTCGGCAAGTTCATCGGCACGCTGCCGCGCGGGCGCTTCACCATCGTCGAGGTGCCGGCCGCCATCGCGCCGTTCTGGACGGCCGGCCGGGGCGGACTGGGCACGTACTGGCTGAACACCTACGACCTGCCCTCGCGCCCGCTGTACAACCTGCCGGCGCTGACGCTGCACGAATCCTCGCCCGGCCACTCGCTGCAGGCCGCGCTGGCGCAGGAACAGGGCGAACAGCCCGCCTTCCGCCGCGACAACTACATCTCCGCCTATGGCGAAGGCTGGGCGCTGTACACCGAGAAGCTGGGCAAGGAGATGGGCATCTACGAGACGCCCTACGAGGATTTCGGCCGCCTGACCTACGAGATGTGGCGCGCCGCGCGCCTGGTGATCGACACAGGCGTGCACCACAAGGGCTGGAGCCGCGACCAGGCCCTGGCCTACCTGCGCGACCACACTGCCCTGTCCGAGCACGAGGTGACCACCGAGGTCGACCGCTACATCTCCTGGCCTGGGCAGGCGCTGAGCTACAAGCTGGGCGAGATCGCCATCGTCCGCCTGCGGGCCGAGGCCGAGCGCGAACTGGGTCCGAAGTTCGACATCAAGGCCTTCCACGACGCCGTGCTGAAGCAGGGCTCGGTGACCCTGCCGGTGCTGGAAAGCCAGATCCGCGCCTTCATCGCCGCCAGCAAGGCCGGCCCGGCCAAGGCGGCCGCGGCCGCACCGTGATCCGATAGGGTGGGCCCCGGCCCACCTCGCCTTCCAGCCGCCGAGACGCGCCGATGTCGGGCCGAGGCCCGACCTACGCTGGGCAGGCGGGCTTCGGCCCACCGTGCCGCCCGCCCTAAGTGCTTGCGACACAAGGGAAACCCCGGCATAATGCGCGGCTCGCTGTGTCCGGCCTGGCCGGATCTGCGGCCGGAAGCGCGATTCCGGCTTGGGTCAGCAGCGGTTTTCCTGCCGTATCGCGTGGTGTCCGACCTGCCCTGCAGGCCGTCCATCGGGCCGCCGTCCCCCAGGCTATGGGCGACACAATTACTTATCGAGGTGCGTATGTCCCGCGTATGCCAAGTGACCGGCAAGCGTGTGATGACGGGTAACAACGTCAGCCACGCCAACAACAAGACCCGTCGTCGTTTCCTGCCCAACCTGCACGAGCGCCGCTTCTGGGTCGCCAGCGAAAACCGCTGGGTCAAGCTGAAAGTGTCCGCGCACGCGCTGCGCACCATCGACAAGAACGGCATCGACTCCGTTCTGGCCGAGCTGCGCGCGCGCGGCGAGAAGATCTGAGGAGTAATCGAACATGGCATCCAAGCGCGACAAGATCCGTCTGATCTCCTCGGCCAACACCGGCCACTTCTACACGACGGACAAGAACAAGAAGAACACCCCGGGCAAGATGGAAATCAAGAAGTACGACCCGGTCGTGCGCAAGCACGTGATCTACAAGGAAGGCAAGATCAAGTGACGCAACGGCGCATTCGCGTACGCGCGAATGCCTGTGCCGTTGCGTCATCCCGGCGGCTTTCAACAGCCGAAAGGCTGGTCAAGCCGGGATCCAGTGCCTCTCAGGAAACCCCGCTCCGGCGGGGTTTCCTGTTTTCCGGAACTGGTGAACTCAGAAGCTGCCCCTCATCCGCCCCCCGTATCGAGTACGGGACGGGCTCTCCGGGCGCCTTCTCCCCGCAAGCAGGGAGAAGGATTCGGTGGCGGGTTTTCATTTGCCCGTCCGCCTGCGCAGAATCAGGGCATCCCCTTCCCCGGACACCCGCACCGCATGGACTGGTCCCTCGGCACCGCGCTGCTGATAGTCGACTGGCTGATCCGGCTGGCGGCGCTGTGGTGGATCCCCAGCCGGACCACGCCGGCCGCGGCGCGCAGCTGGCTGCTGCTGGTGGGCTTCGTGCCGCTGCTCGGCCTGCCGCTGTACCTGTTGCTGGGGCATCCCTGGCTTTCGCGTGAGCGTGTCGCGCGGCAGGCGCGCGCCTCCGATGTGATCCGCGAGGAACAGCGCCCGCTCAGTGCCCTGCGCTGGACCCCGCGCGACGGTGCCGCGGCCGAGATGGCCCCGCTGATCGAACGCCAGGGCGCCTTCATGCCCACGCATGGCAATGCGGTGACGCTGCTGGATGACTACGACGCGTCGCTGCGTGCGCTGCTGGACGACATCGGCGCGGCCACCCGGCAGGTGCACCTGCTGTACTACCTGATGTTCGACGACCCGGTGGGCGAAGCCGTCACGTCCGCGCTCTGCGCGGCCGCCGCGCGCGGCGTGACCTGCCGCGTGCTGCTGGATGCCGTGGGCGCCAAGCGCGGGCTGCGCGCATACCGCGCCCGCCTGCGCGCAGCCGGCGTGATGGTGCACGACATGCTGCCGGGCGGCCTGCGCTGGCGGCGCAGCGGCCGGATGGACCTGCGCAACCACCGCAAGGTCGCAGTGATCGACAACCGCATCGGCTACGTGGGGTCGCAGAACCTGGCGGAGGCCACGTTCGTGGCGGGCCATCCGAATCGCGAGCTCGTCGCGCGCGTGCAGGGGCCGGTGGTCTCGCACCTGGAAGGCGTGTTCGCCAGCGACTGGTACATCGAGACCGGGGAACGGCTGGACGTACGTCCCGACCTGTCCGTGCAGCCGCAGGATGTGGCCACGCAGCTGCTGCCCAGCGGACCCGCCTACCCCTTCGAGAACGCGCGCGACACCGTCAACGCGCTGATCCACCTGGCGCGCCACAAGGTGGTGCTGACCACGCCCTACTTCGTGCCCGACGACGCCACGCTCAGCGCACTGCGGATCGCGGCGCTGTCGGGCGTGGACGTGCAGCTGGTGCTGTCGGCCACCAACAACCAGACGCTCACCGCGTGGGCGCAGCAGTCGTACTACGCCGAGCTGCTGGCCTGCGGGGTGAAGATCGCGCTGTACCGGCCGCACTTCCTGCATGCCAAGCACCTGACGGTGGACGACGGCATCGCCCTAGTCGGCTCGATCAACCTGGACATCCGTTCGTTCGCGCTGAATGCGGAGATCGGACTGGTCTGCTACGACGCCGGCCTGGTGGCGCGCATCCGCGCGATCGAAGCCGACTACCTGGCGCATGCCGATGTCGTGCAGGCCGAAGCCTGGCGACGGCGCCCCGGGTGGCAACGCAGCCGCGAAGGCATCGCACGGCTCGCCGATTCGCTGATGTAGCCCGGCTACCGGGCCGATCCGGCGCATTCGCTACAATGCGCGCATGAGCGAAGACACCCCGACCGCCCCGCTGCCGCCCTGCGACCTGGCGATCATCGGCGGCGGCGCCGGGGGCGTGCTGGTGGCGATGCAGGCGTTGCGCCAGGCCACGGCGCCGCTGCGCATCGTGATGATCGAGCCACGCAGCGTGCTGGCGCAGGGCGTGGCCTATGCGACGACGCATGGCGAGCACCTGCTCAACGTGCCGGCGGTCCGTATGAGCGCGTTCGACGACCGTCCCGAGGACTTCCTGGACTACGTGGGCGCCACCACGCCGCCGGGCGGTCCGGAGCGCGCGTCGCTGGCGCACGCCTTCATCGAACGCCGTCGCTACGGCGAGTACCTGCGCGTACGCCTGGCCGAGGCCATCGCCGCGCGTCCGGCGCAGCTGCAGGTCGTCCACGACCGCGTCGCCGAACTCGAGCCGCGGACCGACGGCGCGACGCTGCGCCTTGCCCGGCATGGCGAGCTGCAGGCCGCGGGCGTCGTGCTCGCGGTCGGCAACACGCCCAAGCCGCTGCCCGCACGCGGCGCGCCGCAGCTGCCGGAAGGACGCTCGCTGGCGGCGTGGGACTTCGACGCCGTCAAGGCGATCCCGCGCGATGCCGACCTGTGCATCGTCGGCTCGGGCCTAAGCATGGTCGATACGGTGCTCAGCCTGGCCGAAAACGGCCATGCGGGCACGATCCATGACTGTCGCGGCACGCGTTGCTTCCGCTGCCGCATTGCCATGGCCGGGCCGCCACCTTCGACCCCGCCCCGCTGCAGGCGATGGACCTGCGCGCACGCCTGCGCTTCCTGCGTACCGCGGCGAAAGAGGCCATGGCCGACGGCCTGCCGTGGCAGTCGGTGATGGAGCGCATCCGCCCCCACGTGCAGGCACTGTGGCAGTCGCTGCCGCTGCCCGAGCAGCGGCGCTTCCTGCGCCACGGGGTACGCCAGTGGGACGTGCATCGCCACCGCATCGCGCCCGAGGTCCACGCCCGCCTGCAGTCGCTCGTCGCACGCGGCCAGCTGCGCCTGCATCGCGGCCGCCTGGACACGGTGATGGCCGAAGGCCCGCGCCTGCGCGTCAGCACCCATGCGCGCGACGGGCGCATCGATGAGTTTGATGTCGATTACGTAGTCAACGCCACGGGCGTGGAAATGCGTGCGCAGACGATGCGCAATCCGCTGCTGCACGACCTGCTGCGCAAGGGCCACGCCCAGACCGGGCCGCACGGCATCGGCCTGAAGGCGGCGCGCGACGGCCGCATGGTCGATGCGCACGGACAGCCGCAGCCCCGCGTGTTCATCCTCGGCAGCCTGCGTATCGGCTGCATCTGGGAAAGCATCGCTATCCCGGAACTGCGCGGCCAGGCCGACACCGCCGTGCGCGGCCTGCTGGCCCCGCCCGCCGCCTGACCGCACGCCGCCGGACCGGCCGCACAGTACACTCGGCGGCGGGTTGAGCGCCGGGAGAGGGCGTTGGTTTCCAGCTGGATCCTGCTGTTGGTGTCCATCGGCTATGCCGCACTGCTGTTCGGCGTGGCGTGGTGGGGCGACCGCCGCCCGATGTACCCCGACCGCCCGTGGCTGCGCCCGGTGGTCTACAGCCTTGCGCTGGCGGTGTACTGCTCGTCGTGGACATTCTACGGCGCGGTCGGCAGCGCGGTGCGCAACGGCCTGGGCTACCTGCCGATCTACCTGGGACCGCTGCTGCTGCTGCTGTTCGGCTGGCGCATCATCGAGCGGCTGGCGCTGATCGCGCGCAGCGAGAACACCGTTTCCATCGCCGACTTCATTTCCTCGCGCTACGGCCGCTCGCGTCGGCTGGCCGCGCTGGTCACCGTCATCGCCCTAATCGGCGTGGTGCCCTACCTGGCCCTGCAGTACAAGGCCGTGGCGATGAGCCTGAGCGTGCTCAGCGGCGACGGCGGCGATAGCGCCCATGGCTTCTTCACCGACCCTGCGCTGTACGTGGCACTGCTGATGGCGCTGTTCGCCGCGCTGTTCGGCACCCGCCAGGTGGACGCCACCGAGCACCACCACGGCATGATGCTGGCGATCTCGCTGGAATCGGTGGTCAAACTGGTGGCGATGATCGCGGTGGGCGTGTTCGCCTACCTGTGGCTGGGCGACAACGCCTTCCGCGTCACCAACTCCGCACGCACGCTGTTCGAGAATGCGCCGCCGGTAGGCTTCATCGCACAGACTCTGCTGGGCTTCCTGGCCATCGTCTGCCTGCCGCGCCAGTTCCACGTGGCGGTGGTGGAATGCAGCGACGTGGGCGACATCCGCAAGGCACGCTGGCTGTTCGGCGGCTACCTGGTACTGTTTTCGCTGATGGTGGTCCCGGTGGCGGCCGCAGGCGCGTCGCTGTTCGGCGGCACCAGCGTGGCCGACGACAGCTACGTGCTGGCGCTGCCGCTGGCCGAGGGGCGCACCGCATTGGCGATCATCGCCTACGTGGGCGGCTTCTCGGCGGCGACCGGCATGGTGATCGTGGCCAGCATCGCGCTGGCGACGATGGTCAGTAACGACCTGATCATGCCGGTGCTGCTGCGACGCGGCTGGGCCGAGCACCACGCCGAGGCCGATGTGGCCTCGCGCGTGCTGTGGATCCGCCGCGTGGCGATCCTGTTGCTCGCCCTGACTGCGTATTCCTACTACCGCAGCAGCAGCAACGACAGCACGCTGGCCTCGTACGGATTGATGGCATTCGCGGCGGTGGCGCAGTTTGCGCCGGGCCTGATCGGTGGACTGTACTGGCGCGGTGCCAGCCGGCGTGGGGTGGAGGCCGGCATGGTGCTGGGCTTCGCGACGTGGATCTACACCCTGCTGCTGCCGACGATGACGCAGGCCGGCTGGTTCGGCATGGCGTGGCTGCACGACGGTCCCTTCGGCATCCACTGGCTGCGCCCGCAGCAGCTGTTCGGCCTGAGCGGCTGGGACACGCTGACCCACGGCACGTTCTGGTCGCTGCTGATCAACACCGGCACGATGATGATCGTCTCCGCGCGCTCGCGTCCCGGCGTGGACGAGCGTCTGCGCGCCGCGCCCTTCCTCGACCCGTATGCGCAGCGGCCCGCGCTGGTGGCCGGCGAATGGCCCGGCAGCGTGCGCGTGGGCGACCTGCGTACCCTGGCCGAACGCGTGGTCGGCGAACGGCATGCGCGCCGCGCCTTCGCCGAGCAGGCGCAGCTGCTGGAACGCGAGCTGCAGCCCAACGCGCCCGCCGACCGCGCCTGGGTGCAGTTCACCGAGCGCCTGCTGGCCGCCGCCATCGGCGCCGCCTCCGCGCGCATCGTGCTGACCAGCGTGCTGCGCGGCTCGGGCATGGAACTGGGCGAAGTGGTCGCCGTGCTGGACCAGGCGGGGCAGGAGCTGCGCTTCAACCGCGAGATCTTGTCCACCACGCTGGAGAACATCAGCGCCGGCGTCAGCGTGGTGGACCCGGACATGCGGCTGGTGGCCTGGAACCGGCGCTACCAGCAGATGTTCGGCTACCCCGACGGCATGCTGTACGTGGGACGCCCGGTCGCGGACCTGATCCGCTACAACGCCGAGCGCGGCGAACTGGGCGAGGGCGACGTGGATGCGCAGATCGACAAGCGCATCCGCTACATGCGCGCGGGCTCTCCGCATATCTTCGAGCGCGTGCGCGCGGACGGGCAGGTGATCGAGATGCGCGGCCAGCCGCTGCCCGGCGGCGGCTACGTCACCAGCTACAACGACATCACCGACTTCAAGCGCGCCGAAGCCCTGCTGCTGGAGACCAACGAAACGCTGGAACAGCGCGTGGCCGAGCGCAGTGAGGCCGCGGAGCACGCACAACAGTCGCGCACGCGTTTTCTGGCCGCGATCAGCCACGACGTGCTGCAGCCGCTGAACGCGGCGCGCCTGTTCGTCAGCGCACTGCGCGACAGCGAGCAGGGCGACGATGCGCAGGCACAGGAACGCAAGCACCTGAGCGAACGCGTGGACGCCTCGCTGCGCGCGGCCGAGGAACTGCTCGACGGCCTGCTGGATGTATCGCGCCTGGACGCCGGCGGCCTGCACACCCAGATCAGCGACTTCGATGTCGGTGAACTGCTGCGCGAACTGGCCGCGCAGTACGCGCCCGTCGCCGCGGGCCGTGGCCTGCAACTGCGCGTACACGCACGCACGGTACCGGTACGCAGCGACCGCCGCCTGCTGCGCCGGGTACTGCAGAACTTCCTGGCCAACGCGCTGCGTTACACGCGCGAAGGCCGCATCGTGATCGGCATGCGGGTACGCGGCGACCACGTCGCGCTGCAGGTCTGGGACACCGGGCCCGGCATTCCCGAAAACCACATGCGGCAGATCTACGACGAGTTCCACCGCTACCAGCAGCCGTTCGACTGGGGCGAGCGCGGCCTGGGCCTGGGGCTGTCGATCTGCCAGCGCATCTCCCGGTTGCTGCAGCACGAGCTGGATGCGCGCAGCACGGTGGATCACGGCAGCATGTTCTCCATCGTGGTCCCGCGCGGCAGCCAGCTGAGCGAACGCCGCGCCTCGACGCGACGCGGCACCTTGGCCAGCGACTCCCTGGCCGGCTTGCGTGTGCTGTGCGTGGACAACGACCGCGAAATCATCGACGGCATGCAGGCGCTGCTCGGCCGCTGGCAGGTGGAGGTTATCCCCGCCACCACCGTGGACGAGGCCTTGCAGAAGATCGCCGAAGGCCCGTCGGTGATGCTGGTGGACTCCCACCTGCACGACCGCCTGGACGGCCTGGCCACGCTGGATGCGCTGCGCGCCGCCAGCCCCGGCCCCATCGCCGGCGCCCTGCTCACCGCCGACGGCCGCGACGAACTGAAGCGCGAAGCCCGCGAGCGCGGCTACCGCCTGCTCACCAAACCCGTGAAGCCCGCCTCGCTACGCGCCTTCCTCGCCGCCCACCACGTCCCCCTCCAACTCCCTGCCCTAGACTGAAGCCGGATACCACCCCGACATGGGGGTGATAAACCAATAACAGGTCGCTTTACGCTGATAAAACCTTCCAAGAAGTCCGACCAGTCAAGCAAGCGGCGATTCAGTTCATTGATTTACAAAGGAAACAATATTGACGCACCTCTGCGAACGGCTGAATACTCGGCGCTATCACCCCTTTTTGGGGTCTACTAGGTGTTAGGCCCCGTATGAAAGATCTCTCCGAGCTGGACAACTCGTTACGACAAGTGATCTCGGTCCAAGACGCATACCGAGTCATGGAGCACTTCGTCAGCGCTTATCTCGCACGTGGCGACACCTCGGTATCGGACTTTCTGTTTTGCTATGCAGGCCTTACTGCTCCTGGTCAAACCACCGATCCGGCTGCTATCCACGACTTCCTTGAGTCAACGCGGTCTGTAGTTGCAAAATCCTCGCCAGGCGCCAGCGGTATCCGGGCCTAACAAATCATTCAAGCCGAACCCGCTTCGCGGGTCGGCTTAATTCTGGTGTTATGCGTGGGTAGATGTGTTGGTGTTGTCGGCTTCGGTGGTTCTGCGACTCCTACCGCATCGCAGACTTCGGCGTTGATCGCCCGCTGATCTGTCCGATTCGCTCGCGCTCCCCGACTTCGCTTCAATCGGCTTGGGACGCATCGCGTTCGCGCCGCTCGGCAAAGGATGGCTTCATGGCTTACGGATTTGCGGCGCTCGCGGCTTCGGCCTTTGCCGGCCTCGACCTCCTCCGTGCTGACGGACCGTTTCTCCGTGTTCCCGGGTATTGCGTGACCGTTGCGGGCCGCTTGCTTCGGGTTTACCTTGGCGCGCATAACAGTTCGTTCAAGCCGAACCCGCTTCGCGGGTCGGCTTAACTCAGGCGTTATGCGTGGGTAGGCGTATTGGTGTTGTCGGCTTCGGTGGTGTTGCAAACTCCGCTACGACGCTGGCTTCGGCGTTGATCGGTCGCTGACACGTCGGATTCACTGACGTTTCCCGGCTTCGCTTCACTCGGCTTCGGACGCATCACGTTCGCGCCGCTCGGCAACGGTTGGCTTCATGGCTTACGGATTGGCGGCGCTGTCAGCTTCGGTCCTTGCTGGCCTGGACCCGTGCCGTGCTGACGGATGCCTTATCCGTGCCCCCTGCTTTACCGTGCCCGTTGCGGGCCGCTGGCTTCGGGTTTACCTTGGCGCGCATAACAGTTCGTTCAAGCCGAACCCGCTTCGCGGGTCGGCTTAACTCAGGTGTTATGCGTGGGTTGGCGTATTGATGTTGTCGGCTTCGGTGACGCACTGACCTCGGTTGCATCGCGGGCTTCGGCGTTGGTCGTGCGTTGACTCATCCGGACCGCTGGCATTTCCGCACTTCGCTTCACTCGGCTTCGGATACATCGCGTTCGCGCCGCTCGGCACAGGAGGACTTCATGGCTTACGGATTGGCGGCGCTGTCGGCTTCGGCTTCTGCTGGCCTCGACCTGCTCCGTGCCTTCGGATGCTTTGTCCGTGCCGCCCACTCTTCCCGCCCCGTTGCGGGCTGCCGGCTTCGGGTTTACCTTGGCGCGCATAACAGTTCGTTCAAGCCGAACCCGCTTCGCGGGTCGGCTTAACTCAGGTGTTAGGCCCCAATGGATGCTTCCAAGCTAGTCGCAGAGGAACTCGCCAAAGATCTACTTGGCTCCCATCTGGATAGATATAGAAAGATTCTTTCTAAGTACGACCCGGACAAAGCCGCGCCGGT